>NZ_JCASIN010000002.1:0-1052198 GCF_059685915.1 Telluria sp. LT2P34
GAACGAGGTGAAGGGCTTGATCTACATTGCAAGGTCGAGCCTTAAGGGTGGACCCAAGATGACCTTCACCTCTATTGATAGTAGCTAACCATCAATACGATCAAGATACAAGGGTGGGCGGCTTCGCCGCTCACGCGTTCAACTATCGTGTGCTAGACAATGACATGGCTTGCACATACTGGTTGAACGCGTGAGCGGGAGGACCGCGGGGCCGCCGAGGCCCACCCTACGTCATTCCGCCCTTATTGATCCCGCGACAGCATGCCGTTGTTCACCCGCACGGTGTCGCCTGCGCGGAAGCCCGGGTCGTTCTCATACTGCAGCGTCTGCGTTGCGCCGGTTCCGGCGTAACGCACGATCACTTCATAGCGCTGGGTGCGGCGCTGGTTTTGCTCGATATTGCGGCCGATCAGGCCGCCGCCCACCGCGCCCGCCACCGTCGCCGCCTTGCGGCCGCTGCCGCTGCCGACCTGGTTGCCGAGCAGGCCGCCGACCACTGCGCCGCCCACAGTGCCGAGATAATTGCCCTCGCCGCTCACTTCCACCACGTTCACCGCTTCCACGGTGGCGCAGTTGGTGCAGTAACGCGCGGTACGCGGCGCCGAGGTGGCAACCGCGCGCGCCGCCGTGGCGGCCATCAGCGGCCGGCCCAGCACTTGCGTCGTGAACCGGCCGTTCGCGCGGATCGTTGCCGTCACGCGGGCATCCGGGTTGAGGCGGTCGCTGCGGCGGATCGTGTAATCGGCCGCGTATTCGCCGCGCCGCACTTCTGGCAGGAAGAAGACGCCGGGTGCGCCGGCGATGCTCAGCTCGACGCGGGCGCCGGGCGTACCGAAGACGGTAAAGCCGATGTCGTTGCCGGGAGCGAGGTCGTCGCTGGCGCGCACTTCGAAGCGCTCGATGCGCGGCATGGCCGCCAGGTCGCCGCGGCGGTTCGGACGGGGGGCGCCATCACGCACCACCGACTCGCTCAACACGCCGGTCGCGACGCGGTTACCGACGCGCAGGTTGGCGGTCACGGCGCTGGTGTTGGTGATGCGGTCATGGTTGCCGATCGTGTAGGTGCCGACATACTGGCCCGGTTCGGTTTCGGTCATGTAGACATTGCGGGTGGCGCCGTCGATGCGCAGCGTCGCGTTGCCGCCGGGGGTGCCGTACAGGTCGAAATTGAGCTCGACACCCGGCGCCAGGCGCCGCACCTCATTGACGTTGAAACCGCGGATGGCGGGTGCCTGCCCGTTGCCCCGCTCATATTGCTGGGCGTGGGCGAGCGTCGGGGCCAGTGTCAGGGTGCACAGTGGCAGCAGCGCGCTCAGGGTGGCGCACAGGGTGTGGCGTAGTTTCATGGTCGTTCTCCTCAATTCGTTAGCTGAACAATTGTTCAGGCGTATTGACAAGGTACGCTGATGCCGACACGACATCAGTACGCTAGCGAACGCTGTGCACGGCCTCGCCCGAGGTGACGAAGATGGCGTCGCCGTCTTCGCGCTTGACCGTATGGCCGCCCGTGAACGAACCGAAGGACGGCAGGATCATGCGCCGGCTGCCCACCACGAAGCACGGCAGGCGCAGCGAATCGAAGCGCGTCGCCAGCACCCAGGCCGGATGCACGTGGCCGGCAAGCGCGAAGCCGTCGGCGTCGATGTCGGGATGGTGGCAAAACGCGAAGGGACCCACGGCATGCGGCTCGTCGACCAGTTCGATGCCGAGCGCGGCTGCCGGGTCGCCGGCGTGCTTGTCGTGGTTGCCGCGCACCAGGGTCAGCTGCAGCTCGGGCCGCGTATTGCGCCAGGTTTGCATGGCGAGCTGGGTGCTGGAGGCGTGCGCAGCCCGTGCATGCAGGAAGTCGCCCAGGAACATGACGTGGCGCGCACCGTGTTGTTCTATGAGGGCGTCGAGTCCCGCCAGGTTTTCGGTGGTGGTGCCGCGCGGCACAGGTATGCCCAGGGCACGGAAGGAGGCCGCTTTGCCGAAGTGGATGTCGGCGATGATCAGCATGCCCCGGGCCGGCCAGAACACCGCCTTTTCGGGTAGCAGGAACAGCAGTTCACCCGCCACACGCACTGCTGCGTGCGCAGGCACATTGACAGCCAAATCGGTCATACGGCAGCAGCCTTCTCCAGTTCGCGCAGCATGCGCGCGACGCGGTCGTTCAGTTTTTCGGTACTTACTTTTTCGCGGAAGCGCTCGACCATCAGCGCAAAGCCGAAGGGCGTGGCGCGCTTGACCTCGCGGTAGGCGATTTTACGCGCATGCAGTTCAAGCAGCGTGTCGCGCAGGCGGGTCAGCTCGAGCTCCTGCTCCAGTACTTCGCGCTGGGCTTGGGTCAACAACAGGTTGCCGGCGTCGTGCTTGCGGAACACCTCAAAGAACAGCGAGGACGAGGCCTGCACCTGGCGGTTCGATTTCGGCTGGCCCGGATAGCCCTGGAACACCAGCCCGGCGATGCGCGCCACCTCGCGAAAGCGCTGCTGGGAGAGTTGGGTCGCATTCAGGCTCTCGAGCACGTCTTCCAGCAGGCGTTCGGTATCGAACAGCGGCACGTCGGCGCCCGTCGTTCCTGAAAACGCCGCCTTCCAGTCGACCGGCTCGGCCGCCATCAGTTCGAAACCGTAATCGTTGATCGCAATCGAAAAGGTGATCGGCTGCAGGCGCCCGATGCGGTAGGCGAACAGCGAGGCAAGGCCCATGTGGACCGAGCGGCCGGCGAACGGATACACGAACAGGTGATAGCCTTCGCGGCTCTTCATCGTTTCGAGCACCAGGGTGTCGAGCGTCGGCAGCGCCGACCATTTCTGCTGGATCTCCAGCAGCGGCCGGATCGCCTGCATTTCCGGCCCCTCGAAGCGGCCTTCGGCGGCCTGGCGCAACTGCTCGAGCGCGGCGTGCGCCAGTTCCGACGACATCGGCATCTTGGCGCCCTGCCAGCGCGCGATCGCGCCGCGCGACCCGGTGGCGCGTTTGACGAAGGCGGTCATCTCGTGCACCCGGATGAATTCGAGGATGCGCCCGCCGAACAGGAAATGGTCGCCCTGCTTCAGCCGCGAAATAAAGGATTCCTCCATGCTGCCGATGCGACCGCCGCTCATGTACTTGATCTGGATGGTGGCGTCGGACACGATGGTGCCGATGCCCATCCGGTGGCGCCGTCCGATGGCGGTATCGGGCACCCGGTACACGCCCTCCTCGTCCGGCAGCACGCGCCGGTATTCCGGATACACGGTCAGGCTCTGGCCGCCGCGCGCCACGAAGTCGAGCGCCCACTGCCATTCTTCCTCGGTCAGCTTGCGGTAGGACCAGGCAGTGCGCACCTCTTCATACAGCGCTTCCGAGCGAAAGCCCCCGCCCAGCGCGACCGTCACCAGGTGCTGCACCAGCACGTCGAAGGGTTTGTTCGGCACATAGCGCCCTTCGATCCTGCGCTGGGCGACCGCCACCTTGGCGCCGGCCGCCTCCAGGATCTCGAGGCTGTTGGTGGGCACCAGCGTCACGCGCGACACCCGCCCCGGCGCATGGCCGCTGCGCCCGGCGCGCTGCAACAGGCGGGCGATGCCTTTCGCGCTGCCGATTTGCAGCACCCGCTCGACCGGCAGAAAATCCACGCCAAGGTCGAGGCTGGCGGTGCAGATCACCGCTTTCAGCTCGCCCTTTTTCAGCCCCATCTCGACCCAGTCGCGCACCTCGCGCGCGAGCGAACCGTGATGCAGCGCGATGACGCCGGCCCAGTCGGGCCGCGCTTCCAGAATGTTCTGGTACCAGATTTCCGACTGCGAGCGGGTATTCGTAAACACCAGCGTCGCGTCGTAATGCTCGATCTCGTCGATCACCGGTTGCAGCATCTGGATGCCGAGGTGGCCGCCCCAGGGAAAGCGCGACACGTCCTTCGGGATCAGCGAATCGACGCGGATCTCCTTGTTGGTATTGCCCTCGACGATGACGCCGGGATTGTCAGGGTCCGCGCCCAGCAGCACCTGGCGCGCCAGATCGAGGTCGCCCATCGTCGCCGACACGCCCCAGACCACGAGGCCCGGACGCCAGGTGCGCAAGCGGGCCAGCGCCAGCTGCACCTGCACCCCGCGCTTGCTGCCCATCAGCTCGTGCCACTCGTCGATGACGATCATGTCGAGGTGCTTGAACTGTTCCTGGGCGGCCGCGTGGCTGATCAGGAGCGACAGGCTCTCGGGCGTAGTGACCAGCGTCGTCGGCCAGCTGCGCGTCTGGCGCGCGCGTTCGGCCGAGCCGGTGTCGCCGGTACGCGCGCCGACCGTCCAGCCCGGCGCCAGCTCGGCCGCCGATTCCTCGAGTGCGCGCTGGGTGTCGGCGGCCAGCGCCCGCATCGGCGTAATCCACAGCACGCGCATCCCGGAGAGCCGGCCCTTGGTGAGCGCGCCGCGTTGCAGGGCGGCGAACCAGACGGCGAAGGTTTTACCCGCGCCGGTATTCGCATGCAGCAGGCCGGACTGGCCGGCGAGCGCCGCCTTCCACACTTCGCGCTGGAAGGGAAACACCTTCCAGCCGCGCGCGGCGAACCAGTCTTTTACTTGCGCCGGTTTGGGGCCATTCAGGGTCGGCGTGACGGCTGCACTCTTGCGCACACTCATAAAGCGGCGGCGGCCAGCAGGCCCTTCAAGGTATCGAGCGTATCGGCGTCCTCGACCGTCTTGTCGTCGCGCCGGCGCAGGATGCGCGGAAAGCGCACCGCGATGCCGGCCTTGTGGCGCGAAGACAGTGCAATGCCCTCGAAGCCGATCTCGAACACCATGGTGGGTTTTACCGAGCGCACCGGACCGAATTTTTCGATGGTCGTCTTGCGGATCGCACTGTCCACCTGGGCGATTTCAGCGTCGGTCAGGCCGGAATAGGCTTTCGCGAAGGGCACCAGCTTGCGCTCGCCATGGCCCTCGTCGTCGTCCCAGACCGCAAAGGTATAGTCGGTGTAGAGCGAAGCGCGGCGCCCGTGGCCGGCTTGTGCGTAGATCAGCACGGCGTCGATCGAATACGGATCGACCTTCCACTTCCACCAGGTGCCGACGTCTTTCGTCCGCCCGACGCCGTACTGGGCGCTCCTGGCCTTGACCATCATGCCTTCGACGCCGCGCCCGCGCGATTCGACCCGCAATTCGGCAAGCGCTTCCCAGCTGTCGGCATGGATCAGCGGCGAGATTTTCAGCTGCGGCTGGTTCGCCTCCCCTACCTGCGTTTCCAGCAGCGCGCGCCGTTCGTGCTGGGGCAGCGCGCGCAGGTCGACGCCGTCCAGTTCCAGCAGGTCGTAGCAGACCAGCACCGCCGGCAGTTCGGCTAGCAGCTTGGCGGACAGCGTCTTGCGGCCGATGCGGCGCTGCAGCTCGGCGAAGGGTGCGGGCGCATCGATCGTGTGGTCCCAGACCAGCACTTCGCCATCGACCACGGTCCCTTCCGGCAGGCGAATCGCGGACAGTTCCGGGAAGCGCTCGGTAATCAGGTCCTCGCCGCGCGACCACAGGTAGTTCTGGGCGCCGCGCCGTACCAGCTGGGCGCGGATGCCGTCGTATTTCCACTCGATCTGCCACTCGCTCAGCGCGCCGAGCGCGGCCGGGTCGCCCTGGAGCTGGTGCGCGAGGAAGAAGGGATAGGGCTGGCCGCCGCGCAGCTTGTGTTCTTCGTCCGATTGCGCCGCGATCAGTTGCAGGAAGCCGGCGGCGGTCGGGCGCACGCTGCCGTCGGTCCAGCCCATCAGGCGCTGGGCGATGAGTTTGCTGTCGACGGCGGCGATGTGGGCCAGCGCACGCGTGACCAGCAGGCGCGAGACGCCGACCCGGAACCCGCCGCCGATCAGTTTGCAGAACAGGAAGCGCTCGGGCGTGTTCAGTTCGTTCCAGTAGCTGAACAGGGCTTCGCGAATCACGGCGGGGTCCGCGCCGCGCAGGGGGCCGATCCGCTCGGTCATCCAGTCGGCCAGGCCGACATCGCTGCGCTGCTCGGGCGGCGGAAGGATGTGGGCGATGGTTTCGGCCATGTCGCCGACCGCGTGGTAGGACTCGTCGAACAGCCACTCGTCGAGCACCGCGTATTCGATCGCGAACTGGCGCAGCAGTTTGCTCGGCACCGCCTGGCGCGGCTTGCCGCCGGCCAGGAAATACACGGCCCAGGCCGCGTTTTCGGGCGAAGCGGTGGAAAAATAGGTTTGCAGGGCCTCGAGCTTGCGGTTGGTGGCGGTGGTTTCGTCGAGTTCGGCGAACAGGCGGGCAAATTCACGCATCCTTCACCTCTGCCGGCTGGGCCGGGATGCCGACGTCGTCATCGTCATCGCCGTATTCGGTATCGAAGCCGGCCGCGTCCAGGCCCTGCTGGCAGAGCCACTTCACCATCACCGGAATCGAGCCATGCGTGACGATGATGCGCTCGGCCCCGGTTGCGGCGATTGCGCTCATCAGCCCCGGCCAGTCGGCATGGTCGGACAGCACGAAGCCGCGGTCGACGCCGCGCCGGCGGCGCGCGCCGCGCAGCTGCATCCAGCCGCTGGCAAAGGCGTCGCTGTAGTCGCCGAAGCGCTTCATCCAGGCCGAGCCGGAAGCATTCGGCGGCGCCACTACCATCGCGCCCTTCAATGCTGCCTTGTCGAGGTCGCTCACAAGCAAGGTTGGCGGCAGGTCGACGCCGCCTTCCCTGTAGACGCGGTTGAGCGGCTCGACGGCGCCATGGCAGACGATCGGCCCGATCGAGCGATCGAGGCCCGACAGGATGCGCTGCGCTTTTCCGAACGAGTAGCCGAAGATGACGCTGCAGCGCCCTTCGGCCGCATTCTTCCGCCACCAGCGGTTCATGTCGCCGAAAATCGACTGTTCGGGTTCCCAGCGGTAGATCGGCAAGCCGAACGTGGATTCGGTGATGAAGGTATGGCAGCGCACCGGTTCGAAAGGCGCGCAGGTCTTGTCGGGCTCGATCTTGTAGTCGCCCGAGGCAACCCAGACCTCGCCCTGGTATTCCATGCGCACCTGGGCGGAACCGAGCACGTGCCCGGCCGGGTGCAGCGAGACGGTGACGCCGTTGTGCACCGTCGTTTCGCCATACTCCAGGCCGTCGACGGAAATGTCGCCGAGGCGCGAGCGCAGGATGTTCACGCCGCTGGCGGCCGTCAGATACCGGCCATGGCCGTAGCGCGCATGGTCGCCGTGGGCATGGGTGATGACGGCACGGTCGACGGGCCGCCATGGATCGATATAAAAACCGCCAGGGACGCAGAACAGCCCCTCCTTGCGTACGACAACCATATCCCCCATGTGCACCTTTCCCGGCGTCAGGCCGGCTCTACGAAGTCTGCCATAAAGCTGCGGTGCTCGCCGTCCGGGAAGTCGATGCCGATCTGGTCGCCGGCAACCGCGCTGACCACGCCCGCGCCGTACTTCGGCACCTTCACCTGCATGCCCGCCTCGAAATGCGGCCCGCTCGGCTCCGGCTCAGGCGCATGGTCGAATTCGTCGTCGCGGATCTCGATGGCGTCCAGGTTCATCGACGGCGGATTCTTGCAGTTGTCGCACTTGCAGCACTTCTCGAAGCCTTCGACCTCGTCCTTGAAGTAATCGAGCATCAGCTTCCAGCGGCAGTAACCGCTCACCGCATAGCCCACCATTTTTTCCAGCGACTCGCGGTCGTGGTCCTGCTTCTGCACATAGACTTCGGCGAGCGACGCGAAATGGGAAGGATTCGGCTCCATGGCCGTGACGACGAATTCGAGCTTGCGGTTTTGCCGCACCAGCTTGCCGTCTTTCAGCAGCTTCAGGCACACCTTGATCTTGGCCTCGTTCAGGTCGACCAGCTGTTCTTCGAGCAGCTCGGTGGTCACGGCGCCCTTGGCAGCCAGGTCGCAGGCGGCGTCGTAGACCGAGCGGATTTCGGCGGCGTCGGGGTAGTGCTTGACGAGGAAGAACTGCTGCAGGCGCTTGTCGTCCTGGAGGAAGATCAGCGTGCAGTTGGCGTCCTTGCCGTCGCGTCCGGCACGGCCCGACTCCTGGTAATACGATTCGAGGTTGGCCGGAATTTGCAGGTGCACCACGAAGCGGGTGTCGCTCTTGTCGATGCCCATCCCGAACGCGTTTGTCGCCACCATGATGCGGCGCTCGTCGTTCATGAACAAGTCCTGGTTGGCGCGGCGCTCGCCGGCCGGCAGCTTGCCGTGATAGATGGTGACCGATTCGCCGGCTTCCTCCAGGATGCGGTGCATTTCCTCGGCGGCCTTGACGGTGGCCGCATACACGATGCAGACGCCTTCGGACTCGGCCACCAGACGCCGCGCCTCGGCGAACTTCTGGTCCATGTTCGTGACCTGCACCACCTGGTAGTGCAGGTTGGGCCGGTAGATGCCGGTATTGATGACCTTCATGCGCGGCCGGTTGAGCTGGCGGCCGATGTCTTCCATCACTTCCTCGGTGGCGGTGGCGGTCAGGGCCAGCACCGGCGGTTGTCCCAGCGCGGCGATTGCGGCGGCCATTTCGATATAGGCCGGGCGGAAATCGTGCCCCCACTGGGAAATGCAGTGCGCCTCGTCGACGGCGACCATCACGATATTGATTTGCTTGAGCACGGCCAGGAAGTCCGGCGAGGCCAGGCGCTCGGGCGTGCAGAACACGATTTCGCATTCGCCGGCGGCCAGGGCGTCGAGCGCCGACCGTTCTTCTTCGGCATTTAAGCTGCTGTTGACCTGGCAGGCACGGATGCCCAGCTCTTCGAGCTTGCCAAGCTGGTCTTTCATCAGCGAGATCAGGGGCGAGACGACGACCGTCGTGCCCTTCAGAATGCGCGCCGGAATCTGGTAACACAGGGACTTGCCGCCGCCGGTGGGCATGATGGCCAGCGTGTCCTTGCCGTCGAGGATGCTGTCGATCACGCGTTGCTGCCCGTCGCGCAGGCGTTCGATGCCGAACACGGAGCGCAACAGTTTGCGGATGGTATTACGGCGCACCGCGAGGAGGCCGTTATGGAGGAGTTGGGGTTCGTGTCTGGTCATGCAATAAATATAATTTATCGCAGGTGAGCACGCCTATAGGACGCACGCCTTGAGCAGCGTAGGAGCGTCACCAAGCGCCTCTTCCTGTTGTTGAGACAGGGGTGCGAGCGCTTTTCCTACAGAACCGCGGAGTCCCCGCCGATGTTGCGCAATGTGGACGGAGCCTAAAATGGCACCATACCGTACGCAAACAAGCGTACGAACTGAGAGAATACTGAGATGAAGACCGGAGAACTTACCATGCGCTCGATCCCAACCGCCCTGACCGCACTCCAGCTTGCCCTGGCCGCAGCCGCGACCTGGCTGGTCTACGAGACGAACACGCTGTCTGGCGCCGCCGTGCTGATGTTCCACTAACACCGGCCAGTCTGACGATTCAGCGCTGGATCCCCGCACTTGGCGGTCTCGTTGTCCGTATTTTACTCAGCCGCCGCCCAAAGCCGCGCACGATTACAAAAAAGCGCCGTACCACTCACGTGGCACGGCGCTTTTTCCATCCCTGGGGGCGCTGATTATGCGGCTTGCGCTTCCATATCCACCGCGTCGGTCTCTTCGGTCGGCAGGCGCATCATGTAGTCGAAGGCTGCCAGCGAAGCCTTGGCGCCCTCGCCCACCGCGATCACGATCTGCTTGAACGGCACGGTCGTCACGTCACCTGCGGCAAACACGCCAGGGATCGAGGTTTCGCCACGCGCATCGACTTCGATCTCGCCGTAGGGCGACAGTTCCAGCGTACCCTTGAGCCATTCGGCATTCGGAATCAGGCCGATCTGCACGAACACACCGGCCAGCTCGACGAGCTTGACTTCGCCGCTATTGCGGTCCTTGTACGACAGACCCGTCACTTTCTTGCCGTCGCCATGGATTTCCGTGGTCTGGGCGCTCTTGATCACGTCCACGTTCTTCAGGCTGTAGAGCTTGCGTTGCAGGACCGCATCGGCACGCAGTTCGGCGCCGAATTCGATCAGGGTCACGTGCTCGACGATGCCGGCGAGGTCGATTGCCGCTTCCACGCCCGAGTTACCGCCGCCGATCACCGAAACGCGCTTGCCCTTGAACAGCGGGCCGTCGCAGTGCGGGCAGTAGGCCACGCCGTGGTTCTTGTACTCCTTTTCGCCAGGCACGTTGATTTCGCGCCAGCGGGCGCCGGTCGACAGGATCACCGACTTCGATTTCAGCACGGCGCCGTCTTCGGTCGTCACCTCGAACAGCTTGCCGACTTTATCGAGCTTGGCGGCGCGCTGCAAATTCATGATGTCGACTTCGTACTGCTTGACGTGCTCTTCGAGCGACACGGCAAAGCGCGGGCCTTCGGTCTCCTTGACCGAGACAAAGTTCTCGATCGACAGCGTGTCGAGCACCTGGCCGCCGAAACGGTCCGCCACCACGCCGGTGCGGATGCCCTTGCGTGCGGCATAGATCGCCGCGGCCGCGCCGGCTGGTCCGCCGCCGACGATCAGCACATCAAAGGCTTCTTTCTTGGACAGTTCGGCAGCCTTGCGCTTGCCGGCGCCGGTGTCGAGCTTGGCGAGGATTTCCTCGGCACTCATGCGGCCCTGGCCGAAGTGCTCGCCGTTCAGGAACATCATCGGCACGGCCAGGATCTGGCGCGACTCGACTTCATCCTTGAACAGGCCGCCGTCGATGGCGGTGACCCGAATGCGCGGGTTGATGATCGACATCGAGTTCAGCGCCTGCACCACTTCCGGGCAGTTATGGCAGGACAGCGAAATGAAGGCCTCGAACACATAGTCGCCGTCGAGGTTCTTGATCTGTTCGATTACCGCTTCGTCGAACTTGATCGGGTGGCCGCCGACTTGCAGCAGCGCCAGCACCAGCGAAGTAAATTCGTGGCCAAGCGGAATGCCGGCGAAGCGCACACCGACCTCGGTGCCGACGCGGTTAATGGCGAAAGATGGCTTGCGAACACCATCGTCGTCGCTTTCGCGATACGTAATCTTGGTCGAGAGCGAGGTGATTTCCTTCAGCAGCTCTTCCATTTCCCGCGCTTTCGGCGAGCCATCGAGCGATGCAACGATCTCAATCGGCTGCACCACTTTTTCCAAATAGGCCTGTAACTGCTTCTTGAGGGTTGCTTCCAGCATGATGTTTTCCTTGAATTCGGTCTTGGGACACTCACGGCACAGGCCGTGAGTGTCAGTACAGCAGAGTATTGCTAGCTCAACGGGACCTCGAGAAACCGTAGCGAGCGGAAGGAGTTTTGGCCGAGACGCGCAGCTGTACGAAGGTACAGCGAGCATCGCAGGCCGAAAATCCGACGCGCAGTAGGTTTATCGAGGTTCCCCCATTAGATCTTGCCGACCAGGTCCAGCGAAGGGGTCAGGGTTTCAGCGCCTTCGGTCCACTTGGCCGGGCAGACTTCGCCTGGGTGGGCGGCGACGTACTGGGCGGCTTTCACTTTGCGCATTAGTTCCGATGCATCGCGGCCGATGCCGTTGTCGTGCACTTCCATCAGCTTGATCTGGCCTTCCGGATTGATGACGAAGGTGCCGCGCAGGGCCATGCCTTCTTCTTCGATCATGACCTGGAAGTTACGCGACAGCAGGCCGGTCGGGTCGCCGATCAGCGGGTAGTTGACCTTCTTGATCGCGTCCGAGGTGTCGTGCCATGCCTTGTGGGCAAAGTGGCTGTCGGTCGACACGCCGTAGACCTTGACGCCCATCTTTTCGAACTCAGGCTGGAACTCGGCCAGGTCTTCCAGTTCGGTCGGGCAGACGAAAGTGAAGTCGGCCGGGTAGAACATCAGGATGGACCAGGTGCCTTTGAACTGCTCTTCCGTCAGGTCGATGAATTTGCCAGCGTGGTAAGCGGTAGCTTTGAACGGCTTGATCTCGGTATTGATAAGGGACATGGAAGCTCCTGTTGTGTTGTGTATCAAAAGTTGATAAAGGCAAGTGTAAAGCCCTTGCTCATGCTTGTAAAATTAATTGATCAGATGAGAACGATTAATTTCTACTATCGCTCGAACGAAATGAATCCTGCATGGCAGGGATGTCAGTCTCGCAAGCGGCCTGTCAGTGTGAGGGAAAGCTGCGGTCTTTGCAACCGCGGCTCCCGTTGAACGGGCAGCGCGGGGCGCCCTGCCACAGCGTCGAACCCGTACAATGGCAACCTCGACCGCAATCCCTCCCGCCCTTTCATGACCAGCCCTCAGCGCAGCGCCACCACCTCGGATCTTCAACCGCTGTTCGCCCTGTACGGCGCGCGCCGGTTTTCCGAAATGGCCGAGCTTGCCCGGGCCCTGTTGGCGCGCTTTCCGGACGACGGCAACCTCTGGAAAGCCTTGTCGGTGGCGCAGCAGATGGGGGGCGAAGATGCGGTGCCGGCCCTGCAAAGGGCGATCGCGCTGCTGCCGGGCGACGCCGAGCTGCCCAGCAACCTGGGCGCACTGCTGAGCGATAGCGGGCGCCTGGTCGAGGCCGTCGCCAGCTACCGCCACGCACTTACGCTGCGGCCCGATTTCGCCGATGCCCACGGCAACCTGGGCGTAGCCCTGTCGCGCCTGGGCCGCCACGAGGAAGCGGTCGATAGCCTGCAGCGGGCTTTGCAGCTCAAGCCCGCCTTTCCCGAAGCGCAGAACAACCTGGGTAATGTCTTGCTGGCACTGAACCTGCCCGCCGAGGCGCTGGCGCAGTACGACCAGGCAGTAGCGCGGCGGCCCGCGTTTGCCCAGGCGCTGCGCGGCCGCGGCAACGCCCTGCGCGCGCTGGGGCGCTTTCCGGAAGCCGCCGCC
The DNA here is from genome assembly GCF_059685915.1 of Telluria sp. LT2P34. NCBI lineage: Bacteria > Pseudomonadati > Pseudomonadota > Betaproteobacteria > Burkholderiales > Oxalobacteraceae > Telluria > Telluria sp. LT2P34. The sequence goes on from NZ_JCASIN010000002.1 coordinate 12,738, forward strand.
AGCTACCACCAGGCGCTGGCCCTGAACCCCAACGATGCCCAGGCCCACGCCAGCCTGGGCGCCTGCGAACAGGAACTGGGACAGCTCGAGGCTGCCGGGCACAGCCTGCGGCGGGCGCTGGCACTGAAACCGGGCATTCCCGAGCTGCACTTTAACCTCGGCAACCTGCTGGCCGATGCCGACCGTCCGCAGGAAGCGGTCGCCGCCTACCGGGAAGCGGTAGTGCTCGACCCGCATTACCTGGCGGCCCACGCCAACCTCGGCGTCGCCTTGCAGGGCCTTGGCGACACGGCGGCGGCGATCGCCGCATTGCGCCGGGCGCTGGAGCTCGACCCGCGCGCGCTCGTCGTACTCAACAATCTCGGCAATGCCTGCCTGGCCGGCGGCGAGCCCGACGAAGCGCTCGCCTGTTATCGCCGCGCCGTCGTGCTCGCGCCGAACGAACCGGAGGCACGCCATAACCTGGCGCGGGCCCTCAAGCAGCTGGGCCGTTTCGACGAAGCGCTGGACCATTTTCGCCAGGTGCTGGCGATCGCGCCCGATGATTTCGCCGCGCGCAGCGACATGCTCTTCGTGCAGAACTACATGGACTGGCCGCTGGATGCCGCCTTGCTGGCCGATGCGCGCGACTTCGGCGTCCGTGCAAGCAGCCGGGCGCGTCCGTATGCCGCATGGCCGCACAGCCGACTCGGCGCACCCAATGGCGCACTGAAAATCGGCTTCGTGTCCGGTGACCTGCGCGAGCATCCGGTCGGCTATTTTGCCCAGGCTGTGTTCGCCGCGCTGGCCGGACGGGCCGAGCTGTTCGTCTATGCCAGCACCGGCGTCGACGATGCCGTCAGCCGCGCGATCAAGGCCTCTTGCCAGGTTTGGCGCAACATCGGCACGCTGGACGACGAGACAGCGGCGGCCCAGGTGCATGCGGACGGCATCGATATCCTGGTCGACCTGGCCGGGCATACCGCCAACAACCGCCTGCCGCTGTTCGCCTGGCGCCCGGCGCCGCTGCAGGTGTCCTGGCTCGGCTATTGCGCCAGTACCGGGATGGCCGAGATCGACCATGTGCTGGCCGATCCGTGGATCGCCCCGCCGGACACGGATTTGCAGTATGTGGAAGACCTCTGGCGCCTGCCGGAAACCTTCTTGTGCTTTACGCCGCCGGACCTGGACATCGCCGTCGGGCCGCTCCCCGCGCTGGCCGCCGACCAAGGCATGACCTTCGGGTGCTTCAACAACCTGAGCAAGCTCAACCCATCAGTGATCGCGCTGTGGGCGCGCGTGCTGGCCGCCTTGCCGGCGAGCCGGCTGTTCCTGAAGGCGCCGCAACTGGGCGCCGCATCGAACCGGCTGACGATCGGCACCCATTTCGAACGCCACGGCATCAGTTCCGAACGCCTGCTGTTCGAAGGCGCCTCGCCGCGCGCCGATTACCTCAAGGCCTACGACCGGGTCGACATCGCGCTCGATCCCTTCCCCTACCCGGGCGGCACCACCAGCGTCGAAGCCCTGTGGATGGGCGTGCCGGTGCTCAGCCTGGCCGGCAAGCGGGCGCTGGGGCGGCAAGGCGAGTCGATACTCCGGAATCTGGACCTGGCGGAATGGATCGCGCAGGATGCGGACGACTTCGTGGCGCGCGCGCTGCACCATGCCGCCGACCCCGCGGCGCTGGCGACGCTGCGCGCCGGCCTGCGCCCACGCCTGCTGGCGTCGCCCCTGTGCAATGCGCCGCGCTTTGCCGGGCACCTGCTCGCGGCCTTCGAAGCGATGTGGGAGCAGCGCGCCCTCCCCGTTTAAGGCGCTCTCAGACCGGCACGGCGCAGGGCTCCAGGATGTCGCAAGGCAGCGCCAGGCTGAAGGTCGAGCCCTGGCCGGGAACGCTGGTGACCGTCAATTCCCCACCGTGCGCCATGGCCAGTTGCCGTGAGATATACAGCCCCAATCCCAGGCCCTTCGGCTCGCCGTTGCGCGCGCCGCGCTCGAAGGGCTGGAAGATGCGCTCGATGTCCTCGGGCGAAATCCCCTTGCCCTTGTCGGCCACGTCGATCCGCGCACATTTCCCTTCGGTCGCGACGCTCACCTCGACATCGCAGCCGCCGCCGTAGCGCAGGGCGTTGGTCAGCAGGTTGACCACCACCTGCTCGATGCGGAACTCGTCCCAGCAGCCGGTCACCGGCGGGTGCGCCACCAGCGAGATGGCGCAGCCGCTGGCCGCCGCCTGCAGCGACAGGTCGCTCACCACGCGCTCGAGCATGCCCATCAGTTCGACCTCGGCCGGACGCACCGACAGCGTGCCATTCCTCATGCGGGTGACGTCGAGCATGTCGTCGATCAAGCGGATCATGGCCTTGATCTGGCGCTCGTCGCGTTTCACCATTGCGCTCATCTGCTCCCCGCCGAACGCTTGCACGTTGCCGCGCTTCAGGTGCAGGGTGCGCATTTGCGTTTCCAGGAACAAGGTATTGAGCGGCGTACGCAGCTCGTGGGCGACGAGCGACATGAATTCGTCGCGCATGCGAAGCGAACGCTGAAGCTCCAGCTGGGTCGTGTTCAACTCCTGGAGCAGGATTTCCTGCTCGCGGCGGCTCTTCTCGAGCGCCTCCATCTGGCGCCGCGTCTCGCGCCGCTGCTGGTCGAGCGCCACGAACACATTCACCTTGCCGCGCACGGCGTCCGGGTCGAGCGGCTTGTAGAGGAAGTCGACGGCCCCGGTTTCGTAGCCCTTGAAGGCATAGTTCAGTTCGCGTCCGGCGGCGGAGACGAACACGATCGGGATGTGGCGCGTACGCTCGGTACCGCGCATCAGTTCGGCCAGTTCGAAACCGTCCATGCCCGGCATTTGCACGTCGAGGATGGCCAGCGCGAATTCGTGCTCGAGCAGCAGCGTCAGAGCCTCGTCGCCGGAATGGGCGTGGAATACCAGGCGTTGCTCGCCGCGGATCAATGCGTCGAGCGCGCGCAGGTTGTCGGGAAGGTCGTCGACGATCAGGAGTTTGCTCGGTTCTTGGTTGTTCATGTTGTCTCCAGCAAGGGCAGCAAGGCGCGGATGGCGGCCAGGGGCAGGACCAGGTGCGCGTCGCACCGGCGGATGGCTTCACGCGGCATCGTCGGAGCCTGTGCCTCGCGTGGGTCCTGGACCACCGTCAGGCCGCCGCATTGCCTGATCTTGTGCATGCCCGCGGCGCCATCGATATTCGCGCCAGTCAGTAATATAGCGGCCAATGCCGGGCCATAGGCGTCGGCGGCCGATTCCATCAACACGTCGATGGCCGGCCGGGCATAGTGCACCGGCGGCTCGCAGCTGAGGGAAAAAACGCGATCGTCTTCGATCGACAGGTGGTAGCCGGCGCCGGCAAAATACACGGTGCCGGGCTCGACCGCCCCCTTGTCCATCGCTTCGCGCACCGGCAGGACCAGGCGCGCCGCGAACAGCTCGGCCAGGCGGCTTTCGCGGTCGGCCGGGACGTGCAGGATGCAGATCATGGCAGGGCCGAAAGTTTTTGGCAGCGCCGGCAGCAAGTCGACCAGCGCATCGACACCGCCGGCCGAGGCGCCGATGACGACGGCTTCGATGCGGCGGCTGGCCAGGGCGTCGATGACGGCCTCCGGAAGGACGCTCATTGCCCTGCCTTGCGGAAAATCTTCTCGCGTCGGGCCACCGCTTCGAAATGGTTCGCATGGCTGGAAAAATCAATGCTTTCCTTGCTGCCCAGCGCCAGGAAGCCGCGATGGCAGAGCGACTCGTGGAACAGCGCGAGTACCCGGTTCTGCAGGCGCCGATTGAAATAGATCATCACGTTGCGGCAGCTGATGAAATGCGTTTCCGAAAACACCGTGTCGGTCGCCAGGCTGTGGTCAGCGAAGGTCACGTTCTCGACCAGCGCGCGTTCGAACAAGGCCCCGCCATACGCGGCCGTGTAGTAATCGGAAAACGCACGCTTGCCGCCGGCCTTTTGGTAGTTCTCAGTGTACAGGCGCATTCGGTCCAGTGGGAATACGCCGCGCCGGGCCGCCTCCAGCGATGTCGGATTGATGTCGGTGGCGTAAATGATGCTGCGCTCGAGCAGGCCTTCCTCGTGCAGCAGGATCGCCAGCGAATACACTTCCTCGCCCGTGCTGCAGCCCGCCACCCAGAGTTTCAGCGACGGATAGGTTTCCAGGTGCGGAACGACCTGGCTGCGGACGGCCGCGTAGAACTCGGGATCGCGGAACATTTCGGTGACGGGAATGGTCAGGTATTGCAGCAGCTGGGCAAAGGCCTCGGGGCGGTGCAACACTTTCGCCTGCAGGTCGGAGACGGTCTCGCATTCCATTGCACGCATGGCGACGATGACCCGGCGCTTTTGCGAAGCGCCAGTGTAGTCGCGGAAATCGTAGTTGTACTTGAGGTAGACCGCCTCGACCAGCATCCGCAATTCGATGTCGATGTCGTCCGGATTTTTCTTCATCTCTAAGCTCACTGGCAACTTAAACGCGTTCCATCGTCGGCATCCAGACTCGCAGCAGAGAGTACAGGCGGGCCAGGTCGATCGGCTTGGCCAGGTAGTCGTTGGCGCCGGCGGCCAGACACTGCTCCTGGTCATCCTTCATCGCCTTGGCCGTGATCGCAATGATCGGCAGGCGGTTGAAGCGGCCGTCGGCGCGGATGCGGCGGGTTGCTTCCAGACCATCCATGCCCGGCATCATGATGTCCATCAGCACCAGGTCGATCCCGGGCACCTCATCCAGTTTTGCAATGGCTTCGAAGCCATTGCGGCCGACTTCGACGTGCGCGCCGCGCTGCTCGAGGGCGGAAGTCAAGGCAAACACATTCCTGACGTCATCGTCCACCAGCAGGATGGTGCGGCCTTCGAACACGCGGTCGCGGCCGCGCACGGTTTTCAGCATGTGCTGGCGCTCGGTGGAGAGCTGCGATTCCACCTTGTGCAGGAACAGCGTCACTTCATCGAGCAGGCGCTCGGGCGACCGTGCGCCCTTGATGATGATCGAACGCGAATACTTCATCAGCTCGGCTTCTTCGTCGCGCGTCAGGTTGCGGCCGGTATAGACGATGACGGGCGGGAAGGACACCAGTTCTTCGTGCGACATTTTCTCGAGCAATTCCTTGCCCTGCATGTCGGGCAGCTTCAGGTCGATGATCATGCAGTCGAAAATCTGGGTGCCCAAGAGTGCCAGGGCTTCCTCGCCGGAACCGACGGCGTCGATCTTGACGTCCTCGTCGGCGATCAATCGCACCACGCTGTCGCGCTGGCGCTCGTCGTCCTCGACCAGCAGCACGCGCTTGATCTGTTGCGAGCTCTTTTCCTGGAGTTTGCGGAACACTTCCTCGAGCTGCTCGCGCGAGGTCGGCTTCAGCGCATAGCCGATCGCGCCCAGGTGCAGGGCCTCGCCGGCGTTGTCCATGCTCGACACGATGTGCACCGGAATATGGCGCGTTCCCGGGTTGTCTTTCAGCTGTTGCAGCACAGACAGGCCCGAGCTGTCCGGCAAGCGGATATCGAGCAGGATCGCGTCCGGCACTGCGCTGGCGGCCAGGCGCAGGCCTTCGCCGGCGGTCAGCGCTACCAGGCAGCGGTACTCGAGGTCGTGCGCCAGGTCGTACAGGATGCGCGCGAAGTCCGGCTCGTCCTCGATCACGAGCACGGTGCGGGCGCCGGCCGCTTCCTTGTCGCGGTCGTCGGGGAAGGAGGACCGGGCGGGCAGTTCCTCGACTACCGGCGCCGGTTCCGGTGCAGCCGGGGCGGCGAAGACCGGTTTCGGCAGCCGCGGCGCCGGTGCAGCCGCACGGGGCGACGGCGGCGACGCCGACACGGTGCCGTTCTTCGGCATGCTCAGGGTAAAGGTGCTGCCCTCGCCCGGCATGCTCGACACCACGAGCGAGCCGCCCAGCAAATTGGTGAGGTCGCGCGAGATCGACAAGCCCAGGCCGGTGCCGCCGAAGCGGCGGTTGGCGGTGCCGTCGGCCTGGTGGAAGGCTTCGAAAATGCGCTCCTGCTGGTCCGGGGCGATACCGATGCCCGAATCCGTGACCGTGAACTGGATCCAGCCTTCCTCGGTGGCGCTGACGTTCATGCGCACCTCGCCCTGCTCGGTGAACTTGACCGCGTTCGACAGCAGGTTCTTGAGCACTTGCTCCAGGCGCTGGCGGTCGGTATGCAGGGTCGGCGGCACGTTCGGTTCGACGTTGACGGAGAAGCGCAAGGACTTTTGCTTGGCCAGCGGCTCGAAGGTGCGGCCCAGGCCCTCGACCGTGCGGCGGATCGGCAAGTCTTCCGGCAGCAATTCGAGCTTGCCGGCTTCGACCTTGGAGATGTCGAGGATGTCGTTGATCAGGTGTAGCAGGTCATTGCCGGCCGAATAAATCGTCTGGGCGAAGCGCACTTGCTCTTCGTTCAAGTTGCCCGGCACATTGTCCGACAGCAGCTTGGCCAGGATGAGCGAGCTGTTCAGCGGCGTCCTGAGCTCGTGCGACATGTTGGCCAGGAATTCCGACTTGTAGCGGCTGGCGCGCTCCAGGTCGAGGGCGCGTGCGCGCAACTGTTCCTGGGCTTCGGACAGGGCGGCGTTCTTCATGTCGAGGTTCAGCGCCTGCTCGGACAGCTGGTCGTTGGTCTGTTCGAGCTCGGCCTGCTGGTTTTCCAGGCTGGACTGCGATTCCTCTAGCGCGCGCGATTGTTCTTCGAGTTCCTCGTTGGCGGTGCGCAGTTCTTCCTGCTGCACCTGCAGTTCCTCGTTCAGGGCCTGGCTGTCGGCGAGCGCATCCTGCAAACGCTGGCGGTAGACGACCGCGCCGACCGAGGAGCCGACGGCGTCGCCCACCAGCTTCAGAAATTCGATGTCGCGCTCGCGCACCGGATGCAGGAAACCGATCTCCAGCACGCCCTTGACCTTGCCGAAATTCGTGAACGGAGCGATGACGACTTCACGGGGAGCTGCTTCGCCCAGGCTGGAGCCGACCTTGAGATAGTCCTCGGGCAGTTCCTTGATGCGCAGCAGGCGGTTTTCGTTGGCGGCCTGGCTGGCCAGCGAGGCGCCGGGCTGGATGATTTTCGCGCGCTCTTCGTCCTCGTTCGAAAAACCGAAGGCGCCGATGCGACGCAGCACGCCGTCCTCGGAGCGGAAGTACATCGACGCCACCGCCCCGCCGAGGTAGCGCACTACATGGTCGAGCACGGTTTGCGCCAGTGCTTCAAGCGAGTTCTGGCCGATGCTTTTCGACGCCAGTTCGGTCTGGCCGCTGCGCAGCCAGCTCAGGTGGCGCAACTCGGCATTGTGGTCGTTCTCGTGCTTGAGTACCGCGTTATACGATTCCGACAGGCGCATCAGCTCGCGCCGGCCAAAGGCGGCCAGCAGGCCGCCCACGATCAGGGTCAGCAGCAGGTAACAGCCGACCGACCAGGTGATGACACTGCGCGATTCGTTACTGCGCGCTTCGAGCAGGGCCCGTTCGCTGGCGACAAAGGCCGCGGACTGGGCGCGCATGTCGTCGGTCAGGCTTTTCCCCCGTCCGCTGCGGATCGTCTCGACCACGGAGTCGCCGATGCGGCGGCGCGCGATGATCTCCTCGCTGAACCGGATCCACTCGCGGTGCGCGCCACGCACCCGGTGCAGGCGGTCGGTCTGGGACGGATTGTCGCCCACCAGGCGCAGCAGCGCGTTCATCTCGACATCGATCTTCGGCTTCGCCACCGTGTAGGGGCCAAGAAAACTTTCGTCGCCGGAAATGACATAGCCGCGCAGGCCCGCTTCCATGTCGGAGACGAGTTTGCTGATCTCGTTGGCGTTGCCGATCACTTCCTGCGAATGCTCGACCCACTTCAGCACGCTGACGAGATAGGCGATGATCGCGACAAACACCACTGCGCTGATGACCGAGAGGCCAAGCGGCAGGGCTACGTTGCGCGCAAGGAGGCGGCGGAACTGGGTATGGTCGAGCGGGGAGCCGGTCATTTGTTGCGAATAATCCAAGGAAAAATATCCCAAGTGTAACGCAATGACCGGTATTTTGCGCTGTCAACAGTGCGCCGCCTGCTTGGCCGGCGGGGCGCGATAGCGGCGTATTTTCCTAGTCTTGAGGCAGGTGCGGCAGGAGGTAGGGCGCCGTGCGGCTGCCCGATGCCCTGGATACCTTCTCCGGCGTACCGGCAGCCACCACGCGGCCGCCCTCGTCGCCGGCGCCGGGGCCGATGTCGATCACCCAGTCGCAGGCGGCGACGACACGCATCGTGTGCTCGACCACGACCACGGTATTGCCGGCATCGACCAGGCGCTCGAGCTGGCCCACCAGGCGGTCGGCGTCGGACGGGTGCAGGCCGGTGGTTGGTTCGTCCAGTACATATAAAGTGTTGCCGCGCCCGGCGCGCTGGAGTTCGGTCGCCAGCTTGATGCGCTGGGCTTCGCCGCCGGACAGTTCGGTGGCCGGCTGGCCCAGGCGCAGGTAGCCCAGGCCGACTTCGCGCAGCACTTCGAGCGAGCGCTCGACCAGCGCTTCGCCCGCGAAGAATTCGGCTGCCGCGTCGACCGTCATGCCCAGCACCTCGGCGATGTTGCGGTCCTTGTAGGTCACCTCCAGCGTTTTGGCGTTGTAGCGCGCGCCTTCGCAGGTCGGGCATGGCGCGTACACGCTCGGCAGGAACAGCAGCTCGACCATCACCGAGCCTTCGCCCGCGCAGGTCTCGCAGCGACCCTTGGCCACGTTGAACGAAAAGCGGCCGGCGTCGTAGCGGCGCGATTTCGCCATCTTGGTGGCGGCGAAGAGTTTGCGTACCTGGTCGAAGAGGCCCGTGTAGGTCGCGAGATTCGAGCGCGGGGTGCGCCCGATCGGTTTCTGGTCGACCCGCACCATGCGCCGCAGCGACTCCATGCCGGCCACGATCTTGCCTTGCGTCGGGGTCGCGGCTTCCTGTTCGAGGTCCTCGGCTTCTTCAGGCTCCGCCGTCGGCGCGCCCTGCCCCAGCTCACGCGCCACCAGGTCGACCAGCACCTGGCTCACCAGGCTGGATTTCCCCGAGCCGGACACGCCGGTGACCGCCGTCAGCACGCCGAGCGGGAATTCGGCTTTCAGCTCACTCAGGTTGTTGCGGGTGACGCCCTCCAGGCGCAGCCAGCCGGCGGGCGCGCGCCGTTCACGCGCGGCCGGGGCCGCGTCGTCGAACAGATAGCGCCGCGTCTGCGAAGCCTCGATCGTTTTCAGGCCCTCCGGCGGCCCGCTGTACAGGATTTCGCCGCCGCGCTCGCCCGCTTCCGGGCCGACGTCGACGATCCAGTCGGCACGCCGGATCACGTCCAGCGCATGCTCGACCACGAACAGCGAATTGCCCGAGGCTTTCAGCTGGTCGAGCGCAACCAGCAGCGCCTCGGTGTCGGCCGGGTGCAGGCCGGCCGAGGGCTCGTCGAGCACATACACGACGCCGAACAGGTTCGAGCGCACCTGTGTCGCCAGGCGCAGGCGCTGCAGTTCGCCGGGCGAGAGCGTGGGCGTGCTGCGTTCGAGCGCGAGGTAACCCAGGCCCAGCGCCAGCAGCACCTCGAGGCGCGCGACCAGGTCTTCGGCAATGCGCTGGGTGACGATCATCTGTTCGGGATGGAGCTTGGCGCGGCGCTTGTCCTCCCCGGCCTTGCCGCTGGCGTAGGGTAGCAGCAGCGCATGCAGGCGCGCCAGCGGCATGCCCGAGATATCGGCGATATCGACGCCGGCAAAGGTCACCGACAGGGCTTCCTGGCGCAGGCGCTTGCCGCGGCACAGCGGGCAGGCGTTCGAGACCATGTAACGCGCCACCCGCTTTTTCATCGACGCGCTTTCGGTATTGGCGAAGGTCTGCAGGACATAGCGCCGCGCGCCGGTGAAGGTGCCCTGGTAGCTCGGCGTGTCCTCGCGCTTCAGGGCCGCACGCGTCTGCTGGGGCGTGAGGCCGGCATACACCGGCACGGTCGGCGTCTCGTCGGTGTACAGGATCCAGTCGCGGTCCTTTTTCGGCAGCTGGCGCCAGGGCGTGTCGACGTCATAGCCCATCGTGACCAGGATGTCGCGCAGGTTCTGGCCGTGCCAGGCCGGCGGCCAGGCCGCCACCGCGCGCTCGCGGATGCTCAAGCTGTCGTCCGGCACCAGGGAGTGTTCGGTGACTTCGTAGACCCGGCCCAGGCCCGAGCACTCGGGACAGGCGCCTTCCGGCGTATTCGGCGAAAACGATTCGGCGTACAGCAATTCCTGCCCCGCAGGGTAATCGCCGGCGCGCGAATACAGCATGCGCAGCGAATTGGACAAGGTGCTGACGCTGCCCACCGACGAGCGCGTGGTGGGCGAGCCGCGCTGCTGCTGCAGGGCGACTGCCGGCGGCAGGCCGTCGATCTCGTCGACTTCCGGAACCGGCATCTGGTGGAACAGGCGGCGCGCATAGGGCGACACCGACTCCAGATAGCGCCGCTGCGCCTCCGCGTACAGGGTGCCGAAGGCGAGCGAGGACTTGCCGGATCCGGACACGCCGGTAAACACCACCAGCGCATCGCGCGGGATGTCGAGGCTGACGTCCTTCAGGTTGTGCTCGCGCGCCCCGCGCACGCGCACGAAGCCGGGGCGGCCAGGGCCGCTTGCCGCTGTCGCCTGGGTCTTGCCGCTTGTGGCTGTCCCGTGTTCTGTTTTCCCGCGCATCGGCCTGCCTTGTTCATTTATCGATGACCGTATTTAACCGTGCTCAGGGAAAGGTGACGGTGCGGTGACACACATCCCTTCGAGAGCGCGGACGACAGTCTCCACGCCCGGATCGCTCCCGAAATTCCCGGCCACCGCCCTGCACCGCCCGGCCAGCCCTTCGTCGTCCAGCAGCGCGCCCAAGCGCTTCACCAGGCGCGGCGTCGTCAGGCGCGTCGCCGGCAAGCTGAGCCCGACTCCCATGGCCTCGACCCGTGCCCCGTTATCGAACTGGTCGTGCGCGAGCGGCACCACCAGCTGCGCGGTCCCCGCATGCAGGGCTTCGGCGGTGGTGCCGATGCCGCCGTGATGCACCAGCACGCCCACATGCGGCAACAGGGCGCGCAAGGGCACGTAGTCCTGCCACAGGGCGTGGGGCGGCAGTTCGGGCGGCAGCTGATCGCGGTGGGCGGTCAGGAAAATCGCCCGCTCGCCCAGCTGGTGCGCCGCCGCGGCCGCGTGCTCAAAATAAGCGCGCGCCTGGCGGTTGCCGGTGCCCGGCGTGAACACCAGCGGCCGGCTGCCCTGCCCCAGGAAACGCAGCAGTTCGGGCGACAGCGCGGCCTGCGGATCAGGGTCGTACAGGGGAAAACCGCCCCGCACCAGGGGCCGGGGCCAGTCCGGCTGGGTCGGTGCGAACCAGTCGGGAAACAGCAGGATCGACAGGTCGGCAATCGAGAACAGGGTGTCGAGCAGCGATGCGGCAGGCGCGAGTCGGGCCGTGCTGCGCGCCGCGTTCACGCCCGGGAGCGCGACGGGATCGATGTAGCGCGCAGCCAGGGCGCGCCACAGGCGCTTGCGCAGGCCGTGCGGCACCCAGCGCGGCACTCGCCACGGTCCCAGCATCAGCGGATCATGGACGGTCGGCAGGTTCGACGGCGCCAAAAGGGCCGCCGCGATCTTCATGCCGGGACGCGCCGCACGGCACAGGTCCGCTTCAGGCAGCGCCAGCGGATGGACCAGCATGGTGCATTTTTCCTCAAGCGGCAGCGTGGCCATAAACGCCGGCACCTCGGCCATGGCCGGGCGCGTCGCCTCCCACACGACGCCGAAGCCGCGCGTCGGGTGCCACAGATCGGGATGGTCGAGCACCGCCAGATCGGCCGGCAGGCCATGGAAAGGCAGTTCGGCGGCGCGCACGTAAGGCCCATGCTGCTCCGGTCCGAGAAAGCTGACGCGGTGCCCGGCCTGCCTCAAAGCCAGGGCGATGCGCATGAAGGGAAACAGGTCCCCCGCCGAGCCGATCGTCACCAGCACGACGTGCATCGCCCCTGTCCCGGTCACGGAATCAGGCGCTCGGCCCGCAGACGCGCGAACAGGTCGAAGAACGACGCGTCGGTGGCCTGGTAGCTGCTAAAGCCGAGACGGCGGCTGTTGGCCATGTCGGTCATCACTTCGAGCGGGCGGCCGAGGTCGAGGTCGGTATGCCAGGGCGACGCCAGCCGGTCGAGCTCCGCTTCAACCAGACCGTGGCGCAGCGCGATCTGGCGCCACAGCGGGCCGTCGTTCGCCATGGCCGGCTCGAGCGGCTGGATCCGTCCGCTGTAGCCGGCCGCCTCCACGCCGAACCAGTCGGCCAGTTTCGGCCACAGCCAGCTCCAGCGGAACACGTCGCCGTTGACGATGTTGAAGGCTTCGTTCTTGGCGGCGTCGGTGTCGGCGGCCCAGACCAGCTGTTTGGCCAGCATGCGGGCGTCGGTGACGTCGGTCAGGCCCTTCCACTGCGCCTCCGAACCAGGGAACTGGAAGGGGCGGCCGGTTTCCTTGCACAGGGTGGCGTAGACGGCCAGCGTGGTGCCCATGTTCATGGCGTTGCCGACGGCCAGGCCGATGATCGAATGTGGACGGTGCACGCTCCAGGTGAAGCGGTCGCGCGCGGCGGCGGCATACACTTCGTCTTCCTGGGCGTAGTAAAAATTTTCCAGCGGCAGGCGTGGCTGGCTTTCGCGCAGCGGCGTGTCGGGCAGCGTACCCGAGCTGGCATAGGCCTCGAATGGACCCAGGTAGTGTTTCAGTCCGGTCACGAGCGCCACGTAGCGCACGCTCTTTTGCGGCGACAGCGCGTCGAGCAGGTTGCGCACCAGCGCCGCGTTGACGCGGATGTTGTCCGCTTCCGTGTCCTGGCGCATCCAGGTGGTGATGAAGACGTGGGTCGGCGAAACGTCGGCCAGCGCGGCTGACAACGCCACAGGATCGAGCAGGTCGGCGGCAATGTGGCGCACGCCCGGCAAATCGCGCGGCGCACCGCGCGACAGGCCGACGACATTCCAGCCATTGGCCAGCAGTTCGCGTGCGGCGTGGTTGCCGCCAATGCCGGTCACGCCGACGACGAGAGCAGTTCTTTGCATGGTATTCCCCTTGCCTTTGTATACTTCATTCTACTTGGGCAGGGAAATGGTGCAGTGCACTGCTGAACGCAGCGACAATCTCCTTACACGATCAGCTTGCCCTCGATGGAATCGTCGAGCGTCTTGTCGATGACGGCGCCCACCACCATCTTGGCGCCGGCAATCGCCTGGCCGTGCTTGTTGTCCCAGTAATAGCCGCCCTTCGGGATCACCTGGATGAGGGTGATGCGCGGATCATCCTCGCCTTCAGTGAACCAGGTCTTGAGCATGAAGTCCCACAACTCCTTGATCTTCGCCTTGTCCTTCGAGACGACCGCATGCGCGTCGAGCTCCATGAAGCCGGCGTGGGTGCTTTCCTGGAAGAACAGCTTCACCTGCGGATCGGCGGCCAGCTCGGCGTTTTTATGGCTGTCGCTGGCGCTCATGAACCACAGGTTGCCGGCGTCGTCAGCCTGCAGCAGGCTCATCGGCCGCACGCCGCCGTCGGCGCCCGTGCCGTTCCTGGTGCAGAAGAAGCAGGTTTTCGCGTCCTCGGCCATTTTCTTGATGCGAGCCAGCGCTTCGGCGCCGTGCAGGTCGCGGTAGTTTTCTTCGGGTTGGTTCTTGTTGATCGAATCCATGTCAAATCTCCTGAGGGCCTCCTGGCCGATGAGACCACTCTACGCGGATGCGGATGTTCCGTATGTTGGCGGACTCACGTTCGCGGCACCACCCTGCTCGGCGCGGGTACGGGCGTATTCGGGCAAGCCATCGGCCGTGTGCATCCAGCGCAGGCGTTCCTGGACAAAGGTATGGTCTTGGGGCGGCATGCTGTCCGGATCGTCGAGGCTGGCGCTGGCGATGTCGATTTCTTCCGGCGTACGGTCGTCCTGGAACGTCAATGTCGTGCCGCAGGCCGCGCAAAAGCCGCGCAGCACATGTGCGCTGGAGCGGTAAGTGGCGGGATTGCCGTGCGAGAAACGCATCTCGACGGTGTGCGCCGTAAACCAGGCGACGGCCGGAGCGCCGGCGATGCGGCGGCAATCGCGGCAATGGCACAAGGTGCTGTGAAAGACCTCGCCATCGACGACATAGCGGACTGCGCCGCAGTAACAGCCTCCTTGCAACAGCATGATTGCCTCCGCGCCGGTTTGGTCACATAGGCCAGCATAGGCGAGAGGGCGAGGCTGCGCAAACGCCCGGCCCAATCGAAGCGGGCGAATTGCCTTGCCACTGGCGCAAGCCAAGGGCGGCACGGATCACGGGAACTACAAGAAGCGGTCCAGGATCTTCCTGCTGTGCTTGTCGATCCTGAACATGTCGCGCACCAGGAAATTGATCCCATGGTTGTCCGAAATGAGCAGCGAGGCCTCGCCCACGCGGCGGATGTCCTCGTCGACTTTCAGGACGAATTCGGTGTCGCCGCGGTCGGTTTTCACGGTCCAGGTGCAGGGGGTGGCGAAACTCGAGACACCGCGGATGTGCAGGATCTCGGGAATGAATTCACGGCCGTCGAGTTCCTCGGTAACGAGTGCGCGGATGGCCTCGGGGGCGCCGGCCAGGTCGTCGATCCAGGCCACTTCCTTGCCGCCCTCGCGCACCAGCGAAATGCCGCGCGTGGGCGCCTGGATCGGAAAGGCGCGTACCGGAATCACACCGGCGACGTCGACGCCGTCCTCGCCCGTGAAGATCAGTTTGCCGAAGCTGTCGCGGCGCAGTTGGAAAGGCATGCTCATTGGTCTTCTTTCTCGTCCATTTCCTGGTCCACGTTGCGCGCCTGCGCTTCGTAGAGGCGGTGGTAGGCACCTTCGCGCGCCATGAGCACATCGTGGCTGCCCTCTTCCACCACCACGCCGCGATCGAGCACGATCAGGCGGTCGGCGCGGTGCAGGGTCGACAGGCGGTGGGCGATGGCGATCGTAGTGCGGCCCTGCACCAGGTTGTCGAGCGCCTTCTGGATTTCCTTTTCGGTTTCCGAGTCCACCGACGAGGTCGCTTCATCCATGATCAGGATCGGCGGGTCGATCAGGAGCGCGCGCGCAATCGAAATGCGCTGGCGCTCGCCGCCGGACAGGCCCTGGCCGCGCTCGCCCACCATCGAATCGTAGCCCTGCGGCAGGCGCAGGATGAATTCGTGGGCATGCGCGGCGCGCGCGGCGGCGATGATTTCCTCGCGCGTCGCCTTGGGCTTGCCGTAGGCGATGTTTTCGGCAATCGTACCGAAGAACAGGAAAGGCTCCTGCAGCACCAGGCCGATGTTGCGGCGGTAGTCGGCCACGGCAAAGCTGCGGATGTCCACGCCGTCGAGCAGGATCGCGCCTTCGGCCACATCGTAGAAGCGGCAGATCAGGTTGACCAGGGTGCTCTTGCCGGAGCCGCTATGCCCGACCAGGCCGATCATTTCGCCAGCCTTGATGTTCAGGGAAATGCCGCGGTTCACAGCCCGGTTACCGTAGCGGAAGCCCACTTCGCGCAGCTCGATATTGCCCTGCACCTTGGGCACCTTCGCCGGGTTTACCGGGTCCGGCACGCTCGAGACGTGGTCGAGGATGTCGAAGATGCGCTTGGCGGCCGAGGCCGATTTTTGCGTGACCGAGACGATGCGGCTCATCGAATCGAGGCGCACATAGAAGCGGCCGCTGTAGGCGATGAAGGCCGACAGCGTGCCCACCGTGATTTCGCCGCGCGACACCTGCCAGATGCCGAAACACCAGATCACCAGGAGGCCGAGTTCGGTCAGAAAACTGACGGTCGGCGAGAACAGCGACCAGACCTTGTTCAGCTTATCGTTCACATGCAGGTTGTGCTTGTTCGCTTCGCGAAAGCGCGCCGCTTCCCGCTTTTCCTGGGCAAAGGCTTTCACGACGCGGATGCCGGGAATCGTATCGGCCAGCACATTGGTCACCTCGCCCCAGACGCGGTCGATCTTTTCGAAGCCGGTGCGCAGGCGGTCGCGCACGACGTGAATCATCCAGGCAATGAAGGGCAGCGGCGCCAGCGTCACCAGGGCCAGCCAGGGATTGATCGTAAACAGGATCACGCCGGTCATGATGATCATCAGGACGTCGGACAGGAAGTCGAGCAGGTGCAGCGACAGGAACACGCAGATACGGTCCGAGCCGCTGCCGATGCGGCTCATAAGGTCACCGGTGCGCTTGCCGCCGAAAAACTCGAGCGACAGTTTCAGCAAGTGTTCGTAGGTCGTCGAGCGCAGGTCGGCGCCCATGCGCTCGGACACCAGCGCCAGCACATAGGTCTTGGCCCAGCCCAGCGCCCAGGCCAGCACGGCCGAGGCCAGCAGGCCGCCCATGTACAGGTAGACCAGCTTGTCGTCGATCTTCTGGCCGTTCTGGTACGGAATGAGCACGTCGTCCATCAGCGGCATGGTCAGATAGGGCGGAATCATGTGCGCCGCCGTACTGCCCAGCATCAGCAGGAAACCGAGCAGCAGCTGGCCACGGTAGGGCATGGCGAAACGCCACAGCCGGAACAGGGTCCAGGTCGAGGGCGGCGTGTGCACCACCTTGGCGCAGATCGGGCACTCTTCCTGATCCGGCTCCAGGGGCGCCTTGCAGCTCGGACAGGTGAGCTGCTCCGGGGCCAGCACCGGCATGCCGGTCTCGATGCTTTTCACCTGCTCGGCAAAGGCATCGGCCACGCGGATTGCCTGCAGGTTCTGGCCGAGCGTAAAGCGCCAGTGGGCCAGCCGGCCTGCTCCATCGACCAGTTCGATGTGGCCGACGCCGGCATGGTCGTGATGCTGCAGCTTCAGGCCGCCCTGGAGGGTCCAGTCGCGCCAGAGCGCTTCGCCCGGTGCACGCGACAACAGGCGCCGGTCGGTGACGACCAGCACGCCTTTGGTAAAACGTAATTTTGCGTCGAGGTCAACCTCCACGCCTGTCAGCGCGTTTTCCCCTGGTGCAAGCTGTTTCCGAACGTCATCGTGCCAGTCATCTGGAATGAATCCGCCGGGAAGCACCAGCGGGTTCGGAGAAGCAAGTTCTTGATTTGTCATTGAGTCGCTGCCCGTCGTGGGCCTGTTCTGGGCATGTTCTGAATAGATGGGGTAACGCGGTGACCGGCTCAGCGGTTTACATAAGGCAAGAAAAAACTTCGCTTGCGGAGCAAAACAGGTCGGGCGAAGTTGCCCATTGGCATAAAGTAGTACAGCACTGTAAGCTTCGGGCCGGCGAGTATATAACACATGTGCACTGCATAAGCGGGTTTGGGTGCGGTAGCGCACAGGCAGGCAAACATAGGCAACGCCATCATGGTCGTTAGCAGATACCGATGGCAAGACATCAATACATGACAAAGAAGAAAGACATCCAGTTTCTCCGTGTAACGCATCTGCGCGGACCAAATATCTGGACCTACCGACCGGTGATCGAAGCCTGGCTCGACATCGGCGAGCTGGAAGACTTCCCCTCGAACACCCTGCCCGGCTTCACCCAACGCCTGACCAGCTGGCTGCCCGGCCTGATCGAGCACCGCTGCGGCGTCGGCGAACGCGGCGGCTTCCACGAGCGCCTGGAAACCGGCACCTGGGCCGGCCATATCCTCGAACATGTCGTGCTCGAGCTGCAGAACATGGCCGGCATGAAGACCGGCTTTGGCAAGACCCGCTCGACCGGCGAGCATGGCGTCTACAAGATGGCCTTCCGCACGCGCGACGCCCTTGTCGGCCGCGCGGCGCTCGATGCCGGGCACCGCCTGCTGATGGCAGCGATCAACGACGACGCCTTCGACGTACAGGACACTGTGGCGAGCCTGACCGAACTGGTCGACCGCTACTGCCTCGGCCCGTCGACCGCCCATATCGTCGACGCCGCCACCGACCGCCGCATTCCCTCGATCCGCCTCACCGAAGGCAACCTGGTGCAGCTCGGCCACGGCGCCGCCCAGCGCCGCATCTGGACCGCCGAAACCGACCGCACCAGCGCGATTGCCGAAAGCATCGCCAGCGACAAGGACCTGACGAAGAACCTGCTGGCATCGTGCGGCGTGCCGGTGCCGGAAGGCGCCCTGGTGCGCAGCGCGGACGCCGCATGGGAAGAGGCCCAGGACATCGGCCTGCCGGTGGTGATGAAACCGGTCGACGGCAACCATGGCCGCGGCGTGACGCTCAACCTGATGAGCGAAGCCGAGGTGCGCACCGCCTATGCGCGTGCCGCTGCCGCCGGCGACAGCAGCGCCGTGCTGGTCGAGCGCTTCATCCCCGGCAACGAGCACCGCCTGCTGGTGGTCGGCAGGCAGGTCGTGGCAGTGGCGCGCGGCGAGTCGCTGTGGGTCACGGGCGACGGCGTGTCGAACATCGTCCAGCTGTGCGACAGCCAGATCAATACCGACCCGCGCCGCGGCGACACCGAGGAGCATCCGCTCGGCCGCGTCACGCCGGACGACAGCGATATCGTCCTCGAGCTGCAGCGCCAGGGCTTGACGATCGACTCGGTGCCGCAGGCCGGGCAAAAGGTGCTGATCCAGGTGAACGGCAACGTCTCGGACGACGTAACGAACCTGATCCACCCGGAAGTGGCGCATGTGGCGGCCCTGGCCGCGCGCGTGGTGGGCCTGGACATCGCCGGCATCGACCTCGTGTGCGAAGACATCGCGCGCCCGCTCGCGCAGCAGCGCGGCGCGATCATCGAAGTCAATTCGAGCCCGGGCCTGCTGGCCCACATCAAGCCGGCCAGCGGCGAACCGCGCAACGTCGGCGCCGCCATCATCGACCACCTGTTCGCCAGTGGCGAGAATGGCCGCATTCCGGTGGTCGGCATCACCGGCACGCTCGGCACCAGCCTGATCGCGCGCCTGCTCGGCTGCCTGCTCAATGCCGCCGGCAAGCATGCGGGCGTGGCCAACGGCGAGGGCCTGTATCTCGACGGGCGCCAGGTGCACAAGGGCGACTGCACCGGCTTCGCCTCCGGCGAGCGCCTGCTCATCAACCGCAACGTCGACGCCGCCGTCTTCGAATCGAACCCGCGCGGTATCCTCGCCGGCGGCCTGCCCTACGACCGCTGCACGGTGGGCGTGGTGACCGACATGGGCAGCCTGGCCGAGGTCCATGAATTCCATGTGACGGACCCCGAGGCGCTGGCCGCCGTGGTGCGCTGCCAGGTCGACGTGATCCTGTCCAAGGGCGCGGCCGTGCTGAACGCGGATGATGCGGGAGTCGCGCAGCTGGCCGAACTGTCCGACGGGCGCGTGATTTTCTATGCGATGGACGAGTCCAATCCGGTGCTGGCGCAGCATCGCGCAAGCGGCGAGCGCGCCGTCTTTGCACGCAACAACCACATCGTGCTGGCCGAAGGCAGCGCCGAAACGCGGCTGCTCGACCTCGGCAAGATCCAGCCGGCCACCGTCAAGCATCCGGCCAGCGTGCTCGCCGCGACCGCCGCGGCCTGGGCGCTCGGCCTGCAGCACGACCTGATCTGCGGCGGCCTGCGCGCTTTCGATGCGACGCCCAAGAAGTCGACCATTAAAAATTAAAAAACGTCCCGGCCCGCCGCGATGACAACAAAGGAATGACGGTTTATGGAAGTATCACGCGTACGGGCCCTGCGGGGCCCTAACCTCTGGAGCCACCACACCTCGGTCGAGGCGATCGTCGCCTGCACGCCGGGCGAAGAATCGATCGCCGCCTTGCCCGGCTTCGAGACGCGCCTGCGCGCACGATTTCCCCAGCTCGGCCAGTTGCAGCCGCTCGGCCACGAGGAAGACGCGCTCGACCCGGTACCGCTGGCCGAAGTGCTGGAAATCGCAGCGCTGGCCCTGCAGGCCGAAGCCGGCTGTCCCGTCACTTTTTCGCGCACCACCGCCACCGTCGAAGCCGGGATCTACCAGGTCGTGGTCGAGTACTCGGAGGAAGTTGTCGGGCGCCTGGCGCTCGAACTGGCCCAGCAGCTGATCGAGGCCGCCCGCAAGGACGCCCCCTTCGACCTGCAGGCCGCCCTGAGCCGCCTGCGCGAACTCGATGAAGACGTGCGCCTGGGTCCTTCGACCGGCGCCATCGTGCAGGCCGCCATCGAGCGCAACATCCCCTGGCGCCGCCTGACCGAAGGCAGCCTCGTCATGTTCGGCTGGGGCAGCAAGCAGCGCCGCATCCAGGCCGCCGAGATCGACGCCACGGGCGCGATCGCCGAGACCATCGCCCAGGACAAGGAACTGACCAAGCGCCTGCTGGACGCCGCCGGCGTGCCGGTGCCGCTCGGGCGGGTTGCCGTCGATGCCGACGACGCCTGGCTCGCCGCCCAGGAGATCGGCCTGCCGGTCGTGCTAAAACCGAAAGACGGCAACCAGGGCAAGGGCGTGACGGTCAACATCACGACCAGAGAACAGATCGCGGCCGCCTTCCACTCGGCCAGCGAGTTCCGCGACGACATCCTGGTCGAACGCTACCTGCCGGGCCACGACTATCGCCTGCTGGTCATCGGCGACAAGCTGGTCGCCGCCGCGCGCCGCGATCCGCCGATGGTGGTCGGCGACGGCGTCCACACGGTGCGCGAGCTGGTCGACCAGGTCAATCTCGACCCGCGCCGCGGCAACGGCCACTCGACCTCGCTGACCAAGATCCGCTTCGACGACATCGCCCTGGGCAGCCTGTCCAAGCAGGGGCTGCAAGCAGACTCGGTGCCCGTCAAGGGGCGCCGTGTCACCCTGCGCAACAACGCCAACCTGTCCACCGGCGGCGCCGCCACCGACGTCACCGACGACGTGCATCCGGAAGTGGCGGCGCGCGCGATCGCGGCGGCGCACATGGTGGGCCTCGACATCTGCGGCGTCGACCTGATGTGCGACAGCGTCCTGAAACCGATCGAGGAGCAGAACGGCGGCATCGTCGAAGTGAACGCCGCGCCGGGCCTGCGCATGCATCTGTCGCCCTCGTTCGGCAAGGGCCGCGACATCGGCGGCGCCATCGTCGACATGATGTTCAAGGATGGCGACAACGGCCGCATCCCGGTCGTGGCCGTGACTGGCACGAATGGGAAAACCACGACCGTGCGCCTGATCGCGCATCTGCTCACCAGCTCGGGCCTCCGTACCGGCATGACCAATACCGACGGCGTCTATATCGAGGGACGCCGCATCGACAGCGGCGACTGCAGCGGACCGCGCAGCGCGCGCAACGTGCTGCTGCACCCGGACGTCGACGCGGCCGTGTTCGAGACCGCGCGCGGCGGCCTGCTGCGCGAAGGCCTGGCTTTCGACCGCTGCCAGGTGGCCGTGGTGACCAACATCGGCGCCGGCGACCACCTCGGCCTGAACTACATCACCACGCTGGAAGACCTCGTGGTGCTGAAACGCGTGATCGTGCAGAACGTGATCGAGGGCGGCATGGCCGTGCTCAACGCGGCCGACCCGACGGTGGCCGCAATGGCGGAAAACACGAAAGGCGACGTCACCTATTTCGCCCAGGACGGCGGCCATCCGATCATCGCCATGCACCGCGCCCAGGGCCGGCGCGTCGTGTTCGTGGAAGACGGCTTCCTGGTCTGCGCCCAGGGCAAGATGGAAACCCGGATTACCCTGCTTGAAGTGCCGATCACGCGCGGCGGCGTGATCGGCTTTCAGGTCGAGAACGTGATGGCCTCGGTGGCGGCGGCATGGGCCGTGGGTCTCGACTGGGACAAGATCCGCCTCGGCCTGAAAACCTTTGTCGGCGAAAGCGACAATGCACCAGGGCGCTTCAACGTCTTCGATTACCGCGGCGCGACCCTGATCGCCGACTACGGCCACAATCCGGACGCGATTGCGGCGCTGGTGTCGGCGGTGGAGAACATGCCGGCCAAGCGGCGCCTGGTCGTGATCAGCGGCGCGGGAGATCGCCGCGACCAGGACATCACGCAGCAAACGCAGATCCTCGGCGCGGCTTTCGACGACGTGCTGCTCTACCAGGACCAGTGCCAGCGCGGCCGGCCCGACGGCGAAGTGGTCGCCCTGCTGCGCCGGGGCCTGAGCGGCGCCACGCGCACCAGCCATGTCGAGGAGATCGACGGCGAGTTCGTCGCGATCGACCGCGCCCTTGCCCGCCTCTCCGAAGGGGATTTGTGCCTGATCCTGATCGACCAGGTCGATGCGTCGCTGGCGCACATCGCGCAGCGGGTAGCAGAGGCGTCGCAATAAAACGTCCATGCTCGCACCGGAACAATTTTTTGGCTTCCTGCTGGCTGCCATCCTGCTGACCGCTTCACCCGGCCCCGACAACCTGATGGTGCTCGGCCTGGGCATGTCGAAAGGCCGCAAGCAGGGCATGGTGTTCGGCCTGGGTTGCGCGCTGGGCTGCCTGAGCCACACGCTGCTGGCGGTGATCGGCGTGAGCGCGGTGATCGCAGCATCGCCGATGGCGTTTACGGCGCTGCGCGTGGGGGGCGGCCTGTACCTGCTCTGGCTGGGATACAACGCGCTACGCAGCAGTGGCGGCCAGGCCGCTGGCAAGCCGGACGCCCCCCAACAATCGCTGCGCAACTTGTTCGCCAAGGGCTTGCTGGCGAACGCCATCAATCCGAAGGTGGTGCTGTTTTTCCTGTCGCTGCTGCCGCAGTTCGTGATTCCCGCCAACGGCAATGTCGCGGCCCAGATGCTGGCGCTCGGCGTGACGTTTACAGTGCAGGCAGCGGTCCTGTTCGGGCTGCTCGGTTATTTCGCGGGAGCAGTCGGCGCCTGGCTGGAACGCAAGCCGGGCGCCGGCAAATGGCTGGACCGGCTCACGGGTGGGGTGTTCATTGCGCTTGGTGTGAAGCTGATCGTGTCGCGCTGACGCGACGCAGATCAGCGCCGGCGGCGCGCGCGCATCCCCATCAGTCCCAGGCCCAGTCCCAGCATCGCCAGCGTGGCCGGCTCCGCCACTTCGGCAGGTTCGAAGGCAATGTCCAGCGAGGCCGAGAAGAATTCAAGCGGGTCGCCATTGGAGAGATCCGTCAGGAACAGCGTCCAGCTGCCGAACAAATCCATGCCGTCGAACAGCGCCAGTGATTCCGCCGGACGGAAGCTGCCTTCCTGCACGCGCGGACCGGCGGCCTGCAAGGCTTCGTCGTCGAAAGTGACGCTGACGCGGCCGGCGCCACTGCCGGGCGAGCCGGCCTCGTAGGTGGCGAAGGCCTCCACCAGGATGACCGACTGCCCATCCGGCCCGGTCAGGACCAGTGAAAATTCGTTCTCGAAGGGTGAACCGCGGCCGATGCAGGCATCGCCCATCGGCCCGATCGGCGGATCGTCGCATTTCGAGAATTCGACCGTGATGTTCACGTCGGTAACGCGACCGCGTTCGGTCACGTTTAATGCACGTGTTTCTTCCCTACCGTCGACCATGCCATAGACATTATTCGTGGCCACTACGGCGGCCGAGGCGCTGGCACATGCGAGGAAGGTAAGGATTACCGCAGCAAGACGACGGGCAGCTAGGTTCATTTGCACTCCTTGTTATGGACATGGTCATTTAAGCAATTTTTGCGCCATGTGCGAAATTTTCTGACAAATCATGGACTTATCCAGCTTCATGCAAGGAGGATAAGGCAAGTGTAAGAAGCGTCGACAAAGCGCGGAGTGTGCTAGCTAATGGCCGAAATAGCGCAGCTCGAGAGATTTTGCAGCCGACGACGAAGCGTGTGCGCCTATGGGAGCCTCATCTATACAATAAGGGTGACCCTTTCAACCTTCCACCAGGAGAGCGTCCATGACCCACATCCAACTGGAACGCCGCAACGACCTCCATCGCGAGCACCTGGTCGATGTCGCGCTCGGGCTGAAGAAGGCGCACGGCGCCGAGCTGGCGCGCGACTATCTCGAGGAGGTCGCCGTCCCGGAAAGCATCATCCGGCGCATCCTGTCCGGGCGCGGCATCCGCGACACCGCGCCGGACGACGAGCCCGACGACCTGGGAATGGAATGGCTGAAGCCACGGTCAAGGTAATTGCCAGTCCGTCAGCTCCCGTCCAGCCGATGGGGTTAAAATGTCGTTCCTGGCTCGGCAAAGCCCTGCCTTAGCGAACTCCACAGAAATGACCACCGTCCCCAACGAAATCAACGCCGCCGCGGCCAAGAGCAGCCTATCCGAAAAAGTCACGCCGATGATGGCGCAATACCTGCGCATCAAGGCTGACTACCCGACCATGCTGGTGTTCTACCGGATGGGCGACTTCTACGAGCTGTTCCACGAAGACGCCGAAAAGGCCGCGCGCATTCTCGGCATCACGCTGACCGCGCGTGGCGCCTCGAACGGCAACCCGATCAAGATGTGCGGCGTGCCTTTCCATTCGCTCGACGGCTACCTCGGCAAACTCGTGAAACTCGGCGAATCGTGTGCGATATGCGAGCAGATCGGCGACCCGGCGCTGTCCAAGGGGCCGGTCGAGCGCAAGGTAGTGCGCGTGGTCACGCCCGGCACCCTGACCGATTCCGACCTGCTGCCCGAAAAGGCCGAGCGTTCGCTGCTGGCCGTGTGCAGCCTGCCGAACCGCAAGAGCGTCACCACCGGCCTGGCCTGGCTGTCGCTGGCCAGCGGCGCCTTGCGCTTGATGGAATTTTCGGGCGAGCCGCGTGCGGTGGCGGCGCGCCTGGCGCAGGAGCTCGAGCGCATCGCCCCGGCCGAGATCCTGCGCGCCGACAGTGGCGAGCTGCTCGAGGACGATCACTTCGCGCACACCCAGCGCGTGCCCGACTGGCATTTCGATGTAGTCAAGGGCCACCGCGCCCTGGTCGAGCAGCTGAACGTCGCCACGCTCACCGGCTTCGGCGCCGATGGCCTGGGCGCCGCCTTCGGCGCGGCCGGCGCGCTCTTGCGCTATGCGCAGGCGACCCAGGGACGCGGCCTGCAGCACGTCAACAGCCTCGCGGTCGAAAGCGAGAACGAATTCATCGGCCTGGACGCCGCCACCCGGCGCAACCTGGAGCTGACGGAAACCATCCGCGGCCAGGAGTCGCCGACCCTGTTTTCGCTGCTGGACGCCTGCCGCACGGCGATGGGCTCGCGCCTGCTGCGCCACTGGCTGCACCACGCCCGGCGCGACCAGTCGGTTGCACGCGCGCGCCATGAGGCGATCGAGGCGCTGGCCCAGGGCGACGCCGCCCCCGGCTTGTCCGGCACGCTGGGGCAAGTGCCCGACATCGAGCGCATCACCACGCGCATCGCCCTGTCCTCGGCGCGCCCGCGCGACCTGGCCTGCCTGCGCGACGGCCTGACGCAATTGCCGGCCTTGCGCGAGCAGGTGGCGCGCTGCTTCATTCCGGGCGACTCCTGCCTGCTGCGCGCGCTGCACGATGCAATCGATACCCCGGTGCCCTGCCTCGACCTGCTCACGCGCGCAGTGGCGCAAGAGCCGAGCGCAATGGTGCGTGACGGCGGCGTGTTCGCACGCGGTTTTGACGCCGAACTCGACGAACTGCGCGCGCTGTCGGAGAACGCCGGCCAGTTCCTGGTCGACCTGGAGACGCGCGAGCGCGCCCGCACCGGCATCGCCAACCTGCGCGTCGAGTACAACCGGGTGCACGGCTTTTATATCGAAGTCACCCACGGCCAGACCGACAAGGTGCCGGACGATTACCGTCGCCGCCAGACCCTGAAAAACGCCGAGCGCTACATCACGCCCGAGCTGAAAGCGTTCGAAGACAAGGCGCTGTCGGCCCAGGACAAGGCGCTGGTGCGCGAAAAGGCGCTGTACGAGGAACTCCTGCTGTGCCTGGCGCCGCACATCGGCGAGCTGCAGCGGGTGGCGGCCGGCCTGGCCCAGCTCGACACGCTGGTGGCCCTGACGCGCCATGCGCTGGCCAACAACTGGTGCGCGCCGCAGCTGGTCGACGCGCCCTGCCTCACCATCGTCGAGGGCCGCCATCCGGTGGTGGAAAAGCAGATCGAGCGCTTCATCGCCAACGACTGCAGGCTGTCGAACGAGCGCCGCCTGCTCTTGATCACCGGCCCCAACATGGGCGGTAAATCGACCTTCATGCGCCAGACCGCGCTGATCGTGCTGCTGGCCTATGTCGGCAGCTATGTGCCCGCCAGCAGCGCCACCATCGGCCCGATCGACCGCATCTTCACCCGCATCGGCGCCAACGACGACCTGGCCGGCGGCCGCTCGACCTTCATGGTCGAGATGACCGAATCGGCGGCGATCCTGAACGGCGCCACCGAGCACTCGCTGGTGCTGATGGACGAAGTCGGGCGCGGCACCTCTACTTTCGATGGCCTGGCGCTGGCCTGGGCGATTGCGCGCCACCTGATCGACAACAGCCGCAGTTTTACCCTGTTCGCGACCCATTATTTCGAGCTGACCCAGCTGCCCGAGTCCCACCCGAGCGCGGCCAACGTGCACCTTTCGGCGGTCGAGCACAAGGACACGATCGTGTTCCTGCACGCGGTGCAGGATGGGCCGGCCTCGCAGAGCTACGGCCTGCAGGTGGCGCAGCTGGCGGGGGTGCCGCCGACGGTGATCAAGGCCGCGCGCAAGCACCTGGCGCGGCTCGAATCGCAGGCGGTCGGCACGACGCCGCAGCTAGACCTGTTCGCACTGCCCGGCGCGCACGAGCAACAGGAAGACGATGCCGGGCCGGCGCTGGAGGCGGCGCCGTCGCCGCTGCTCGAGGCCCTGGCCGGCATCGATCCGGACGCCCTGACGCCGCGCGAAGCCCTCGAGCAGCTGTACGAACTGAAGCGTCTCGCCGCCTGATGCGCTTGACGACCCTGATCCGGCCACCCTCAGCCACCCTGCTGCTCACCGCCGCGCTGGCTGCCTGCCTGGCTGCGCCAGCCGGCGCGCGCGACGGCAACCGCGCCCCCGGCGACAGCGACGACCACCGCTTCGGCGTCATCGGCCACAGCTTCGCCTTGCCGGGCGACGAACGCTTCAAGCAGGCGCTGGCCGAGACGGCCGACAAGTCGCTCGCCTTTGTGGTCGTCACCGGCATCAAGGCCGCCCACGAGCCTTGTGGCGACAAGCTGTACCAGGAACGGCTCGACTTGCTCGACAAGGTCAGGCGGCCGGTGATCGTCCTGCCTGCCGGCAGCGACTGGACCGAGTGCCGCAACAGCGGCGGGCGCACGAATGCCGTCGAACGCCTGAACCGGATGCGCGAACTGTTCCATGGCGAGTCGAATTCGCTCGGTGCGAAGAAGATGCCGCTCACCCGCCTGTCGATGAGCCCGCGCTTTCGCAGTTATGCCGAGAACGCCTGGTGGAGCGTGGACAAGGTGCTGTACGCCACCGTGAACCTGCCGGCGAATAACAACCACTACCTGGCCGCGGCCGGGCGCAACAGCGAATACGAAGACCGCCTGGTGGCGAACCGCTTCTGGCTCAATCGCCTCTTCACGCTGGCGCGGCGCGACAAGCTCGATGCGATCGTGCTGTTTTCGGAAGGCGACCTGAAACCGCTATTGGCCGAACCAACCGGTTTTCGCCGCCTGCTGCGCCGTACGCCGGTCACCTACGATGGCTTTGCATCGATGCGCAAGCAGGTGCAGGCGCTGGCCACGCGTTTCGAGGGCAAGGTGCTGCTGGTCGACAGCGCAGCCTTGCCGCAGAAGGCGCAGCCGGTCATCGAATGGCGCGGCAATGTCGGGCACGTGTCGGTGGGGGGCGAGGCGGTCGAGGTGAAGGTGACGCCGGGGGGCAAGGCCTTGTTTACCTTGCGGGGTGCGGGAGAATAAACCAGGGCGGCCGTGATGCCGCCGCCCCGGCCGTCAAGCGATCAATGCAGCGGCTGGCTACGGAAATGGTCGCCTGCTTCGCCTTCGTCGTCACCGTGGTGGTGACCGTGGGCGCCGTGCACGTGGCCGTGGGCGATTTCTTCGGCGGTGGCTTCACGCACGTCGACCACCGACAGTTCAAAGCGCAGCGCCATGCCGGCCAGCGGATGGTTACCGTCCAGCACGACCTTGTCGTCGGCAATTTCGGTGACGGTGAAGATCATCGCCTCGTCGTCGGCGCCGTCGGCCATGCCTTCGAATTGCATGCCCACTTCCAGCGGTTCCGGCAGCAGCTTGCGGTCTTCGACCTTGACCAGCTCGGCGTCGTAGTCGCCGAACGCGTCTTCCGGCTCCACTTGCAGGGTCGTCGCATAGCCGGCTTCCTTGCCATCGAGCTCTTCTTCGATCTTCGGCAGGGTGTTCTCGTAACCGCCGTGCAGGTAGACCATCGGCTGCACGCCTTCTTCGATCAGGTTGTTTTGTGCGTCCGACAGTTTGTAGTTCACCGTCACGACCGTATTTTGGGCAATCTTCATCGCACTTCCTTTCGTTGTTAGGCGCCGATTATAACCTCGCCTCGGTTTCAGCCGCAGTGGCGCCCGCCGAATGTGTGCCAGCTATAATGAGGCATGAAAAAATTACAGCTCCTGGGGAATATTACTCCCGCCCAGTTCCTGCGCGATTACTGGCACAAGAAGCCGCTCCTGATCAAGGGCGCCATTCCCGGCTTCAAGCCGCTGCTCACGCTCGACCAGCTGCTCGAAGCGGCCAGGCAGAACCATGTCGAGTCACGCCTGGTCACGCAGGCCGATGGCGACTGGGACATGCAGCAGGGGCCCCTGCTGGAAACGCCGACGCGCAGCCAGCGTGCGTGGACGCTGCTGGTGCAGGGCGTGAACCTGCTGGACGAGCGTGCCGATGCGCTCCTGCGCGAGTTCCGCTTCATTCCCGATGCACGCCTGGACGACCTGATGGTCAGCTATGCCACCGATGGCGGCGGCGTCGGTCCCCATTTCGATTCCTACGACGTGTTCCTGCTGCAGGCGCAGGGCAAGCGGCGCTGGAAGATCAGCGCCCAGCAAGACCTGTCGCTGGTCGAGGGCCTGCCCATGAAAATCCTGTCGAACTTCGTGGCCGAAGAAGAGTACGTGCTGGAGCCAGGCGACATGCTCTACCTGCCGCCGCAATACGCGCACGACGGCGTGGCCGAGGGCGAGTGCATGACCTATTCGATCGGCTTCCGTTCGCCCTCCTACCAGGAACTCGGCGAAGCCTTTTTGCAGTTCATGGCCGACTCGATCGACCTGCCGGGCCGCTATGCCGACCCGGAGCTGCAGCCGGCGAAGAACCCGGCCGAAATCCCGCGCGAGATGCTGGCCAACATCACCGAAGAACTGAACAAGGTGCGCTTCGACGAGGAAGACGTCACCATCTTCTTCGGCGAATACATGTCCGAGCCGAAGCACAACGTGTTCTTCACGCCGCCGGCCAAGCCGCTGACGGTCGGGCGCTTCATGGAAACTGCCGGCAAGCGCGGCCTGAAGCTGTCGCCGAAGAGCCTGATGCTGTACCGCGGCAAGCACGTGTTCATCAATGGCGAGTCGTTTGCCGTCAGCCGCGCCGATAAAGTCGTGCTGGACGTCCTGGCCAACGACAGGCGCCTCGATGGCGCCACGCTGGCCAAGGCCTCCGACGACGTGCTCGAGGCGCTGTATACCTGGTATGCGGACGGCTGGATCGAGCTGGGCTGACGCCATGAACGAGCCCATGGCGCCCTCCCCACTCATCCCTTTCGACACCCGCCGCGAGCTGGAACGCCATTTCCGCGCGCTGCTGGAACGGGCGCAAGGCCGGCTCGACCTGTTCGATCCCGATTTTGATGTGTATCCGCTGGGCGCGGTCGATGTCGAGGCGCGGCTGCGCGCTTATCTGCGCGCCGGCGGCATGCTGCGCCTGGCGCTGCACGATACGGGCCACCTCGAGCGCCATGCGCCGCGCTTCCTGCGCGTGCTGCGCGACTATGGCCACAGCGTCGAATGCCGCCAGACGCCATGTTCGCTGCGCCACCTGACCGATTCCTTTGCGCTGGCCGACGGCCTGCACGTCATTCGACGCTTTCACAGCGATCACCTGCGTGGCGAAGCCGCTTTCGACACGCCGGCTGCGCTGGAGTTGCCGGCGCACCGTTTCGAGGCCCTTTGGGAAGAATCGCTGCCGACCCTGGCCGCGTCCGTGACTGGCCTGTAGTTTTGTCCTAATTTCAACGAATTGGGCGTTTTTCCCGGGTCGGTAGCATTTTGTAACAAAGTTAAGCATAACAAGTCACAAAATACTTCCATTTTGGCATGAGTTTTCTATTGCGATTAGATAAATTTGGCTATAATATCGGGTTAGGAAGGTTCCGTTGTCTATCAAGCACTGTTACCAGTATGAAAGCACACGAGAATTCCAACGAGCGATAATTACCGGTAATTATTCATCGCAACAAAAGCACTTACTTAATTAAGGAAAAACCATGAAAAAATCCCTGCTGATCGTCTCCCTGATGGCTGTTGCTCTGGCTGCTTGCTCGAAAAAAGAAGCTGAAGTCACCACGACCACCACCCCAGCTGCTACCGAAATGCCAGCTGCAACGACCACCACCACCACCGACACCACCACCGTCGCTCCAGCAACCACCACCACCACCGACACCGCTGTTACCCCAGCTGCTGACGCTGCTGCTGCTGCTGCTACCGCTTCGGCTGCTGCTGCTGAAGCCGCTTCGGCTGCTTCGACCGCTGCTGACGTCGCTGCTGACGCTGCAAAGAAGTAATCAGCTAACCGCTGATTGGAAAAACCGGCCTGCGGGCCGGTTTTTTTACGCCTGACGGTTCGTAGGGGTTCGACAGTAGCGTCCCGCGATGCATATGCCGGACCGCATGGGCATGAATGGCTACCCTACAAACGAAAAAAACCGGCCGAGGCCGGTTTTTTCAATGCGACACCAAATTACTTCAGCTCGTCATTCAGCAGCGACAGGATCTTCGCCGCGGTCGGCGATGCATCCGCCTTGCCGCTGCCGTCCTGCACCGTCACGCTGCTCACGCTGGCGTTCGGCTCGGCCTTGACCAGCACGCGGTAGCGCTGGGCTTCCTTGGCCTTTTCGGAGTCGCCAAAGCTGAACAGGCGCTTGATGAAGCCATCCGGGTTGCTGCCGTCTGGATCGACGTAGCGCACGAAATAGATACCCTGTACGCGATCGCGGTCTTCGACGGTGAAGCCGACGCGGTCGAGCGCCAGGCCGACACGGCGCCAGGCGCGGTCGAAACCTTCGTTGACCTCGATGCTGTCCTTCATCAACCTGGCTTGCTGCGGCGCGACGACGGCGTTGGCGACGGTCGCTTCGGCGGCCTTCACCTGGGTCGGCTCGGTGGCGCCGGTCAGGCGCGCCACCATGCGGCTGAGGTACTGGGCTTCGAGCGTCGGGTCGTTCGGACGCACGGTCCAGACGGTGGTTTCCTTTTGCGCGCCGGACAGCACTTCCTCGGCGCCGCGGTGGCTGATGTAGATCTCGGTCGAGCCATCCGGCAGGCGCTCGAGGCGGGTGCGGTACTTGTCGCGCTCGCCAGTCGAATAGGCACGGTCGAACACGCGGCCCAGGGTGCGGCGCAGCATGTCCTGCGGAATCTTCGAACGATTTTCAGCCCACTCGGTTTCCATGATGCCCGTCGTGCTGGACTCGCTGGCGATCGTGAAACCGGCGTCGAGCCAGAACTGGCGCACTTGCGGCCAGACCTGTTCGGGCGCCTGCTTGACGACGATCCAGCGCTGGTCGCCGGAACGCTCGACGCGCACGGCGTCGGTCGCGACCGGGCCGATCGGGCTGGAAGACGCCACGACATCGCTGCCGCCGGCGGCCGCAGGGCCGGCGCCGGCGCCTGCCTGCATGCCGGAGGCGGTTGCCGTGCCGCGGCCTTCCGGGGCGGCATAGCGGTTGTCCTTCTGGAGCTGGGTCAGGTCCGGCGGCACTTCGAGCGGGCTTGCCTTTTTGGATCCTTTGTAGTCGACCTTGTCGGATTCGAAAATGGTGGTGCAGGCCGTCAGGCTCAGCGCCAGGGCGGACAGTGCCAGGACGCGTGCGGCAGGTGCGAAAGTCGTTTTGTTGCTTTTAGTCATATCGTTGCGATTTCAGATCTGGAAAACCAACACCCTTGCGGGACTCAGGATTGCGGGACGAGGCCGGCCTCGCGCAGTGCGGCGCGAACGGTGTCGTGGAAGGGATGGGACAAGGGGGCCAGCGGCAGGCGCAGGCCATGGGCCATCTTGCCCATTTCCGCCAGTGCCCATTTGACCGGCACCGGATTCGGTTCGACGAACAGCCTGGCGTGCAATTGCAGCAGGCCGTTGTTGATCTCGATGGCGCGGGCGATATCGCCGGCCATGGCGGCCACGCACAAGTCGTGCATGGCGCGCGGGGCGACGTTGGCGGTAACCGAAATATTGCCGGCGCCGCCGCAGAACATCAGCGCCATCGCGGTCGGATCGTCGCCCGAGTAGACGGCAAAGGATTTGTCGACCATCTGCAGCAACTCGATGCCGCGCCCGATGTTGCCGGTGGCGTCTTTCACGCCAACGATGCTTGGAATCGACGCCAGGCGCACGATGGTCTCGTTGCTCATGTCGGCAACCGTGCGGCCCGGCACGTTGTACAGGATGATCGGCAGGTCGACCGCTTCGGCAATGGCCTTGAAGTGGCGGTACATGCCTTCCTGGGTCGGACGGTTGTAGTACGGTACCACCTGCAGCGAGGCGTCGGCGCCGACTTCCTTCGCGTAACGGGTCAGCGCGATGGCCTCGACCGTCGAGTTGCCGCCGCTGCCGGCGATCACCGGGATGCGGCCGGCCGTGTGGTCGACCGCCAGCTTGATCAGCTCGCCATGCTCTTCCGGGCTGACGGTGGCCGATTCGCCGGTGGTGCCGACGATGACGATGCCGTCGGTGCCTTCGGCAACGTGCCAGTCGATCAACCGGCGCAGGCTGTCCCGGTCGAGACTGCCGTCGTCGAACATCGGCGTGACGATTGCTACTATGCTGCCCTTAATCATAATCAGTGGTACGTGCCGAAAAAGAAAATCTGATTGTAGCGGATCGTCCGCCAATATGGTTCATTCACTGCCAGATAAATGGTCGAGCTTCGCCGTGGATTGCGCGAATCCGCGCCCGCCGGCGCACAGGCGCTGCACCCGCGCCGGCTTCGGTTCGGCGACGATCCCGTCCTCGAAGGCGAGCACGCCCAGGCCGGCCACGGCGGCCACTTCCAGCAGTTCGCCGGGACGCAGCAGGAAAGCCGGATTCGACGGTTTGCCGAAGGCTTCGTTACCGAGCGCGAAGGTTTCGTAAAGCAGGACGCCGCCTGGCGCCAGGCTGGCGCACAGCTGCGCCAGCAGGGGCCGGTGCAGGTAGTTGGTGACGACGATGCCGGCGAAACGCCCGGCCGCGAAAGGCCAGGGGGCAGCGTCGGCTTCCAGGTCAAGCTCGAGCGTGACGATGCCAGGGCCCGCCGCCGCGGCCAGCGCCTCTGCATCGCGGTCCACCGCGACGACCCGGTGCCCCAGTCCGGCGAACAGGCGCGCATGGCGCCCGCTGCCGCAGGCCAGGTCGAGTACCTCCCCGGCCGGGACCAGCGGCGCGAAGCGGCGTACCCAGGCGGAGGCGGCGGTTGTGGCTGCGTGCATCAGTTCAAGAAGAAAGTGAAGGGCACGGCGAGCAGCTCGACCAGCTGGGCGCCCATCCACATCACCGGCTGCACCCAGAACGAGAGCACGCCGAAGTAGAGCAGCGCCAGCAGCACGAAGAAGCCGTAGGGCTCGATCTTCGCGAATTTGAAAGCCAGCCGGTTCGGCAGCATGCTCGTCAGCACGCGTCCGCCATCGAGCGGCGGCAGCGGGAACAGGTTGAAGGCGAACAGCAGCAGGTTCGTGATCAGGCCGGCGCGCGCCACCGCGTGCGGGAATTTCTCGCTCACGTCGAATGCGCCGAGCAGCGCGCCAACTACAAGCCACATCAGGGCCATCACGAGGTTCGCCAGCGGGCCGGCCAGTGCGACCCAGGCCATGTCGCGCTTCGGGTTGCGCAGGTTGCCAAACTGAACCGGCACCGGCTTGGCATAGCCGAACACGAAGCCGCTCGTCACGTACAGCGCGATCGGAATGATGATGGTGCCGAACAAATCCACGTGCACCAGCGGATTGAGCGTCATGCGTCCCTGTGCATAGGCCGTGTTGTCGCCGAAATAGCGAGCGACATAGGCATGGGCGGCTTCGTGCAAGGTGATCGCGAAAAGAACGGGCAGCGCATAGACTGCGATGTTGCGAATGATTTCATCCATAGGGGAGCGATTCTAGCAGAGCCGGGCACAGCGGCCCGGCGGGTGAAGGACGCCGCGGCGGCGCCTCAGAGTCCGAACGCGGCCGGATCGCCCCGCCCTTCGCGCACCAGCACAGGTTCCGGACCGGTCAGGTCGACGATCGTGGTCGCCTCCAGCGTGCCGGCGCCGCCGTCGATCACCAGCTCGACCAGCTTCGCGAGGCGCTCGCGCACTTCGTCCGGGTCCGACAGCATGTGCTCGTCGCCCGGCAATTGCAGCGTGGTGCCGATCAGCGGCTCGCCCAGCTCTTCGAGCAGCGCCAGCGTGATGAGGTTTTCGGGCACCCGCAGGCCGATGGTCTTGCGCGAGGGGTGCGACAGGCGCCGCGGCACGTCGCGCGTGGCTTCCAGGATGACGGTGTACGGCCCAGGCATGGTGGCTTTCAGCAGGCGGTACTGGCTGTTGTCGACGCGCGCGTATTGCGCGATCTCGGACAGGTCGCGGCACATCAGCGTCAGGTGGTGCTTGTCGTCGATGCCACGGATGCGGCGCAGTTTTTCGACGGCGTTTTTATCGTCGAGCTGGCACACGAGGGCGTACGCCGAATCGGTCGGCAGCGCGACCACCCCGCCGGAGCGGATGATCTGCGCCGCCTGCTTGATGAGCCGTATTTGCGGATTGTCGGGATGGATCTGGAAGAACTGGCTCATCGTGCACCCGCCAGTGGCGAGGACCTGAGTGCCTGTAGTGCCGCGATCCGTTCTTCCATCGGCGGGTGGGTCGAGAACAGGGCGCCCCAGCCGCCACCGCTGCCGGAAATGCCCGCGGCCTTCATCGACGTCGGCAGCGCGCCCGGCTGCAGGCCGCCCAGGCGGGCCAGCGCGTGCTGCATCGGAACGCTTGATCCGAGCAAGTCGGCCGAACCGGCGTCGGCGCGGAATTCGCGCTTGCGCGAGAACCAGGCGACGATCATCGACGCTACCAAACCGAACAGGATTTCGCAGACGAACACGGTCGCCATATAGCCGATGCCGAGCCGCTCGCTGGTATTGCGGAGCAGGACCTTGTCCACGACAAAGCCGACCACGCGCGCCAGGAACACGACGAAGGTGTTCACCACGCCCTGGATCAGGGTCAGCGTGATCATGTCGCCGTTGGCGATGTGCGCCACTTCGTGGCCAAGCACCGCTTCGACCTCATCCTGGCTCATGCCCTGCAGCAGGCCGGTCGACACGGCAACCAGCGCCGAATTTTTAAACGCGCCGGTGGCGAAGGCGTTCGGCTCGCCATCGTAGACGGCCACTTCCGGCATCCCGATGCCGGCACGGTCGGCCAGGCGCCGCACGGTGTTGACCAGCCACAGTTCGGTGGAATTCTGTGGATGCTCGATGACACGCGCGCCAGTCGACCATTTGGCCATCGGTTTGCTCAACAGGAGCGAGATGATCGAGCCGGTGAAGCCGATCACCAGCGAGAACACGGCCAGCGCGCCGACATCGATCCCTTGCGCGCTCACCGCACGTCCGACCCCGAGCAGGTTCAGGACCAGCGTCAGCACCAGCACAACCGCGAGGTTGGTGGCCAGGAACAGGACTATGCGCTTCATGGAAGTGCCTCCGGGGCAGAAATAAGATTAACAGGCTGCCAAGATATGGGTGCCCGTCGGAAAATTCAAGGGCGGAGACTTATTGTCGGCTTAAAACCAGTCGTGCCAGACCGGCGTGACGCCACTCGGCAGCGGCGGCAAGACATCGAACTCAATGCGCGATTCGCCCGGCGCATGGAAATCCGTCCCGCGCGAGGCGAGGAAGCCATAGCGGCGCGCAACTTCAGCGTAAATGGCGTACTGGTCCGGCGAATGGCTGCCCGTGACGACTTCGATCGCATTCCCGCCCAGCTGGCGGAATTCGTCGAACAGCGCGTCCTCGGCCGTTTGACTGAAGTTGTAGCGCCCCGGGTGGGCGATGACGGGGATGCCGCCGGCGCTGCGGATCCACCCCATGGCTTCGGGCAGGGACGCCCAGCGGTGCGGCACATAGCCCGGCTTGCCTTCAGTGAGGAAACGGCGGAACACCTCGCTGGTGGTATCGCATTTGCCGCATTCGACCAGGTAGCGTGCGAAATGCGTACGCGACAGCAGGTCCGGGTTGCCGACATATTTCAGGGCGCCCTGATAGGCGTCGGGGATGCCGGCGGCGTCGAGCTGGGCCGCAATTTCAAGGCCGCGTGCGTCGCGCCCGCTGCGCGTCGCCGCCAGGCCGGCCAGCAGGGCCGGATCGTCTTCATCGATCTGCAGTCCGACCAGGTGCACGGTCTGGTTAGCCCAGGTCACGGAAATTTCGACGCCGGGCACGAAACGCATGCCAAGCTCGCTTGCGGCGGCGCGCGCGGCCTTGATGCCCTTGATCTCGTCATGGTCGGTCAAGGCCCAGACATCGACCCCGCACTTGCGCGCGTAGGCCGCCACGGCGGCGGGTGCGAGGACACCGTCGGAAATGTTCGAATGGCAGTGGAGATCGACTTTCAACATGGCGTGGAGCGAGCGTGCTTCGCGGTTCCTGGACGAGTCAACATTGTACGCCGCATCCGTTCGATCGACCGGCCCTTAGCCTTCCGGGCGCAAAAACGCTTCGATCAGGCGCGCCAGCACCTGCGGCTGGTCGTGGTGCAGCATATGCCCCGCATCCGGCACGATATGCGGCTCCACCTGCGCCATGTGCGCCAGCCGGCGGTCGACCTCGGCGCGCATCTCCTCCTGCGGCCCCATCCATTTCCACATCTCGGTCTCGGCCGCCTCGATCCACAGCACCGGGGCGGCGATGCGGCGCCAGGAGGCGATCATCTCGTCGAGGTGGTAGAGCAGCGGGCCCGGCATCTTGTGCGCCGGGTCGCCCAGGATCTCGTACTCGCCGGCCGCGTTGCGCATCGACCAGTGCTGGGCCAGAAAGCTCGCCCGCTCGCCCGGCAGGCGCGGGTTGGTTTTCTGCAGGCGCCCCGCCACCTCCTCCAGGCTGGCGTAGCCGCGCATCACCGGCGGCGAGCGCAGCTCCTGCAGCCATTTGCCGATGCGTTTCGGCGCCTGTTCGGGTTTCGCGCCCAGTAAACCGATGCCTTCCAGATTAATGAGTTTACTGACTCGCTCGGGACGCACGCCCGCATAGATGCTGACGATGTTGCCGCCCATGCTGTGGCCGAGCAGCCTGACGGGTTCGTCGGGCGAATAATGCTCGAGGATGAAGTCGAGGTCGGCGACATAGTCCGGGAACCAGTAGGTATCCGAATGGGTCCGTTCGCTCAGGCCAAAACCGCGCCAGTCGGGCGCGATCACATGCCAGTCGCCGTCCAGGCAATCGACGATGAACTGGAAGGAGGCGGACATGTCCATCCAGCCGTGCGTCATGAAGAGCTTGGGCGCGCCCTCGCGGCCCCAGTGGCGCACATGGGTACGCAGGCCGCGCACGGTAATGAATTCGGATCGGGACGGTGTCATGGCAAACTCGAGAAAATGAACGACAGAAAAAAGTACGACCGTTCGTAACGGATGGGCGAATTATAAACGGGCTGTCGAAATCCCGCCGACCGTTGAATTCCTGCCCGCCGTCCCCATTTGCCGTCAATCAGCGGGCGCGAGGGCGTAAAATAGCGCTACCTTCACCCTACCGCGAGCACATCCATGGCGATTTACCAGCTGGGCGAGCATGCGCCCGAGATCGATGCGTCGGCCTTCATTGCCGATTCAGCCCACCTGATCGGCAAAGTCAGCGTCGAAGCGAACGCTTCGGTGTGGTTCGGCGTTACGATTCGCGGCGACAACGAACGCATCACGATCGGGGAAAACAGCAATATCCAGGAAGGCACGGTGATGCACACCGACATGGGCTTTCCGCTCGTCATCGGCAAGGGCGTGACCGTCGGCCACCAGGCGATGCTGCATGGCTGCACGGTGGGCGATGGTTCGCTCATCGGCATCCAGGCCGTGATCCTGAACGGGGCCCAGATCGGCAAGGGCTGCCTGGTCGGAGCCGGCGCCCTGGTCACCGAAGGCAAAGTTTTCCCGGACAACTCGCTGATACTCGGTACGCCCGCGAAAGTGGTGCGCACCCTCACGGAAGAAGACCTGCTGCGCCTGCAAGGCAATGCCGCCAGTTACGTGGAACGCGGCCAGACCTTCAAGGCACAGCTCAAGAAAATCGGATAGACAATGACAGCAGACACCAAGGACACCCTCCAGAAATTTATTTTCGACAATGCCGCCGTGCGCGGCGAGCTGGTCGAGATTTCCGACACCTGGCGCGAGATCCAGGCCCGCCACGGCTATCCAAAAGCCGTGCGCTCGATGCTCGGCGAAATGGTGGCCGCCGCTGCCCTGCTGTCGGCCAACCTGAAATTCAACGGTTCGATCGTGATGCAGATCCACGGCCACGGGCCGGTGCGCCTGATGGTGGTCGAGTGCGACGCCGAGCTGCGCATCCGCGCGACCGCAAAACTGGCGCCGGACGCGGAAGTGGCCGACGATGCCAGCATGACCGAACTGCTCAACGTCAACCGCCTCGGGCGCTTCGTGATCACCCTCGACCCGCTGGAAAAAATGCCGGGCCAGCAACCCTACCAGGGCATCGTGCCGCTCGACGGTGACGACATCGCCACCGTCATCGAAAACTACATGCTGCGCTCGGAACAGCTCGACACCCGGCTGTGGCTGGCGGCCGACGACAAGGTATCGCGCGGGATGCTCCTGCAAAAACTGCCGCGGCACAGCGGCAAGGACGACCAGACCGCCCAGGCCAGCGCCGAGGAAGACGCGGAAACCTGGACCCGCGCGGTCGTGCTCGGCGGTACGCTCAAGCGCGAGGAGTTGCTCGAGACGAATATCGAGACCCTGCTCAACCGCCTGTTCTGGGAAGAGACGATCCGCGTGTTCGACCCGGCCCATCCGCAGTTCCATTGCGGCTGCACCCGTGAAAAAGTCGGCAACATGCTGAAAATGCTGGGGCAGGAAGAAGTGCAGTCGGCATTGGACGAGCTCGGAGAACTGGGCATCAACTGCGATTTCTGCGGCAAGCACTATGCCTTCGACAAGGTCGATTGCACGCAGCTGTTCGCAACCGACGTTCCGGTCGAGACCCTGATCCCGGCCAGCGGCAGCATCAATTAGTGTGAGCCGCGGCTGTCCCGCCATTGAAACGGGCTGGCGCGCCGCATGTTTTTCCGGTAGGTGCTAAGCTGTTGCATCATTGGCAGTGTTGCTATTTCCACAAAACACTGTCACTTACCACGGGAGAATTGCAATGCACATGGATACTGGAATCAATAGCGAAGACCGCGCCAAGATCGTCGAGTCACTCTCGACCGTCCTGGCCGACGCCTACATGCTGTACCTGAAGACGCACAATTTCCACTGGAACGTGACCGGTCCCATGTTCTCGACCCTGCATGTCATGTTCGAAGAACAATATACCGAGCAGTGGAATGCCCTGGACGACATCGCCGAGCGTATCCGTACGCTGGGCCATTTCGCCCCGGCAACGTCGAGCCGCTATGCCCAGCTCTCTGGCATCAAGGAAGAGCCGGAAGTGCTGTCGGCCAAGGAAATGATCCGTCAACTGCTCGACGGTAACGAGATCATCACCCGCACCCTGCGTGCCGGCGTCAAGGTCGCCGACGAACTCGACGACTTCCCGACCGCCGATATGCTCACCACCCGCATGGAAGTGCATGAAAAGAACGCTTGGATGCTGCGTTCCTTCCTCGAGCAGGGCGCCGGATCGATGCAGGGCGACGCTTCGTCCGAATAAAGCGCGGCAGCGCTTCAAGAACGCCGCGCTCGATCACTCGCTGATCGGGCGCGGCGTTCGACGTTTACGAGCGCCCGGCTCGCGCCGCTTCGATCGCGGCAATATCGATTTTCCCCATCTGCATCATCGCTTCGAATGAGCGCTTGGCCACCGCCGGGTCCGGGTCGGTAATTGCGGCCACCAGGACGCGCGGCGTGATTTGCCAGGACAGGCCCCACTTGTCCTGGCACCAGCCGCAGACATTTGCCGTGCCGCCGTTGTCGATGATCGCCGCCCACAGGCGGTCGGTTTCCTGCTGGTCGTCGGTGGCCACCTGGAAGGAAAACGCCTGGTTGTGCGCGATGCCCGGTCCGCCGTTCAGGCCGATGCAGGGAATCCCCATCACGGTGAACTCGACCGTCAGGACGTCGCCCTCTTTGCCCGCGGGATAGTCGCCGGGGGCGCGGTGGACGGCGCCGACGGTGGTGTCGGGAAAAGTGGCGGCGTAGAACTGTGCGGCTTCGAGTGCCGCGCCGTCGAACCAAAGACAAATTGTGTTCTTGTTCATCATGGCATTCTCCTTTGCTTACAGCGCGGGCAGGATGTAATCGAATTCGTAGAAGTGGTTGCGCTCTTCGATGCGGATGCGCATGCTGCCGGCGATGCCTGCCAAGTCGTCGGTGCCGGAATCGGGCACGACGGCGATCGACAGCTGCTGGGCGCCGCGCGCCATCGTGCCCGAGTGCTGCAGCACGAAACTGCCGCTGCGTCCATGCAGGGTGCCCGTGACCCGCTCGATCGCGACGTAGCCGGCCGAGCCTTCGGTAACGGTGAGCGCGGACAGCATTTCACCGGAACCGCGGCCGTTCAGGTCGCCGTGATAGAGCTTGTCGATCGCCATGCGGCCGGTGGTGGCGCCGTTCAGGATGGTGGGCTCGCCCTGCGGGGTGAGGGTAACGTCGAAGGGTCCGGCGGCATGTTGCTGGCTCATGGTGCGCTTCCTTTGTGGTGAAAGATAGCGAACATTCTAGGCGAAGTCGGGCCGGATATTCTTATCAATGTTGAATCGGTAGTGGGGCCACCGAAGAAATCAGTGCGGCGCGCCCGGCAGGTGCAGGTCGATGACCTTCATGATGGCGAGCGTCGTGCTCATGCTCAATTCGCCGGTGGCAAAAGCGTGGCGCAGTTCGCGCTGCGGCAGGCCGGCGGCGGCGGCCAGGTGGGTCGTGCCTTCGGCCTCGGCGGCGACGGCGAGCGCCTCGGTCAGCACGCTCGCGTCGCCGCTGTCGAAGGCGGCGGCGAGATAGGCGGCCAGCGCGTCGAGCGTTGTCAGTGGCGTGGCCGGATCAGGTGGCGTCATGGTTCAGTGCGTGGGGACCGCGGCAGGTTTGCCATCCTTGCCCGGTTTCGGCGGTGGCGGAGGCGGCGGCACGGTCATCGATTCGACCGGCTGCTCGTTCTTGCGCAGCACCTGAACAAAAATTTCGTTCTGCTTGATCATGCCCAGTTCCAGGCGCGCGCGTTCTTCGACGGCGCCGGTGCCTTCGCGCAGGTCGCGCACTTCGGAATCGAGCTTGTCGTTGCGCGCTTTCAGGGCGTCGGTCCTGAGCTGCGCCAGTGCGACCTGGCCCTTCAGGTCGGAAACGGCCAGCATGCCGCCCTTCCCCAGCCATAAGGGATACTGGATCAGCAAGAGCAAGGCAGCGAGGACGAGGGTAATCAGGCGCATGGAAAAAGTGTATAACGCAGGCCCGCCGGGAAGGCGAACCCGCGATCGTTGCTGATTTACTTCAGGTTGTAGAAGGCGTCACGGCCAGGATAGCTGGCGACGTCGCCCAGGTCTTCCTCGATGCGCAGCAGCTGGTTGTACTTGGCCATGCGGTCCGAACGCGACATCGAGCCGGTCTTGATCTGCAGGGCGTTCAGGCCAACGGCGATGTCGGCGATGGTGGAGTCCTCGGTTTCGCCCGAACGGTGCGAAATCACCGCGGTGTAGCCGGCGCGCTTGGCCATTTCGATGGCGGCGAAGGTCTCGGTCAGGGTGCCGATCTGGTTGATCTTGATCAGGATCGAGTTGGCGATGCCCTTCTGGATGCCCTCTTTCAGGATCTTGGTGTTGGTGACGAACAGATCGTCGCCGACCAGCTGCACGCGCTTGCCGAGGGCGGCGGTGAGCGTGGCCCAGCCTTCCCAGTCGCCTTCGTGCATCGCGTCCTCGATCGAGATGATCGGGTATTTGTCGCACCAGGTGGACAGCATGTTGGTGAAGTCGGTGGCGGAGAGTTGCAGGCCTTCGCTCTCGAGGTGGTACTTGCCGTCCTTGTAGAACTCGCTGGCGGCGCAGTCCAGGCCAATGGCGATCTGGGTGCCGGCTTCGTAGCCGGCCTGCTCGATCGCCTGCATGATCAGCTTGATCGCTTCTTCATGGTTGGCCACCGATGGGGCAAAGCCGCCTTCGTCGCCGACGGCGGTGGACAGGCCCTTCGAGTGCAGGATCTTTTTCAGGGTGTGGAAGACCTCGGCGCCGTAGCGGATCGCTTCCTTGAAGGACGGCGCGCCGACCGGGATGATCATGAATTCCTGGATGTCCAGGTTGTTGTCGGCATGGGCGCCGCCGTTGATGACGTTCATCATCGGCACCGGCATCTGCATCGCGCCCGAACCGCCGAAGTAGCGGTACAGCGGCAGGCCGGCTTCTTCGGCGGCGGCTTTCGCCACGGCCATCGAGACGGCCAGCATCGCGTTCGCGCCCAGGCGGCTCTTGTTTTCGGTGCCGTCGAGGTCGATCAGGGTGCGGTCGAGGAAGGCCTGTTCGTTGGCGTCCAGGCCCATGATGGCTTCGCTGATTTCGGTATTGATGTGCTCGCAGGCCTGCAGCACGCCCTTGCCGAAGTAACGCTTCGGATCGCCGTCGCGCAGCTCGATCGCCTCGCGCGAACCGGTCGACGCGCCCGACGGCACGGCCGCACGGCCCATTACGCCCGATTCGAGCAGGACGTCGCATTCGACGGTCGGATTGCCGCGCGAGTCAATGATCTCACGGCCGATAATATCAACGATAGCACTCATGTGTCAGTCTCCAGAAAGGGTAGAAATTCGTCTCGCACATGAAAGTCGAGGCGCCTGCTGAGCGCCTCGAAGTCCAGGGAAAATAGTTACGTCAGATCTTGAAGCTGGTTTCCAGGTAGCCGGCCTTCTTGACCACGCGGTCGATGTCGACCAGGGTGGTGAGCAGTTCCTTCATGCGCGCCAGCGGCACCGCGTTCGGGCCGTCGGACAAGGCGTTGGCCGGGTCCGGGTGGGTTTCCATGAACAGGCCCGCAATCCCGGCCGCCACCGCGGCGCGCGACAGCACCGGAATGTGCTCGCGCTGGCCGCCCGACGACGTGCCCTGCCCGCCCGGCAGCTGCACCGAGTGGGTGGCGTCGAACACCACCGGGCAGTTCGATTCGCGCATGATGGCGAGCGAGCGCATGTCCGAGACCAGGTTGTTGTAGCCGAACGAGGCGCCGCGTTCGCAGGCCATGAAATTGTCTTCATTCAGGCCGGCCGCGCGTGCCGCGGCCCGTGCCTTGTCGATCACGTTCTTCATGTCGCCCGGGGCCAGGAACTGGCCCTTCTTGATGTTCACCGGCAGGCCCGAACGGGCGCAGGCGTTAATGAAATCGGTCTGGCGGCACAGGAAAGCCGGGGTCTGGATCACGTCGACGATGCTCGCCACTTCCGGAATCTCTTCCTCGGTGTGGACGTCGGTCAGCACCGGCACGCCGAGCGTGCGCTTGACGTCGGCCAGGATCTCCAGGCCCTTCTCGCGGCCGGGGCCGCGGTAGGAAGTGCCCGAGGAGCGGTTGGCCTTGTCGAAGGAGGATTTATAGATGAAGGGGATGCCGAGGGCCGAGGTAATCTCCTTGAGCGTACCGGCGACGTCCATCGCCATCTGGCGCGATTCGATGACGCAGGTGCCGGCGATCAGGAAGATCGGCTGGTCCTGGCCTACTTCAAAGCCACAGAGTTTCATGCTGCATCTCCTTGTAGTGCAACCACTGACGCGTTCGCCGCCGCCGGCGCGTTCTCCGCCTGGTGCGCGAGCGCAGCCTGGATAAAGGAGGTGAACAGCGGGTGGCCGCCGCGCGGGGTCGACTTGAATTCAGGGTGGAACTGCACGCCCATGTACCACGGGTGCGCGTTGGCGCCGGTGCGCGGCAGTTCCATGATTTCGCACAGGTTTTCGTTCGGGGTACGCGCCGCGACGATCAGGCCGGCTGCTTCGACCCTCGGCAGGTAGAAGTTGTTGGCTTCGTAGCGGTGGCGATGGCGCTCGGTGACGACGTTGCCGTAGATTTCCGCAGCCAGCGTGCCCGGATTGACTTCGCAGGTCTGGGCGCCCAGGCGCATGGTGCCGCCTAGGTCCGAGTTTTCGTCGCGCTGTTCCACTTTACCGTCGTGGTTCTGCCACTCGTTGATGAGGGCGACCACCGGCTGGTCGGTCTCCAGATCGAATTCGGTGGAGTTCGCGTTCGGCAGGCCGGCCATGTGGCGCGCGTATTCGATCAGCGCGACCTGCATGCCCAGGCAGATGCCCAGGTAGGGGATCTTGTTTTCGCGGGCATAGCGCGCGGCCATGATCTTGCCTTCCACGCCGCGCTTGCCGAAGCCGCCCGGCACCAGAATCGCGTCGTACTTGCCCAGATGCTCACAGCCCGTGCCTTCGATGTCTTCCGAATCGAGGTATTCGATGTTGACGCGGCTCTCGGTATGGATGCCGGCGTGGCGCAGCGCTTCGGTCAGCGACTTGTACGATTCGGTCAGGTCGACATACTTGCCGACCATGCCGATCGTGACTTCGTGCTTCGGGTTTTCCAGCGTGTAGATCAGTTTGGTCCACACCGACAGGTCGGCCGGCGGCGCCTCGATGCCGAGCGCTTCCAGGATGATGTCGTCCAGGCCCTGGTCGTGCAGCACCTGCGGCACCTTGTAGATGGT
This sequence comes from Telluria sp. LT2P34, assembly GCF_059685915.1. NCBI lineage: Bacteria > Pseudomonadati > Pseudomonadota > Betaproteobacteria > Burkholderiales > Oxalobacteraceae > Telluria > Telluria sp. LT2P34. Next base: position 57,535 of record NZ_JCASIN010000002.1, read on the forward strand.
GTCGACATCCCACACCGAAATAACGGCCTGCTCTTCGACGTTGGCGAACAGCGAAATCTTGGCGCGTTCGTCGTCGGGAATCGGGCGGTCTGCGCGGCACAGCAAGGCGTTCGGCGAAATGCCGATCTCGCGCAGTTTTTGCACGCTGTGCTGGGTCGGCTTGGTTTTCAGTTCGCCGGCCGACGCGATATAGGGCACCAGGGTCAGGTGCACGAAGGCGGTCGACTTGCGGCCCGAGCGCAGCGACAGCTGGCGCGCCGCTTCCAGGAAGGGCAGCGATTCGATGTCGCCGACGGTGCCGCCGATTTCGACCAGCGCCACGTCGACGCCTTCGGCGCCGCGGCGGATGTAATCCTGGATTTCGTTGGTGATGTGCGGGATCACCTGCACGGTCTTGCCGAGATACTCGCCGCGGCGTTCCTTGCGGATCACCGATTCGTAGATCTGGCCGGTGGTGAAGTTATTCACCTTTTTCATGCGGGTGCTGATGAAGCGCTCGTAGTGGCCGAGGTCGAGGTCGGTCTCGGCGCCATCGTCGGTGACGAAGACTTCACCGTGCTGCATCGGGCTCATCGTGCCGGGATCGACGTTGATGTACGGATCGAGCTTGAGCATCGTGACTTTGAGACCGCGCGATTCAAGGATCGCAGCGAGAGAAGCGGCCGCGATTCCCTTGCCCAGGGAAGAGACGACGCCGCCAGTGACGAATACAAATTTGGTCATTGTGCTGAAGGTGCCGAACGGCACGCGCGGGAAATCGAAATTATACCTTAAAAGACGGTGATCTTTTCCCAGATCAAGGTGACAAGGTGGAGCTTGTCTTGTTGTCAACTCCACCAGCAGCAAAGTTTTGCGATTGTTAATACAATACGGATAAAAGTCTGACGGAGGAGCCCGTATGCAGCTGGAAATGCGCCCGGAACAGTCTGTTGCATCGCTCAGCGAGATCATCCATTCTGCAGTCAACCTGGCCCGCATCTGCCTCGCCATGGATGTCGCTTTCATCACCGAGTTCAAGAATGGCCGGCGCATCTTCCGGCATATCGCGTCGCCCGAAGACTTCGTGCCGGTCAAGGTGGGCGACTCGGATCCTTTGGAGGAAAGCTATTGCCAGTACGTCGTCAGCGGACAGATTCCCCCGATGGTCGACGACAGCCATATCCATCCGATTCTGAAGGCGCTGGGTGCGACGCAAGCATTGCAGATCCGCGCCCACCTGGGCGTGCCGATCCGCCTGTCGGACGGATCGGTCTTCGGCACCTTCTGTTGTTATAGCCGCAGCCCGTCGTCGACGTTGCGCGAGGTGGATGCGCGCGCGATGTCGCATTTTGCCGAACTCATCGCCACCATGCTCGAGCAGCGCGTGCTGGCGGAGCGGGCCCGCGAAGCGGCATCGAACCGGCTGTCGGCGCTCATCGAAGACGATGCCCTGCAGACCGTGTACCAGCCCATCGTGGCCGTGGCGACCGGCGAAGTCATCGGCTGCGAGGCGCTGTCGCGTTTTCGGGCCGAACCCGAACGCAGTCCCGATCGGTGGTTCGAGGAGGCACACGCCATCGCGCGCGGCACCGAACTCGAGCTGCTCGCCATCAGGCTCGCCGTGGCGAAGCTCGACGCTGCCACGCGGCTGGCGCCGGACGCCTACCTGTCGCTGAACGTCTCGCCCTGCACCATCCTGAACGGCGCCCTGGAAGCCTGCCTGGCAGGTATTCCGCTGGGCAGGCTGGTGCTGGAAATGACCGAGCATGCGCCGATCGAAGAATATGCGGCGCTGTACGCGGCGCTCGCGCCCCTGCGCCAGCGTGGCCTGCGCCTGGCGATCGACGACACCGGCTCGGGCTACGCCAGTTTCCGGCATATCCTCCAGCTACGGCCGGACATCATCAAACTCGACGGCAGCCTGATTCGTGATATCGACCGCGATCCGGGACGCCGTGCGCTGGCGCTGGCGCTGATCACGTTTGCCAACGAAACCGGCAGCTCCATCGTGGCGGAAGGCGTCGAGACCCAGGACGAACTGGAGGTCCTGAAATCGCTCGGCGTGGCGGCGGCGCAAGGCTACCTGCTGGGAAGGCCCGCCGCGCCCAACTAATCGCTCACCACATGCCACACGCCGTTCAGCTTGTCGCCCTTGCGCTCGCCGGGCTTGGCGTCCTTGGCGAACAGGTAGAGCGGCTTGCCCTTGTAAGCCAGCTGCTTCGCGCCGTCCTCGCGCGTGGCGACGGAATATGGCGAGGTGACCCGCGTTTCGGCAACCGGCACCGGCGGCCACATCTTGGCGCACGGGCCGTTGCAGGCGCTCTTGCCGGAGCCGGCCGTGTCCTTGTCGAAGGTATAAAGCGTCATGCCGGCAGCGTCGACCAGCACGCCATCGGCCTTCTTGAAACCCGACTGGGCCGTTGCAGCGGCCGCTGCAAACACGAGCGCGGCGGCGAACGCCGCCCGGACAGGATGCATCGCTTTCATGGCAATCTCCCAGGGAATCGTGAGCTTCGAGTATAGGCCTTTATGCCTGGCGCATGAAGCTCCGCGGCACGCGCAGTGACAGCGATCAGCAGAAATCCCGGCTGTTCGTACTCAGCTTCCCCAGCAAATGCGACATGTCCACCAGCCGTTTGGCCACCAGGTGGCGCACCTGGCCCTGGCTCTGCCAGACGCCGTAGACGCCGAGCAGGTGCGCGCCCAGCACTTCGCGGCGCTGCTGCTCGACCAGGCTGGGCCAGACGATGACGTTGACATTGCCGGTCTCGTCTTCCAGCGTCACGAACAGCACGCCATTCGCGGTGCCGGGCCGCTGGCGCACGGTGACGATGCCGCAGCCGCGCGCCAGCTGGCCGTCCTGGTATTCGTTGAGCACCGAAGCCGGCATGAAGCGCAGCTTGAGCAGCTCCTTCCTCAGCAGGGCGAGCGGATGCCGCCCCAATGTCAGGCCCTGGGCGCGGTAGTCGCCGACGATCTCGTCGCCCTCGGACGGCGCCGCCAGCTGCGGCATGTCCTCGATTAAGGTGGTCGGGCGCAGCAGGTCCTTGTCGGGCACGGCGCCGACGGCCTGCCATAGCGCTTCACGACGATGGCCGGCGAGCGAGCGCAAGGCGTTGGCGCCGGCCAGCACCTGCAGGTCGCCCCGGTCCAGCCCTGCCCTCCGGGCCAGGTCGGCCACGTTCTCGAAAGGCCGGATCGCGCGCGCGTCCTCGATGCGCGCGGCCGCTTCCCGGCTCATGCCGCGCTGTAGTGAAAGGCCGAGCCGCACCGCCGGCTGGCGCGTCGGGTCGTGCAGCTCTTCCAGCGTGGACTCCCAGCCGGAAATCGCAATGTCGACCGGCCGCACTTCGACGCCGTGGCGCTGCGCGTCCTGCACCAGTTGCGAAGGCGAATAAAAGCCCATCGGCTGGCTGTTGAGCAAGGCGCACAGGAAGGCGGCGGGCTCGTGGCACTTGAGCCAGGAACTGGCATAGGCCAGCAGCGCGAAGCTGGCCGCATGCGACTCGGGAAAACCGTATTCGCCGAAGCCCTGGATCTGGCTGAAGATGGCTTCGGCAAAGGCCAGCTCGTAGCCGCGCTCGAGCATGCCGCGCACGATGCGGTCGTAGTAGTGTTCCAGTCCGCCTTTGCGCTTCCAGGCCGCCATCGCGCGCCGCAGCTGGTCCGCTTCGCCGGGCGTAAAACCGGCGCCGAGGATCGCCACCTGCATCACCTGTTCCTGGAAGATCGGCACGCCGAGCGTACGCCCGAGCGCCGCTTTCATCTCCTCGCTCGGATAGACCACGGGTTCGAGGCCCTGGCGGCGGCGCAGATAGGGGTGCACCATGCCGCCCTGGATGGGGCCGGGGCGTACCACCGCCACCTCGATCACGAGGTCGTAGAAGACGCGCGGCTTCATGCGCGGCAGCATGCTCATCTGGGCGCGCGATTCAATCTGGAACACGCCCACCGTATCGGCCGCGCAGATCATGTCGTAGGTAGCCTTGTCGTCGGGCGGAATGTCCTGCATCTCGAACAGGTTGCCATGGCGCAGGCTGACCAGTTCCAGGGCGCGCCGCAGCATCGACAGCATGCCCAGCGCCAGCACGTCGACCTTCATCAGCCCGAGTTCCTCGAGGTCGTTCTTGTCCCACTGGATGACGCTGCGATCGACCATGGCCGCGTTCTCGATCGGCACCAGGCGCGACAGCTTGCCCTGGGCGATGACGAAGCCGCCCGGGTGCTGCGACAGGTGACGCGGAAAATTCAGCAGCTGGGTGGCGAGCGTGGCCCACTGGCGCGACAGCGGCGCTTCCGGATCGAGGCCGCTCTCCTGCAAGCGGTTCAGCAGGTCAAGCTTGTTGTCGAACCAGCGGTGGCTTTTGCAGACCTTCTCGATGATGCCGAGGTCGACGCCGAGCGCGCGGCCGCTGTCGCGCAGTGCGCTCTTGGGACGGTAGCTGATCACCACCGCCGCCAGCGCCGCGCGGGTGCGGCCGTACTTGTTGTAGATGTACTGGATCACCTCCTCGCGGCGCTGGTGCTCGAAATCGACGTCGATGTCGGGCGGCTCGTTGCGCTCCTTCGAGATGAAGCGTTCGAACAGCAGGTTCGCGCGCGCCGGATCAACCTCGGTGATGCCGAGGCAGTAGCAGACGGCCGAATTGGCCGCCGAGCCGCGGCCCTGGCACAGGATGTTGTTCGAGCGCGCGAAGCGCACGATGTCGTAGACGGTCAGGAAGTAGTGTTCGTAGCCCATCTCGGCGATCAGGGACAGCTCGTGCTCGACCTGGGCCTGCACCTTGGCGGGAATCCCTTCGCGAAAGCGGCGGTGCGCGCCGATATAGGTCTCCAGGCGCAGGAAACTGCCTGCCGTGTGGCCGGGCGGGACCACTTCGTTCGGATATTCGTAGCGCAGCTCGTCGAGCGAGAAGCTGCAGCGCGCCGCAATACGCAGGGTCTCGACGAGCGCATCGACCGAATAAATGTTCGCCAGGCGCAGGCGCGCGCGCAGGTGCTGCTCGGCGTTCTGCGCCAGGCCATAACCGCATTCGGCCACCGGCTTGTTCAGGCGCGTGGCGCTCAAGGTGTCCTGCAGGGGTTTGCGGGAGCGCACATGCATCGTCACATGGCCGAGGGCGACCACCGGCAGCCGGTGCTGTCCGCCCACCTCCTCGATCGTGACCCGGTGCGCCTCGTCGAAGGCGCGGTGCAGCAGCACCAGGCCGAGCCAGGCGCGTCCCGGGAACTGCGCCGCCAGCCAGGCGGCCTGCGCGTGCAGGCGGTCGACGTCTTTCGGTTCGTGGCCCGGATAGCGGGGCAGCAGGATCGCCAGGCAATCGGGCATGCCCTGCAGGTGGGCCAGCTCCGGCGGCGGATTGGCGATGTCGCCGGGGCCCAGGCGGTAGCTGCCCTTTTCGCCGCGCGTACGGCCCAGCGTGATGAATTCGGACAGGTTGCCGTAGCCGTTGCGGTTCTGCGCCAGCAGGATCAGCGAGAGGGCCGGAGCGCCGTCGGGCTGCTGCAGGTGGAAATGGGCGCCGACGATGAAGGGCAGCCCCGCTTTTTTTGCTTCGGCATGGGCGCGCACCACCCCGGCCAGCGAGCATTCGTCGGTCAGCGCCAGCGCCGAATAGCCCAGCCGCACCGCCCGCTCCACCAGCTCTTCGGCATGCGAGGCCCCTTCGAGGAAGGAGAAATTCGACAGGCAGAACAGCTCGGCATAATCGGGCAGGTATTGAGCGGGCGGCTGGGCGGGACGGGGCATCGGCAAGGGCGAATGTGGTGAGTGCACAAACTACTGTATAAAAACACAGTATAGGATCGATGAGATCAACTTATCAATCATTTCCGTGCGGATACAAGAAATCACCCGCTTGCTTAAAAGGAAACCTATCGCTTACAGTAAATAGTCAGACACTACTAACAAAAAGGAAACATATGAAGTTTGCCGTCCAGGCCCTGCTGGGTCTCACCCTGGTTGCCGCCGCCCCCGCCTTCGCCGTCACGCCCGCGCCCTCGGCACAGGCCGCCGTTTCAGGTCCGGCGCACGTGAAAGCGGTAGAAGACCTGCTGGGCGCCATGCAGTTCGAAAATGTCGTCAAGGGCGTCGCCGGCCGCAGCCGTTACGCGAGCGATGCCCAGCGCAAGGTGATTTTTGCAAAACTCGACAAAACGCCTCCTGCAGAAATGTACCGCCGCATGGCGCCGGCGCTGGCACGCGTCATATCCGCCGATACCGCCATCGAGATGAACCGTTTTTACCGCACTCCCTACGGCAAGAAGGTCATCCACAATAAGTACAACAGCGGGGTGCAGCTGATGATGCCGGGCGCGCGCCCGACCGTCGCACCGGAAGAAAAGAAAGAGCGCAAGCGCGCCGCCTATGTCCTGGCGAGCAAGGAACTGGCGGCGGCGGAGCCGGTGATCCAGCACGAAGCCTTCAAGCTGGTGCAGATGATTAACAAGGAAGGCCGATAAGACCGCAAGCCTGCGACAGTCCGGAGCGCACTGAGCGAGAATGCATCGGGAGGCTTGATTCTCAGTCCGATTTCTCAGTCCGATCGAATCGCTAAAGGAGAAACGCCATGCGCGCTCTGATGTTGATGGCTGCAAGCGCAATCTGCTTGCTGGGGTGTGCTACCCCTCAAGAAAAAGCAATGAAGCAACAGGCTGAAATGGATCGCATGATTGTCGAATACGGCCCCGCATGTACGCAGCTGGGTTATGCGGCAAATACCGATCCGTGGCGCAATTGTGTTGTTCAGCTGGCGGCAAAGAACAACGTCGGCCGTGCAGGCGTATCGACGTCGATCTTTGGCGGCTGGGGCAGCGGCGGACGTGGCTCCGGTATCGGCATCGGCATCGGGGTCGGACGCTAGGACTGCCCGGCTTTCTGCACGACGATGAAAAGATGCTTCAGCGGGTACTGGTCGAATTCGAGATGCCGGCACATGCAGCCGGCCTCCTCGACCAGCCGCAGCAGTCCGGGAATGCCCGGGCTGGCGTAGTAAACCGCAGGACCCATTGCATCGTCGACGTGTTCCGCGGGCGCGTCCAGCCCGCCCATCGAAAAAATGAACACGCCGCCCGGCTCCAGTGCATCCATGAGTTTGCGCAGCAGGCCCGCCTGCTGCGCCAATCGCACATGCCAGATGCTGTCCCAGGCCGTGATGAAGCGGTAGCTGCGCTCGGCTTGCCAGCTGACGGCGTCGGCATGGTGCAGGATGACTGCCGGGTCGGCGATCCTGGCCAGGTCGAGCATGCGCTCGGAGATATCGATGCCCTCGATCTGCAGCCCCCGGGCGCGCATGGATGGGTTGAGCCGGGTATTGCAGCCGCAGCCGACGTTCAGCGCCCAGCCCCCACCGTCATCGCCAAGGAAGGCCAAAGCGCGCTCGTGCTGGGCGACGCCGTTGGCCTGGTTGAAACTGTCGTCGAGCCAGCGTTCGGCCAGCTGGTCGTAAGCCGATGCGATGGGGGCATGCTGCATGCGGGACTCCTGCTCAAGCCGGGTGGATTGGCGCCTCGAACTGGTAGGCGTTTGCCTCGTGCACTTCCCATGCGCCGCCGCCCGTCAGGTGCAGCACATGGGTATGGTGGCGCAGCACGGCGGCGCGGTGGGCGATGCTGATCAGGGTAGTGCCGCCGTCGCGCAGGCGCGCGTACAGCGACGCTTCATTGCCGCTGTCGAGCGCACTGGTGGCTTCGTCGAGGATGACGATGGCTGGCTTGTGCACCAGCACGCGCCCGAAGGCCAGGCGCTGCTGCTCGCCGACCGACAGCAGCTTTTCCCAGTCGTGCATGGCGTCCAGGCCGCCCACGTGTCCGGCCAGGTGCGGCAAGTGCACCTGCTCGAGGATGTCGAGCAGCTCCTCATCGGAGAGCTTCGAAGTCGCGCTCGGGTAGATCAGCTGGCTGCGCAGGGTGCCGGACTGCAGGTAGGGCTGCTGCGGCAGGAAGAAAAAATCTTCCAGCGGCGGATGGTGGATGACGCCGCTGCCGGTGTGCCACAAGCCCGCGATGGCGCGCAGGAGCGAACTCTTGCCGCAACCGCTGTCGCCGGTGATGAGCAGCGCGTCGCCGGGCTGCAGCACCAAGCTCAGGTCCTTGATGAGCACCCGTTCGGATTGCGGCGGACGCAGGGTCAGCGACTCGATCGCCAGGTGCGCCCCGGCCCGCGTCTCGATGCGCTGGCCCTTGCTGTTGGCAAGGTTCCTGCGCTCGCCGTTGGGCAGCACCAGGTTCGACAGGGCCTGCAGGCGGCCGATGCCCGCCACGAAGCGGCTCAGGCTCTCGAAGTTATCGACGATCACGCCCACGGCGGCGAGGACGGCGGTAAATGCCCCGGCCGCCTGCGTCGCCCGCCCGACTTCCAGTTCGCCCGACAGCACGCCTTCGGCCAGGATCACGAAGGGCAGCACCAGGGTCAGTTGGCTGAAGGTGCGCTGGAACAGGTTGAGCGAGCGCTGCTTGCGGATCAGCCGGGCGAAATTCTCGATCACTTTCTCGAATTTGCTGTCGATGTGGGCGCGCTCCTGCGCCTCGCCCCGGTAAAAGGCGATCGATTCGGCGTTCTCGCGCACGCGCATCAGGCTGAAGCGAAAATCCGCCTCGCGCCGCAGCTGCCAGAAATTCAGCCCGATCAGCGGGCCGCCGAATACCCAGAGCGCGACCACGGTGCCCACCACCGCATACACCGCCAGCACGCCGACCAGCAGGTGCGAAATCGACCACAGCACCGTGCTGAAGGCCACCAGCGACATGACCGAACCAAGGAAGATCAGCAGGAAGTGGATCGAACGTCCGGTGAAGCTGTTGATGTCTTCGCTGATGCGCTGGTCGGGGTTGTCGATCTCGCTGCCTGAACCGATCTCGTAGTACTTGCGCCCCTTCAGGTAGCCGTCGAGGAAGCGGCTGGTCAGCCAGCGCCGCCAGCGGTTGGCGAACAGGTCGCGCATGTAGTAATAAAAAGCGTAGATCGGGACGGCGAAGGCCAGGATATACAAGCAGGCGCGCACCGAGGTCCAGAAGCGGGCGCTGTCCCTGGCCGCCAGCGCCGATGTCAGCTCGCCGGTCTGGTCGTTGAGCATGACGGCGAACTTGGTTTCGACCAGCATCAGCACGATCAAGAGCAGCAGCAGGCTCCAGGCCGTGGTCTTTTCGTCTTCCAGCCAGTAGGGCTTGGCGACGTTGACGAATTGCTTCCAGCCGGCGAGCGACAAGGGAACGGTGCGCCCCCGTTTTTCGACTGGAGCCGGCGTTTCGCCGGGCGCGGGGCCGGTGGCGGCGGTATGGGGGGTGGTCATGGTCGGTACGCTGCAGTCATCAAGTGCGCCCAGCATACGACGCGGCATAAAACCGTTCAGTGCGGAAACGGACATAGCAGGCGAAGACGCTGGGGCACAATGACGGCGTCGACATTACAAGGAGCGTCGCATGGCCCAGCGTCCCGGAATTTTCCCCACCTTCTTCCTGTCCGGATTCGAATGCTCCAGCTTCCTGTGGGGCGACGCCCGCGTGCGGCGCGACCTGGTGGCCGAAACAGGACACGACAAGCATGCCGCCGAGGATTACCGCATCCTGAGCAGCCTGGGCATCGCCGTGGCTAGAGAAGGCATCCCCTGGCCCAGCGTGGACCGTGACGGCAGCTACGATTTTTCCGTCATCGATCCCTTCATCGACGCCATCAACGCCTCGAACATCACCCCGATCTGGGACCTCTGCCATTACGGCTATCCCGACGGCCTCGACCCGTTTTCCGACGCCTTCGTGGATCGCTTCGCGCAGTACTGCCGCGCCGCCGCCGCGTATGTGATCCCGAAGATCCGCGGCCCGCATTTTTTCACGCCGATCAACGAGATCACCTTCTTTTCCTTCTGCGCCGGCGAATGGGGCTGGGCCGCGCCGTATTGCCGCACCCGTGAAGACCGGGATCGCCTGCTCATCGCCCTCTCGCGCGCGGCGATCGCCGGCGTCAAGGCAATCCGGGAAGTCGATCCCGCAGCGCGCATGGTGCACATCGATCCGCTGGTGCAGGTGGTGGCGCCGCGCGACCGCCCCGACCAGATCGAGGCCGCGCGCATCGAAACCCAGGTCGATACCTTCCTGGCCTGGGACATCATCAGCGGGCGCGAGCACCCCGAATTCGGCGGCTCGCCCGAGATCCTCGACATCGTCGGCGCCAACAATTATTCATTCGGCCAGATGGAATACCGCGAAAGCGGGCCGCATGCACCGCTGCCGCCGGGCGACGACCGCATCGTGCCGCTGTGCGAGCTCCTCACCAGCGTCTGGGAGCGCTATCGGCGGCCGATGATCATCGGCGAGACCAGCGGCATCGGCCAGGGCCGCGCCGACTGGCTGCGCGACGTGATGGGAGAGTCACTGGCGGCGGTACGGCGCGGCATCGACCTGCAGGGCGTTTGCCTGTTCCCGGCGGTCGACATGCCGGACTGGCATAGCGGCGAGTGGGTCCATAACGGCATCTGCGACGTGGTCGACATCGACGGCGACCTGATGCGGGTCCCGAATCCGCGCTATGTCGACGAACTGCGGCGCTGGCAGAAAGAGCTGAACCGGGTCACCGAGCTCGATGCGGACCCGCACAGCGACCCGGTGGACCTGCAGGATGTGATCGATGCGGCGCAGCGCCTCGACGTGCAGCCGGACCAAGATTGGCACTGAGGGACCGGCACTGATCACCCGCCACGCATGATTCGGTCTTGTTACCGTTGTGTTTCAGACACATAGTCTTGGTCGATCCGGCTATATTGTTTAGCATGCAATTTTCCCTCTGGAGAGCTGCATGCCCAACCCACATCCGAGGCGCCGCGCGGTGCTGTTTGCCTTGTACGGCGCAAGCACGCTGGCCCTTGCCCCGTCGGCCTTCGCGCAGACGGCAACCACGGACAGCGCCGAAGTGGCAACCGACACCATGCAAAGCGTGCGCGTGGTCGGCACCCGCCGCACCGGCGCCGCCTCCAGCACCGACACCCCGGTCCCGGTCGACATCATCCCGATGACGCGCCTGGCCGAACAGGGCAGCCAGTTCGACCTGGCGCAGACGCTGACCAACATTTCGCCCTCGTTCAACTCGACGCGCCAGAGCGGCGCCGACGGCGCCGACCTGGTCGATTCGGCCGCCCTGCGCGGCCTCGGCTCCGACCAGACCCTGGTGCTGGTGAACGGCAAGCGGCGCCACACGACGGCCTTGGTCAACCTGTTCGGCGCGCGCAACCGCGGCAACACCGGCACCGACATGAATGCGATCCCGCTGCTGGCGATCCGCAACGTGCAGGTACTGCGCGACGGCGCCGCCGCCCAGTACGGCTCGGACGCGATCGCCGGCGTGATGAACATCGAACTCAAGAAAAGCCTGGGCTGCGAAGCGGTGGCGGGCTTCGGCCAGTACAAGGAGGGCGACGGCGAGAACTACCTGGCATCAAGCTATTGCGGCGTGGCGCTTGCCGGCGGCAGTTTCGGCGTGACCGGCGAATACCTGAACCGCGGCCGCTCGAACCGCGCCGAGGAAGGCAACCCGCGCATCATCGGCGACAGCAAGACTGAAAACCAAACTGTTTATATCAATGGCGATATTCCGCTCGGCGCCGGCAGGATGTACATGACGCTGGGCGTGCAGCGCCGCGATGCCTCGTCGGCTGCCTTTGCCCGCGGCGGCGTCGGCTCGGACGACATCCCGTCGCGCAACTCGGCGGCGATGTACCCGAACGGCTTCGTCCCCTTCATTAATGGCGACCTCGACGACCGCTACGCCACCCTGGGTTTCCGCACCAGCTTCGGCGACTGGAACGGCGACTTTTCCCAGACCTACGGCTACAACCGCCTCGACTACACGATCGCCAATACCCTGAACGCCTCGATCGCCAACCGCGACCTGGAAAGCGGCGGGCGCGGCATCAGCGCCAGCTCCTTCGGCGCAGGCGGCTTCGACTTCCGCCAGCTGACCAGCAACGCCGACTTCAGCCGCTACTACCCCGGCGTGCACAAGGGCCTGAACGCGGCCTTCGGCTTCGAGCACCGCCGCGAGAACTACAAGATCTTCGCCGGCGAGCCGGGCTCCTACGTGGACGTCGACGGCATCGGCGAAGGCGGGAATGCCGGCAGCCAGGGCTTCCCGGGCTTCCAGCCGGGTGACGCGACCAGCCGCAGCCGCCAAAGTACGGCCGCCTACATCGATCTCGAAGCCGACATCACCGACCGCTTCAAGCTGCTCGGCGCACTGCGCCACGAGCGCTTCTCGGACTTCGGGTCCACCACCGACGGCAAGCTCGCCGCGTCGTACAAGTTAGGGGGCAATGTGCTGGTGCGCGGCTCGGCCAGCACGGGCTTCCGCGCGCCTTCGCTGCAGCAGGCGCACTTCTCCTCGACCTTCACCGACTTCGTCAACGGCCAGCCGCTGGACGTGGTGCTGGCGCCGAACGGCGGCGCGGTCGCGAACGCGGCCGGCATCCCGGCGCTCACGGAAGAAAAGTCGAAGAGCTTTACCTTCGGCGCGACCTGGACGCCATCGCAGGCGACCTCGCTCACGGCCGACCTGTACCGCATCGACATCGACGACCGCATCGTGCTGTCGGGCCGCTTCGACGCCGAGAACTACCCGGCCCTGGGCGCCACCCTGGAGTCGCTGGGCGTGGGCCAGGCCCAGTTCTTTGTCAACTCGATCGACACCCGCACGCAAGGCCTGGACCTGACGCTGGCGCACCGCGTGCCGCTGGGCGCCGGCCGCCTGAACACTTTCCTGGCGATGAACTTCAGCAAAACCGAAGTGACCGGCGTGCATGCGCCGACTGCGCTGGCCGGCTTCGAAGACGTGCTGCTGTCCGAACGCGAGCGCCTGTTCATCGAACAGGGCGGCCCGCGCCGCAAGGCCACGCTCGGCTTCGAGTACGCGCAGGGCAAATTCGGCAGCGATTTCCGCATCATCCACTTCGGCCCGCAGACGCTCGGCACCTTCTCCGGCCCGCCGGTGCCGAACGCGAAGTACGAGGCGAAAACCTCGGCCGACCTGTCCTTCAGCTGGTCCTTCAGCGAGCGCACCCGGCTGACCGTGGGCGGCACCAACATCTTCGACGTCACGCCGACCGCGCAGGACGCGAACGAAACCGACAACGGTTTCAAGTACGAGAGCGTGCAGTTCGGCCTGAACGGCGCCGCCTATTTCGCGCGCCTGTGGCACAAGTTCTGATGGGGATGCCCGATGCGGATAACGCGTATTTCGTGCGCCCGCCATTCGTGTAGAATCTTCGTGGTCGAACGGACAATCAACCAAAGGATGCCGGATATGAAGCTTCTCGTTATCAAATCGCTTGCCATCGCGTTTGCAGCATCGGTCGTGTCAATGAGCGCTACCGCCCAGGACTGGCCGACCAAGAATGTGAATGTGGTGGTGCCGTGGCCACCGGGCGGTCCGTCCGACATCGCGGCGCGTCCCTGGGCCAAGCAGCTCAATGAAAGCCTGGGCAAGAACTTCGTCATCGATAACCGCGCCGGCGGCGGCGGCAATATCGGTACGGCCGCCGTGGTGCGCGCCGATGCCGACGGCCACACCCTGCTGATCACCTCGAGCGCGCCGATCGTCATCAACCCGAGCATCTACAAGGGCATGACCTTCGATCCGCTGAAGGACCTGGCGCCGGTCAGCAACCTGCTGCGCGTGCCGCTGGTGCTGGTGGTCCATCCGTCGGTGCCGGCAAAAAACATGAAGGAGCTGATCGCCCACATCCAGTCGAAAAAGGGCGCGTTCTCTTACGCATCCTCGGGCGCCGGCACGCCGCAGCACCTCACCAGCGAACTGTTCAACAGCGTGCAGAAGCTGAACATGGTGCACGTGCCGTACAAGGGCTCGGCGCCGGCCATCGCCGACGTGCTGGGCGGTCATATCCCGATGATGTTCGACAGCACCATCGCGATCATGCCGCACATTAAGAGCGGCAAGGTGCGCCCGATCGCGATCTCCAGCGCCAAGCGCTCGCCGCTGCTGCCGGACGTGCCGACCTTCGCCGAAGCAGGCATCCCGGCCGTCGAATCCTACGCCTGGTACGGCCTGTTCGCACCGGCGAAGACGCCAGCCCCGGTCATCGCCAAGATCAACGCCGAGACCATCAAGTTCATGAAGTCGCCGGAATTCGAAAAAATCCGCGCCGACACCGGTTCTGACTACGTGGGCGATACCCCGGCCAACTTCAGCAAATTCGTCCAGGCCGAATCGGCCAAGTGGTCGAAAGTGGCCAAGCAGAGCGGCGCGACGGTCGACTGATCGTTCAACGCCAAATGAAAAGGGACTGGCTAGCTAGCCAGTCCCTTTTTTTGTGCCGCTGTCCCTTGCCGGAGGGACGTAGGGTGGGCAAGTTCCTTGCCCACCCTACGTGTATCAGACTCCCGTCTCGACTTTGTTGGCTGCGGGACTGCCCTTCCTGTTTTCAAGAACGCGCCGCTCCCAGTAATCGGCGCCCTTGATGCCCAGCGCCACCGGATCGAACTGCGGATCCTTGCCCGCCGCTCTTTGCGCTTCATAGTCGCGCAGGCATTTGAAGGCGACGTTACGCAGCAGCAGGATGGCGACCAGGTTCAGCCAGGCCATCAGGCCGACACCGAGGTCGCCCAGCGCCCAGGCCACGTCGGCCGTCTTCACGGTGCCGTAGATGGTGGCGGCGATGATTGCCATTTTCAGCACGAACTTCAGCCATGGATGGCGTCCATGGCGGTCGATGTAGGAAATGTTCGTCTCGGCGATGTAGTAGTAGGCCACGATGGTCGTGAAGGCGAAGAACAGCAGCGCCACCGCAACAAAGATCGCGCCGAAGCCCGGCATCACGTTTTCCAGCGCCGTCTGGACATAGCCCGGGCCGCTGGCCACGCCTTGCACGCCGGTGAACATGGCCTTGCCGTCCGGCCCCTCGACGTTGTACTGGCCGGTCATGAGCAGCATGAAGGCCGTTGCCGAGCACACGAACAGGGTGTCGATGTAGACCGAGAAGCCCTGCACCAGGCCCTGCTTGGCAGGGTGGCTCACTTCGGCCGCGGACGACGCGTGCGGGCCGGTGCCCTGCCCCGCCTCGTTCGAGTACACGCCGCGCTTGACGCCCCACATGATCGCCAGGCCGATGATGGCGCCGAAACCGGCATCCAGGCCGAAGGCCGAGCTGAAGATCAGCCGCATGACTTCAGGCAGGCGCTCGATGTTCAGGCCGATGATGACGACCGCCACCAGGATGTAGCCGATGGCCATGAACGGCACCACGAGTTCGGCGAAACTGGCGATGCGCTTGACGCCGCCGAAGATGATAAAGGCCAGCACCACCGCAAGTCCGATCGCGGTGTAGTTGCGGTCCAGGCCAGTAGCGGTCTGCAGGCCTTCGGCAATCGAATTGGCTTGCACGCCCGGCAGCAGCAGGCCGGTCGCGAGGATGGTGGCAAAGGCGAAGGTCAGCGCATACCACTTCATGCCGAGGCCCTTCTCGATGTAGAAGGCCGGACCGCCGCGGTATTCCTTGCCGATCTGTTCCTTGTACACCTGGCCCAGCGTGGACTCGACGAAGGCCGAGCTGGCGCCGAGGAAGGCCACTGCCCACATCCAGAACACGGCGCCCGGGCCGCCAAAGGTGATCGCCGTGGCGACGCCGGCGATGTTGCCGGTACCGACGCGGCCGGCCAGGGTCATCGAGAGTGCCTGGAACGACGACACGCCCTGCTCCGAACTCTTACCTTCGAACATCAGGCGGATCATTTCCTTGGCGTGACGCACCTGCAGGAAGCGCGAACGCAGCGAAAAATACAGGCCCACGCCCAGGCACAAGGCAATCAGGGCCGGGCTCCAGACAATACTGTTGATATTAGTTACCAGCTCGTTCATCTACATCTTCCCTATGATATTGAACTTCCGCCTGGAAATAATTTGGCGGGCATCGCAAGAAGATACCTGAATCGATAACTGATGACTAATATTTATTGAAGGGGGAAGCTTACTGTTGCCGCCAACCCACCGAGGCGCTCGGACTTGTCGAGCCGGAGCGTGGCCCCATGGCGTTCGGCGATGGCCTTGATGATGGCCAGGCCCAGCCCGCTGCCGGCGGCGTCGCTGCCGGCCACGCGGTAGAAGCGGTCGAAGACGCGCTCGCGTTCTTCAGGCGGGATGCCGGGGCCGCTGTCCTCGACGCTGATCGTGGCCGCCTCCTTCTCGGCGTGTACCGCGATGTCGACCGTACCGCCGGCGGGCGTATATTTCACGGCGTTTTCAACCAGGTTGCGCAGCAGGATGTGCAGCGCGTCGGGCTGGCCGTCGATGGCCACAGGGTCCGCATGCTGCAGGCCGAGATCGACTTCCTTGGCAGCGGCCAGGCCGACCAGGTCGCCGACGGTGCGGCGCGCCAGTTCGGCCAGGTCCACCGGGCGCGTCGCCGCGCCATTCGCGGCCGAGGCTTCCTGGCGCGCGAGCACCAGCAACTGCTCGACCAGGCGCGTGGCGCGGTCGATGCCGGCGGTCAGGCGCCCCACCGCCACCTTGCGCGACTCGGGATTGTCGGCGCGGTCCAGGCTTTGCGCCTGCAGGCGCAGCGCGGCCAGCGGCGTGCGCAGTTCGTGGGCGGCGTCGGCGACGAAGTTCTGCTGGGCGTCGAAGGCGGTGCGCACGCGGCCGAACAGCAGGTTCAGTTCGTGCACCAGCGGGCGCACTTCGTCGGGCAGGCCCGATTCGGACACCGGCGAGAGGTCGTCGGCCTGGCGCGACGCGACCTGCGAGCGGACGCGCGCCACCGGCTCGAGCGAGCCGCTGACCACCCACCAGACCACCAGCATCAGGATCGGCATCATCACCGCGATCGGCCCGAGCGTGCGCAGCGCCAGGTTGCCGGCCATGTTGCGGCGCACGGCCAGGTCCTGGGCGACCTGCACGGTCTGGTTGTTGGTCTGGATCGAGAACACGCGGTAGGTGGTGCCGTTGGCGCGCACGTTGGAAAAGCCGAGCACGGCGCGTTGCGGCAGGCGCGCCCGCGACACCGAATGGAAGACCTGCACGCCGTCCGGGGACCACATCTGCACCACCAGGTCGTCGTTGCCGGGACCGGCCTCGGTGCGCTGCTGCGCTTCGGTATTCGACAGCGGCGTGCTGGACCGCAGCGAGAGCGCCATCTGCTGCATGTGGTAGTCGAAGATCTGGTCGGCGTCGTCGAGCGCCGTGTTGTAGGCGATCGAGGCCTGCGCCAGCGCCGCCAGGGTAATTGCCGCCAGCAGGAACCAGAGCAGGCGCCCGCGCAGCGAGTGGGTCATTTTCATGCCTTCGGCACCATGTAGCCGACGCCGCGCACGTTCTGGATCAGGTCGCTGCCGAGTTTCTTGCGCAGGCCGTGGATATACACTTCGACGGCGTTGCTGGAGACTTCATCGCGCCAGCTGTAGAGCTTTTCCTCGAGCTGGGCGCGCGACAGCACGGCGCCGGGCCGCGCCACCAGCGCTTCCAGCACGGCCCATTCGCGCGCCGACAGCGACACCGGCGCGCCGTCGACCAGGATTTCGCGGGTCGCGGGGTTGATCGAGATGTTCTTGTATTCGAAAATCGGCTCGCCGCGCCCGGCGGCGCGCCGCAGCAGCGCGCGGATGCGCGCCAGCAGCTCATCGAGGTCGTAGGGTTTCAGGACATAGTCGTCGGCGCCGGCATCGAGCCCGGCGATGCGCTGGGCCACCGAATCGCGCGCCGTGGCCACCAGCACCGGGGTGCGGTCCTTGCGGCTGCGCATGGCGCGCAGCACGTCGAGGCCGTCTTTCCTCGGCAACCCGAGGTCGAGCAGCACCAGGTCGTAGTTCTGGTTCTGCACCAGGGCGGTGTCGGCCATTTCGCCGTCCTTCACCCAGTCGACGGCGTAGTGCTCGGCCCTGAGCAGGTCGAGCACCACTTCGCCGATCATCGTATCGTCTTCCACCAACAGTAGCCGCATATCGTTTCCCTGGTTTCCCTGTCAAGCGGCCGCGCTGGCAGAAGTCGCTACTTCTCAGCCAATCCGCACCGGAATGAAGATTCTTTCACTTCCGCGCTGGATCAGCAAGGCTACCGACTTGGTGGCCTTGCCGACCATCTCGCGTACCTGCTCGACGCTGGAGACCGGCTTGCCGTTGACCGACAGCAGCACGTCGCCCGGCTGGATGCCGGCGGCGATCGCGGCGCCGGCCGCATCTTCGACCACGAGGCCCGAGGACAGGCCGCTCTGGCGCCGTTCGATCGGCTCGAGCGGACGCAGGGACAGGCCCAGCTTGGCGCCCTTCTCCATCGACGCGACTTCTTCGCGTTCGCCGCGTTCCGGCTTGTCGTTGGCGTTGGAGAGGATGGCGGTCAGGCGCACGATCCTGCCGTCGCGCCAGACGTCGAGCGTGACCTTGTCGCCCGGTTTCGCCATCGCCAGGTTGCCAGGCAGGTCGCCCGAGCCGATGATCGGCTGGCCGTTCACCTTGCGCACCACGTCGCCCGACTTCAGGCCGGCGCGTTCGGCGGCGCTGCCGCGCTCGACGTTGGCAATCAGGGCGCCTTCCGGCGAATCGAGGTTGAAGGAATCGGCGAAGCCCTGGTCCACTTCCTGGATCGAGACGCCGAGTTTCACGTGCTGCACCTTGCCGGTGGCGACGATCTGATCCTTGATGCGCGCCGCGACATCCATCGGGATCGCGAACGACATGCCCATGTAGCCGCCGGTCTGGCTGTAGATCTGCGAGTTGATGCCGACCACTTCGCCGCGGGTATTGAACAGCGGTCCGCCCGAGTTGCCGGGATTGATCGCGACGTCGGTCTGGATGAAGGGCACGTTGCTGTCGTTCTGCAGGTTGCGCCCGGTGGCGCTGACCACGCCGGCGGTGACGGTCGACTCCAGGCCGAAGGGCGAACCGATCGCCAGCACCCATTCGCCGACCTGCAGCGAGCGCGAGCTGCCGATGGGGACGGTCGGCAGGTTCTTGGCGTCGATCTTCAGCACGGCGACGTCGGTGGCGGTGTCGGAACCGAGCACCCTGGCGCGGAATTCGCGCCGGTCAGCCAGTTTGACCATGACTTCGCTGGCGCCGCGCACCACGTGCGCGTTGGTAAGGATGACGCCGTCCGGGCTTACGATGAAGCCCGATCCGGCGCCGAAAACGGGAGCGCCACCCCGGGAACCGCGCGGGTCCTGGAACTGGCGGAAAAAGTCGTAGAGCGGGTGGCCTGGCTCGACCTGCGGCATGCCGCCCGCACTACTGGTTCGGGTGCTGCCCATGACACGGATGTTGACGACCGCCTTGCCGTTCTGCTTGGCGATGCGGGTGAAGTCGGGCAGCGTGACGGTGGCAACGGGCGCGCCCGCCGCAATCGGCGGCGCAGCGGCCGGGGCCGGCGCGGGTGCGGCGGCAACCGGCGCCTGGGCGGTGGCGTTGTTATGGTTGACTGTAATCGCACCGACCGCACCGCCGATTACGCCCGCGGCGCACAGCGCCAGCGTGAGACGTTTTGCGGTGATGGCGGTAACTGCACCTTCGTTTTGCATGGACGCGCTCCTGGATAAAAGGGTTGGCCGATAACGCAGTATCGATGTTTGTAGTGTGGCGGATCAGTCTTAGATGGTGCTTAAAACTCATCCTTAAGACTTTTCAATCACCTGCGGGCGTGAAAAAGGGCGCCCCACCTGCAGGCACCCTCTTTTACTGCTACCTCTGGACGATTACGCGGCTTGACGCTGCTCGATCTGCTGGACGTTGTCCACGACGCCATTCGCATCGCCAATCGCAATCTTGCGTGGCTTGAGCGCTTCAGGCACTTCGCGCACCAGGTCGATGGTCAGCATGCCGTTGTCGAAAGAGGCAGTGGTGACCTTGACGTGGTTGGCCAGCTGGAAGCGCTGTTCGAAGTCGCGGGCGGCGATGCCACGGTGCAGGTAGGTGCGCTCGGTGGCGTCCTTCTGCTTGCGGCCGGTTACGTGCAGGGTGTCGCGCTCGGAAACGATTTCCACTTCGTCGCGGCTGAAGCCTGCCAGCGCCATCACGATGCGGTAGCTGTCTTCGGAGAGCAGCTCGACGTTGTATGGCGGGTAGCTTGGCTGCGACTCGGCGCGCTGCTCGAGCAGGCTGGCCAGGCGGTCGAAACCGATGGCGGAACGGTACAGGGGTGCGAGGTCAAAAGTACGCATGGCAAATATCCTTTTAAAGTTAAGCGATAGGTTCGCGGACCTCATCATGAGCATCCGCTGGTTCCAATCTAATGCCATGTGCCTCCCTTTTCAAGGCATGGGAAATATGGATTTTTTACCATATTTGCAAATTTTATTTGCATCGTCCCGGCGTGCTTTTTCACAACATGCTGCGTGCTACACTCGACCGGTTTCGTTATCCCTACCGGTTAAAAGATGAGCGCTCACGCCCCGTTGTTCCTTGCCGCCAAGACGGCATCCGCCCTTGCCCTCGCCCTGGCGCTGGCCTTCCCTACGCAAGCTGCCGCGCAGGCGGTCGTGCCGGCCCCGGTCGACCAGCCCTACCTCGGCACCATCGTGCTGAAGGTCGATGCGACCAACCTCGCGCAGCAGATTTTCCGCATGCGCATGACGGTCCCGGTCAAGCCCGGTCCGATGACCTTCCTCTACCCGCAATGGCTGCCGGCGAACCACGGCCCGAGCGGCCCGTTGACGCAACTGGCGGGTCTTAAATTCAGCGCCAACGGCAAACCGGTGGAATGGACGCGCGACCCGGTCGAGGTCTTCGCTTTCCACGTGGTCGTGCCGGAGGGCGTGACGACCCTGGAAGCCGAATACCAGTTCCTGTCGCCGCTCGATCCAGCCCAGGGCCGCATCGTCATGACCGACGACATCCTCGGCCTGCAATGGCCGTCGGTGACGCTGTACCCGGCTGGCTATGTGGCGCGCCGTATCACCGTGCAGCCGTCGCTGACGCTGCCCCCCGGCTGGCAGTACGGCACCGCGCTGGAAACGGCGCAGCGCACGGGCGACGAGATCCAGTTCAAGGCGCACGACCTCGAAACGCTGATCGACTCCCCGCTGTTCGCCGGCCGCTACTTCAAGCAGTTCGACCTCGCGCCCGGCGCCAAGGTGCGCGTATCGCTGAACGTCGTCGCCGACAACCCGGAGAGCCTGGAAGCCAAACCCGAGCAGATCGCCGCGCACCGCGCGATGGTCGACCAGTCGCTGAAATTGTTCGGCTCCTACCACTACCGGCATTACGATTTCCTGCTGGCGCTGTCGGACGAATTCGGCGGCATCGGCCGCGAGCATCACCAGTCGAGCGAGAACGGCGTCAAGCCGGGCTATTTCACCGACTGGGCGCGCTCGGAAGCCGGCCGCGACCTGCTGCCGCACGAGTACACGCACTCCTGGAACGGCAAGTTCCGCCGTCCGGCAGGCCAGAACGTCCCGAACTTCAACACGCCGCTGCAAAACAGCCTGCTGTGGGTGTACGAAGGCCAGACCCAGTACTGGGGCAGCATCCTGGGCGCCCGCTCCGGCCTGGTCTCGCAAGCGGGCGCGCGCGATGCGCTGGCCTTGACCGCGGCACGCTACGACAACACGGGCGGCCGTTCCTGGCGCGCGGTGCAGGACACCGTGAACGACCCGATCATCGCCGGCCGCCGGGCGCTCGCCTGGAGCAACTGGCAGCGCAGCGAGGATTATTATTCCGAAGGCGCCCTGATCTGGCTTGATGTAGACACCAAGATCCGCGAACTGTCCGGCGACAAGCGCTCGCTCGACAATTTTGCGCGAGCCTTTTATGGCATCGACAACGGCAGCATGCTGCCCGCCTTTTACACCTTCGAAGACGTGGTCGCCGCATTAACGAAGGTGCAAGCCTTCGACTGGGCGCCCTTCCTGCGCTCGCGCCTGGAAGGCCACGGCCCCGGCGCCCCGCTCGACGGCATCAGGCGCGCCGGCTGGAAACTGGTCTATACCGAGACGCCGACCGACTACATCAAGGCGGCCGAGGAGCGCAGCAAATCGACCGACTTCAGTTATTCGCTGGGCTTCTCGGTGGCGGCTGACGGCGGCGTGCGCGGCCTGGTCTGGGATGGCGTGGCTTTCCGCGCCGGCCTGGCCGGCAACACGACCATCGTTGCGGTCAACAACAAGGTGTTCAAGCCGGAAGTGCTGAAGGCGGCCGTCAAGGCGGCGGCCAAGGACCCGAAAGCGCCGCTCACCCTGCTGGTCAGGAAAGGCAACAACCTGCGCACGATCCCGCTCAACTACCGCGGCGGCCTGCGCTATCCGCGCCTGGAACGGATTCCGAGCACCCCGGATAGGCTCGACGCGATTTACAAGCCGCTGAAGTAGAAGCATCGATAAACCTACTGCGCGTCGGACTGTCGGCCTGCGATGCTCGCTGTGCGCTTGTACAGCTGCGCTTCTCGGCCAACATTCCTTCCGCTCGCTACGGTTTCTCGAAGCTTCAATAATTTTGGGTCGGTGGTATGCTAAGAACATGACTACCGATACCGACATTGAACTGTCCGGCCCGTTCAAGGCCACTGACAGCACAGGCCAGGCCCACGACGTCAAGGCGATCCGCATTTTCGACGAGGGCTATGGGATTATTGATGTGTACGTGGACTTCGCGGCGCCCATCGACGGCGGGCTTTACAAGGACAGCGTCCTGGTCAAGCAGATCATCGAGCGCCTGCGCGGTCTCGGCTACCAGGGGCCGGACTTCGGCCACAGCGATCCGGGCCTGCAGGACCGCAAGCTGATCGTGCTCGAAGCGCCCGAAGAGTTCGCGGCCTTTGCCAAGAGCCGCGGCTGGAAGAACCTCGCCGAAGAGTTCGACGAATAACACGGTTCACGCGGCGCCGATATACCTCCCGCTCCACGCCGCTATCATCGCGGCGACATTCGCCGCTTCCTCCCTCCCTGTCACCAGATGATCGACCCCGTCGAGCGACACAAAGCTCTTCGGGTACGCCGCCAGCTCGAAAATCCGCAGCGCATTGGCGACGTCGACCGTATCGTCGGAAGGCGCATGCATCACCATCATCGCACGCCCCAGCCCGGCAATCCTGTCGGCCAAGTTGTGCCGCGTCGCATCCTCGACGAACTGCTGCCGGATCTGGAATTCGCGCCCCGCCAGTTTGACCCGCGCCTCGCCTAGCTGGGCGATGGTCGCCAGGTGCTCGGCCAGCAGGGAATGGACCACATAATGCGGGTCGCTCGGCGAGGCGATCGTGACCACCGCTTTGGATTCCGGAATCCGGTGCGCCGCGGCCAGCACGGCGGTGCCGCCCATGCTGTGGCCGACGAGCAGGCGCGGCGCAGCATGATGCTCGCGCAAGAAATCGGCGGCGGCCACCAGGTCGTCCACGTTCGACGAAAAATTGGTGTCGCCGAAGTCGCCGGCGCTGGCGCCGAGACCCGCGAAATCGAAGCGCAGCATGGCGATGCCCTGCGCCGCCAGCCCACCCGCAATGCGGTTCGCCGCCAGCACGTCCTTGCTGCAGGTGAAGCAGTGGGCGAAGATTCCATAGGCGCGCGGTGGGCCATTGGGCAGGTCGAGCTTGGCCGCCAGCTTGCCGTGCACGCCCTGGAAATGCGCGCGCTGGCTAGGCATGGGCGCGCCGTCCAATCAGGGAAACGCCGGTGCCGCCAAACGCGAACGAGTTCGACATGACGGTGCGAATCCTTGCTTCACTACGCGCTTCGTTCGGCACGTAATCGAGATCGCACTCCGGGTCGGGCTGGCGCAGGTTGGCCGTCGGCGGCACCATGTCCGCGTTCATCGCCAGGATCGCGATGGCAAATTCCAGCGCACCGGCCGCGCCCAGCAGGTGGCCGTGCATCGATTTGGTGGAACTGACCGGGATCTTGTAGGCCTGGCTTCCGAACACCTGCTTGATGGCGGCCGTCTCGACCGGATCGTTGGCGAGCGTCCCGGTGCCGTGCGCGTTGATGTAATCGACGGTGGCGGCGTCGATGCGGGCCGCGGCCAGGGCCAGGGCCATCGCCCGCGCCTGCCCCGCCACGCTCGGATGGGTCAGGTGGGTCGCATCGGTGGCCAGGCCGTAGCCGCTCACTTCGGCCAGGATGACGGCGCCTCTGGCCAGCGCAGATTCCCACTCTTCCAGCACCAGGATGGCGGCGCCTTCACCGAGCACCATGCCGCTCCTGTCTTTCGAAAACGGCTTGCAGGAAGCCGCCGCATCGCGCGCATCGGGCGTGGCGATGGTGCGGATGGCTTCCCATGCCTTCATGGGCCCGAGCGACAGCGGCGCTTCGGTGCCGCCGGCCAGCATGATGTCGGCAACGCCGCTGGCAATGCGCAGGGCCGCCTCGCCGATGGCCACGCTTGACGACGAGCAGGCGGTCGAATAGGTCAGGTTGGGGCCGGTGAAGCCGTATTCGAGGCCGACCCAGGATGCGGCGGCGTTGTTCATCGACAGCAGGACGCTGAAGGGCTTGATGCGGTCCGAGCCGTCGGCATACAAGGTGCGATAGCCCTCGTCCGTGCTCTGGGCGCCGCCCATGCCGGTGCCGAGAAAGACGCCGACGCGCGCAGGGTCGAGCGTCGCCAGCGGCAGCCCGGCCTGGTCGAGGGCCTGGCGGCTTGCGCCCAGCGCGAACTGGGTGCTGCGGTCCATCATGCGCAGCTTGGCGGGCTCGGCCAGCAGGTCGGGCTGCCACACAACCGGGGCGGCGATCGGATTGGCAAGCCGTGCATACTCGGCCCCTGCCAGCCGGCGTATGCTTGACCTCGCCGCGGCCAGGCTGTCGAGCACCGCCGAGCTTGAATTTCCCAGCGGTGATATGACGCCGATGCCGGTGATGGCTACCCGCCTCATGGTCCGGTCTGCTGCTGCTGTTCCTTCTGTTCCTGCTGCGCCCCTGCCTGCTGGGCGATAAGGCTGTCGACATAGCTTGCCACGTCCTGGATCGTGACGAGCGGCACCTGGTCGTTCGGTACCTGGATGTCGAACTCGTCCTCAATTTTGAACAGCAATTCCATGACGCTCAGCGAGTCGATGCCGAGTTCATCGAGGCGCGCCTCCGGCGTCAACTTGTCCAGCGCAAGCTTGTGTTCTTCAGCAATGATGCGGATCAGGCGGTCGTAGGTATTCATGGGCATTCCTTTATATGTTTCTGTTCAAGCATATTCTGCCTCATGCGGTTTCGATGGCAGGCTGGGCGCGGGGCGCACCTTGCCGCTCCAGCGCGCAAACCAGGTCATCAAGCCCGGATGGCGCGCCAGGAGGGGCATGATGCCTTTGAAAACTTGGGGACGCATCGCCAGCTGGGCATACAGCGCCGACAAGCGGATGCGGCGCGCAAAATGGCGCCGCCAGGCAGCGGCATAGGCCGCGTGGATCCGCGACTGCGCCGCGCCGTCGGCATGTCGGGCACCATGGCGCAGCAGCGTATCGACCAGCAGCACGGCCGACTGCAGCGCCATGCTCATGCCTTCGCCGATGATCGGATGGGCTTCCCCGGCCGCGTTCCCGATCTGGAAGACGCCATCGTAGCGCTTGCTCAGGTGGATTCCGGGGCGAATCGGCCCTGCGCCCAGCCATTTGCCGACCTGCACGCCGCCGTCGAGCAGTTGCGCCGCAGCCGCGCAGTGCCGCCTGACCCAGGCATCCGCCGCCGCGGCCGGCGTCACGCCGGGAAACTGGCGCCTTGCCTGCGCCAGGGCGTCGCGCCGCAGGCAGAAAGCGAAGGTGGCGCGGCCGCCATCGGCGATCACCAGGCCGCCATAGCCGCCGGGGAAGGAGAGGACGGGCAGCAGACCCGGCTCAAGCGAAGTCTGCGCAAAATTGGCCTTGAACGCGAACAGGTCCGATGGCCGGTGGCGGGCAGCTTCGGACGCCGGCTGCCTTCCCTCCTGGCGCACCGGCGGCTCCCAGGAGCCATGCGCATCGATCACCAGCGACACGTCCAGCCGCTTTTCCTCGCCGCCGTCCGCCGGGCGCAGCCGGCACGCGAACTGGCCGGGCGTGCCGACGATGCCGCACACCTGCCAGGGCTGGAAGACCGCCACGCCGCGGCGCCTGGCCTGTTCCAGCAAGAGCGTATCGAGATGCTCGCGCCCGATCGCCAGGCCCCATGGATGCGCCGGATCGCTGAAGGCCGGCAGCGGCGCGCGCACCATGCGTGCGCCGCACACCAGCGCCACCTGCCGCAGCGGCCGGCCGGCAAGCGCGGCGATGGCCTGGCCGACGCCGAGCGCCTCGAGGATCGGCAGGTTGGTCGCCGCGATGCACTCGCCGCAGACTTTTCTGCGCGGGTAAGCCTGCTTTTCGACGAGCGCCACCCGCCACCCGGCCTCGGCCAGCAAAATTGCCGCGCTGCTGCCGGCGGGACCGGCGCCGATCACGAGGGCGTCAAACCGGCTTTCCATGGCTAAGGCCCGCGCGCGGCCGTGAACAGATGGCTGAACAAGCCGGCGCGCTGTTCGTTCAGGCGCCAGGCCGGGCTGGCCGGCCACAGGGACGACAATTCGGCGCCATGAAAGCCTGCCCTGACGCTGGCCACCGCATCGAGACGGGTCACCTGATTGGCCCCGATTAGTCCCACCAGGCGGCTGGCCAGCAGCGACAAGGTATCGCGCCGCGGTTCGCAAGCGACGAACCGTCTCGCGCGCAGGCTGATGGCCTGGAACAGGCGGGTGATTTGCACGTCGTCGAAGTGGTGGATGAAGAGGTTGGCGAGCGCGATGTCGTAGCTGTCGACGCCGTCGCCGCCAGCCCAGTCGGCGACATCGGCCTGTTGCACCGCCAGCTTCCATCCGGTGCCGGCGAAGGCGGCACGCGTGGCTTGCGAGATGCAGTCCTGGCGGTCAAGCAGCACGACCTGGACACCCGGCCAGCGCGGCGCAAATTGCTTCGCCAGGCGCAGCATCAGGCTGCCGTCGCCGGCGCCGAATTCGATGATGCGTTGCGGAGCGGGGGCGTCGTTCAGGGCGCGCGCCAGGATGCCCGCCGCCCCCATGACGTAGTTGATGCGCCCCAGGTCCCGGCGCGATCGGATGGCGCGTGGATCGTCTTCGCGCAAGCCATCGAGGATTTCAGGCTCGAGCAAGCGCGGAAACGAGGATTTCACTGCGGCCTTCATCACGCGTGCGGGCCCGGACGCTCGCGTTCGACCTTCAGCAAGGCGCCATGGCAGCTGAAGCCGGCGCCGAAGGAGGACAGCCACCAATGCCCGCCCGGGGCATGGTCGCGCAGCGCTGCCCTCAGCACGAAATACACGGAAGCGCTGCTGAGGTTGCCGAAGTCGCGCAAGACGGCCGCGCTGTAGCGCAGGTGTTCGGGAGCCAGCCCCATCTGTTTTTGCAGCGCCAGCAACACATCCCTGCCGCCCGGATGCATGATCCAGGCTTGCACAGCGTCGCGCCGGGTTTCCGTGCGCTCCAGGCTGGTCTCCAGCACTTGCTGCGCATACTGCGCGGCCAGGCCCGGGACTTCGCGCGTCAGGATGTTGCGCAGCATGCCCTGCTTCGATTCGAATTGCAGGCGGTCGCGCCGCTCGGGCGCCACCAGCGACTCCGCGTGCAGCCACTCGATGCTGCGCAGGCCCGCTTGCGGCTGGCGCGACAGCACCATGGCCCCGGCGCCGTCCCCGAACAGGCAGGCGCTGATGAGGACACCCGGGTCTTCGTCGAGGTACATCGCGGCGCTGCAGACTTCGACGCAGACCGACAGCACATGCCGGGCCTGGCCGGCGCCGACCAGGGCGTCGGCCAGGCGCATGTTCGGCAGGGCAGCGCCGCAACCGTGACCGACCAGGTCGAAGGCCTGCACGTTTTCGCGCAAACCCAGCTGTTCGATCACATAGCCGCTCAGGCCAGGGCAGAGATAGCCGGTGCAACTGCTGACAATGACGGCGTCGATGTCGGCCGGCGCCAGCTGCGAGCGTTCGAGCGCCTCGATGCCCGCCTGCCTGGCCAGCGCGGGTGCGTGCGCCAGGAAGCGCGCATGCAGGGCATCGGGCGAGATATCGAAGACCTCCTCGAGCGAATCGACGGCAAGATGGCGATGCTCGATGCCGTTATCGCGCAGCAGCACGGCCCTGGCGACGGCATGCGCACGCGGCCCGAGCCGCTCGAACCAGCTCGATTCGGAAAAGGCATTCCAGCAGTCCAGCTTGGAATACCGGTTGGCGGGGACCGCGGTGCCTATGCCATTGATAAACATCAGGAAGTTTAGCCCTTCAAAAAGACATGCATGTCGAGTCCAATCGTTATCGCTATGAACCATCAAAGGCCGGCGCGAGCGTGTTCCATATTAACGCTAAGGCTACCGGCCCTTCGCACATTAACGTCGCGCACTGAAAATTAACGGGACAGCGCCATCCGAACCCGTCTTGGGGCCAGGCAGTCTTTGGCCGGCACGGCTTGCGCGCTGCCACCGATCGCGGCGCGCACGGTGAAGACGGCCACGACCTCGGTCAGCCGCTCGGCCTGGGCCCGCATTGTCTCGGCGGTGCCGACCGCCTGCTCGACCACGGCGAGGTTCTGCCTGGTGGCCTGGTCCATGGCGGCGATGACCTTGCGCACCCGGACGATGTTCGAGGCTTGTCCGGAACTGGCGGCATCGATGGTGTGCAGCAGGCTGGCCACCTGCTCGACCCGATCCAGCATGTCGCGCATCGTGCCGCCGGCGGCATCGGCAATGCCGACCCCCGATTCGATGGCGCCGGTCGACTCGCCGATCAGCGTCTTGATTTCCTTCGCCGCCGCCGCCGAGTGCTGCGCCAGGTTGCGGACCTCGGAGGCGACCACGGCAAAGCCGCGCCCTTCGGCGCCTGCGCGCGCCGCTTCCACCGCCGCATTCAGGGCCAGGATATTCGTTTGAAAAGCAATGCTGTCGATCATGGCGGTGATGTCGCCGATCCGGGCCGCGAGCTGGCGAATGGTCGCCATGCGCTCGACCATCTGTTTCACCGCACCGGCTCCCTGCCGGGCCACGTTTGATGCGGCCAGGGCCAGTTCGCTGGCGTCGTGGGCGTTCGCGTGGTTCTGCTGGACCGCTTCGGTCAGCTCGGCCATGGCCTGGACGGTCGCATCCAGGTTGTTCGCCTGCGCCTCGGTGCGCTGGGCGAGCTCGCGGTTGCCGGAAGCCATGTCGGCCGAGGCCTGGTCGATCATGCGCGCGCTGTCGAGCACCTTCGCAACGGTGTCCGAGACCCCGCCGGTCATGTGATTGAGTGCGTCGAACAGGCGTCCGATCTCGTCGCCGCGTGCATGTGCGATCGTGACGCTGAGATCGCCGCGCGCCACATGTTCGGCCAGGCGGACGGCCTGCTGGAGTGGCGTCACGATGCTGCGGGTCAGCAGCCAGCCACTGCAACAACCGACGAGCAGCGCCGCGCCGCCGAGGACCAGCAACAACACGCGGCTGCTGGAAAAGGCGCGGGCCGAGTCGGCGG
Organism: Telluria sp. LT2P34; assembly: GCF_059685915.1. Classification (NCBI taxonomy): domain Bacteria; kingdom Pseudomonadati; phylum Pseudomonadota; class Betaproteobacteria; order Burkholderiales; family Oxalobacteraceae; genus Telluria; species Telluria sp. LT2P34. The sequence goes on from NZ_JCASIN010000002.1 coordinate 86,877, forward strand.
CGGACGCATGCGCGGCCTGCGTATGGTAGGCAAGCAGGGCTTCGAGCGCGCCGGTGTGGGCGGCGAAGGTTTGCGCCAGCGCGCCGCTCAGTTGCTCGACTTCCTGGAGCTTGCCCAGTTCTTTTGCCTGGAAGACTTGCCGGCACAGCTGCGCATACGCATTTTTTCGTTGCGCGGCAGTTGCGATCAGGGCGCGTTCGGCCTGGCTGGGCTGGAGCGCGGCGACGCGTGATTCGAGGGCGGCAGCAATTTTCTCGCCCTGCGCAAGCTGGGCCTGGAAATGATCGGCCGCTTCCAGGCTGTCGCTGCGTGCGATGGACTCGGCGCGCAAGCCATTCAGGCGAGCAATACCCAGCAAGTCGGAAGTCAGCTGCTGACGCGCCAGCTTGTTGTTCACGAGGTCGCTCGTCGTGGCGTCGGCAGCCTGCATGCGCCATAAGGAAACGACCGAGATGATGATGATGGCAAGCGAAACGAAGGCGAAAGCGCTTACAATTTTGGTACCGGTACTGAATCCTGGAAGGCGCATGGTGGAATACGAGGTGAGTGTTGAACCAGGCGGAGTGTAGGTAGACATTGTTATTTGGCAATGACTTGTTCCAAGAATAAATTTCCGTACGCACAGCGTAGGAGTAGGCCTAGCAGCAGGCAGGAAGCTTGGCTGTTCCCTGTTGCCCTATTCATCGGTAGATTGCGTGGGAGACCATTTTTGCTGACTTGCACTTGGGTAGGAGCTCAGGCAGGCACCCGACGACGTCGTTCACGAGGAAGGTTTTAAAATGGAAACTTTAATGGATCGCCGCACGACCGTAGAGCCGGCACGTTCCGGCTTTGCGCCATTTTCGGACATTGTCAAACAGGGAATCTTGTTGCAAGCCTGGCTGGGCAGCACCGGCGCGGTCGAGTACCTGAAGGCACGCGGTATCGACAGCAAGGTCATTACGCGGGTGCTGGGAGGCGAGTGCCTCCGGAGCAGCGACCATGCGGCGCTCGCGCAGCGCAAGGCGAAGCTCCAGCCGGCTGCTTGAATCCACCCGGCGATGCTGCCCCCTCCTGCCTCGGCAGCCCTGGTCATACGCGCGTCACACAGACGCGTTAGCCTGCGTTTGTCCGCTGCGTCCACACGAGGCCGCGACAGCTTCAGACCGGTCGGCTCGAGTACCGGCACCAAACAAGATCCAGGTCACTCACCTGTCATATTCGCCGACCATACTGGCGCTCCCGCATGACTTCGCGCCGCAAAATGGAAAAGAAGGTGAAATCCGCCGAGGCGCCTCCAGCGCCTGCGCTCGAGCGCGCTGACCAGTTCCTTAACCGTGAACTCTCGCTGCTCGAATTCAACCGCCGCGTCCTGGCCCAGGCCGAGGACGAGCGCCTGCCACTGCTCGAGCGGCTGCGCTTCCTGTGCATTGTCAGCAGCAATCTCGACGAGTTCTTCGAAGTGCGCGTCGCCAGCCTGCTGGCGCAGCACACGCTCGAGCGCACGATGGAAGGCATGCCCGAGAGCCTCGCCGCCACGCTCAGCCGTGCGAGCGAGGAATGCCGCAGCCTGATCGCGCGGCAGTATGCGATGCTCAACAACGACATCCTGCCGCGCCTGTCGGAGAATGGCATCCACATGCTGCGCCGGGGCGACCGCAACGCAGCCCAGCGGGCCTGGGTCAAGCAGTATTTCGACAAGGAAGTGCGCCCCCTGCTGACCCCGGTGGGGCTCGATCCAGCCCATCCGTTCCCGCGCGTCATCAACAAAAGCCTGAACTTCATCGTCGAGCTGTCTGGCAAGGATGCGTTCGGGCGCGGCACCGCGATCGCCATCATGAAGGCGCCCCGTGTGCTGCCGCGCGTCATCCGCCTTCCCGACGAGCTGTCGGACCGGCCCGGCGCCTCCTATTGCCTGCTGTCGTCGGTGATCCAGGCCCACCTGCCCGACCTGTTCACCGGCCGCGAAGTGGTTGCTTACTCGCAGTTCCGGGTGACGCGCAACAGCGACCTCTGGGTCGACGAGGAAGAGGTCAAGAATTTGCGCCAGGCGCTGCAAAGCGAGCTGCACAGCAGGCAATACGGTTTTGCCGTCCGTCTCGAGGTGGGCCGCGGCTGCCCGCCCATGCTGTCGAACTTCCTGCGCGACCAGTTCGGCATCGACGACAGCCGCGTGTTCGCCGTCGACGGCCCGGTGAACATGGGCCGCCTGCTCGAAATCGTCAACAGCCCCGCCCTCCCGGAGCTGAAATACCAGCCCTACCTGCCCGGCTTTCCTGCCAAGTTCAATCCGCTGGACATCTTCGGCATGCTGGCGCGCCAGGACGTGCTGCTGCACCATCCCTTCCAGTCCTTCCAGCCGGTCATCGATTTCATCCAGGCGGCGGCGAACGACCCGGCCGTGGTGGCGATCAAGCAGACCATCTACCGCGCCGGCATGGACTCGGAACTGATGGAAGCGCTGATCAGCGCGGCGGAAGGCGGCAAGGAAGTCACCGTCATCGTCGAACTGATGGCGCGCTTCGACGAAGAGGCCAACATCAACTGGGCCGAACGGCTCGAGGAAGCAGGCGCGCAGGTAGTGTACGGCGTGGTCGGCCTCAAGACCCACGCCAAGATGGCGCTCGTGCTGCGCCGCGAACCGTCCGGGCTGCGCCGTTACGCGCACCTCGGCACCGGCAACTACAACCCGACCACCGCGCGCCACTACTCCGATATCGGGCTGCTGACCTCGGACGCCAACCTGACCGCCGACGTCAACGAGGTCTTCATCCACCTGACCAGCATGACCAAGCCCAAGCAGCTCAGCTGCATGTGGCTGGCGCCGTTCTCGCTGCAAAAGGAACTGGTGCGCGTGATCCGCCAGGAAGCGGCCATCGCGCGCGGCGGCAAACCGGGACGCATCATCGCCAAGATGAATTCGCTGACCGACGAAACCGTGATCCGCGCCCTCTACGAGGCTTCCGGCGATGGCGTCAAGATCGACCTGATCGTGCGCGGCGCCTGCTCGCTGCGCCCGGGCGTACCTGGCTTGTCGAGCAACATCAAGGTGCGTTCGATCGTCGGGCGCTTCCTCGAGCACACCCGGATCTTTTATTTCCGGAATAACCTGAAGCACGATATCTACCTCAGCAGCGCCGACTGGATGAACCGCAACCTGTTGCGGCGCATCGAGATTGCGTTTCCGATCAACTCGCCGGCCCTCAAAAAACGCCTGCTGCGCGAAGGGCTGCAGCCCTACCTGCAGGACAACGTCAGTGCTTGGGAACTCGGGAGCGACGGCAAGTACCGGCGCCGCAAGCTGCGCTCCGGGCAAAAGCCCTTCAACGCCCAGGAAACGCTGATGGAACTGCTCGGCGCCAGCGCTGCGGGCGAGTCTCCCAAAGGAGAGTGAAATGGATTTGATCCTGTGGCGCCACGCCGAAGCCGAAGACGGAACGCCGGACGCCAAACGCAAGCTCACTTCTAAGGGCAAGCGCCACGCCGCACGCGTCGGCGCCTGGCTCGACGGCCAGTTGCCGGAGCAATGCCGCGTGCTGGTCAGCCCGGCGCTGCGCTGCGTGCAAACCGCCGACGCATTCGGGCGCCGCTACACGATCCATGAAGCCCTGAATACCGAATCGACGCCGGAACAGCTGCTGGAGGCCTGCGGCTGGCCCGGGCACCGCTTCCCCGCCCTGCTGGTCGGCCACCAGCCGCAGCTGGGGCAGCTGGCGGCGCTGATCCTGGCCGGCGCCAGCCAGCCCTGGAAAATCCGCAAGGGCGGGGTGTTCTGGATCAAGGGCTCGGATGCCGACGACAACCTGCCCTTCATCCGGCTGGCGGTCGGCCCGGAACTGATCGGCAAGCTGCGCTGACTTCCTGAAAAAACCCTGCGCTACCCGGCCTGGGCTTCCCGGAACTGGAAGGCCAGGCCGACGTCCTGCCAGGCCTCGCATTCGCGTTCGAGCCAGAAGCGCATGGTCGGATGACGCAGCAGCCAGCCCGGCGCCAGCTCGACCTCGATCCGGTTTTTCATGCGCAGCCTGAAGCCGCCGAGATCGTCGTCGACGCGGGCGTGCATGCAGGCCACCGCCAGCCGCAGCGCCAGCACCATGCGCGCCAGTTCCGGCTCGGCCACGGCCTCGCGGATCTTGCGCACATTGCCCTTGTGCCCGAGCACGAGCATGGCCATCAGGCGCTGCTCGCGCGTGGTGAAACCCGCCAGGTCGACATGCTCGACCAGATAGGCGCCATGCTTGTGGGCACCCGAATGCGACACGGCCAGGCCGATTTCGTGCAGCATGCAGGCCCAGCCGAGGTAATGCAGGCCGCCGGCGTCGCTGGACTGGCTTGTCTGCAGCTGCCCGTAGAGGCGCAGCGCAATCGCCGCGACACGCCGGGCGCGGCCATCGTCGACGCCGAAACGCGCCATGCAGGCCTGGATCGCCAGGTCGCGCCGGTCATGGCGCTGGGCGCGCAACTCGAGGTCGGACAAGGCCCCCAGGCGCAGGCCGGCATTGATCGCGCCGACCCGTTCGATACCGAATTCCTCGATGGCGCCGATCAGGATGCTGACCCCGCCCAGCACCGCCACCACGCGCTCGGGCTTCAGGCCCGGCAGCTCGACCCGGTCGACATGCCCGCAGGCGACCAGGGCCTCGCGCAGCGCGTTCAGGCCCGCCAGCGACAGCGTGCCGTCGCCCAGCTTGCCGCGCGCGATGGTCTCGGCCATGGCGCGCATCGTGCCCGACGAGCCGTAGACGGCGCTCCAGCCATGGTCGCGGTAGGCGCCGGCGGCATCTTCGAACATGGCGCGCGCCATCGTGATGCCGGCGTCGAACCTGGCATGTTCGATGCGTCCGTCGGGAAAGAAGTTCGATGCCTGGGGCTGGGTGCCGATGCTGAACGATTCCACCAGCGCGATGGCGTCGCCACGGCCGGCGATGACCTCGGTCGAGCCGCCGCCGATATCGATTACCAGGCGCAATTCCTCCGGCTCGGCGCGCGCATGCGCCACGCCCATGTAGACCAGCCTGCCCTCTTCTTCGCCGGAAATGATTTCGATCGGATAGCCGAGCGCTTTTTCCGCCAGCGGCAGCACTTCGCGCACATTGCGCGCGACGCGCAGGGTATTCGTGCCGACCACCCGCACCCCGTCGAGCCGGTACTGGCCCAGGATGTCGGAGAAACCCGACAAGCTCTGCAGCGCCGTTTCGATTGCCGCCGCGGTCAGGTTGCCATCCGGCCCGAGACCGGCCGCCAGGCGCACCGGATCGCGCGCGCTGCGGACGATCCGCATCTTGCCGTCGACCGGTTCGCCGATATGTAGACGAAAACTGTTCGATCCCAGATCGACTGCTGCAAACATACGCGTGACTTTCCTCAATTTAGTAGTCGAAGTGTACAGCCGTCGGCGCGACAGCGGAAACACGGATAGGGTAGGATCGAGCAATGTCATCGAGGGTCGGCCAGCGCTGCGTTGCGTTGAGTGCCTGCTAGTGTCAACCGCTAAAAGGACCATCATGGAAACCGAACTGAAGTTGCAAGTGCCGCCCGCCCAGCTCGAGCGGATGCGCCAGCACCCGATGCTGGCCGAGCACGCCACTGCAGGCGCGCAAGAACACCATCTGGTCGACATTTATTACGACACCGCCGGACACGATCTCTGGAAACAAGGCCTGACGCTGCGCGTGCGCGAAGACGGCGGGCAATGGATCCAGACCGTGAAAACGGCGGCGGCGACTTCGCCCGGCCTGCACGAGCGCGGTGAATGGGAGTGCGTGCTGCCCGATGGTACGCCACAACCGGCGCTGCTGGCGCGCCAGATCAAACCGGCGCCGCTGTCGCAGCTGCTGTCGCGTCCCGAGGTAGCCGGGCACCTGGTGCCGATCTTCCGCAACGTCACGCGCCGCACCACCTGGGCCTTGAAATGGCCCGACGGCGACGAGGTCGAATGCGCGCTCGACGCCGGGCGCATCGAATCGGGCGAACGCCATGCCGAGATCGCCGAACTGGAACTGGAAATCAAGCGTGGCTCGTCGGCCCACCTGTTCGAACTGGCGCTGGCGCTGCATGCCGATATTCCGCTGCGCATGTCGAACGGCAGCAAGGCGGCGCGCGGCTTCGCCATGCTCGAGGATAAACCGGCCCATCCGGTCAAGGCGGAGCCGGTCGAGCTCGACCGCCGGGCAACGCTGGAAGACACTTTCCAGCTGATCGGCCTGAATTGCCTGCGCCAGCTCGAGGCGAACGTGCCGGGCGTGCTCAAGCAGGACGTCGAGAGCCTGCACCAGATGCGCGTCGGACTGCGGCGCCTGCGCGCGCTGGTGGATATGTTCGAGGAGCTGGCGCCGGCGCCGGCCGAGGTGCGGGACGGGCTCGAATGGCTGGCCGGGGCGCTCGGCGCGACGCGCGACTGGGACGTGCTGGCGGACTCCACGCTCGACAGGATCCACGGCATCGATCCGGCGCCGCTGCGGCTTGCCGTCCGGGCGCGGGCCGACAAGCTGCACAAGGAGTTGCTGCAGACCTTGAATACGCCGCGCTTCACCCAGGTGCTGCTGAACCTGAACGGCTGGCTGCACGGACGCGGATGGCGCCTGGGAGTGCCCCTGCCGAAGCACTCGCCCCTGGCCGGACGCGCGGACAAGGCCTGCCTGCCGCTGCTGCGCAAGGCCGAACGGCGCCTCGGCAAGCGCATCGGCGACTTCGACGGCAAGGCGCCGGAACAGCGCCACCGGATCCGCATCGCCGCCAAGAAAGCACGTTACGGCGCCGAGTTCTTCCGCGACCTGCTGCCGACCAAGGACGTCAAGCGCTATGTGTCGCGGCTGTCGGACCTGCAGGACCACCTGGGCTTGCTCAACGATTTTGCGGTGGCCGAGCAATTGCTGCCGGAACTACAGAAAGGCAATGGCGAACTGGCGCGCCAGGCGGCTTACGCACGCGGCTACCTGGTCGCCGCGGCGGAAGCCGACACCGGCGAGCTGGCCGCTTCGCTCAAGGCGGTGGCCAAGATGCGCCTGCCGCGCTGACCGCAGCACCTCGCGAAGCTCAGGCGCAGGCCGGTACGGGCACGACGAAATAGCGTGCTTCGAAGTCCTGCGGCGCCAGCGGCCGCGAAATATAGTAGCCCTGGACTTCGTCGCAGCCGAGTTCCTGGAGGATGCGCAACTGGGCAGCCGTTTCGACGCCTTCGGCCACGACTGTCATGCGCAACGCGTGCGCCATCGAGACGATGGCCTCGAAAAATACCCTGCCTTCACCCTGGTCGAGCTCGGCGGTGAAGGCGCGGTCCACCTTCAGCACATCCATCTTCAGGGTGCGCAGCTGCGACAGCGACGAGTAGCCGGTGCCGAAATCGTCCAGGTGCAGCTTGATCCCGAGCGCACGCAGCGCCGCCAGTTCCGCCAGCACCTCGGCCTGCTCGCCCATCATGGCGGACTCGGTGACCTCGACCTCGACCAGGACGGCAGGCACATCGTGGCGCTGCAGCGCCGCTTCGATCTGGCGCACCAGCGTGCCGCGCCCGAATTGCCTGGGCGAGACGTTGATCGATACCGGCACCGGCTGCATCCCGCACGCGCGCCAGGCGGCCAGCTGGGCGCATGCCTTGTCGATCACGAGCGCGCCGATCCGCAGGATCAGGTCGCTTGACTCGGCGAGCGGAATGAACTCGCCCGGCGGGACCATGCCCGATTCGGGATGCTGCCAGCGCACCAATGCTTCCATGCTGAGCAGCTCGCCGGAGAGCGGAGCGACCCGCGGCTGGTAATGCAGGAGGAACTGGTCGCACTCGACCGCCTTCGTCAATTGCCCCTTGAGACGGGCACGGCGCGTAATTTCGCCCGACAGGAAATGGTCGAAAAAGCGGTATTGCCCCTTGCCCTGGTCCTTGGCGGCGTACATGGCGATATCGGCATTGCGGATCAGGGTGCCGGCGTCGCTGCCGTCGCGCGGGAACAGGCTGATGCCGACCGAGGCGCCGATGACGGCCTGTGCGCCTTCGTCCAGGGTAAACGGCACCCTGAAGGCTGCCACGATGCGTTCGGCCACTGCCGCGATGCCGCGCTCGTCGTGCCCGGGCCGCAGCAGCACCACGAATTCGTCGCCGCCGAAGCGCACCAGCTGGTCGCTGGGCCGCAGCAGCGTGCCGAGACGGCGCGCCGCGGCTGCCAGCACCTGGTCGCCGACGGCATGGCCATGCGAATCGTTGACCGCCTTGAATTCGTCGAGGTCGATGAACAGCAAGGCCAGGCCTGCGTCTTCCTGGGGCGCGTCCAGCAGCGCCGGAATGAAGTTCAGCAGCCAGCTGCGGTTGCGCAGGCCGGTGAGCGGATCTTCGTTGGCCAGGCGCTCCAGGTCGGTCTCGTGCTGCTTGCGTTCGCTGATGTCCTGCAAGGTCACGGCCAGGCCATCGCCAACGCGCACCAGCCGCCGGCGGCCCCAGGTGATGGTGAGCCGTTCGTCGAGCGGCATGCGCCGGTCTTCCTCATAAAAGCCGTTCGCCATCGCCAGCCGGTAGGTAGCGATGACTTCCTCGCCGGCGATGCCGGCGTCAAGGGCCGAGACGGCGCGCCCGACCAGGTCGGCGCGGCGCATGCCGTAGAAGGAGGCGCCGCGCTCGTTGCAGTCGACGATCCTGAAGTCGACCACCTGGCCCTTGCGGTCGCGCAGCGGCACGGCCATGTAGAAACCGTCGTTGGCGCTTTCCGTCGCCGTGCGGTAGGCCAGGCGGATCGCCTCGTGCTCGCGTTCGCGCGCGGCCGCGCGCAGGGACAGCACGCTGGCCAGGCCGGACAGCACCAGCAGGCAAACGCTGGCGGCGACGGCGCGGTCACGGCTTTCTTGCCAGTGCAGCAGCGCGCTGGCGCTACCCTCGTTCTGGGACAGGGCCACGATGGCGACAACCGGATAAACAGGGGAAGCTTGCCAGCCGAGCGCACGGGCCTTGCCGTCGTGGAAAGCCCGTGCGCCGGCCAGGCGCGGTGCGCCTGCGGTGCTGCCGAGCGCGGCCAGGTCGAGGATGGGCGCATCGTGCATGCGGGCGGCGCCTCCCTGCTCGATCCAGGATTTGCCGTCGCTATCGGCAATGGCCAGCAAGCCGTCGCGCCCCAGCGTCGACTGGTCGACAAAGGAGGTGAAATAGGCGCCGTCCATCGCCATCACGACAATGCCGTCGAACTCGTCGTCGGCGCGGTCGAGCCTGCGCGTGAACAGCACCGTCCGGCGGCCGGGCCCGAATCCAGCGGGCGCCAGGTCGACCCGCAATGCGGTGGAATTGTTGTTCTTGTGCTGGACAAAGAAAGCAGTCTGCGCGACCGACGGCGGCAGGCTGGCGCGCGCAGTGGACGAGCGTATGGCGCCGTCCGCACCGACGATGCTGACGGAAATCATCGCGTCATCGGTGAACATGCCGCTGGTGCGCATGTCCTCGAGCAGGGTAGCGCGGTGCGAATCCTCCCAGCCGTACTTGAGCTGCATGGTGATCTGGTCCATCTGCGCGATGGAACGGGTGACATATTGCTCGTAGGCCCTGGCGTAGGTATCGGTTTCCTTGAGCACCTGGGCCTCGGCCTGCGTGGCTTCGGAATCGGCGCGCAGGATGGTGACTGTCCACAGCGCAATCACGCACAGGATGGCAAGAACGGGCCACAAGCCGGCAAGGAAGCGATTGGTGCGGGAAAGCGAGGAGGTGGCGGATTGGATCATGCACATCACCGCCGGGACGGCGCAAAGGTTGCCGATGAGCCAGCCGGCGCATCAACGCGGCAGGAAGGAGGATCCCTGCAGACAAGAGAGCTTATCTGGTAAATATGACAGTTTGGTGACTAAGGGAAATAGATATTTCATATTTGCACATTTTTATCCGAACAAACCATGCAGGAACCACCTCGGATCGGCATCCTCGGCCGCTCCGACGATGCGTTCGCGGTACACCCAGTACAGCGTATGGTCCTGCCCTTCGGCGATGAAATAGTCGCGTGTCTGGGTCTGGCTCCACCAGCCGGCCTCGATCCGCTCGGGGGTGGACGCCATCCTCAATGGCGATCCATAAAATGGCCGGTGGTTGCGCATCAGCAGGGCAATCGGCTTCGCCAGGATCCAGGTCGGGCGCGGCAAGCTCTGCACGTCCGGTGGCATCTGCGCCGAGCGCACCGATTCGCGCACCTTTTGCTGCAGCGGCACCCAGGCATTGGCCACCTCGGGGCGGTAATCGGCCTGGGGCAGCGCCTGCAGCACATTGTCCGGGCCGAGACGCGCCACGAGCAGCTCCAGCATGCGCACCCGGTCTTCCTCGCTGCCGCCGGGTTCCGGAAACAGCGACTCGCTGGGCGGCGCCATCGGCTGCAACCGGGCCGCGTCCAGCGCCAGGCCGATCACGGGCGCCTCGAGCACGACCTGCGCCAGGCGCTCGCGCAGCAGGCGCACCAGGTGCTCGTCGCGCCAGGTCGGTTCGCCCAATGCGATCTCGACTGCCGTGGGCGCACGCGCCACCCTGCCCCGCTCGTGTTCGAGCAGCAGCGTGATGCGCTCGACCGCCAGCTGGCGCGCGCACAGCCAGCCGGTCAGCTGCTGGACCAGCATTTCGGCGCCCATCAGGCATTCGGCGGCGTTCTCGATGCGGTCGAACAGTTCGATCTTCGCATGGAAGACGGTCGGCGCTTCGATCCATTCGAACAGTTCGGGCGCCATGCCGTAGGCGGCATCGAGGGTATCGAGCAGCGCGCGCCCGCAGCGCCGCTGCAAACCCGGTCGCGGCAGGCGCCGCAGCGCGGCCAGGTCGGCACAGCCGATGCCCTCGAACCAGGCGGCAAACGGACGCGCCGGCAGCGGCAAGGTACTCGGCAAGCGGTCGAGCCGGCGCGTGAGCGCATCGATCGTCAGCACGCGCCCGGCGCGGCGCCGCGCCAGCATCCAGCTGCCGCGTGCGGTCGGCGCGCAGCTGAGGAAACCGGAAAACCCGAGCGCGCGCAGGCTGGCGCGCACGCGCCGGCACAGGGCGCGGATGCCGCCGAACAGGCGCAGGCTGGCGCCGATGTCGATCAGCAGGGTCGATTCCTCGGCCTGGGCCACCTGCGGCGTGTACTGCAGCAGCGCCATCGCCACCGCATGCAGGGCGCCCGCCTCGCGCTCGGGCGAACGCTCGACGATGCGCGCCTCGGGCATCAGCATCAGCACCCCGCCGCGGCGCATGCCGAGGGCCACGCCGGCGGCGCGCGCCAGGGGCGATGCCGCCAGCACGCGCTCGTGCTCGAGCACCACGCAGCCCAGGTCAGTTGACCAGTTCGGGCTGAAAACCTCGAGCGGTAACTGGGGCAGGTAGAGGCCGATCCACAGGCGCATGGCGTTGAAGTAAAGGAGGGGTGAGTGGCAGGAATAGCGGCGCATCGCGCTGCGGCCCCCGGCGTTTGATAAAACCGATGTCGAGCCCGCCCAATGCCGGCCGCAAGGACAGGCGCAGCGGCGACGGCGACGAATCCTGGGCGCTGGCAAGCGGGCGCATCATGAAGAACAGGGTCTCGCCGCATTGCGCCGCCAGGTGCAGCCGGCGCAGGCTCTCGCCGCGCGCATGGTTGGCCCAGAACAGCAGCGCCCCGCAACTGCCGCTGCGCAGCACCTGCTCGGCCGCCCACAGCGCATCGGCCCCGCGCGCGGCGCGCAGCCAGATCAGCTGCGAGGGCGGAACGCCAAGCGCCGCCATGGCCAGCGCCTGCGGCGGATGCGGCGGCTGCAGCAGCACGATGCGGCGTGAGGCCGCCGCCGCCAGCGCCGGGCGCAGCAGGCGCATTTCGCCGATGCCGGGCTGCTGCAAGAGCAAATCGATGAGGGTACCGGTGGGCCAGCCGCCCCCCGGCAACTGCTTCGACAGGGCGGGATGCCCGCTGTCGACACAGCGCGTGCTGGAATGCGCCAGCTGCGAGGCGCGCCACAGCGAAGGATGCAACTGCTCCGGCGCGATAGTGTTTTTTGAACAAGACATAAATGGGCGCATTGCACAGGGCAACGCAGAAATACTGTATGGATGTACAGTACTCGCTTGTTCAGCTTTTGGCAAGATGTGGATAGTTTGAAAACATCCGGCGCTTGCCTGAATGAACGACTGTGCTTGCTGGAAGAGCAACATTGCTCGTACACTGAGGCTCGGCGTGCCTCCGCCAATGAACAGGGATGGATCAGAAAAATGAGTTTAGACAGCCACCAATCGGTCTACCGTGAACGCCTCTTGGAGCATCTGCTTATTGGAGAATTGCTGAAGCATTCATGGATTTACTCTGGAGCCACGCTCGAAGTGTCTCAGCCTTCTATCGACAGATCCGGACATGACATCGTCCTCGAAGCCAATGGGGTGACCCGCCACGTGCAGTTGAAGGCGTCTTCGTCATCCGCAACCACCTCTGTACAGAAGGTCCATCTCGGCCTTGGAACCAAGCCATCAGGCTGTGTAGTCTGGGTTCGATTTGATCCGAAAACGATGAAACTTGGGCCATTTTTATTCTTTGGTTCATTGCCGGGTCAGATGCTGCCGTCTTTGATTGAATTCCGCCAAGCCAAGCATACGAAGGGTGACGCCGATGGAGTAAAGAAATTCCGGCCAAATTTGCGTATTGTCCCGATGTCGAAGTTCAAAAAGATCGGCGATATTCCCGCTCTTTACCATGCACCCTTCGGTGGGGCAGACCTGACCCCGATTCCTTGAAGGTGAGTACCGTAGATACCTGTAATGAATCGGTTGTAGACATTAATGGCGCTACCTCTTGTCCTCACCAGCGATCCTTGGCACCGCAAAGATCCAGAAAAACAAGCTGTACGACGCCTACCACGAACACCATTTACCAATCGCCTCACCAGGACCACCGATGACCAAGAAACTGCTTTCCGTACTCCTCGCTGCCATGCTCCTGCCAGGCGCCGTCCATGCAAACGAACTGTCGAAGGCAGTCGCGAAAGACTACGACACCCACCTCGCGCCGCTGCTCGATTACCTGCACCGCAATCCCGAGCTCTCCTTCCTGGAAGTGAAAACCGCGGCGCGCATGGCCAAGGAATTGCGCGCGGCAGGTTTCACGGTCACCGAAGGCGTCGGCGGCACCGGCGTGGTGGCGATCCTGAAGAACGGGCCTGGCCCGCTGGTGATGATGCGCGCCGACATGGATGGCTTGCCGATGCTGGAAAAATCCGGCCTGCCGAATGCCTCGACCGCGACCCAGAAAGACATGGAAGGCAACATGACGCCGGTGGCGCATGCCTGCGGCCATGACATCCACATGACCAGCCTGGTCGGCACGGCGCGCCGCATGGCGGCCGAGCGCGCCACATGGTCGGGCACCCTGATGCTGGTCGGGCAGCCGGCCGAGGAGCGCATCGGCGGCGCGCTGGCGATGATGAAGGACGGCCTCTATAAACGCTTCGGCAAGCCGGATTTCGCGCTGGGCTTTCACGTCAAGGCCGACATGGCAACCGGCAAGGTGCACGCCTCCGAGGTCTCGCCCTATTCCGGCGCCGACACCGTCGAAATCGCGATCAAGGGCGTTGGCGCCCACGGCGCCCAGCCGCACCGCGGCAAGGACCCGATCGTACTCGGCGCGATGATCGTGATGGGCCTGCAAACCATCGTCAGCCGCGAACTGAGCCCGCGCGAGCCGGGCCTGATCACGGTCGGTTCCTTCCATGGCGGCACCAAGGCCAACATCATCGGCGACAACGCCAAGCTGCAACTGACCGTGCGCAGCGAGAGCCCGAAGACGCGCGAGCTGCTGCTGGGCGCCATCAAGCGCATGGCCGAGAACACGGCGCGCGCCGCCGGCATGGCGGAGAACGAACTGCCGGAAGTGAAACTGGTCGATACGCCGGCGCCGCCGGTCCTGAACAATGTCGAGCTGGTGCGGCGCCTGCGCGCGGCCTGGACCGGCAAGCTGGGCGCCGGCGCGATTGGCGAGGAAGAGTTCCGCGAAGGCATGGGCTCGGAAGACTTCCCGATGTTCGTCACCGATCCGTATATCCCGAGCGTCTATTTCACGGTCGGCGGCACGGCACCGGACACCATCGCCGCCGCCAGGGCAGGTACGTTGCGCCTGCCGAGCCACCACAGCCCGCTGTTCAAGGTGGAGCACGGGCCGGCGGTGCGGATGGGCGTCGAATCGACGGTGGTGGCCTTGCAGGACTTGATGCGCAAGCCTTGATTCTGCATCCGTCTCAAACCAATCGAAGGACCAACAGTTGAAATCAATCCTGTCAACAGCGCTGGCCCTGGCTTTCACCATTCTCTCCTGCCAGGCCACAGCACAAGATGCCATCGACCCGGCGCCGACAGCGCGCTGGTCCCGCACCGCCGACGCCACCATCGCGCGGCAGGAAATCTATCCCGCCGTGCTCGATGGCAGGATCATCGTCGCAGGCGGCGTGCTCTCGCAAGCACCGGGTTTTACCGATCATGTCGAAGCCTATGAGGTAAAAACCGGCCGCTGGACCACGCTCGCGCCCTTGCCCGAAGGACGGCACCATATCGCGTTGGCCGAGGCCGGCGGCAGGATCTATGGCATCGGCGGCTTCTCGGGCGGCATTCCCAACTGGCGCGCCCATGCGACGGTGTTCGTCTACGACGCCCAGGCCAACCGATGGTCGCCGGGTCCCTCCCTGCCCCAGGCGCGGGCCGAAGGCGTGGTAGCGACCGTCAAGGGAAAAATCTATTTCATCGGCGGGCGTGTCCCGACCAGCCCGCAGGCAGCGCACATCAGCGAGCACATCGACACTCGCCGGGGCGAGGCGCTGGACCTGCGCACCGGGCGCTGGGAAGCGATCCTTGACGCGCCCACTGCACGCAACAGCGCAGCGGCGGCCGTCATCGACAACAAGATCTATGTCGTCGGCGGCCGCCAGATGCTCACGCAGGCCGACGGCAGGCAGCGCCCGGTCAATCTCGCCACGCTGGAGGTCTACGACCCTGCTACAAACCGCTGGGAGACGAAGGCGGCGATGCCCCAGGCCCAGGGTGGCCTGGCAGCGGCTGCCCATGGGGGCAAGCTGTATGCCTTCGGTGGCGAGCAGTTTGTCCCGACCAGCAAAGTGTTCGCCGATGCCTGGGTCTACGATCCGAAGACGGACCGCTGGGCGGCCCTGCCTCCCATGCCGACCCCACGGCACGGACACGGCGCCGCTGTCGTCGGCAACCGTATTTTCCTGATGGGTGGCGGTGAAAAAGTCGGGGTGGCCGCCAGCCGGGTGCAGGAAGTGCTCGAGCTCCCGGCAAAATAGGACCAACTACGCCATGCCCACTCCTCTCAAACACGCTCTGTTAGTCTCTTGCCTGGTGCTAGGCGGCTGCGCCAGCGGCAGGCCGGACGCACAGCTGGAGCAGTATGTCGTGCAAGGCATGGCGCGCACCGGCGCCCAGGGCCTGGCCATTGCGACCATTCACAACGGCGCCGTCACGCAGGTGCGTACCTGGGGCAAGCGCAACGCCAAGGGTGAGCCGCTGACGCCGGACACCGTGATGTACGGGGCCTCGCTGACCAAAGCCGTGTTTGCTTACACGGTGATGCAACTGGTCGAGGAAGGAAAGCTTGGCCTGGATACGTCGATCGCGGCCTACCTGCCAAAGCCGCTTCCCGAGTACACCAATGAGGCGAACAAGTACGCCGCCTGGCAGCATCTCGCAGGCGATGCGCGCTGGCGCAAACTCACGCCGCGCATCCTGCTCACCCATAGCGCCGGCTTTGCCAATTTCGGGTTTCTGGAACCGGACGGAAAACTCAAATTCCATTTCGAACCCGGCACCCGCTATGCCTACTCCGGCGATGGACTGATCCTGCTGCAATTCGTCATTGAACGCGGGTTGGGCCTTGACCTTGGCAAGGAAATGCAGCGGCGCGTGTTCGATCGCTTCGGCATGAAAAACACCAGCATGACCTGGCGTCCCGACTTTGCCGCCAACCTGGCCGACGGCTGGAAAGAAGACGGCGGCGTCGAAGCGCACGACGAACGCAGCAAGACACGGGCCGCCGGCTCGATGGACACGACCATCGCCGATTTCGCCAGGTTCGCGGCGGCTTACGTGCGCGGCGACGGACTCCAAGCAGGGTCCAGGACCGAGTTGACGCGTGCCCAATTGCCGATCACGACCTCGTCCCAATTCCCCTCATTGCAGCCCATCGCCCCTCCCGGGCAACAGCACAAGGACCTGGCCGCCGGCCTGGGTGTCATTACTTTCAATGGACCTCAGGGGCCTGGCTTTCAAAAAGGCGGGCATAACGATTCAACAGGCAACACCTGGGTGTGCCTGGAACGGCAAAAGCACTGCGTGGTCATCTTGTCGAACGATGTCCGGGCTGAACCGCTGTTTCCCGACATCGTCAGAATCGTACTGGGTGAAACGGGCATGCCATGGCGCTGGGAATATGGGCCGATGAAACCCCCGGGCATATGACCAGCGCAAGGAATACACAGGAAAATATGACGTTCACTTTGAAAACACTACTGGCCGGTACAGCGGCAATGTTATCTATTACATGCTCTTCTGCCGATGCCCAGAAAACTACCCGTAGCTTCCCATCGCCGGACGGGGCTTACGTCGCTGTCCTGGTTGGCGAAATCGGCGCCGGCTTTCCTGGTTCGTCCTGTGTCGACACCGTCTTCGTGGTGCCACGCAGCGCTCTTTCATCAGCCAGCTATCCTCCCGCCAGCCGCGCCTATGTCGGCGGCTGCCATTCCCTGAAGATGCGGCAGATAGCCGGTCAATTGATCAAGCCCAGCGCACCCGCACTGCGCTGGACGGCTGCGCGCGAGCTGAGCATCGTCTTTGACCCGAAAGAAGCACGCAAAGGCGTACCGGCGTTTTATTCGGCGACCTCGCTCCACGATGGCGCCCTCAAGATCCGCAACGAGTTCGAATAGTATCAGGGTGCATATTGATGGACTCACCTGGCTGCGTGCTTAATATAGCGGCCCCTCCACATCGCGGGAATCCGTCAGCGTGATCAGGCCTTTTGCAAGGTAGAGCACGATCAGGATGCCGACGATATCGCCCGTGATCATTGCCGTCAGCGCCGTCCAGTCCACCAGCCCGCTTTGCACCCACATCAATGCATGGTTAACAACAGGATTCATCAACCCGCACAGCACCCCGGTAAACAAGAGCCGCTGTGCCGTCAGGTTCCTGAGGCGCGGCCCCAGATCAAACCAGTGTTTCGCGAAAAGATAGGCGAGGTAGGGGCCAATCGATGCGGCTAGCGCACCACTGACGGCTCGAAACGCATCCGGGAAGACGAAATGGTAAAAATTCAGGTAAAGGCTGGCCAGCAGCAGTCCTGCAAAACCGGCGAACCCGAACAGCAGTGTTGCCAGCAAACGGATCCCGGCCGGAAGGAACACCCAGTTGACTCCGTTACTGTGCTCCAGCCGAATGAAGACCAGCTCATTGACCCAATTCAACCCGAGAAAGGCGATGACGGTAATACCAACGTAGGCGAGATTCTTGACGGCTCTTTTCTTCAGGTCGCTCATTGTCGTGTGATGTGATGATCGTGCTGCATTCAGCAAGGAACTTGCCCTCCATTATATCGGCGGCGCGAGCCTGGCCCATCCGGGCAGGCTTACCTGCGCTAGACTTGGGCTGACAAATCAACATGAAAGACCGATATGGCCAATTCCTTCTCAGGCGGCTGCGCATGCGGCGCCATCCGCTACACCAGTGCGCATAAACCCCTTGCCATGATCAACTGCCACTGCACTGATTGCCAGCGCTCGAGCGGCGCGCCTTTTGCGTCGGGCATCGTCGTCATGACGGCCGACCTGGAAATCAGCGGCACGCCGAAGACTTATACCGTGCCGGGAAGCAGCGGCAACCCTGCGACCCGCAGTTTTTGTCCGAACTGCGGCACCCCGTTGTTCACGCAAAGCGAAGCGAACGCGCAATTCACCTCGATTCGCTTCCCCTCGCTCGACGATGCCTCGGACTTCAAGCCGATGCTCGACATTCATACCGCCAGCGCCCAGCCATGGGTGTGCCTCGATCCGGCGATTCCGCACTTTCCGGAATCGCCCCGGCAGCCCGATTGATTCGTGAAATAATGGCGGATCACTACTTATATGCGTGACATGATCCGCTCCACGATGACTGCTCCCTTTCCACCCTGTTCCGGCGCCCGCGCATGACCACGATCCAGCTGGTCGGCGCCATCCTGTTCGCCTGTGCGCTCGTCCATACTTTCTCGGCCAAGGGTTTCGAGATCCTGGCACGGCGTTATCCGCGCCATGGCGGCCTGTTCCACCTGCTCGGCGAAGTCGAAGCCGTGTTCGGCTTCTGGGCCTTCGTCCTGATCGTCGCCATGGCCCTGATCTCCGGAAGCGACGCCGCCATCGATTACGCCGAGTCGCGCCAGTTCACCGAACCCCTGTTCGTCTTCACCGTCATGGTGATCGCGGCGTCCAGGCCGATCCTGGATGCGGTGCGGTCGCTGCTGGGAACGCTTGCGCAGCTGCTGCCGGTGCGTACCGAACTGGCCCTGGCCTGGCTCGGCCTGGCTTTCGTGCCGCTCTCAGGTTCGCTGATCACCGAGCCGGCCGCGATGACGCTCGCGGCGCTGATGCTGGCGCCGCAGGTGTTCCGGCCCGGCATACCGGAAGCGCTGAAATACGGCGCGCTCGGAGTGCTGTTCGTGAACGTGTCGATCGGCGGCACCCTCACCGCCTACGCGGCGCCGCCGGTGCTGATGGTGGCCGGTACCTGGGGCTGGGACAGCGCCTTCATGTTCACCCACTTCGGCTGGCGCGCCGCGCTGGCGGTGCTGATCAACGCCAGCGTCATCACCCTGCTGCTGCGTCCCCACCTGAGGCCAGCCGCCAGCGGCCAGACGACTACGCCGGTGCCGCTCAAGGTCTCGCTCATCCACCTGGCTTTTCTCGCCGCGGTAGTGCTGCTGGCGCACCATCCGGTGCTGTTCCTCGGCCTGTTCCTGCTGTTTCTCGGCTTTACCCAGGCTTATCACCGTCACCAGGATCCGCTGATCCTGAAGGAAGGACTGCTGGTCGGCTTTTTCCTGGCGGGGCTGGTGGTGCTGGGCGGGATGCAGCAGTGGTGGCTGCAGCCGATCGTCTCCAGCCTGGGGCCGACCGCCCTGTTCTTCGGTGCGCTGGCCCTGACCGCCATCACCGACAATGCCGCCCTCACCTATCTCGGTTCGCTGATCGCGGGGCTGTCCGACGAGGCCAAGTACATGCTGGTGGCCGGCGCGGTTGCCGGCGGCGGCCTGACCGTGATCGCCAACGCCCCGAACCCGGCCGGGGCCGCGCTGCTGCGGCGCGGTTTCAACGACGAATCGATCGGCGCCCTCGGCCTGTTCGGCGGCGCACTGGGGCCGACGATCGTGGCGGCCATCCTGTTTTTGATTTGAAGGAGACGAATATGGACGAGACCGTATTAATCGGCAAGATCGGCACCATCGAACGTTGCTGCCGCCGCGCCCGCGACGAATACGAAAAGGATCCGACGACTTTCGTGGGCGACCTGACGCGCCAGGATGCGGCCACCCTGAACGTGATCCGCGCCTGGGAGGCGGCGATCGAAATGGGCGACTACGTGATCGCCGAAGCCAACCTGGGCGCACCGCGCGACGAACGCGAAGTCATCACCATCCTGGCCGAGAACGGCTGGATCGAGGCCACGCTGGCCGAAGACCTGAAGCGCACCGGCGAATTCTGCCGCGCCGAATGGGACCACCAGGCGGCGCCCCTGCCGGCGCTGGTGACGATCATCAAGCGCGGGCTGGACGATTTCGGCGCTTACGGCCAGGCGCTGCTCGCGGGAGCGGGTTAAGGGCCTGCCGGAAGGCCTGGGCGCTCCGTACGCTCCCGTACGGATGGACTGGACAAGAGCGCGCATACTCGGTGCACTTGCTGACAAAGCAATGGCACACCTGCCACCTTCACCCATTGCCTGACCCAGCCCCACGGTCTGCGCATCGCTCCCATTCAAGGAAATCACCATGTCATTCAACCACGCAGTCGTCTGGCTCGACCAGACCGAAGCGCATGTCATTCATTTCAGCCGCAGCGCCGCCGAAACCGACGTCATCAAGACCACCTCGCAGCACAAGAAGGATGGCGTCCAGAACAACAACCGCGCCGTCGAAAGCACGGACTACTTCGACGACGTCGCGACCGCCCTGCTGACGTCGAAAGAAATCCTGATCGTCGGTCCTGGCCAGGAAAAGCTCGGTTTCATGAAGCACCTGACCAAGAGTCATGCCGAGACCGCCGACAAGGTCGTCAGCGTCGAGACGGTCGACCATCCGAACGATGGCCAGCTGCTCGAATATGCGCGCAAGTATTTTGCCAAAGAAGACATGACGAACTGATTGCCGCTTCCGGCAATGCAAAAAGGCCCTTCGCGGGCCTTTTTGCATTGCAGTCACCGCTACCTACCTCAGCGCGTGCCCGAAGTGCCCATACAGGCCCAGGCACAATTCCACGAAAATCAGCAGCAGGATCGCCTGCTCGAGCCGGTGCGAGCTGTGGTAACGCATGGTTTCGACCAGGGTTTCCGAAGTATGCGACAAGGTAGTCAGCTTGCGGTCGAGTGCCGCCGCCCGGTCGTTCAGTTCGTAATCGCCCTCCAGGCGCGCATACAGGCCCGACAGGCCGGGGTTATCCCACAGCAGGTCAGGCCGGTCGAGCACACCGGCGCGGCCGTTCAGGCGGTTTTCCGCCAGCAGCATGTTGCCGACCGCTTTCAGCAGCTCCGCTGGCTTTGCCGAAAACTTGCCGTCTTCGGCCAGGTCGCGCGCGAGCGGTTCGGTGCGGTCAAAATCGCGCGCGGCGCGCCGTTCCTGGAAGGACAGCATGGTCGCCTTGGCCATCACCTCGGCAATGAGCTGCAGGCGCAGGCGGTCGGCGTTCTTGATCTTGATGTACTGCTCGGCCGGCCCTTCTTCCTCGTCCGGATCGATGTCGATCATCGCCATTTCCTCGGCGCCAGGGTCGCCCGGGCCGGAGGCGTGGGCGGCCACGGTTTCCAGCAGGCGCGCCTTCTCCCCTTTCGAGGCGTTGAACAGCACGATCGCGCCATAGCGGAAAATAGCGGCGATGCCGCCCTCCCCCAGCTTGACCATGAAGGGCGACTTGGCAATGATCTCGAAGCCCGAAACGACTTTGACGTCGATCCGCTCGGCCACCATGATGGCGCTCGCCGTAAACTGGAGCTGGGCAATGACGGGCCGCTGATACGGCAGTTTTTCGGTTTTCAGGTGCAGCCCGGGACGGGTGCGGGGGCGCGGATTCCAGCGAATCTGCTTTCTGTCGATGTGGCTGTCCATGGTATTTTTTGTGAAACTGTTGATGACTGCGGGGGTTCAGCCCGGCGCCAGCAGGTTTTGTACCCGCCGCGCCATCTCGTCGAGGCGATACGGTTTTTGCAGCAGCGGCACGCGCCGGAAAATCTCGTCCTCGAGGCCGTCGTCGCCCGGATAGCCGGACGCGAACAGCACTTTCGCCCGCGGCAGGCAGTCGGCCGCGGCCAGCGCCAGGTCCTGTCCGCGCGTGGCGCCGGGCATCACGATGTCGGTAAACAGCAGGTCGATCGGCAGCTTCTGGCGGATCAGGCCGAGCGCGGTTTCGCCGTCCGCCGCCTCGAGCACGCACAGCCCGAGTTTGCGCAGCACTTCGACGCTGGCGGTGCGCACGGCTGCCTCGTCCTCGACCACCAGCACCGTCAAGGCGGCAGAGCCGTCCTGCCCCTGCACCAGCGGGAAGTACAAGGTGACGACGGTCCCCGCGCCGGCCGTGCTGGCCAGTTCGATATGGCCGCCGCTCTGCTTGACGAAGCCGAAGGCCAGGCTGAGCCCGACGCCGGCCCGGCGGCTGCCCGCCTTGGTCGAAAAGAAGGGCTCGAAGGCGCGGCGCCGGGTTTCTTCGCTCATCCCGGCGCCGTTGTCGCCCAGGCGGATGCACAGGCAATCTTGCTGCGTGCCGGGCAGCAGCCCGCGCGCGACGTCGATCGCCAGCTGGCCGTCCGCCGCCATCGCCTCGGCGGCATTGCGCACCAGGTGCAGCATCGTGTTCCCGAACTCGACCTGGTCGAGCGACACCAGGGCGCCGGCGGCATCGATCGACAGGGTCAGTGCGCGCCCGTCCAGCGCCTGCCGCAGGCTGCCTTCCATCGCGCGCAGCAGGACCTCGACGCGCAACAGCGCGGGCTGCAGCCGCTGGCGCCTGGCAAAGGCAAGCAGCTGCGTCGCCAGGCCGGCGCCGCGGCGGATGCCGTCGGCCGCGGCGTCGAGCCGGCGGATCGTCGGCTCATGCGTCCGGTGCGCCACCCGCAGCAGCTGAAGGTGGCCGCCGATCAGCTGCAGCACGTCGTTGACATCCTGGGCGATGCCGCCGGTGAGCTGGCCGAGCGCTTCCATCTTCTGCGCCTCGTGCAGCGAGGCCTCGGCGGCGGCCAGTTCGCGCGTGCGCAGCAAGAGCGCGGCCTGGCTGTCGTCGAGCGCGCGGCGCGCCTGGTCGCGCTCGACGATGGTGCGGTAAGCGCGCGAGTGCGCCCGCGCGCGCGCCGCCAGTTCGATCCGGTCCGGCCACTTGATCAGGTAATCCATGGCGCCGGCGGCAAAGCCGTCGGCCTTGATCTGCGGGCTGTCGTTCGACGAGACCATGATGATCGGCACGTCTCCCAGGCGCGCATGGCCTTTCAGGGCGCGGATCACTTCCAGCCCGTCCACCATCGGCATGTGCAGGTCGACCAGGATCACGGTCGGCGCGCAGGCTTCGGCAAACTCCACCGCCCGGGTCGGGTCGTCCAGGTAGTCGATGTGGATCCCGCGCTCGCCGGCCAGCATGCCTTGCACGAGGTCGGCGTTGAAGGGCTGGTCGTCGATCAGCAGGAGGCGAGTATCGAGGGTCTGGTTCGGCATGGCGGGCATCAGGATGGATCAGCCAGGCAGGCCGGGGGCGCCAGGTCGGCGATGCTCAGCTGCAGCTGCAGCAGGTCGTAGGGCTTGGGCAGCAGCGTGATGGCGCTTCCTTCGGGCAGCGCGATACTGCCGCCCTCGCCCGAGGCCAGGATCACTTTCAGCCCGGGCCGCAGGGCCAGCGCCCGGGTCGCCAGTTCGATGCCCGACAGCCCCGGCAAATTCAGGTCGGTGAACAGGACGTCGACCGCGCGCTCCTGCAGCAGCTTGAGCGCGTCCTCGGCAGAGGCGCTGCCGCTGGCCGTGTGTCCCAGCGCGTCCAGCAGCTCGCAAGCCAGTTCACGCGTATCGGCATCGTCCTCGACCACCAGGATGGTGCGCCCATCCTGCGACTGCCGGACTTCCTGGAGCGGCACGTCGAGAGGCGCGAACGGCGGCGCGGCGGGCCGTTCGGCGCCGGCGTCGGCGCCCGTGCTGCCCAGGCAGAGCAGGACGGCATGCGCGAGCTGGGCCCGGCTATACGGTTTCGGCAGCAGCTCGATGCCGGCCTCGAAGGCGCCATCGCGCAGTTGCCCGGAGGTGAGCAGGATCCGGGTCGCCGGCGCAATGGCGCGGCACTGGCCGACCAGGGCGGCGCAATCGACCGTGCCCGGCATCGACAGGTCGGTAAACAGCAGGTCCACCGCCACCCCGCCTTGCAGGATCGCGAGCGCCTCGCCGCCGTCGCCGGCACGCAGCACCCGGTAACCCAGGCCCCCGAGGATCTCGGTGGTCGAGGCCACCACCGCGGCATCGTCGTCGACGACGAGGATGGTTTCGCCGGCGCCGTGCACGCTGCCGCGCTCGATGCTGCCGGCGTCCAGTGCGGCGGCGTGCGAGCGCGGCAGGTAGATCCGGATCGTGGTGCCCTGGCCGGCACGGCTCTCGATGCGGATTTCGCCGCCGCTCTGCTTGACGAAGCCGTACACCATGCTCATGCCCAGGCCCGTGCCCTTGCCCGGCGCCTTGGTCGTGTAGAAGGGGTCGAAGATCTTGGCCAGCACCTCGGGCGGCATGCCGCAGCCGGTATCGGTGATCGCCAGGCAGACATGCTCGCGGCCCGCCGGGCCGTCGAGACGCGCGTTGGCCAGGGAGATGTCCAGCCTGCCTTCGCCCGCCATCGCGTCGCGCGCGTTGATGGCCATGTTCAGGATCGCGTTCTCGAGCCCGTTGCGGTCGACCTCGACGTTCCACAGCTCGGCCGGGCCGTCGAGCGCAATCGCGATCCGGTCGCCCAGCGCACGCGCCAGCAGCGAGGCCATGTCGCCGAGCAGCTGGCCCAGGTGGGTCGGCACCGGCAGCAAGGGCTGGCGCCGCGCAAAGGCGAGCAGCTGCGAGGACAGCTTCGAGCCGCGCTCGACGGCGGCGACGGCACTGGCCAGGCGCGCCCCCAGCACGCTGTTCACGCCGTCGAGCTCCATCAGTTGCAGGTTGCTCGAAATGATCTGCAGCACGTTGTTGAAATCGTGGGCGACGCCGCTGGCCAGCTGGCCGACCGCTTCCATCTTCTGTGCCTGGCGCAGCGCTTCCTCGGCCTTGAAACGTTCGGTTTCCTCGAGCACGACCTGGCGCTCCAACGCGCCGTTCAAGGCACGCAGCGCAATCTCGGCCTGGCGCAGGCTTTCCTCGGTGCGCTTGCGGTCGGTGATGTCATAGGCCACGCCGAGGTAGCGCTGCACGCCTTCCACGGTCGAGGGCACGGGCTGGCCGCGGCGTGCAAGCCAGCGCCGTTCGCCGGTGTCGGCACGGACGATGGCGTATTCGGCGTATGCGATCGGATTCGCGTCGCTGCCCAGCCGTGCAGGCCCGGCCAGGTGCAGGTAATCGGGATCGACGTGGCGCACCAGCAGGTCGGCGTCGATGTGGGTATTCGGGGCGAACCCCCACAGGCGGCGGTAGGCTTCGGACACGACCAGTTCGCCGGTGGCCGGAAACCACTCGAAGGTGCCGATCTCGCCCGCCTCCTGGGCCACGCGCAGCCGCTCCTCGGTCAGCGCGTGGTTGGTGATGTCGACGCCTTCGATGAAGATGCCATAGATGTGGCCGGCCGCATCCTTCAAGGGCTGGAACACGAAATTCAGGATGCGGCGTTCGGTGGCGGTGCCGTTGCCGCTGTCGAGCAGCACGTCGAGGTCTTCGCCATGGAAAGCCTCGCCGGTTGCGCGCACGCGGTCGAGCACCTCGATATAACCCTGCTCGACCACTTCCGGCACCGCCAGGCGCACCGGCTTGCCGAGCAAGGGGCGATGCTGCATCAGGCGCAAGTAGGCATCGTTGGCCAGCTCGTAGACGTGATCGGGCCCGGTCACCACCGCCATGAAGCTCGGCGCCTGGCGGAACAGGCCGTTCAAAAAATCCATGTCGCCGGCCAGCTGACGGTTGGCGACTTCAAGCTGCACGCGCAAGGCGTCGAGGTCGGCATTGGCGCGCCGCAGGTGCTCTTCCTGGGCGGCGCGCTGGCGTTCGCCCAGGACGCGCGAGGTGGTCTCGATCACGGTGGTCAGGACGCCCCGGATGCGGGCGCCGTCGTCGACCACCGGTACGTAAACCAGGTCGAACCAGGCATCTTTCGGCCCGCCATCGCGCTCGAGCACCAGGTGCTGGTCGTGGAATACCTGCTCGCGGCCGGCGTAGCAGGCCTGGTAGACGCCAACGTTGAAATCGCGCGTTTCGGGCCAGGCCTCAAAAACCGACAGGCCGAAGGCGGCAGGATGGCGCGCACCGGCGATGCTGGCGTAGGCGTCGTTATAGATGAGTACCCGGTCCTCGCCCCAGGCCACCACCATCGCGACGGGCGAGCGCAGGAGCATGTCCACCATGCTGCGCAGCGCTTGCGGCCAGGCGGCCGTCGGTCCGAGGGACGTGCCGCTCCAGTCGTGGCTGCGTAGCAGTGCGGCGGTTTCGCCACCACAGGCGGGCCAAACGATCGTGCTCATATGCGCCTGTACGGTGGAAGAACCAGGGGATGGGAAGAAATCACGGGCAACAGTGTATCACTGGAAATCGACTTGCAAGCGTGCGCGACTTTGCCTTGCACCAGCGGTGCGTGCCCCGTTTGTTGTCGAACTGGTAGGATTTCTAAACTTCTTCGAAGGGAAAATGCCATGTTAAAAGTAAAAAACACGGACAACGGACGCGTCGACCAGCTCGGCGTGCTGGCGGCGCGGGTGGTCGAAGAGGCGCTGGCCTCGGGTCTGTCCTGGGACGAGGCCATCGTCGCCTTCGGCATCGCCAGCAAGGCCATTGCCGTCAATGCCGCCACCCGCGGCAGCGGCACGCCGGAAGAATGCATCGCCCATGCGCAGGGACGGCTGCAATTCGGCATGGAACACAGTTCGGAAGTGCTCAGGGCCTTGCTGAGCTGAGCTGCACGGTTCCCGAGTGGGGGCGTCTCCTTGTAGTTGAACTGGTATCATTCGCGTTTGTCCGGACCGTGACGCCGACCTTGCCCCACAGTGCGCCGGTCCTCACCTTACAGAACATCAAGAATGAACACACCGACCCAACTGCCCTCTTTCTGGAGCCGGCTTTCCCTGGCCTTCGGCACCTTCTTCAAAACCGTCGGCGATGCCGAATTCGCCGCGCGCGTGCGCGATGACGCGATCGGCCCCGTAGCGCCAGCTCCCGCGCCTCCCGCCGCTGCTGCGCCCCCGGCGCCCGTCTCCTTGCGCGTGGCGACGCCGGAAGCGGCCCTGCAGCTGCTGACCCTGCTCCAGCGCGAAGCGCGCCTGATCGACTTCGCCCACGAAAACCTGGCCGCCTATGCCGACGCCGACATCGGCGCCGCCGCGCGCGTCGTCCACGAAGGCTGCGCCCGCGTGCTGAAGGAACACTTCACCATCGAGCCCGTGCGCAGCGAAGCCGAAGGTGCGCGCGTCACGCTGGAAGACGGCTTCGATGCGGCCAGCGTGCGCCTGACGGGCAACGTGGTCGGCAAGGCGCCGTTCAAGGGCACCCTGTCGCATCGCGGCTGGCGCGCGACGCAAGTGCGCCTGCCGCAGCTGGCCAAGGAACATGACGCGACCGTCATCGCACCGGCGGAGGTGGAACTGTGAGCGGCCGCTACGCCATCGGCATCGACCTCGGCACCACGCACTGTGCGCTGTCCTATGTCGACCTGGAAGCGAGCGACGGCGAGCGCACCGCACACGGCGTTCTGGACGTGCCGCAGCTGACGGCGCCGGGCAGCGTCGATTCCCTGCCCTTGCTGCCTTCCTTCCTGTACCTGCCGCATCCGGACGAACTGGCGCCGGGCGAACTGGCCCTGCCCTGGCCGGACGATGGCACTGCGATCGCCGGCGAGATGGCGCGTTCGCGCGGCGCCACCACGCCGATCCGCCTGGTATCTTCCGCCAAGAGCTGGCTGTGCCACCCGGGCGTGGACCGCCGCGCCGCCATCCTGCCGCCGGACGCGCCCGAGGAAATCGCACGCGTCTCGCCGCTGGAAGCGTCCACCCGCTACCTGCAGCACCTGCGCCGCGCCTGGGACCATGCGCACCCCGACGCGCCCTTCGAGCAGCAACAGGTGACGGTGACGATTCCCGCCTCCTTCGATCCGGGCGCGCGCGAACTGACCGCCGAAGCGGCAAGGAACGCCGGCTACACTTCCGCCACCCTGCTGGAAGAGCCGCAGGCGGCGCTCTACAGCTGGATCCAGGGCAGCGGCGGCGCCTGGCGCAAGCAGGTGCAAGCCGGCGACATCGTACTGGTGGTGGACGTGGGCGGCGGCACCAGCGACTTTTCGCTGATCGCCATCCTCGAGCGCGACGGCAAGCTCGAACCGCACCGCGTCGCCGTGGGCGACCACATCCTGCTTGGCGGCGACAACATGGACCTCGCCCTGGCGCACCTGGTGGCGCGCAAACTCGCCGCCAACGGCACCCAGCTCGACGCCTGGCAGATGCGCGCCCTCACCTATGGCTGCCGCGGCGCCAAGGAGCACCTGCTGGCCGACGCCGCCACCACCACCTGGCCGATCGTGGTGCCGAGCCGTGGCTCGAAACTGATCGGCGGCTCGATCCGCACCGAACTGACGCGCGACGAAGTCACGGCCTTCATCCTGGATGGCTTTTTCCCGCGTGTCGACGCCTCCGCCCGTCCGGCCACCCGCACCCGCGCCGGCCTGACCCAGCTCGGCCTGCCCTACGCCCACGATGCCGCTGTCACGCGCCACCTGGCCGCCTTCCTGGCACGCCAGGCCGGGGCCACGTCGGAACTCGACGGTTTCGCCGGTTCCGTCAGCAGCGAACATACTTTTCTGCATCCGAGCGCGGTGCTGTTCAACGGCGGCGTCTTCAAATCCGAGCTGCTGTCGCAACGCGTGATGGACACCATCAACGACTGGCTCAATACGGAAGGCGCGCCGGCCGCGCGCATGCTCGGTGGCGCCGACCTCGACCTCGCGGTGGCGCGCGGCGCGGCGTATTACAGCTATGCGCGGCGCGGCGGCGGCGTGCGCATCCGCGGCGGCACGGCGCGCTCCTATTATGTCGGCGTGGAGTCGTCGATGCCGGCGATTCCCGGCATGGAACCGCCGATCCAGGCGCTGTGCGTGGCGCCCTTCGGCATGGAAGAAGGCAGCGAACTCGAACTCCCCGGCCAGGAATTCGGCCTGGTGGTGGGCGAGCCGGTACATTTCCGCTTCTTCGGTTCGTCCACGCGCCGCCAGGACCAGATCGGCGACGTGCTCGATTTCTGGGGTCCGGACGAACTGCAGGAACTGGGCGAACTCGAGGCGACCCTGCCTGCGGATGGCCGCAACCCCGGCGACGTGGTGCAGGTGAAGCTGCATGCGCTGGCGCTGGACACGGGCACGCTCGAACTGGCGGCGGTGGCGCAGGACGGCCAGCGCTGGAAGATCGAATTCGACGTGCGCAATCCGACCGATCATCCGTGAAACCCTGGCTGGTCAGCATCGATCTCGGCACCACGAATACGGTGCTGGCTTATGCCCGGCCGGGCGCCGGGCCGGGCACGCAAGCGCTTGAACTGTTCGCCATCGATCAATTGGTGGCGCCGGGCGAAGTGGCTGCCCAGCCGCTGCTGCCCTCGAACCGCTACCACGCAGCCGTTGGCGAACTGGCTGCCGGCGAACTGCAGCTGCCCTGGCCTCAGGTGGACGTCGCCGGTGTCGAACAGGTCGCGCTCGGGCGCCTGGCGCGCAGCTTGGGCGGCGCGACACCGGGCCGGCTGGTGGCGAGCGCCAAGAGCTGGCTGTCGCACCCGGGCGTCGACCGCATGGCGCCGATCCTGCCCTGGGGCGCCGCGCCCGATGTCCCCAAAGTCTCGCCGGTGGCCGCCAGCGCCAGCTACCTGGCGCACCTGCGCGCCAACTGGAACACCCGTTTTCCCGGGCAGCCGCTGGAGCACCAGGAAGTCGTGCTCACCGTCCCGGCCTCGTTCGACGAGGCCGGGCGCGCGCTGACGCTGGAAGCGGCGCGGCTGGCCGGCCTGGCGCACCTGCATTTGCTCGAAGAACCGCAGGCCGCCCTCTACGACTGGCTGTACCGCCACCGCGCCACGCTGGCCGAATCTCTCGCCGGCACGCGCCTGGTGCTGGTGCTCGACGTCGGCGGCGGCACCACCGATTTCAGCCTGGTGAAGGTCGAACTCGAGGATGGCGAACCGAAGCTGACCCGCATCGGTGTCGGCAACCACCTGATCCTCGGCGGCGACAACATGGACCTGGCCCTGGCGCACCTGGTCGAGTCGCGCATGGCCGAGGGCGACGCCGCACCGGCCCAGCGGCTGAGCGCCTCGCGCCTGGCCCAGCTTACCGAACGCTGCCGGGCGGCCAAGGAAGGGCTGCTGGCAAGCGATGCGCCCGAGGCGGTGACGGTCACCCTGCTCGGCGCCGGCTCGCGCCTGATCGGCGCCAGCCGCAAGGCCATGCTGCGCAAGGACGACATCGAGCGCATCGTGCTGGACGGCTTTTTTCCCTGGAACGAAACGCAGGAAGGCGCAAAACGGGCGCGCGCCGGCATCGTCGAATTCGGCCTGCCGTATGCGAGCGACCCGGCTATCACGCGCCACCTGGCGGATTTCCTGCGCCAGCACGCGCCGGCGGCGCGCGCGGCGCTCGGCATGCCTGAGGACGACGACAGCTTGCCTGTGCCCGATACCTTGCTCCTGAACGGCGGCGTATTCCGCGGCGCCGCCTTGTCCGAGCGCGTGGCCGAGATCCTGGCGCGCTGGCGCGGGCAGCCGCTGCGTATCCTCCACAACGACAATCCGGACGTGGCCGTCGCGCGCGGCGGCGTGGCCTATGCGCTGGCGCGCCAGGGCCAGGCGCCGGCCATCGAAAGCGGCGCCGCGCGCAGCTACTATCTGCTGCTGGGCGGCGAACCGGGAGAACCGGGCGCCGCCGGCACCCTGCGCGCGGTCTGCCTGCTGCCGCGCGGGACCCCGGCCGCCGTCGACGTGCGGCTGCTCGAGCGCAGCTTCGCCCTGCGCCTGGGGCGGCCGGTGCGCTTCCACCTGGTCTCGACGATTGCCGACGCGGGCGCCGCGCCGCGGGCCGGGGAACTGGTCGACCTGGCGCCGGCGGACGTAGTGCGGCTGCCGCCGATCGCCACCGTGCTGCGCGCCGCACCCGGCGCCGCTGCGCGCAGCGACATTGCGGTGCAGCTGGTGACCGCCTTGAGCGAAGTCGGCGCACTGGAAGTGCATTGCGTCGCCGAGGACGGCAGCGGACGCTGGCAGCTCGCCTTCGAGCTGCGCGGGGCGGAAGGGACTGAGGCGGACGAGCCGCATGAAGAAGCGCTGCCGCCTCAAGTGGACGCCGCCATCGACAGAATCGACCGCGTCTTCGGCACCCGTTCCAAGGGCGTCGACCCGAAAGAAGTGCGCCAGTTGCGCGCCAGCCTGGAACACCTGCTGGGCGCGCGCGAGCGCTGGACCACGCCGCTGCTGCGGCGCCTGTTCGACGCGCTGATGGAGCGCACAAGGGGACGGCGCCGCTCGGCCGAACACGAACGCGCCTGGCTCAACCTGGCCGGCTATTGCCTGCGTCCCGGTTTCGGCGACCCGCTCGACGGCTGGCGCATCGAGCAATTGTGGGCGATGTTCGAGGCCGGCGTGCAATACCACAAGGACACCCAGGTGCGCGCCGAGTGGTGGACGCTGTGGCGCCGCGTGGCCGGCGGCCTCGCGACCGAATCGCAACTGCGCCTGCTCGACGACTTCGCCTTCAACCTGCAGGCCGATGCCTCCGAGCGCGGCAAGCGCCCGATCACCCTGGTCGACGGCAGCGAGGACGACATGCTGCGCCTCGGGGCCTCGCTCGAGCGCATCCCCGCAAGCTACAAGGCGGAGATCGGCAACTGGATGATGGAGCAAATCACGGCGATTCCGTCGGCCGGCGCCAAGCAGGACGCGAAAACCGCGGCCGCGTATACCCGCTACCTGTGGGCGCTGGGCCGCGTCGGCGCGCGCCAGTCCTTCCACAGCAGCGCCCACGAAGTGGCGCCGGTCGAAGCGGCCGAGGCCTGGCTGGAAAAACTCCTGCTGCTGGACTGGAAAAAGGTCGAACCGGCTGGCTTCGCGGCCAGCCAGATCGCGCGCATGACGGGCGACCGCTCGCGCGACATCGGTGAGGCCGTGCGCGACCAGGTCCTGCGCCGCCTGCTCGCCAGCGGCGCCCCTGCGGCCTGGGCATCGATGGTGCGCGAAGTGGTGGAACTCGACCAGGCCAGCGAAACGCGGATGCTGGGCGAGGCACTGCCGCCGGGCCTAAAGTTGTTGCGGTGATTCAACCATGGATGAGCCATCACCTCAGTAGATTGAAACGTCGGCTATGTAATCAATATCCAACTCCAAAAAAATAATTATGTGAATACCCTCAACGCATAGAGTGTGCAGTATAAATATGATACCTTCAAAAAACTTTTTGGAGGAGCACATGACTATATTTGAGCTTATAAAGACTGTTCTCGACGACATATATGTAGAAGCGCGCGCTCAATACGGCGCTTCGGTAGACGCAGTCATCACTCAAAGAATGCAGTACTTGGTATCTGCATATGGGAACCTGGACAGCGCCTCATTCTCCCCTATTAATTATAAGGACCCAGCCACTCGATTCGCGTATGTTTATAAATATGTTCCGGCTCATGCAGACTACATAGTACAGATCTTGAAAACATTCCGATCGGAAATGGACGAGCCAGTTTTTTCAATGCAAGAATTGAGAATTAGCTGCGTCGGCGGTGGCCCAGGAAGCGACCTTATCGGCGTCCTTAAATATCTTGACTCTCGTGGCGATAAGGAACCTGTGCGATCAGTCATGGCTTATTTGCTAGATAAAGAGCAGGCATGGGCTGACACCTGGACCGAACTAAATGTACCCTTAGACCTGAACTTAAAATTTAACTCAGCTTTCCAACCGTTAGACGTAACCGTGCCAGAATCGTGGAAGTCTCAGAAAAAATTCCTACAGGCGGATTTATTTACGCTGAGTTATTTTGTTTCGGAAATAAAGGCGTTAGACAAAAACGGGGAGTTGGATGAGTTCTGGGAGACTCTTTTCGATGGAGCAAAACCTGGGGCTTACTTCCTCTATAATGATAATGGTTACACCAGTTTCACAAACTATTTTGATTCTAGATGGAAAGCAGCTGGGTTAACTTGCATTTTAGCTACGGATACTAGGATGACTCCTAGTAGTAGCGAACAGGCATCAGAACTGAACTACTATCGACAGAAATTTGGTCATATGTCGAAATTGCAGGCTCAATTAACTTATCGAATATTGAAAAAAAACTAAATTCATGAATGATCTTTTTGGCACCCCCCCGCGATCTATTGCGTTACCTATTGCTGGGGGTTGTTTAAATTATTTTCCATCGCTCGATGTAGGAATTCGACACGATACTCTATTGGAAACACTACTAAATCAAACTCCTTGGAGGCAAGAAGAAATTACGATCTGGGGCAAGCGCCATCTCCAACCTCGACTAATCGCGTGGTATGGAGACGAAGATTTTGAATATACATATTCAGGCATCTACCTCAAACCGTCCCCGTGGACTGAAACCCTGCTACTTATAAAAAATAAAATTCAAACCATTTCAGAGGAAACTTTTAACAGTGTTTTGTTAAACTATTACCGTAACGAGAAAGACAGTATGGGATTTCACAGTGATGACGAAGCAGAGCTTGGCGAGACGCCGACTATTGCATCGTTCAGCCTTGGAGAAGAAAGAGTTCTTGTGCTGAAGCCAAAAAGCAACAAGTCATTAAAACCGATAAAAATACCGCTACAATCAGGGAGCTTGCTGATTATGTCTGGCGAAACACAAAGAAATTGGGTTCATGGCATAGAAAAGAAAACGACTAAATTAGGGCCACGAGTAAATCTAACCTTCAGAAAAATAATTAGAAATTAAACGATTTAATGTATTTCAAAGCGTATTTCTACCTCTTGACATCACACTCAACGTTTCAATTCGCGAACACAATCCCCCTTACTCCACCGCAATCGCCAAATCCCGCCCCTCGAGCGCCACCTGCCCCGCGAAATCGGCCGCATAAATGCGCAGGATGTAATCGCCCGGCGCCAGCGCGCCGACTCGCCAGGAGCCCGGCGTGACCCGTCCGTCCTGCAGGCGGTTGTTGACGGCATACGCGAAGCGCGTGGCCTTGCTGCCGTAGACGGTGATGCCGCTGTTGGGCGCATACAGCAGCTTGACCGCTTCGCGCTCGCGCGGCAGGCGGTCGTAGACCTGCGTGACCAAGGGCTGTTCGTAGCCGGCAACCGCACGCCCGTCCGCATGCAGCAGCTGGTAGCCCAGCTTGTAGAGACCGAGGCGGCGCCGCGCCAGGTTGCCGTCCATCTGGTCGTAGCCGTCGGCCACGATCGCGACCTCGCCCAGCGTGCGCGAGACCTTCACGGGCTGGCCGCGTTTGCCCGGCAAGCGGCGGCCGATGCTGTCGTACAGCGCCACGTCCTGGATGCGCGGCGCGATCGTATCGACGATGCCCGTGAAAGGCAGGGTCAAGGGGTTCACCAGGGAACCGCCCGGGTAATAATCCATGTGCACATGCGACATGCTGTTGATGCTGCCGAGCGCGTCGCCCACGGCGAAGCGGGTACCGCGCGGCACCCGTACGCGCATCGGTTTGCCGCGGGCGTCGAGCAGCAGCTGGAAGCGCGCATCGAAGGCCCGGTCGCGGCTGTCGCGGCCGACGCGCATGTGGATATACGACAGCGGCCCGACGGCGATGCCTTCGCTGAGCGATCCGTAGCCCCAGTTCGCATACGGGTCGCTCACCTTGGAGGGCGTCACCGCCAGCACGCGCGCGCCGATGTCGGCGCGCACATCGAGACCGGCGTGGAAGTGGTCGCGGCTCTCGCCGTTATAGCTGCCGCGCACTTCGCCCATCAGGCCCACGACTTCATGCGCCTGGTCCTGCGGACCGACCGGCCACGGCATCGGGTCCTTGCGCACCGGTTGCGGCGGTGGCGCGTTCGAGGGCATCGGCACGCCTGCCTGCGGCGGGGCCAGGCGCACCACGTTCAGCGCCAGCGCATCGGCCACCACCACGGCGCCGCCGGGCTCCAGCGCGATGCCGCGCGGCGCATACAGGCGCACTGTGCCGTCGCTGGCATAGGTCGATTCGGGCGGGCGGTCGGCGTCGGGCAGCGCGCGCACCTCCCCGCCTGGGGCCATTTGCAGGATGCGCCCGCCCGCGCCGCTGGCGATGTACAGGTAGCCATCGGCGCTCAGCGCCAGCCCGCTCGGGCGCCGCAGTACCGGGTTCGGCTCGCCCTCGACCGGCGCGGCGACCGTCGTCACGCTGCCCTCAAGTCCGATCCGGCGGATCGCATTGTTGCCGGTATCGGCGACGAACAGCGTGCCGTCCCTGGCGGCGGCGATGGCGCTGGGGGTATCGAAGGCAGCCAGCGCCGCCGGCCCGTCGAGATTGCCCGGCCGGGCGCTGCCGGCGACCGTGGTGACGCTGCCATCGGGCGCGATGCGGCGGATGCGGTCGTTGTAGGTATCGGCCACGTACACGTTGCCGCGCGCATCAAGCGCAATGCCGACCGGTGCATGAAAGCGCGCCGCCCGCCCCTGGCCGTCGAGGTAGCCCGGCTGGCCGTCGCCGGCGAGCGTGGTGACGCTGCCGTTCGGTGCGATTTTGCGGATGGCGTGGTTGCCGGTATCGGCCACGTACAGGTTGCCGACGCGGTCGAAGGCGAGCGCCGAGGGGGTGTGGAAAGCGGCTGCGGGTTTGCCTTCGCCGCCGCCATCGAGGAAGCCTTCACTGCCACCGGCGTAGGTGGACACGCTGCCCTGGCGGTCGATGCGGCGGATGCGGTTGCTGTCGCCGCCGTCGGCCACGTACACATTGCCGTGCGCGTCGAGCGCGACGCCGAAGGGGTCGCTGAAGCGGCTGGCGGCAGCGGGGCCGTCGGCGACGCCATCCTGGCCGCTGCCTGCCAGCGGCGTCACGCGTGCGGCCCAGAAGGCCTGGGTCGGTGCGGCGGCGGGCAACAGCAGCGCCGGCCGGATGGAGGCTTTGTCGCGCCCGGCCTGGATCAGATAGCCGGTAATGCCGGCGGCCAGCACACCTGCGGCAGCGAGTGCCGCTATGGTCGATTTTCGGTTCACGTCAAGGCCTGCGGATTGCACAAACCGAAAGTCTAACCGATCAGCCTGCCTCGCACGGCAGGCCGGTGCACCGTGCGCAGAATCAGCGCTTGCGCAGCAGGCGCGCGAACAGCGAGGAAATCGAACGGGTCGGGATCAGCTTGGCCAGCGGGCCAGGGTGGTTGCAGCGCGAAGTGATGGTCATTGTTGTGCTCTCCGTAACAGGTATTATCAGGATAGTCATACTGCTGAGCTCGTTCTGTGCGCCAGTTCGCATAGCTTGGCAGTTCCTCATGACGCTGTCGTGACAAATCCACGCCCCGCACATTTGATCCAGATCATGAACTTTGAAGTGCTGCGCCCTACGCTTTTGGGGCAACACCACCTTGGAGGAGACGGCAATGAGCTACGCGGATCGTGACAAATACGGGATGTACAAGCACAGCAGCAACACGGGGCCAGGACCGGCCTTGATGGGCGCGGACACCCTGCTGGGCGAGCACGTCGTCAATGGCGCCGAGGAAAAACTTGGCGACATCAAGGAAATCATGCTCGACATGGCCAGCGGCC
Source organism: Telluria sp. LT2P34 (assembly GCF_059685915.1). NCBI lineage: Bacteria > Pseudomonadati > Pseudomonadota > Betaproteobacteria > Burkholderiales > Oxalobacteraceae > Telluria > Telluria sp. LT2P34. The sequence continues at coordinate 122,938 of NZ_JCASIN010000002.1, forward strand.
GGGTGGCCTATGCCGTGCTCGCCTTCGGCGGCTTCCTCGGCATGCACGAAAAACTGTTCGCCGTGCCCTGGCAGGCGCTGCAGCTCGACACCACCCACCACCGCTTCGTACTGGACGTCGAGAAGGAGCGCTTGAAAACCGCCCCCGGCTTCAACAAGGATTCCTGGCCCGACATGAGCGACGTCGCCTGGGCCAACCAGGTCCACACCTTCTACGGCACCGACCCGAACCGCGGCGGCGGGCCGGCCATGGCGCCGGGCGCCGGCATGCGTACGGGGATGAGCGAAGGCGGCGGCGCCGGCATCGGCTCGGGCATGGCCGCAGGTACGCACACAAGCGCCGGCGGCATGGGCAATACCGAAGCCGCAGTGCACGGCTCGGGCGCCAGCGTCGACCCGCGTCCCGGCAACCTGGGCGACGACAAGGACATCAGCCGGATCCGGGGCAGCAATATCGGATAAGGGAAGCTTATCGGATCATCGACTCCCAGACCTTCTGCAGCCGCTTGGCCGACACCGGCATCGGCGTGCGCAGTTCCTGGGCGAACAGCGACACGCGCAGCTCTTCCAGCATCCAGCGGAACTCGGTCATGCGCGGGTCGTTGCTCTTGCCCGGCTGCTTGGAGATGCGCTGGAACTGGCTGGCGGCGTTCTGCCATTCGGCCATCAGCTGGGCGTCGCGCGCCGGGTTGCCGCGCAGCTTTTCCAGGCGGATGTTCATCCCCTTTAAATAGCGCGGGAAGTGCGCCAGCTGGCTGTACTCGTTGTCGGCCACAAAGCGCTTGTGCACCAGTCCCGCCAGTTGGGCCGTCATGTCCGCCGCCACCGGCTGCGCCAGCCCGTTCAGGCGCTTGGGCATGCCGTGGAACTCGGCCAGGATCGAACCCACCAGGCGCGCGATCTCGTTGATCAACAGGCCGATGCGGCCCTTGCCCTCTTCCTTGCGCTTGTTGAAGGAGGCGGCGTCGCTCGGCAGCGGGTCCTGCAGGCAGGCGATGTCGATCGCCTTCTGGATGATCTGGTCGCGCAGCTCTTCCTGCGAGCCGACCGTCATGAACTGCATGCCCATGCCCTGCAAGCCGGGGATGTTCTTCTCGGCGAATTTCAGCTGGTCCTTCAGCTGCAGCGCGAACAGGCGGCGCAGGCCGACGCGGTGGGTGCGCGCCGCCACGTTCGGGTCGTCGAACACTTCCAGGTCGCAATGGGTGCCCTTGTCGACCAGCGCCGGGAAGCCGATCAGGGTCAGCTTGCCCTGGCTGATTTCCAGGAGCTCGGGCAGCACGCCGAAGGTCCAGCTGGTGAGGTTGGTGTGCTGGCCGGCCGGCGCCGGCGCCACGGCGCCAGCCGGGGCATTCCCCTTGGCCTTGGCGGGGGCGGCGGGCGCCGTCCCCTTCGCCGCAACCGCCGCCGGCTGGGCGGCAGCCACCGCTGCCGGCGCCGCTTCCGTCAGCTTCTGGAAGCTCTGGCGCGCCTGCCCGCCCAGTTCGGCCTGCAGGGTCGACAGGTTGCGTCCCATGTCGAGCTGGCGGCCATGCTCGTCGATGACCTTGAAATTCATGAACAGGTGGGTCGGCAGCGTCTCGATCTTGAAGTCGGCGGTGAGGACGTTGACGCCCGTTTCGGCGCGCACATCCAGAATCAACACGTCGATCAGGTCGCCCCGCCCAAAGGCGCCGGCCGCATGGACGCGGTCGACAAAGCGCGCCGCGTAATCCGGAATCGGCACGCAGTGGCGGCGAATCTTTTGCGGCAGGGATTTGAGCAGCAGGTGGACTTTTTCCTTCAGCATGCCCGGCACCAGCCAAGCCGCGCGTTCGAGCGGGATCTGGTTCAGCGCGAACAGCGGCACCGCGAGCGTGACGCCGTCGCGCAGGCTGCCCGGCTCGAAGTGGTAGGACAGTCCCATCTCGATGCCGGTGACGTTCATCACCTTGGGGAACAGTTCCGTCGTGACGCCGGCCGCCTCGTGCCGCATCAGCTCTTCGCGGTTCAGGAACAGCAGTTTCGGGTTGTCGCGCGCGCCGTCCTTGTACCATTTTTCAAAACCAGCGCCGTTCACCACATCCTTCGGGATTTCGGCGTCATAGAAGGCGGCGATCAGCTGGTCGTCGACCAGCACGTCCTGGCGGCGCGACTTGTGCTCGAGGTTCTCGATCTCCTTCACCAGCTTGTGGTTGTGGGCATAAAAGGGCGCGCGCGTTTCGTAGTCGCCCGCCACCAGGGCGTCGCGAATGAAGATTTCGCGCGCCTCGTACGGATTGTGCAGCGCGTGGTTGATGCGGCGGCCGCTGTAGACGACGATGCCGTACATGGTCGCGCGCTCGAGCGCCGACACCTGCGCCGGCTTCTTTTCCCAGCGCGGCTCGCCCCAGGACTTTTTGAGCAGGTGCGCCCCCACCTTCTCCACCCATTCCGGCTGGATCTGGGCGATGCAGCGCGCGTACAGGCGCGTGGTTTCCACCAGTTCCGCCGCCATGATCCACTTGCCGGGTTTTTTCAGGAGCGAGGAACCGGGCCAGACATGGAACTTGATGCCGCGCGCGCCGAGATAACCCGCGCCCGGCTCATCCTCGGCCTTGAAGCCGATATTCCCCAGCAGGCCAGTAAGCAGAGCCATGTGCAGCTGGTCGTAGGTGGCCGGCGCCTCGTTCAGGCGCCAGCCCTGCTCGCGCACGATGGTCAGGAGCTGCGAATGCACGTCGCGCCACTCGCGCAGGCGCACCTGCGACAGGAAGTTGGCGCGGCAGTTCTCCTGCAACAGGCGATTCGTTTTTTTGTGCGCGATGGCATCCTCGAACCAGGCCCAGATTTTCAGGAAGCTGAGGAATTCGCTCTTCTCGTCGGCGAATTTTTTATGCTTCTCGTCGGCCTGCTGCTGGTATTCCATCGGCCGGTCGCGCGGGTCCTGCACCGACAGCGCCGCCGCGATGACCAGCATCTCGGAGAGGCAGTCGTTGTCCAGCGAGGCCAGGATCATGCGCCCGACGCGCGGGTCAAGCGGCAGGCGCGCCAGCTTGCGGCCCAGCGGCGTCAGTTCGTTGGCATCGTCGACGGCGCCCACTTCCTGCAGCAGCTGGTAGCCGTCGGCGATCGCGCGGCCCTGCGGCGGCTCGATGAAGGGGAATGTCTCGACGTCCGTCAGGTGCAGCGACTTCATGCGCAGGATAACGGCCGCCAGCGAGGAGCGCAGGATTTCGGGTTCCGTGAATTTCGGGCGCTGTAAAAAATCCTCTTCCTCGTACAGGCGGATGCAGACGCCATCGGCCACGCGGCCGCAACGGCCGGCGCGCTGGTTCGCCGCCGACTGCGCGATCGGCTCGACCTGCAGCTGCTCGACCTTGTTGCGGAAGCTGTAGCGCTTGATGCGCGCCAGGCCGGCATCGACCACATAGCGGATGCCCGGCACGGTCAGCGAGGTCTCGGCCACGTTGGTCGACAGCACGATGCGGCGCGCATTCGTGGTGCGGAATACGCGGTCCTGTTCTTCCACCGACAAACGCGCGAACAGCGGCAGGATCTCGACATGCGGCGGATGGTGCTTGCGCAGCGCTTCGGCGCAATCGCGGATTTCGCGCTCGCCCGGCAGGAAGACCAGCACGTCGCCCTGGCCCAGGCGGCACACCTCGTCGACGCCCTCCACCACCGCATCCATCAGGTCGCGTTTTTCGCGCGCCTGCTGGGCTTTCGGTTGCGGCTTGCTGTCGCTGCCGCCACCATTGGCCATGACGGGGTCGCGGTCCACCGGGCGGTAACGCACCTCGACCTTGTACAGGCGGCCCGACACCTCGATCACGGGTACCGGCTTTTTTCCTTCCTGCGCGAAGTGGCGCGCGAAGCGCTCGGCGTCGATGGTGGCCGAGGTGATGATCACCTTCAGGTCGGGACGGCGCGGCAGCAGCTGCTTCAGGTAGCCGAGCAGGAAGTCGATGTTCAGGCTGCGTTCGTGGGCCTCGTCGATGATGATCGTGTCGTAGGCTTTCAACATCGGATCGGTCTGGGTCTCGGCCAGCAGGATACCGTCGGTCATCAGCTTGATCGAGGCGCCCGGCTGCAGCGTATCGTTGAAGCGCACCTTGAAGCCGACGTGCTCGCCCAGCGGCGTGCCGATCTCGAAAGCGATGCGCTTGGCGGTCGAGGACGCGGCGATGCGACGCGGCTGGGTGTGGCCGATCAGGCCCTTTTCGCCGCGCCCGAGCTGCAGGCAGATCTTCGGGAGCTGGGTCGTCTTGCCGGAACCGGTTTCGCCCGAGACGATGATGACCTGGTGCTCCATCAGGGCCTTGGCGATTTCCTCGCGCCGGCCCGAGACCGGCAGGTCTTCGGGATAGGTGATCGGCGGCAGCGGCGTCTGAACGCGCGGCGCGCGTGGAAGCCTCGGTTCGCGCGGCGGCTTGCTTGCGACAGTCGGCGCCCGCGTCGGCGCGCGATTCGGTTCGCGATTCGGTGCGCGATTCGGTGACTCTGCGCGCGCCGTATTCGGCGAAGGCTTGTTGCTCTGTTCAGACATTGTTTTTACGAGGTATTTGGTGCGCAAGTCGCGCAGCGAATTATAATGCGGCAAATGGAAAACCCTACCCAATTCGTCCAGTGGCTGCGCTCTGTCGCGCCGTATATTCATGCCTTTGGCGGCAAGACGTTTGTCGTTGCCTTCCCCGGCGAGTTGGTCGCCTCAGGCGCCCTGCCGGTACTGGCGCAAGACCTGTCCCTGTTAGTCGCCCTCGGCATCCGCATCGTGCTGGTGCACGGCTCGCGTCCGCAGGTGGCCGAACAGCTTGGCCTGCGCAGCGTCGAGGGCCGTTTTCACAACGGCGTGCGCATCACCGACACCGCCGCGATGGAATGCGCGAAGGAAGCGGCCGGCGAGCTGCGCCTCGATATCGAAGCCGCCTTCAGCCAGGGCTTGCCGAACACGCCGATGTCGAATGCCCAGATCAGCATCGTGTCCGGCAACTTCGTCGTCGCCCGTCCGCTCGGCGTGATCGATGGCGTCGATTTCGAGCTGACCGGCATGACCCGCAAGATCGCCGCCGACAAGATCGCCCCGATCCTGCAGACCGAAGACAACCTGGTGCTGCTCTCGCCGCTGGGTTTTTCGCCGACCGGCGAAGTCTTCAACCTGACGATGGAAGACGTGGCCGCCTCGGCCGCCATCGCCCTCCACGCCGACAAACTCATCTTCATCACCGAAACGCCGATGATGATCGACGCCGCCGGCACCGAAATCCGCGAGCTGTCCTCGCACCAGGCCGAGGCCGTGCTGCAGGCGAACTTCCTGCCGCCGGACGGCGCCTTTTACCTGCGCCACGCGATCAAGGCCTGCAACAGCGGCGTCGACCGCGCCCACATCGTGTCCTTCGAGATGGACGGTTCGGCCCTGCTCGAGCTGTTCACCCACGATGGCGTCGGCACCATGATCAGCCACGACAACCTGGAAAGCCTGCGTACGGCCACAATTGAGGACGTCGGCGGAATTATCAAGCTGATCGAGCCGCTCGAAGCGGACGGCACCCTGGTCTATCGCGGCCGCGAACTGATCGAACGCGAAATCGACCAGTTCTCCGTCATCGAGCACGACGGCGTGATCTTCGGCTGCGCCGCCCTGTACCCCTTCCCGGAAGCGAAGATGGGCGAAATGGCCTGCCTGACCGTGAACCCGGACGTGCAGGCCCAGGGCGACGGCGAGCGCATCCTGAAGCACATGGAAAACCGCGCGCGCGCCGCCGGTCTCACCAAACTGTTCGTGCTGACCACGCGCACCGCGCACTGGTTCAAGAAGCGCGGCTTCCAGCCGGCCACCGTCGACGACCTGCCGAAAGACCGCCAGCACATGTATAACTGGCAGCGCAAATCACAGGTCTTCATCAAGACCTTATAATCTTCGCTTTATTTACTTACCGACTCAGGAGCACGATATGGCCCGCATGGTCCAATGCATGAAATTGAACAAGGAAGCCGAAGGCCTCGACTATCCGCCCGTGCCCGGCGAGATGGGCAAGAAGCTCTACCTGTCGGTGTCGAAGGAAGCCTGGCAGGCATGGCTGAAGCACCAGACCATGCTGATCAACGAAAACCGCCTGAACCTGGCCGATGACCGCGCGCGCAAATACCTGGCGCAGCAGATGGAAAAGCATTTCTTCGGCGACGGCGCCGATGCCGCTGTCGGCTACGTGCCGCCGACGGCGTAAATTTGTCCCGGGCAGGCGCTCGCCTGCCCGTCTGCGCGCCCTGCGCGCAATCGTGTGTTCCCGGCGACCCGCACGCAGTATGCTTGAGGTCCAAGCCACCAGGGGAATACGCATGCATCCGTCCAATATCGTCCTGCTCGAATTCCACCCGGAACGCGACGAGCTCGCGCCTGACAAGGAATTGCGCGATGGCTTGTCGGTTGCGCTGCGCATGGGCACTTCCCTGTGGCTGGCCAACGACGAATCCGTCACCATCGAGCGCCTGACGCTGCGCCCGGAAGACAGCCAGGGCAAGAGCAGCTTTACACGCGACCACAAGCAGTATGCGCTGCACGACTTCCTGCCGATGCCGCTGCCGGCCACGAGCGAGGGCGACGACAAACTCAACGAAGCCGATATCGAGGGCCTGGCCTGCGACGGCAAGTATCTCTGGGTGGTCGGCTCGCACAGCCTGCGCCGCAAGCAGCCGAAAGACGGCGACGGAACGAAGAAGGCATACAAGCGACTCGCCACGGTGAGCGCCGACGGCAACCGCTATCTGCTGGCACGCATTCCCATCGTTGCGGACGGCGACGGCTACACGCTGGTGCGCGAAACCGGGAGCAAGAACAAGCAACGCCATGCAGCCATCCTGCGCGGCGATTCCCATGGCAATGAACTGACCGAACTCCTGAAGCAGGACGAGCATCTCGGCCCCTTCCTTGCCATCCCCGGCAAGGACAACGGTTTCGACATCGAAGGCCTGGCAGTGGCCGGCAAGCACCTTCTGCTCGGCCTGCGCGGTCCGGTCCTGCGCGGTTGGGCCACAATCATCGAGGTGGCGCCCGTCGAAGACGCGCAGAGCGCGACCTTGCGGCTGGGGCCGGTCGACAAGAGCGGCGACTTGTACCGAAAGCACTTCCTCGATTTGCACGGACTGGGCATTCGCGACCTGTGCGTGCAGGGCGAGGACTTGCTGATCCTGGCCGGGCCGACGATGGACCTGGACGGTCCGGTCGTCCTGTACCGCTGGCCGGGCGGCGTCCAGCCGGACGGCGGCTGCATCGTGCCGAACACGCAGCTCGAGCATGTGCTGTCCCTGCCCTTCGGCCAAGGCGTCGACCATCCGGAAGGGATCGCTTTGTTCTCGGCCAAGGATGGCGGCGAGGAAGGCCTGCTGGTCGTGCACGATTCCGCGTCGCCCAGCCGCCAGATCGGCGAGAGTACCCTGGTGGCCGATGTGTTTTCCCTGCCGAAGCGAAAAAAGCCGGCCGGCTGAACCAGCGGGGACCTGTTTCAGTGCAGCGGAGCCCGGCTTGCAATAAAATGTCGATGCCCTGCTGACCCAGCAGCGGCCACTACGCTACGGCTGACAAAAACATGACCATGCTTGCCGCGTTCGACAACTTCCTGATGGATGCCCGGCCGCGGCAGATGAGCCGCTTGCGGCGCGGCCTGATCGAATTCTTATACTTCGGCTTCAAGAACGCCCGTTCCTGCCTGTTCGTGTTCACCTTCATGGCAAGCGTCCTGGTGATGCCGCGTGCAGGGCTATTCGGCATTCCACGCTACGACCTGCTCCTGATCGTGGCGCTCGCGATCCAGCTCTGGATGGTCCATGCCAAGCTCGAAACCTGGGACGAACTGAAGGCGGTCTGCCTGTTCCATGTAGTCGGCTTCGCGCTCGAGGCCTTCAAGGTATCCGGCAGTATTCAGTCATGGAGCTACCCGGACTTCGCGTACACCAAAGTGCTCGGGGTGCCGCTGTTCGCCGGCTTCATGTACGCCTCGGTGGGCAGTTATATCGTGCAGGCCTGGCGCATGTTCGACCTGCGCATCCGCCACCATCCGCCCTACTGGATGGCGGCCACCATCGCCATCCTGATTTACGCGAACTTCTTCACCCACCATTACATCGGCGACTACCGCTGGTACCTGGCCGCCTGCGCGCTGGGACTGTATTCGCGCACGGTCGTGATTTACCGTCCGCTCGACCGTGACCGCCAGATGCCGCTGATGCTGGGTTTTGTCCTGATCGGCTTCTTCATCTGGCTGGCCGAAAATATCGGCACCTTCTGGGGCGTGTGGCGCTATCCGAACCAGCTCGGGGCCTGGTCGATCGTCCACCTGAGCAAATGGAGTTCATGGTCGCTGCTGGTGATCATGACCTTCACCATCGTCGCCGGACTCAAGCACATCAAATCGAAAATCCATATTGCCGAGGCATGAACATGAACAAAACACGCAGCAAAGGCATGCGCATTGCCATCCGGGTCGCCATCGTCATCGTCGTGTTGTTGCTGGCTTCGCGCGTGGTGCGCTTCATCCTGCAATGACGATCAGGGCGTAAAAGCAAAAAAGCCCAGCCACCTGCAGGACAGGTGGACGGGCTTTCGAAGACAGCCGGCAGCGCGTGCCGCCGGCCAGTCCGAATTACTTACCGTCTTGCATTTTCTGGCCAGCGCGCTCGATGGCCTTGCCGGTTTTGTCGTTCACGGCGTCAGCGCCCGCTGCGACTTCAGCAGCAGCTTCTTTCGATTCCTGGCGAACTTCGGCGCCGGCTTCCTTCAGGTTGGCGGCGGCCTTGTCGGTTGCCTGGTCGACGTTGGCAGCGGCCTTCTCGGCAGCCTGGTCGACGTTTTCAGCAGCACGCTCGGTTGCAGCACCGACGGCGGCGCCGGCTTCCTTGGTTTCTTCAGCAACTTTAGCGCCTGCATTGTCGATCGCAGCGCCGGCTTCCTGTGCAGGACCGGTCGAAGGATCGTTGTCGGCTTTCTTGCAGCCAGTGGCGAGAACAGCGACGGCCAGCATCAGGGCGGAAATAGTCATTTTATTCATGGTGCACTCCTCAATTAATAGTTGTCATTAGATTACACGTTTCCAAGAAATACGTGCACACGTTACAGTTGTAACAGCAACACAGCAGTTTCCATCCTTCTAGAATAACCGTGTTCGCGTCACTTCACCAGTTGCAAGGATAATATGATTCACCCCATCCGGCCTCAAGGTTTTTCATGAGCGTGACGCTCAATCCCGCTGAAGTCGACTTTATTGCCATTCGCGCCCAGGGCCCGGGCGGGCAGAACGTCAACAAGGTGTCGTGCGCGGTGCACGCGCGCTTCAACGTCGGCGCCTCTTCGCTTCCGGACCATGTCAAGGAACGCATGCTCGCCATGCGCGATTCGCGCATCACCCGCGACGGCGTGGTGGTATTGAAGGCGCAGCAATCGCGCAGCCTGGAACAGAACAAGGAAGAGGCGCTGCAGCGCCTGCAGGCACTGGTCGATGCGGCGTCCGAGGTGCAGCTGGTACGCCGGGCAACCAAGCCGACGCGCGGTTCGCAGCGCCGCCGGCTGGACGAAAAAACGCGCAGCGGCCAGGTCAAGGCGCTGCGCGGCAGGGTCACCGAATAGAACGGATCAGAAGCGCAGGGTCTTGACGCCGTCCGCCATGCCCAGCAGGCAGACGTCGGCGCCGCGCCGGGCGAACAGGCCCACCGCGATCACGCCGACAATGCCGTTGATCTCGGTTTCGAGCGCCACCGGGTCGGCGATCCGCAAGCCGGACACGTCGATGAGCTCGCCGCCATTGTCGGTGATGAAGGCGTCCTGGCTGCCTGGCTGCAAGCGCAGCTTCGGCTGGCCGCCGAGCGCCTGCAACTTGCGCATCACGGCCGCGCGCGCCATCGGAATGACTTCCACCGGCAGCGCGAAGGCACCCAGGGTCGGGACCAGTTTCGAGCCGTCGGCAATACACACGAACTGCTTCGACACCGAGGCCACGATCTTTTCGCGCGTGAGGGCCGCGCCGCCGCCCTTGATCATGGCGCCGGTGTCGGTAATCTCGTCGGCGCCATCGATGTAGACGGCGATCGACTCGACCTCGTTCAGGTCGAACACGGGAATGCCGTGCCCGCGCAAGCGTGCGGCGGTGGCTTCCGAAGAAGCGACGCTGCCCTTGATGCGATCCTTGATCTTCGCCAGTTCGTCGATGAAGAAATTGGCCGTCGAGCCGGTGCCCACGCCGATGATTTCGCCGTCGACCACGTAATCGATGGCGGCGCGCGCCACGGCTTGCTTGAGTTCGTCCTGAGTCATGATGTCTGAAATGGTAAAGAAGGAAATGCCGCCATTTTAACGGATCGGGGGGCGCTGCCGCCGATTGCGCCTGTCGCGAGGCCGGGACATGCATACGCGATTCTTGCCCATGCATATCCATATTGAATTGCAGGGGGCGCGGAAATACCCGACACTGGTTCGATTGCAAATAAGCATTATTTCGACGGGTCGAACCATATGAAGCTCTTCACCAAAAAGCGCGCCGTCGTGGCGGCCATCCTGCTGGTGCTTGGCGCCGGCGCAGTCGCCTGGACCGTGCACGACGCCAAGCCCGAGGTGCCGGCGCTGAAATACCGTGTCGCCGCGGTCGACACCGGCAGCATCACGCACACCGTCACCGCCACCGGCACGCTCAATCCGGTCGCGCTGATCAACGTCGGCTCGCAGGTCTCGGGCACCGTCGTCGAACTGAAGGCCGACTTCAACGACCGGGTGAAGAAGGGGCAAGTGCTGCTGATGCTGGACCCGACCATCTTCAACGCCCAGGTCGGGCAGGCGCGCGCCAGCGTCGCCTCGGCCCAGGCCTCGCTGCGCCTGGCCCAGGCCAGTTATGAACGCAACCGCCAGCTGGTCGCCCAGAACTTCGTCTCCAGCCTCGCCCTCGACCAGTCGCGCCGCGAGCTGGACGTGGCCCGTGCGAACGGCCAGCTGGCCGCCGCCCAGCTCCAGCGCGCGCTGGCGGACCTGAACAACAGCGTGATCCGCAGCCCGATCGACGGCGTCATTATCAAGCGCACGATCGATCTCGGGCAGACCGTGGCGGCCTCCTTCAGCACGCCGAACCTGTTCCAGATCGCCCAGGACCTGACCAAGATGCAGATCGACACCAGCGTGTCCGAGGCCGACGTCGGCGCCATGAAGGATGGCCTGCCGGCGCGCTTCGTGGTCGACGCCTACCCGAGCCGCGAATTCAAGGCCACCATGCGCCAGTTCCGCCTGGCGCCGAACGTGGTGCAGAACGTGGTTACCTATAACGTCGTGCTCGATGTCGACAACCAGGACGAACTGCTGAAGCCCGGCATGACGGCGCAGGTGCGGCTGGTGGTCGACAACCGTCCGAAGGCGCTGCGCATCCCAACCGCGGCGCTGCGCTTCCGGCTGTCCGAGGAAGAACAGGAAAAAGAGCGCAAGGCGCTTGCCGCCAAGGCTGCGAAAGAGCCTGCCAAGGCCCAGCCCCCGCTCGAGGACGACCTAGCGCAGGAAGGCGCGGGCGCGGCGGCGCGCGTGTTCAAGGTGTATAAACTCGACGCGAAAAACGAGCCGAAGCCGGTCGACATCCGTATCGGCCTGTCGAACTTCCGGTATACCGAAGTCGTAAGCGGCGACCTGAAAACCGGCGAGCAGGTGGTGACCCGTGCGCTGGCGCCTGCCCCGGACATGTGATGGATGCCGTTTTGAACGACACCTTGATCGACATCCGCGCCGTCACGAAAAGCTATGTGTCGGGCAGCGTGGAAACGCCGGTGCTGTTCGGCATCGACCTGTGCGTGCGGCGCGGCGACTTCATCGCGGTGATGGGCCAGTCGGGTTCCGGCAAGTCGACCCTGATGAACATCCTCGGCTGCCTGGACCAGGCCAGCGGCGGCGACTACCTGCTCGGCGGCGTCGACACGCGCGCCCTCTCGCGGCCACAACTGGCCGGGATCCGCAACCGCACGATCGGCTTCGTGTTCCAGAGCTTTAACCTCATCAAGCGCATGAGCGTGATCGAGAACGTGGCCCTGCCCCTGATCTACGCCGGCGTGCCGCGCGGCCAGGCGCTGGCCAAGGCGAAGCAGGAACTCGAGCGCGTCGGCCTGGGGGAATTCGGCAAGCGCACGCCGAACCAGCTCTCCGGCGGCCAGCAGCAGCGCGTGGCGATCGCGCGCGCCCTGGTCGGCGACCCGCCGCTGATCCTGGCCGACGAACCGACCGGCAACCTGGACACGCAAACCAGCGACGACATCATGCGCGGCCTGCAGAAACTGAACGGGGAGCGCGGCATCACCATCGTGCTGGTCACGCACGAACCGGACATCGCCGCCTGGAGCCGGCGCCTGGTGCGCCTGAAGGATGGACGCGTTATTTACGACGGCCCGGCGCCGGAAGGCTTGCGCCAGCTGGCGGCCAGCCACGAGCAGGCGGCCGTCGAGGCCAGGATGGAGACCCAGCCATGAAGTTCCTCCAGGTCGTGGTGGAAGCGCTGCGCTCGATGGCCGCGAACCGGCTGCGCACCGCGCTGACGATGCTCGGCATCGTGATCGGCATCGCCTCGGTGGTGCTGATGCTGGCGCTGGGCGACACCATGCAGCGCTTCATCAAGAAAGAGATGCAGATGCTCGGCACGAACATGGTGTACGTGATGCCGGGCGGCGACCGCACCCAGGAGGCGCGCATGCGCAGCGGCGCCGTGCCCTCGCTGACGGTGGCCGATGCCGAAGCCCTGAACCGGCTGCCCAGCCTGGCCGGCGCCGCCCCCGCCCTGCAGGGCCAGTTCAAGCTCGCCGCCGGCAACGAGACAGCCGGCAGCATCGTGCATGGCGTGACGCCGGCCATGTTCAAGATCCGCAACTGGAAGATCGACCAGGGCAGCATGTTCACCGACGACGACGTGCGCGCCGCCTCGCGCATGGTGGTCATCGGCCAGAAGGTGGCGGACCAGTTCTTCTACCGCCAGGACCCGCTGGGACGCTACCTGCGCATCGAGAACGTGGCCTTCCAGGTGATCGGCGTCCTGCAGGGCGAAGGCCGCCAGCTCGACGGCGACGACCTGGCCGACATGGTGCTGGTGCCGATCACCGCGGCGCGCGCCTACATGGTGCGCGGTCCCTTCCCCGACAACGTCCACTACATCGCCGCCCAGGGTAAGAGCGACGGCGTGCTGAGTGATGCCATCGAAGACATGAAGGAGACCCTGCGCGACCGCCACCGCATCAAGTACGAGGAGCCGGACGATTTCAAGATGCAGAACATGGCGACGTTTGCTGCCGCCGCCGGCAAGATCAGCGCGGGCATCGCGGCGCTGCTGGGGGTGATCGGCGGGATCTCGCTGGTGGTCGGCGGCATCGGCATCATGAACATCATGCTGGTGTCGGTCACCGAACGCACGCGCGAAATCGGCATCCGCATGGCGATCGGCGCCCGGCCGCGCGACATCCTGCTGCAATTCCTGACCGAGGCCGTGATGATCTGCCTGGCCGGGGCGGCGGTCGGCATCGCAATCGCCGCGGCCGGCGCCGCGGCGATCACGGCGGCGGCCGAGTTCGACGTGAAGGTCGGGCTGCAGGCGGTGCTCATCGCTTGCGCCTTCGCCACGGCGGTCGGGGTATTCTTCGGCTTCTATCCGGCACGGCGCGCTTCGCGCCTGCTGCCGGTGGATTGTTTGCGGCACGAGTAAGCAGTGCGCAGAAGCGGCGAAGGAACAAGGACATGATCGACGATGCACGGGAATTCGGCCTTTAAGGCGGCGTTCAAAGCGCTATTCAAAACGGCTGTGTATGGAACGGATGCGAGCACGGCGCCGCGCTTGACGCCGGCGCCAGCCACGCTCGCGCGTCCGGAAGGCGCGCGCCGCTATCTGATCGCCCTGCCCGCGCGGCAGGCGGCGGCAAAGCGGCCGCTGGTCCTGATCCTGCACGGCGCCGGCGCTTCGCCCGAGCAGGTACTGGGCATGGCCTTCCCGCCATCGCCGATGTCCCTGTGGCTGGAAATCGCCAGACGCGAAAACATGGTGGTGATGGCGCCCGGTGCGGGCCGCGGCGGCTGGAACGATTGCTTCGCCAGTGCGGACCGCGTCGCCCGGAAGGACGATGTCGCCTTCATCGACGCCCTCATCGCGCATGCGATCGCCAAGCACGACGTCGATCCGCAGCGCGTGTACCTGATCGGCGTCTCGCGCGGCGGGCATATGGCCTTCCGGGTGGCGGCTGAAATCCCGCACCGGCTGGCGGCGTTTTCGAGCGTTCTGGCCAACATGCCGCCGCCCGGATGCGCCATGCTGCCCGACCGGCCCTTGCCGGTGCTGTTCGTCGGCGCCACGGCCGATCCCCTGATTCCCTACCATGGCGGCAAATTCTTTTATACGCTCGGCTTCCTCGACCGGGTCGCCAGTATCGACGACAGCGTGAAGGCATGGCGCGAACTGGCCGGACTGCCGGAGGCTCCCAGCGTGCTGCCTGTCCCGCAGCGCGATCCGCAGAATAAAACGCGCGCCACGTATTTCAGGTGGGGCGCCGCGACTGAGCGCATGCAGGTCGGCCTGTACAGGATCGAAGACGGCGGCCATGTCGAGCCGAGCCGCGTGAGGCGCTATGCGTGGCTGGTGCGCAAGCTGGTCGGCGAACAGAATCCGGATGTCGAGGTCGCGGAAGCGGCCTGGGAATTTTTCAGGGACAAGCGCGCTTAGGGCGCGAGGCAGCCATACAGCTTGCGCCCGGCCCGGTCGCCCGGTCCGATCGGGTGGATGACGGTCGCCCCGCCGTTTTTACGCAGCAGGCAGAAACGGGCCTGGTAGCGCACCGGCCGGGCCGCATTCTTGCCGGGGCGGGTATCGATCACGACCGTGTAGGGCTCACCCGCTTTCAAGGCCGTCGCCGGCGTCTGCGGCAGTGCCGGTATCCGGCCGCCGTAGGGCACGCACATGCTGAAGGCAACCGGAAAGGTCCGCTGCGGCGGCATCGCCATACGCCACGAGGGAGTCTTGCCCTGGCTCGCGGTGACCGTGATCGACGCGAAGTCGGGCGCGCCGCCGCGTTCCTCCTCGCGCTGTGCGATCGTAAAGCAGGGCACGCCGTTGGCGCCCGCCCGCACCTCCGCCTCGCCGACGCGGCGCGCCCCATGGGCAGGCAGCACGATCAGGCAGGCAAGGCACAGGGTCGGAAGATGTTTCATCGCAGGCTCGGAAAATGCGGAAGTAGTGAGGAATAAGACTACGATGTTGCCGCATGGCAGCATTGATGTGAATCAAGCCGAGTCGGGTGCGCTGCCTGGCCGCTGACGCGTTCGAGCACTCACATCGATCTGGCGCCGCTGAACGCCAGGCCCAACCGGCGCGCTGGCCCGCGGTGCAGGTTGTCGCGGCTGCGCGGATTGTCGAGAAAGCCCGCCAGCACGTTTTCATACAGCGCCAGCGCACCCTCGTACCGGCGCTGGCGCATCGCCTCCGGCCGCCCCAGGAACTTCAACACGAAGTAGTCGGCCAGCAGGTCGCCCTGCGCTTCCATGTTGTAGTCGGCCAGCGTGGCGCCTTCCTGCAAATCGTAGTGATAGGGAAGCCCGAGGCGCAGCGCCCCGCGCAGCCGCACTGGATAGCCGAGCTGGTGCTGCCAGACATGCACCATCTCGTGCATGAACCAGTGCTGGCCGGTGAGGTTGGCCTGGGAATAGTCGTCGAGGAAGCAGGAGCTGTGGAAGTAGATGCTGCCGTTGGGCGACATCGCGCAGTTTTTCGGCTGCAGGTAAGGCAGGTAGCGCCGGCTGAAGATGCGCACGCGCGCGTAATCGAGGGCGTCGCGAAACAGCAGCGCGGCCATGGCGATTTCGCCGGCGGTGAGGGGGCGCCAGCGCTGCGAGCGCGGGCGGTGAACTGGTGCGGCGTCCATCGGCTACTTGAGATGAGTAAAGGCGACCAATCTTAATTCAGTTGACCCGGATGTGCATACCAAGGCCCCGTAGTGTCAAGCTGCCATAAAAACACTGTCGATATTTCTTACACTTGAGAAATCAAAGTTGCCATGTAAAAATATTAGTTGATTTAAATCAGGTACTTACTTGGCTGGCACGGGAAATGCTTTAGTGAAAGTATTAAACCAATTCTAAGGAAACCTGAAATGAAAAAACTGCTCATCGCCATCGCCCTCGCGTCCACCCTTGCCAGTGCTCAGGCAGCCGTGATTTCGTACACCGCCACCGGCACGACCAGCGCAGGCCAGGGAACCGACCTGTACTGGACGATGACCTCCCCTGTTGCAACGACCACGAATTCCGGCGCCGCCACTCAGATCTCCTTGAGCGGCCATGGGGACATTCATTACACCGGGAGCTACGCCAACTTCATCAACGGCAGCGGCACCGCCGGCGTCAACCTGATTCAGGGCACCATGATCAACGCGTCGAGCAACTGGGGCGATAACTCCGGCTACGTGGGCACGAGCGATTTCGGCGGCGGATGCGCCATCGGCCAGACCTGTATCTATGGCCTGAAGTTCATCCAGGCAGGCAACACCCACTATGGCTGGGTGCAGTTCCAGGAAACCAGCGCTGCAAGCCAGAAATTGATGGGCTGGGGCTATGAGAGCACCGCCAATGCCGGCATCCTTGCAGGCAACCCAGCCGAAGTGCCAGAGCCGCTGTCGCTCTCGCTGATCGGTGTCGGCCTGGCCGGCCTGGCATTCTCGCGCCCCAAAGGCGTGGCCAAGGCAGCGTAACAACCGTCGTCGCGTCCCCGACGCCGACAGCAAGCCGCACCCCTCGAGGGTGCGGCTTTTTTTTGAGGGCGGGCTAGGCGCGCAAGGCCGCCGCAGCGCGCGCCAGCTCGGTGATGCGGCCCCAGTCGCCGGCCAGGATCGCGTCCTTCGGCGTCAGCCAGGAGCCGCCGACGCAGGCCACGTTCTTGCAGGCCAAAAAGGCGGGCGCGGTCTCGATCGAGATGCCGCCGGTCGGGCAGAAGGTCACGTCCGGCAGCGGGCCGCCGATGGCATTGAGCATGCCGACGCCGCCGGCCGGCACCGCCGGGAACAGTTTCAATTGTTTGAATCCCGCCTCGCGCGCGGCCATCACTTCGGACGGCGTCATCACCCCCGGCAGCAGCGGCAGGCCGCTCTTGCGCGCCGCTTCGATCAGTGCCGGCGTCAGGCCCGGCGAGACGCCGAACACGGCGCCGGCGTCGCGCGCGGCGGCGAATTCCTCGCCTTGCGTCAGGGTGCCGACGCCGACGATGGCGCCTTCCACTCCCGCCATGTCGCGGATCGCCTGCAAGCCGTGCGCGGTGCGCAGCGTCACTTCCAGCACGCGGATGCCGCCGGCCACCAGGGCTTTCGCGAGCGGCACGGCGTGCGCCGGATCGTCGATGGCGATCACGGGAATCACGCTCGCCGAGCGCATGATCTCAAGTATGGTCATGTTGGTAGTCATCTTATTTCGGTGTCCTGAACTGGAAGTCTTCGTCGGAGCCGGGCATGATTTCGCCGCTGTCGGCGCCTTCATGCAGAGGCACGGTGGTGTGTTTCGGCGATGGCAGCGGGAAGGTGGCCGCGCCCTCTTCCGCCGCACTGCTGGTATTGCGGAACATGGCGAACAGCTCGCGTCCCATGCCGATGTGGGACGACGAAATGTCGGCCGTGATTTGCGTGCGCGCGGCCCAGACTTCGGCCGGCACCAGGGCGTCGAGCGTGCCGCTGTTGGCATCGACGCGGATCATGTCGCCGTCGCGCACCAGGCCGAGCGGGCCGCCGGCCAGGATTTCAGGCGACACGTGGATCGCCGCCGGCACCTTGCCCGAAGCCCCCGACATGCGCCCGTCGGTGACCATTGCCACGCGGTGGCCGGCATCTTGCAGGTTGGCCAGTGAAGGCGTGAGCGCATGCAGTTCCGGCATGCCGTTGGCGCGTGGGCCCTGGAAGCGGATCACGGCCACGAAATCGCGGTTCAGGTGGCCGGCCTTGTAGGCATGCATGAAGTCTTCCTGCGAATTGAAGGTCAGCGCCGGCGCCTCCACCACGTAATGCTCCTTCTTCACGGCCGAGACCTTCATCACCGCGCGGCCGAGGTTACCCTGCACCAGCACCATGCCGCCGTTGGTATTGAAGGGATTCGAGGCAGGGCGCAGCACCGATTCGTCGCCGCTCTGCTGCGTGACGTCGCGCCAGACCAGCTTGCCGTCTTCGCCGAGGAAAGGCTCCTGGCAATGCTTGCGCAGGCCGTGGCCGAGGATGGTGTTGACGTCCTCGTGCGCGAGACCGGCGTCGAGCAGTTCGCGGATCACGAAGCCCGGGCCGCCGGCGGCCTGGAAGTGGTTGATGTCGGCGTCGCCGTTCGGGTAGATGCGCGTGATCGATGGGACCACCTTGGACAGCGCGTCGAAGTCGTTCCAGTCGATGACGATGCCGGCGGCGCGCGCGATGGCGACCAGGTGCAGGGTGTGGTTGGTCGAGCCGCCGGTGGCGTGCAGCGCGACGATGGCGTTGACGATGCTTTTTTCGTCGACGATCTGCCCGACCGGCATGTAGTTGCCGCCCTGCTGGGAAATCGCCACCGCCTGGTGCGAGGCTGCCGCGGTGAGTGCGTCGCGCAGCGGCGTGCCCGGAATGACGAAGGCGGATCCCGGCAGGTGCAGGCCCATCATCTCCATCAGCATCTGGTTGCTGTTGGCGGTGCCGTAGAAGGTGCAGGTGCCGGCGCCGTGGTAGGACTGCGATTCGCATTCGAGCAGTTCTTCGCGGGTGGCCTTGCCCTGCGCGTAGAGCTGGCGCACGCGCGCCTTTTCCTTGTTCGACAGGCCCGAGGTCATCGGCCCGCCCGGCACGAACACGGCCGGGATATGGCCGAAGTGGAGCGCGCCGATCAGGAGGCCCGGCACGATCTTGTCGCAGATGCCGAGGTAGAGCGCGGCGTCGAACATGTTGTGCGACAGCGCGACGGCGGTGGCCATGGCGATGGTGTCACGCGAGAACAGCGACAGCTCCATGCCCGGCTGGCCTTGCGTGACGCCGTCGCACATGGCCGGCACCCCGCCCGCGAACTGGGCCACGGCGCCGATCTCGCGCACCGCCTCCTTGATCACCTTCGGGAAGTATTCGAAGGGCTGGTGCGCCGACAGCATGTCGTTATAGGACGAGACGATCGCAACCGAGGGCTTCTTGGTTTCGCGCAGCTTGAGCTTGTCGTTGGCGGGAAAGGCCGCGAAGCCGTGTGCGAGATTGGTGCACGACAAGGCGCCGCGCTGCACGCCATGAATGCGCGCCGCCTCGAGGTGGGCGAGGTAAGCCGCACGCGAGACGCGGCTGCGCTGGATGATCCGGTTCGTTACCTGTTCGACTACGGGGTGGAGCGCCATTATCGTTCCTTCGAAATTGTATTCTGAAATTTTACTACAAAGTAGGAATGGGGTTTTGATTGGCTTCGGCTGGGGTGCCTTGCCGGTCCGGCCTTGCGCGTGGAGTCGGGACTCCACCCTACGGTGTCACGGCAAACCCGGTGCTGCGGAGAACGCACGCATCTGTAGGGTGGGGTCCCGGCTCCACGCCGTACAACATTGGCACGTCAACCACGCGCCGCAAACAGCTGCTCAAGCATTACGTAGTGAATTTACGCCCGATTCCTGTATTATTCGATAATCTGTTTAAAACAACATCGCATCTTCAACATGACCGCCCTGCCCCTCACCCGCACTCCCAGTTTCCAGGCCCTCGAAACCCATGCAGTCGATGCCGGAGACTGGCAGATGCGCAGCCTGTTCGCGGGCGATCCGGGGCGCTTCGAGCGCATGTCGATCGAGGCCGCCGGCCTGTTCCTAGACTATTCAAAAAACCGTATGGACGGGCGCACGCTTGAACTGCTGGCCGCGCTCGCGCGCGAGCGCGGCGTGGAAAGCCGGCGCGATGCGATGTTCGCGGGCGAAAAGATCAACAACACGGAAAACCGCGCCGTCTTGCACACCGCGCTGCGCGCGCCACGCGAGCTTCGATTGACGGTCGACGGCCAGGACGTCGGCGCCGACGTGCACGCCGTGCTGGCCCGCATCAAGACCTTCAGCGACGCCGTGCGCAGCGGCGAGTGGCTCGGGCACACCGGCAAGCCGATCACCGACATCGTCAACATCGGCATCGGCGGCTCCGACCTCGGCCCGAAGATGGTGTGCCTGGCGCTGCGCCAGTACAGCCACCCGCGCCTGACCCTGCACTTCGTCTCGAACGTCGACGGCCACGACATGGACGCGACGCTCGAAACCGTCAATCCCGAGACCACCCTTTTCATCATCGCTTCGAAAACGTTTACCACAGCCGAGACCATGATGAACGCCCAGACGGCGCGCATGTGGTTCGTGGCGCATGCGCCCGCAGACGTTGCCAATACGGCCTTGGCCAAGCATTTTGTCGCCGTCTCGACCAATGTCGAGGCCATCAAGACCTTCGGCATCGACCCGGCCAACATGTTCCCGTTCTGGGACTGGGTCGGCGGGCGCTATTCGGTCTGGTCGGCGATCGGCCTGCCGGTGGCGCTGTCGGTCGGCTTCGGCTATTTTTCGGATTTCCTGGCGGGCGCCCACGCCATGGACGGGCACTTCCGCACGGCTCGGATCGAGGACAACATGCCGATGCTGCTGGCCTTGATCGGCTTCTGGAACCGCCAGTTCCTCGGCTGTACTTCGGTGACGATCGCGCCCTACCACCAAGACCTGAACCGCTTCCCGGCCTACCTCCAGCAACTCGACATGGAAAGTAACGGCAAGCGCGTGACGCGCGACGGCACGCCCGTCAGTACCCCGACCTGCCCGGCGATCTGGGGCGAGCCCGGCACCAATGGCCAGCATGCGTATTTCCAGTTGCTGCACCAGGGTACCGACGTGACGCCGATCGACTTCATCGCCGCGCTGAGGCCAAGCCACGAGCTGCACCAGCACCACACGGCCCTGCTGGCGAACTGCTTCGCCCAGTCGGAAGCCTTCATGAAGGGCAAGACTGTCGACGAAGTGCGCGCCGACCTGCAGCAGCAGGGGCTGCCTGTTGATGAGATCGAGCGCCTGGCGCCGCATAAAACCTTCCCCGGCAACCGCCCCAGCAACACGATCCTGATGGAATACCTGACGCCGGCCAGCCTCGGCGCCCTGGTCGCGCTGTACGAGCACAAGACCTTCGTCCAGGGCGTGCTCTGGGACCTGAACAGTTTCGACCAGTGGGGTGTGGAACTGGGCAAGGTGCTGGCCAAGAACATCGAAGCCGAACTTGGCGGCGAAGCGCGGCCCGCGCAGCACGACAGCTCGACCAATGGCTTGATCGCGCGCGCCAAGGCGGCCGTATGAAGGTCAGCATCATGCGGCACCGGAAGTCCGAGCCGAAGATCCACGTCATCCACGATCAGCCGATGCTGGTGGGCGAATGCCCGCTCTGGCACGCCGTCGAATCGGCCCTGTACTGGGTCGACATCAACGGCCTGACCGTGAATCGCCTGCACCCGGCCAGCGGCAAGTTCTCCAGCTGGAAGATGGGTTCGGAGCCCTCGGCGCTGGCGGTCGATGACCACAACAACCTGGTCGTCGCCACCCGCACCGGCTTCGTACGCCTGAACACGACCAGCGGCGAACAGCAGGACATCTGCCCGGCGCCCTATGACACGTCGATCGTCCGTTTCAACGACGGCCGCGTCGATCCCGCCGGACGCTTCTGGGTCGGCACCATGTACGAACCGCGCGACAAGCCGGCCGCCGAAATGTACGTGCTCGAGCGCGACGTATTGCGCCTTGCATGGTCGGGCGGCATGACCAACTCGAACGGGCTGGCCTGGGGCCTGGACGGGCGCAGCATGTTCCACGCCGATACCACCAGCCACCGCATCGACCGCTACGATTTCGACCTCACGGCAGGCAGCGTTGCCAACGGACGCACCCTGGTCACCTTCTCGACCGACAAGACGGCAGCGGACTACGGCGGGCGCCCGGACGGCGCCGCCGTCGACAGCGAAGGCAATTACTGGGTCGCGATGTTCGAGGGCGGCCGGATCATCAAGCTGTCGCCGGACGGTGAACTGCTGCGCGAAGTCAATCTGCCGCTGCGCTGCCCGACGGCCGTCGCCTTCGGCGGCTCCGACCTGCGCAACCTCTACGTCACCAGCGCCAGCCACGGCAGATCGAGCGAAGAGCTTGCGAAGTATCCGATGACGGGCATGGTGCTGTGCATGCGCATCGATGTGCCGGGACTGGCGCAGCCGGAATACCAGCGCTGATGGCTGGGAAATTTCGGGCGCCCGTCGAAAAGTCGCGTAGTAGAATTTCTTGCTAAGCGCATAATCATGTAGTAAATTTACAAAAATCTCTCATCGACCCCGAATACTATGGCTCTTTCCGATTTCGATCTCGTCCTCTTTGGCGGCAGCGGCGACCTGGCGATGCGCAAACTCCTGCCGGCGATGTATGCGCGCGATGTCTGCAGCGACCTTCCCGCCACGGCGCGCATCATTTGCGTTGGCCGTAACGAGAGCACGCAGGAAGAATTCCTGGACTTCGTCGACACGCATTCGAAGCAGCACATCAAGGACCAGGACAGCGTCGACGAGAACAAATGGCGCAGTTTCCTCAAGCGCATCACCTACGTCGCGCTGGACGCCACCGACGCCAGCACCTACGGCCCCTTTGTCGATTCGCTGCGCAAGGACGAAGCGATCACGCGCGTGTACTACCTGGCCACGCCGCCTCACCTGTTCGCCCGGATCTGCGACAACCTGGCCGCCACAGGCCTGGCCACGCCAAGTTCGCGCGTGGTGCTGGAAAAGCCGCTCGGCCGCGACCTGGCGTCCGCCCGCCAGATTAACCTCGACGTCGGCAAGGTCTTCGCCGAATCGCAGATCTACCGGATCGACCACTACCTCGGCAAGGAAACCGTGCAGAACCTGCTGGCGCTGCGCTTCGGTAACGTGCTGTTCGAGCCGCTCTGGCGGCGCGAGTGGATTTCCGACGTGCAGATCACCATCGCCGAGAAGATCGGGGTCGGCAACCGCCTCGGTTACTACGACACCTCGGGCGCGCTGCGCGATATGCTGCAGAACCACCTGCTGCAACTGCTGTGCATCGTGGCAATGGAGCCGCCGACCTCGATTTCGCCGGACGCCGTGCGCGACGCCAAGCTGCAGGTGCTGCGCTCGCTGAAGCGTTTTACGCCGACCACCCTGTCCCAGAACATCGTGCGCGGCCAGTACCGCGGCGGTTTCGTCGACGGCCAGGCCGTGCCGAGCTACCGCGACGAGCCGGACGCACCAAAACAATCGAAGACCGAGACCTTTGTCGCCCTGAAGGCGGAAATCGACACCTGGCGCTGGGCTGGCGTGCCCTTCTATCTGCGCACCGGCAAGCGCATGGCCGACCGCCTGGCCGAGATCGTGGTGCGCTTCAAGCAGATCCCGCATTCGATCTTCAACCAGCCGACATCGAGCTTCCAGCCGAACAGCCTGGTCATTCGCCTGCAGCCGGACGAAGGTCTGTCCTTGAACCTGATGGCGAAAACGCCCGGCGACTCGATGCGCCTGAAGCAGGCCGAACTCGAACTCGACTTCCGCGAGCAGTTCAAGGCGCCGCGCATGGAGGCCTACGAGCGCCTGCTGCTGGACGTGCTGCGCGGCCAGCTGACCCTGTTCATGCGCGGCGACGAACTGGAAGCGGCCTGGGAATGGGTCGAGCCGATCCTGGACCACTGGGAGCAGGACGACACGGCGCCGGTGCCCTACGCTTCGGGCACCTGGGGCCCGGCCGCCTCGTCGAACCTGATCGGGCGCGATGGCCTGCAGTGGCGCGAAGAAGCGCTCCCGGAAGATTAACCCGACATGCTGCTCGATTCGATCCGCACCCAGCTCGATTCGCTCTCGAAGTCCGAGCGCAAGGTGGCGCTGGCCGTGCTGGAAGCGCCGGCCGCCATCGTCAGCCAGAACATCACGGCGCTTGCCAAAAGCGCGCAGGTGTCCGAGCCGACGGTGGTGCGTTTTTGCCGCACGCTCGGTTACGACGGCTGGCACGAATTCAAGCTGCGCCTGGCGCAGGGACTGGCGCTGGCACTGCCCTCATCGAACGAACAGCCGGCCCAGGACGACCTGGCGGCCGACCTGGTGAATAAAATCTGCAGCCGCTCGATCAACACCCTGCTCGACCTGCGCAACAACCTGAATGCCGAGTCGGTGCAAAAGGCGCTCGACATCCTGTCGCGCGCCAATAAAATCGAGTTCTACGGCCAGGGCACCTCCGGCATTGTCGCCGCCGACGCCCAGCACAAATTCTTCCGCTCGGGCGTGCCGACGGTGGCCTATGCCGACCCGGCGATCCACTCGATCGCGGCCTCCCTGCTGCGAGAGGGCGATGCCGTGGTCGCCATTTCCCAGCGCGGCAACAACTCGGCGCTGGTGCGCTCGGCCAAGCTGGCGCGGCGCGGCGGCGCCGAGGTGATTGTGCTGGCGCCGTCGGGCACGCCGCTGGCCGACATGGCGAGCGTGCTGATTCCGATCGACCTGGTTTTCAATATCGACCCCTACACACCGATCTCGGCGCGCCTGGCCTACCTGGTCGTGATCGACGTCCTGGCTGTGGGACTGGCGCTGCAGCGCGGCCCCGAGTTCCGGAAAAAAATGCAGAACGCGCAGAAGGCGCTGGAAGAATTCGATATGCAGTTCGATTCGTTTATCGGCTGAATACGCAGGCGCTCGGCTTCAGCGCCCGCCAGCAACGTCGATGAAGCTGCCCGTCGTGTACGAGGCGGCATCGGACAGCAACCACAAGACCGCCTGCGCGACTTCCATTGGCTCGCCGCCGCGCCCCATCGGCACCGTCGATTGCAGGCGCTGCACCCGTCCCGGCTCGCCGCCATCGGCGTGGATGTTCGTATGGATCAGGCCGGCGCGCACGCCGTTGACGCGGATGCCCTCGCCCGCCACTTCCTTGGCCAAGCCGATCGTCAGGGCATCGAGGGCGGCTTTCGAGGCTGCGTAGTCGACGTATTCGCCGGGCGATCCCAGCACGGCCGCGCGCGAGGACAGGTTCACGATGGCCCCGCCGCGCCCGCCCCGCGCGGTCGACATGCGGCGCACCGCTTCGCGCGCACACACAAAGCTGCCGACCACGTTGGTGGCCATGATGCGGCTGATGCGCGCCGCGTCCATCTGCTCGACGCGCATCTGCGGCGCCAGTACGCCGGCATTGTTGATCAAGGCGTCCAGTTGACCAAATTCGTCGTCGATGGCGGCGAACATGCGCAAGACCTCGGCTTCCTCTGCCACATCGGCCTGGATCGCGAAGGCCGTGCCGCCCGCGGCCCCGATGGCGCGCACCACGCCAGCCGCAGCGACCATGTCGCTGCGGTAATTGACGCACACTTGGTAGCCCTGTTCGGCCGCCAGCCGCGCGCAGGCGGCGCCGATGCCGCGCCCGCCGCCGGTGATAAGAACCGTTTTCGTCATGTCGCCTCCCGTGCAATGCGTCCGGCAAGCATAGCCGCTGCCGTTCACATATATAATGTTTTTTTACTAAAAGGCCAGTGTATGCGGCCGGTATGGCGACGACGATATGATGAAACGAAAGAAGCTGAGCTTCTGGGGCGCCGACGAGGATGACGACAGCCTGGTGCGCGAAGTCATCGCCGGCCGCAAGACCGTCACCGCCGATACGGTCGAGGACTATTACAAAGGTTATGGCGAGCTTGGCGACGGCGGCTATGTCGCCGGCGACCTGATCGAAGTGTTCGACTTGCGGGGCCGGCATCGCTGCACGATCCGCGCGACGGAGGTGCGCATCATCCGCTTCGGCGACATCCCGGAAGACGTGTGGCGCGGCGAGACGTTTACCAGTGCGCAGGAATTTCGCGACGTGCATGTTCGCTGCCTGCCGCATCTGGACTTGCATGACGATTTTCAATTCGTGACGCTGCATTTCGAGTTGGCCGAGCTGGCTGTAAAATAAGCGTTTTCGCCATGACTCTCTTTTGACTTCGCCCATGCACATCAATCCAGAACGCAGTACCCGTCCCGATTACGACCTGCTGGTGCGCCAGGTGGTCAGCGTGCTGGAGGGAGAACGCGACCTGACTGCCAACGCCGCGCAGTTTTCCGCGCTGGTGTACGACACTCTCGCCGACCTGAACTGGGCGGGCTTCTATCTCACCGTGCCGTCGAAAAAAGGCGAGGGCCAGGATTTGCTGGTCGGCCCTTTCCAGGGCAAGCCGGCCTGCGCACGGATTCCCTTCGGGCGCGGCGTCTGCGGCGCAACCGCGGTCGAGCGCCGCACCATCGTGGTGCCGGACGTGCATGCGTTCCCGGGGCACATCGCCTGCGATTCGGCCTCGGCATCCGAGATCGTGCTGCCGCTTATCAAGAATGGCGAGCTGCTGGGCGTGTTCGATATCGACAGCCCGAAGCTGGACCGGTTCTCCGATGAGGACCGGGCCGGGCTGGAAGCGATGGTGGCGGCATTTTTGGATGCGACCGATTGCAAATAATATTTGCATTTGATAACAAACAGGCAAATTACATGAACCAACTCGACCAACTCAAGCAGTACACCACCGTCGTTGCCGATACCGGCGACTTTCAATCGATCAAGGCGTATGCGCCGCAGGATGCGACGACCAATCCTTCGCTGATCCTGAAAGCGGTGCAGAAGCCGGAATACCTGCCGCTGCTGCAAAAGGCCGTGGCCGACTCGAAAGACGGCTCGACGGACGCCATTGTCGACAGCCTGCTGATCGCCTTCGGCGTCGAAATCCTGAAGTTTGTGCCGGGCCGCGTCTCGACCGAGATCGATGCGGCGCTCTCCTTCGACACCGAAGCAACGGTGGCAAAAGGCCGCGAACTGATTGCCCTGTACGAAGCGGCCGGCGTGTCGCGCGAGCGCGTCCTGATCAAGATCGCCTCGACCTGGGAAGGCATCCGCGCCGCCGAGATCCTGGAAAAGGACGGCATCCACTGCAACCTGACGCTGCTGTTCTCGCTGTGCCAGGCCGTTGCCTGCGCCGAAGCGGGCGTCAAGCTGATTTCGCCATTTGTCGGCCGCATCTACGACTGGCACAAGAAGTCGAGCGGCCTCGAGTACCAGGGCGCGGACGACCCAGGCGTGCAGTCGGTCAAGCGGATTTACCAGTACTACCGCAAGTTCGGCTACAAGACCGAGGTCATGGGCGCGAGCTTTCGCAACACCTCGCAGATCATCGAGCTGGCCGGTTGCGACCTGCTGACGATTTCGCCGGACCTGCTGCAAAAGCTCGCCGACAGCGATGCGCCGGTCGAGCGCAAGCTGACCGCGGACGTCGACGTGGCCGCCAAGGCGGAAATCGAGCGCATTGCGGTGGACGAGAAGTCCTTCCGCTTCATGCTCAACGAAGATGCGATGGGGACCGAGAAGCTGTCCGAAGGCATTCGCGCGTTTGTCGCCGATTCGGCCAAGCTCAAGAAGATGATCGAAGAAATGCGCTGAAGCCGCGAAGGCTCGCTTAGCGCAAAGACGCCGGCTTGATGCCGGCGTTTTGTCGTTCAGCGCGTGCGTATGCCGTCGAGCATGGTGCCGATCAGCGCGTCGCCGGTCTCGACCAGGCCGAAAGAGGCCGGCTCGAACATCCAGTTGCGGATCAGGCCATCCATCATGGCCCACAGGCCGAGCGAATACGTCAGCGTATCGACATCCTGGCGGATCAGCCCGGCCTCTTGCCCCAGTTCCAGGCGCTCCTGGACCTGGGACATCCACTCCTGCTGGTTATGGTGGCGCCGCACCCGCACGGCATCCATCTCGCTGACAAATTCGATTTTCAAGGAAGCGATCTCGAACACGCGGCGTGCCTGGGGATTGGTTTCGGTCACGCGGAAGATTTCGACCAAAAAGGCGCGCAGGTCGTCCAGCACCCGTGCCTCGTCGGCCTCGCCCAGCACGTTCAGGGCGCACTCGAAGGGCAAGGTCGCGCGTTCCATCATTGCATTGAACAGCGCGCTTTTGTCGTCAAAATGCCAATAAATAGCCCCGCGCGTCACGCCTGCTGCACTTGCGATATGCTGCAAGGTCGTGCGCGAGACACCTTGTTCCACGAATAATCTTTCCGCAGCGTCCAGGATGCTGTCGCGCGTCGCCGCTGCTTCTTCTTTTGTCCTGCGAGGCATGGCATCTCCGTTTTTGAGTGGTCCTGCACGTTAAACATACACTCGTGATAGTATATAAAAAATTCTGTAATAGCCAGTGATGAAGCCGTGCGCAGGGACCTCGAGGTTCTTGGGGCGGACTCATCTCCTCCAAAAAACTCGAAGGAAGCACACGTAATGCGCCCCGCTCACTCCTCTACTTTCTCCCTGACGCGAATCGCCGCCGGCACACTCATCGCCGTCGCCCTGCTCTCCAGCTGCGGCGACAAGGACGCCGCCCAGGCTGGCCCTGGCGCCGGCGGCAAGATGCCGCCGCCGGAAGTCGGCGTTATCACCACCAAATTCGAAACGGTGGCGCTGCAGACCGAACTGCCTGCCCGTGCCGAACCGGTGCGTACCGCGCAGGTCCGCGCCCGCGTCAACGGCGTCGTGCTCAAGCGCCTGTTCACCGAGGGCAGCGAAGTGCGCGAAGGCCAGTCGCTGTTCCAGATCGATCCGGCGCCCTACCAGGCACAGGTCGCGGCGGCACAAGCCGACCTCGGCCGCACCCAGGCCTCGCTGACCCAGGCCGCCGCCCAGGCCGCACGCTACAAGCCGCTGGTCGAGGCGAATGCGATCAGCAAGCAAGAATACACTAATGCAGTAGCTGCCCAGAAACAGGCTGAAGCAGCCGTGGCCGCTTCGCGCGCCCAGGTGCGCATCGCCCAGATCAACTCCGGTTACGCCAACGTCAACGCCCCGATTTCGGGCCGCATCGGCCGCGCCCTGGTGACCGAAGGCGCACTGGTATCAAGCACCGAGGGCACGGAACTGGCGCTGATCCAGCAAACCAGCTCGATGTACCTGAACATCACCCAGTCGGCTTCCGAATTGCAGCGCCTGCGCAAGCAGGCCTCGGGTGGCAACAGCAGCGCCAAGGACGCGCCCGTCACCGTGATCCTCGACGACGGCACCGAATTGCCGGTCCGCGGCCGCCTGTTGTTCTCTGACGTCACGGTCGACCCGGGCACCGGCCAGGTCAACCTGCGCGCTACCGTGCCGAATGCGGACAACGCCCTGCTGCCGGGCCAGTATGTGCGCGTCCGCGTGGCGCAGGCGCAACTGCCTAACGGCATCATCGTGCCGCAACAGGCCGTGACCCGCGGCGGCCCGCAGGGCGACACCCTGATGGTGGTCGGCGCCGACAACAAGCCGACCCCGCGCACCGTCAAGATCGGTTCGCAGCAAGGTTCCAGCTGGATCGTCACCGACGGCCTGAAAGAAGGCGAGCGCGTGATGGTCGACGGCTTCCAGAAGCTGCAGATGCTGCCGCCGGGTACGCCGGTCAAGGCAGTGCCATGGATGCCTGCCCAGGCCCCTGGTGTTGCAGCCGCGCCGGCAGTCGCCTCGGCGCGTAACTAAGCACCCCGGTACAGAACAGGACTATTGCAATGGCACGTTTCTTTATTGACCGCCCTATTTTCGCCTGGGTGATCGCGCTTTTCATCATGGTGATCGGCGCGGTCTCGATCACCCAGCTGCCGATCGCCCAGTATCCGAACGTGGCCCCGCCATCGATCGTGATCAATGCCGCCTACCCGGGCGCATCGGCCCAGACCCTGGAAGACTCGGTCATCTCCGTCATCGAACGCGAGATGAACGGCTCTCCGGGCCTGATCTACATGGAGTCGAGCAGCTCGGCCAACGGCAGCGGCTCGATCACCCTGACCTTCGAGACCGGCACCAATCCCGAGCTGGCCCAGGTGGACGTCCAGAACCGCCTGGCACGCGCCACCCCGCGCCTGCCGCAGGCCGTGAACCAGCAAGGCGTGCGTGTCGACAAGGTACGCGCCAACTTCCTGCTGTTTACCATCCTGTCCTCGTCAGATCCGAAGTGGGACCCGATTGCGCTGGGCGACTATGCCTCGCGCACGGTGCTGCCTGAAATCCAGCGCATCCCCGGCGTCGGCACCGCCCAGCTGTTCGGTACCGAGCGCGCGATGCGGGTCTGGATCGACCCGGCCAAGCTGGTCGGCCTGCGCCTGGCGCCAAGCGACGTCAACAATGCAATCCGCAGCCAGAACGCCCAGGTCGCTTCGGGCACCATCGGCGAACTGCCGCTGGCCCAGGGCCAGGAAATCAGTGCGACGGTCGTCGTCAGCGGTCAGCTGAGCACGGTCGAACAGTTCGGCAACATCGTACTGCGCGCCAACCCGGACGGCTCGACCGTGCGCCTGAAGGACGTGGCCCGCATCGAAATCGGAGGCCAGGCCTATTCCACCTCCGCACGCCTCAACGGCAAGCCGTCCACCGGTATCGGCGTGCAGCTGGCGCCGTCCGGCAACGCGTTGGAAACGGCGCGCCTGGTGCGCGAGCGCATGGACGAACTGTCGAAGTTCTTCCCGCCCGGCATGAAGGCAACCGTGCCTTTCGACAGCTCGAAATTCATCGACATCTCGATCGAGCAGGTGGTGCATACCCTGATCGAGGCGATCGTGCTGGTGTTCCTGGTGATGTACCTGTTCCTGCAAAACTTCCGCTACACCATCATCCCGACCATCGTGGTGCCGGTGGCCTTGCTCGGGTCGCTCGCCACCCTGCTGGCGCTCGGCTTCTCGATCAACGTGCTGACCATGTTCGGCATGGTGCTGGTGATCGGTATCGTGGTCGACGATGCCATCGTCGTGGTCGAAAACGTCGAGCGCATCATGAGCGAGGAAGGTTTGAGCCCGCTGCTGGCCACGCGCAAGGCCATGGGCCAGATTTCCGGCGCCATCATCGGCGTGACCGTGGTGCTGATGTCGGTGTTCGTGCCGCTGGCCTTCTTCGGCGGCGCCGTCGGCAACATCTATCGCCAGTTCGCGGCCGTCATGGTGTCCTCGATCGCCTTCTCGGCCTTCCTGGCGCTCACGCTCACCCCGGCGCTGTGCGCCCACCTGTTGAAACCGGTCGAAGCGGGCCACCACCATGCCAAGCGCGGCTTCTTCGGCTGGTTCAACCGCAAGTTCACCGCCACCGCCAAGGGTTACGAGGGCTGGGTCGGCAAGATCATCCGCGGCTCGGGCCGGGCGCTGGTGGTGTTCGTGCTGGTGGTCGGCCTGGTCGGCCTGCTGTTCTCGCGCATGCCGAATTCCTTCCTGCCGAACGAAGACCAGGGCTATATCATCGCCAACATCCAGCTGCCGCCGGGCGCGACGCTCGAGCGCACCAACGAAGTCATGCGCACCGCCGAAGCCTTCATCATGAAGCAGCCGGAAGTGGCGAACATGGTCAGCGTGCTGGGCTTCTCGTTCTCGGGCGCCGGCCAGAACATGGCGCTGGCCTTCATCCCGCTGAAGGACTGGGACGAGCGCAAGGGCGACGGCTCGAGCGCGCAGGACCTGGCCAACCGCATCATGGGCGGCCTGTCGGGCGTGCGCGATGCCTTCATCTTCGCGCTGTCGCCGCCGCCGATTCCGGAACTGGGCCGCGGCACCGGTTTCTCCTTCCGCCTGCAGGACCGCGGCGGCGCCGGCCACGACGCCCTGCTCGCGGCGCGCAACCAGCTGCTGGGCATGGCCTCGCAAAGCGCGATCCTGGCCGGCGTGCGTCCGGAAGGCCTGGAAGACGCGCCGCAAGTCATGCTCGACATCGACCGTGACAAGGCGCAGGCCCTCGGCGTCTCGTTTGAATCGATCAACAGCGCGATCTCGACTTCGCTCGGTTCGTCCTACGTGAACGACTTCCCGAACGCCGGCCGCCTGCAGCGTGTCGTGGTGCAGGCCGAAGCCTCGGCCCGCATGCAGCCGGACGACCTGCTGCGCCTGAACGCCATGAACGCCCAGGGCAACCCGGTGCCGCTGTCTTCCTTCGCTTCCACCCGCTGGCAGACCGGCCCGATGCAGACCATCCGCTACAACGGTTACTCGGCGATGAGCATCGCCGGCGACGCCAAGCCGGGTTACTCCACCGGCGACGCGATGGCCGAGATGGAAAACCTGGCGGCCAAGCTGCCGGCGGGCTTCGCGTTCGAGTGGACCGGCCAGTCGCGCGAGGAAGCGCAGTCCGGCTCGACGATGGGCATCCTGATGGCCTTCTCGATGCTGGCGATCTTCCTGGCGCTGGCGGCCCTGTACGAAAGCTGGTCGATCCCGGTGTCGGTGCTGCTGGTGGTGCCGCTCGGTATCCTCGGCGCGATCCTGGCGGCGATGATGCGCGGCTATCCAAACGACGTCTATTTCAAGATCGGCCTGGTCACCATCATCGGCCTGGCGGCGAAGAACGCGGTCCTGATCATCGAGTTCGCGAAAGATTTGCAGGCGCAGGGACGTACGCCGATGGAAGCGGCAATCGAAGCAGCGCACCTGCGTTTCCGCCCGATCATCATGACCTCGCTCGCCTTTATCCTCGGCGTGTCGCCACTGGTGCTGGCCGGCGGCGCCGGTTCGGCATCGCAAAGGGCTATCGGTACCGGCGTGATGGGTGGCATGATTACGGCTACCGTGCTCGGCGTGCTGTTCGTCCCGATGTTCTTTGTCGTGGTCCGCAAGTTTTTCAAGGGCAGCGAACGCCAGCGCAAGAAATACGCGCATGAAGAAACCGATGCAGCCGCTACTCCAGTCCAGGAAAAAATATGATCGTTCAACTACAAAAACTGACTCCTTTAATGCTGGCCCTGACGCTGGCCGGCTGCATGTCCCTGGCGCCGAATTACGAGCGCCCTGCCGCACCGGTGGCGCCGGCCTTCCCCGAGCTGGCGCGCGCCGGCGGCACGGCCTTGCCGGTGGCGACGTCGCAAGCCCCCGCCAACCTGGCCTGGCAGCAGTTCTTTGCCGACGCCCGCCTGCGCCAGCTGATCGAGCTGTCGCTGGCCAACAACCGCGACCTGCGCGTGTCGATCCTGAACATCGAGCAGGCCCGTGCCCAATACCGCATCACCCGTGCCGACCGCTACCCGACCGTTTCGGCGATCGTCCTCGCCAGCCGCCAGGCGGCGGGCGAGGACGCGCCGACCTCGAGCATCTACCAGGCGGGGTTCGGCGTCTCGGCCTTCGAGCTGGACCTGTTCGGGCGCGTGCGCAACCTGTCGCAGGCGGCGCTGTCGCAATTTCTCGCCACCGAGGAAGCGCGCCGCACCACGCAGCTCAGCCTGGTCGCGTCGGTCGCCAACACCTACCTGACCCTGTTGGCCGACGACGAACTGCTCGCCATCACCCAGCAGACCCTGAAAACCCGGGAAGAGTCCGACCGCCTGACGCGTCTGCGCTTCGAGAACGGCGTCGTGTCCAGGCTCGAGCTGCAGCAATCGGTGTCGCTGGTGGAGACTGCGCGCGCCGAGCTGGCGCGCTTCCAGCGCCAGCGCGCCCAGGACGCGAATTTGCTGACCCTGCTGGTGGGTCAGACGATTCCGGAAAACGTGCAGGCCGGCGCCACCCTGGCCACGACCGAGCTGCCCGAACTGCCGGCTGGCCTGCCGTCCGACCTGCTGACGGTGCGTCCGGACATTCGCGCGGCCGAGCAGCAACTGATCGCGGCGAATGCCAACATCGGCGCGGCGCGCGCCAACTACTTCCCGCGCATCTCGCTCACCGGCTCGGTCGGCAGCGCCAGCACCGAACTGTCCGGCCTGTTCAAGAGCGGTTCCTTCGGCTGGACCTTCGCGCCGCAAGCGGTGCTGCCGCTGTTTGATTTGGGCCGCATCGGCGCCGGCGTCGACGCCGCCCGTGCCGGGCGCGACGTCGCGGTCGCCCAGTACGAAGGCGCGATCCAGACCGCCTTCCGCGAAGTGGCCGACGCCCTCGCCGGCCAGGCGACCTTCAGCGAGCAGCTGCGCGCCCAGCGCGCGGTGGCCGCGGCCGAACAGGACCGCTACAACCTGTCCGAGCTGCGCTACAAGAGCGGCGCGGCCAGCTACCTCGACCTGCTCGACGCCCAGCGCTCGCTGTTCCAGGCCCAGCAGCTGGCGGTGCAGGCGAATTTGCAGCGCCTGCAGAACCAGGTGACGCTGTACCGCGTGCTCGGTGGCGGCTGGAGCGAGCCTGTCGTGACGGCGGCGGCGCCGGCACAGGCCGCGCGCTGAGCGAAGTCGGACTGTAAGACGAACCGGGCCGTGCGCCCGGTTTTTTTACGCCCGGATTCGTGTGGCCGCGCCGATGTGAACTTGGCTACACTGGCAGGGTCTACCAGTTGATCCGCCACCTGGCGTTGAGGACTGCCATGCGAAACTTTTTTCACTCACACTGGAAGGTCGTCGTTGCACTCATCCTGCTTATCCTGGTGGCTGTCCTGAGCTTCCGTCCCAAGGGCGCCGAGGCCGCGCCGGATCTTGCCGAGCGCATTCGCCAGCATGTGCGCGCGGTCGCGTCCAGCGAGCACAACACCGGGACACCGGAACAGCTCGAGCGCGCGGCCGTCTATATTGAATCCGAACTCAAGCGCGCGGGCTACCAGCCCGCGCGCCAGGAATACACGGCCGGCGGACAACAGGTGCGCAATATCGAGGTGGCGGTCGGCAAAGTCGCTGCCGGCAAACGGCCCGAACGTATCTTCATCGTCGGCGCCCACTACGACTCGGCCCCGGGGGCACCGGGCGCCAACGACAACGGCAGCGGCACCGCCGCCGTGCTCGAACTGGCCCGCCTGCTGAAAGCCATGCAGCCGCGCGCCGGCACCGAGGTGCGCTTCGTGTTTTTCGTCAATGAGGAGCCGCACTCGTTGATGGGTACGGACATGGGCAGCAGGCGCCACGCCGCCGGGCTGGGAGGCCGCAACCTGAGCACGGGTAATTTCATTGCCTTTGCCGGCACGCTGGAATCGTCGAACCTGGTGCGCGACGCACTAACCGCTTTTCGCCTCGCCCCGGAATTTCCCGCGCATGGGCTGGCGGCGCCGGCGCATACCACCGGGGTCACGCTGTCGGACCATACTTCCTACAACCGCCACGGCTACCCGGCGCTGATGATCACCGACACCGCCTTCATGCGCTACCCCTACTACCACACCGCCGAGGACACGCCGGACAAGCTCGATTACGAGAGCATGGCGCGGGTAGTGACGGGGCTGTCGAAGACGATCGTCAAGCTGGCGGGGGCGGCGGAGGGCTAGCCTTAGGGAAGCGGTTCGGGACGATACCTGGAGATGAGGGCATCGAGCAGTTGCGTCGTCGGCGCTTGCGACAGGGTCGACGCGACCTGGCGGATATCTTCTACTGGAAGGTCCCACCAGCGCAGCGTCAGCAAGCGTTCGATGATGTCCGCGTCAAAGCGCGTCTTGATGCACTTTGCGGGATTGCCGCCAACGATTTCGTAAGGCTGCACGTCTTTGACAACAACTGCGTTGGTCGCGATCACCGCCCCTGTCCCGATCGTGATGCCGGACATGATCGTCGCGTTATGACCGATCCAGACATCGTTGCCGATGATCACATCCCCGCGGGTCGCAGGGTGGCCCACAATGTCTTGTCCACCTAACTCGTCCGCAAAAATGTGACCGAACGGGAATGTCGTTATCCAGTCTGTCCGGTGGTTTCCTCCCAACAAGATCGTGGCATTTGCCAGCGAACAGAAGGCACCGATTTGAAGGCTGGCGCCTTCCCCCCACTGACGGACAGAAAGAAGCTCGAAGCCGTAAGTGTAGCGCCCGACGGTAATGGCGCTTTTCCCGATAGTTCCGTATTTACCGGTGTTATTGCTTTGGTTGGTCATGACGGCAACTTATCGTTGAAAGCGTGATTGGACGCTGCGAGGCGGCAGCAGGTTCGGCACCGGCGCACTGCTCAGCGCGCATCGGAAAGGAACATCTCTTGCAGGTCGTTGAGGAAACGCTGGCCAAGTTCAGTCGGACGGATCAGCTTGAAATCGCGGTAGAGCAGGCCCTTGGCTTCGGCGGCGTCGAGGGCCTTGCTGATCGCCGTAATGCCCATGCCGGTGCGTTCGTTGAACAGGTTCGGGTCGAAGCCGCCGGTCAGGCGCAGCGTGTTGAGCATGAACTCGAAACCCAGGTCGGCGCGCGCGATTTCATGCTCTTCCTGCACCGGGTTGCCGCGATTGGCCGCTTCGATGAAGGAAGCCGGCTGCTTGAAGCGGGCCTGGCGCAGGATCCGGTGCGGGAAGGAGAGTTTCGAGTGGGCGCCGGCGCCGATGCCGAGGTAGTCGCCAAAATTCCAGTAATTCAGGTTGTGGCGCGCGTGGCGGCCGCGTTGCGCGTAGGCCGACACTTCGTAGTGGTCGAAGCCGGCGCCGCGCATGGTCTCCGCGATCATGTCCTGCATGTCGGCGCTGGCGTCGTCGTCGGGCAGGCTGGGCGGATACTTGGCGAAGACCGTGTTCGGTTCCATCGTCAGGTGGTACAGCGACAGGTGCGGCGGCGCGAACGACAGCGCCGTTTTCAGGTCCTGCTCGGCCTCGGCCAGGGTCTGCGAAGGCAGCGCATACATCAGGTCGAGGTTGAAATTGTCGAAGGTCGAATGGGCGATTTCCACCGCGCGCAGGGCCTCACGCTCGTCGTGGATGCGGCCCAGCGATTTCAAATGGGCGCCGTTGAAACTCTGGATGCCGATCGACAGGCGGTTCACCCCGCTGTCGCGGTATTGGCGAAATTTTTCGACCTCGAAGGTGCCGGGGTTCGCTTCCATCGTGATTTCGGCATCGATCTCCAGCGGCAGCAAGGTGCGCACGTCCGACAACAACCGGTCGAGGCCGGCGGCCGACATCAGGCTGGGCGTGCCGCCGCCGATGAATACCGTGTGGATCCTGCGGCCCCAGATCAGCGGCAGCGATTGTTCGAGGTCCAGGCGCAGTGCGTCGAGGTAGGCTTTTTCCGGTAACTCGCCCTTGGCCTCGTGCGAATTGAAGTCGCAATACGGGCACTTGCGCACGCACCAGGGATAGTGGATGTAGAGCGACAGCGGCGGCAAGGCGCTCAGGTTCAGGGCGCCCGGCTGCAGGTATTGCAGGGCGGCGGTCGCGGGATTACGCGGCTCGTTCATGGTCGCGCCGGCGACTTTAATCGGGATCATTGCAGCTTTTCCACCAGCGCGCGCAGGGCCTGGCCGCGGTGCGAGAGCGCGTTCTTCTCGCTGGGGTCGAGTTCGGCGGTAGTCTTGCCGAGCGCGGGAATCAGGAAATGCGGATCGTAGCCGAAGCCGTTCGCGCCGCGCGGCGTATCGATGATGACGCCGTCCCAGCGGCCGTCGGCGATGACCGGCTGCGGATCGTCGGCGTGGCGCACGTAGACCAGCACGCAATAGTAATAGGCGGATTTGTCGGCGTGATTCGCCAGGTCGGCCACCAGTTTTGCGCTGTTGCGCGCGTCCGACTTCGGTTCGCCGGCAAAGCGCGCGGAATACACACCCGGGGCGCCGCCCAGCGCATTCACGCACACGCCGGAGTCGTCTGCCAGCGCCGGCAGCCCGGTCAGGCGCGCGGCGTGGCGCGCCTTTTCCAGTGCGTTCTCCACAAACGTGGCATGCGGTTCATCCGCTTCGGGCACGTCGAATTCGCCTTGCGGGTGCAGGGTGAAGCCGATGGGGCCGAGGATTTGCTGGAATTCCTTGAGCTTGCCGGCGTTGTTCGAGGCGAGGATGAGACGTTGGGTCATGGCGGGAGGGGAAGCGGAGGGAACGGAAGCGGGTATTTTACCCCGTCGTTACCCGTTCGTCAGGCAATCCCCAGCGCTTCCTTCTGCATCCGCACCAGGTCCGCAATCCCGCCCTGCGCCAGGTCGAGCAGGCGGTTCATGCCGGCGCGGTCGAACGCGACGCCTTCGGCCGTGCCCTGCACTTCGATGAAATGGCCGGCGTCGGTCATGACCACGTTCATGTCGGTGTCGCAGCCCGAATCCTCGACGTAATCGAGGTCGAGCACGGGCATGCCTTGATACACGCCGACCGAGATCGCCGCCACGAAGTGCTTCACCGGTACCGACGGCAGCAGCCCGCGCCCGACCAGGGCATTGAATGCGTCGTAGGCGGCGACCATGGCGCCGGTAATCGCCGCGGTGCGGGTGCCGCCGTCGGCCTGGATCACGTCGCAATCGAGGTGCAGCGTGCGTTCGCCGAAGGCTTCCAGGTCGAAGGCAGCGCGCAGCGAGCGGCCGATCAGGCGCTGGATCTCTTGCGTGCGGCCGGACTGCTTGCCGCGCGCGGCCTCGCGGTCCATGCGCGTGTGCGTCGAGCGCGGCAGCATGCCGTATTCGGCCGTCATCCAGCCCTGCCCTTTGCCCTTCAGGAAGCCGGGCACCTTCTCTTCGATGCTGGCGGTGCAGATCACCCTGGTGTCGCCGCACTCGATGAGTACCGAGCCTTCGGCGTGTTTCGTGTACTGGCGGGTGATGCGGATGCTGCGCAGCTGGTCGACTGCGCGGCCGCTCGGGCGGGATGCAAACGTCATGGTGAACCTTTTTCTTGTCTATTTAAGTAACTGGGAAGACTTTTCGATGGCCTGGTTGATCTCGGCAATCGCTTTTTCGATTTCGTCTTCATCGAAGGGGTCGACATCGAGCGCGGCCGGCGCGTGGCCGATCGTGCTGCTGACTTGATCTTCGGGCAGCATCAGGGTCGAGATCACGTTCGGCGAATTCGCATCGAGAGTGTCCGCCCCCTGCCAGCTGATCGCCAGCGCGGTCGTGTTGTCGGCGCGCGGGCCGCCGATCGCCGCGCCCATGGCGACCAGCTCCGGCACCGCCTGCACGACGGTCTGGGTAGCGAGCTTTTGCACGATTTCGGCGTCCGGCACGGTCGACCACAAACCGTCGGAGCACAGCAGCAGCACATCGCCCGCTTCCAGGCTGGCCTGGGTCGAAAGCTCGATGCGCGGCGGCGTCGGCGCCCCCAGGCAGTTATACAGCTTGTTGCGGTCGGGGTGGGTCATGCGTTCGGCCGGGCTGGCCAGGCCCTTGGCGATCAGGTATTCCAGGTGCGAATGGTCGCGCGTCTGCGCCAGCGTGCGGTTGCCGCGCACCCAGTACAGGCGCGAGTCGCCGCAATGGGCCCAGACCGCGCTGTTGTGCTGCACCAGGCAGGCGACGACCGTCGTGCGCGGGCTCTCGGGCAGCTTGTGGCGCGCCGTATAGGCCAGGATGTCGCGATGCGCCTGCACCAGCGCTTCTTCGAGAAAGCGTTCCGGTTTCTTGATATAGGGTTTGGCCGCCATCTGGAACATCATCGACAGGGTCTGCATGGCGATGGTGGCGGCGATTTCGCCGTGCTGGTGGCCGCCCATGCCATCGGCCAGCACCAGCAGCAACGCGTCGCGCGTGAAGCAGTAGCCCATCCGGTCCTGGTTGACGCTGCGCCCGCCGATGTGGGTTTGCTGGTAAACGGAAAACTGCATGGTGTCTCCTAGTCGCCTGCGCCGCTGCGGGCGCGGCCGAATGAACCGAGGCGGCCCAGCAAACCACGCAGGCCTCCCGGGGGTGCTTCGACGGTTTGCGCCTGCGCCACCAGGGGCGCGGCCTGCAGCACCTTCTGAACGGCGAACACGCTTTGCGGGCGCGCCATCGGATCGAGCGACAGGCAGGCGCGCACCATGGCGATCAGCTCGGCCGAATAGCTGTCCGCCAGCGCCTCGAACTGGGCCGGCAGCTTGTCGTCCAGCTTGCGCGCGTCGGCCGCCTGCGGGGGCGAGCCGGTCATGCAGGCGAACATCGACGCCCCCAGGCTGTAGATGTCGGACCATGGGCCCAGCGGCAGTCCCTTGGCATACAGGTCGGGCGGCGCGAAGCCGGGCGTGTACATCGGCGCCAGCATCGGCGCATCGTTCTTGATGGCCTGGCGCGCCGCGCCGAAGTCGAGCAGGATGGGCGAGCCGTCGGTGCGCAGGTAGATGTTGGCCGGTTTCAGGTCGAGATGCAGCAGCTTGTTGGCATGGGTTTCGCGCAGGCCGCGGCAGACGCCGTCGAAGACCTGGCGGATGAAGGCGTCGCCGAGGGAGCCG
The DNA here is from genome assembly GCF_059685915.1 of Telluria sp. LT2P34. Taxonomy (NCBI): domain Bacteria; kingdom Pseudomonadati; phylum Pseudomonadota; class Betaproteobacteria; order Burkholderiales; family Oxalobacteraceae; genus Telluria; species Telluria sp. LT2P34. Next base: position 162,897 of record NZ_JCASIN010000002.1, read on the forward strand.
CCCTTGCCGACGCTGCGGGCGACGTGTTCCTGCAGCGAATGGCCGGACTCGTAGGCCATCACCATGTACACGGTTTCGTTGGCGCGGAAAAAGTTCAGAATGCGCACCACATTCGGGTGGATGATGCGCGCCAGCGCCCTGCCCTCCTCGAAAAAGCACTTGAGGCCGATGCGAAACAGGGGCAGGTTCGGCCGGGTGATGGTGGGCGCGAGCTCGCCCGGCTGGCGCAGCGCGAGTGCGCTCGGCAGGTATTCCTTGATGGCGACGGCGTTGCCTTCGGCGTCATAGGCGAGATAGACGATACTGAACCCACCGGACGCGATTTTCTTTACAATGCGATATCCGGCAATCTCCAGCCCATCCGGCAAGGGTGCGTTATTTTGTGCGGCCATACTGAAGAGTCCCTTGCATAACACGGCGATTGTGTGGATAAATGTCGGCTTTGTAAAGAATAATGAGCGTCCAAACGCTCTGAAAAAAAACCGGGGACTCCATTGAGCATTTCTAGCATGACAGGCTATGCGGTTGCCACCAGCGAAGGCGCTGCCGGCACCCTCACGATCGAGATCAAGAGCGTCAACTCGCGCTTCCTCGATCTCCAGTTCCGCATCAACGACGAATTGCGCGCGCTGGAACCGGACCTGCGCGCCGCCATCATGGCCGCCATCACCCGCGGCAAGGTCGAAGCCCGCCTGTCGTTCGGACGCAAGGTCGCCGGCGGCGCCCAGGCGCTGAACCAGGAATTGCTGGCCGACCTGGCGCGCCTGCAAACGGAAGTCACCCGCCATTTCGTCTCGGCGCCGCTGATGTCGGTGGCCGAGCTGCTGCGCTGGCCTGGCGTGGTCGAAGAGTCGCATATCGGCCAGGAATCGCTCCAGGCGGACGTGGCCGCGCTGACCGCCAGGACGGTCGCCGCCTTTGTCGAGAGCCGCCGGCGCGAAGGCGCGGCCCTGGAGGCGATGCTGCAGTCGCGCATCGACGCGATGGAAGTGATCGTCAAGCGCATCACGCCGCTGATCCCGCAGGTGATCGCCCAGTTCCAGCAAAAGGCCGTCGAGCGCATGCAGGATGCGCTGGGTCTGGCCGGCCACGGCAACCCGTCGGTCCTGAGCCGCCAGGAAGTGTTCGAGCGGATCCGCCAGGAAGTGACGCTGTACGGCATCCGGATCGACGTCTCCGAAGAATTGTCGCGCCTGTCCGCGCACCTGAACGAAACCCGCCACATCCTGAAAAAAGGCGGCCAGGTCGGCAAGCGCCTCGACTTCATGATGCAGGAACTGAACCGCGAAGCCAATACGCTGGGCGCCAAGGCGTCGGTCAAGGAGCTGGCGGATGCGTCGATGGAGCTGAAATTGCTGATCGAGCAGATGCGGGAGCAGGTGCAGAACCTGGAGTAATGACAATTTGATTCGGCGGCCGGATATTCACGGGCCGCTTGAACGCGTGGGCGGGGGACCCGCCCACCCTACGGTGCAGACACGTAGGGTGGGCAGGTTTCCTGCCCACGCGTTCAACTATATGATGAACAATCGCGACATAAAAAGGACCACCCCATGATCACCACCGCTTTCTCCGGCAGCCTGTTCGTCGTCGCCGCGCCATCGGGCGCCGGCAAATCGACCCTGGTCAATGCGCTGCTGGCCCAGGAGCCGGGCATCCAGCTGTCGATCTCGACCACGACGCGCCAGCCGCGCCCGGGCGAGCAGGACGGCCGCGAATACCATTTTACAAACGCCGAGGATTTTGTCGCGCGCGCCGACCGCGGCGAATTCCTGGAGTGGGCTGAAGTGCACGGCAATTACTACGGCACCAGCCGCCTGAACGTCGAAGACAAGATGAAGACCGGCACCGATATCCTGCTGGAGATCGACTGGCAGGGCGCGCGCCAGGTGAAGAAGCAGTTCCCGGACGCGTCCGGCATCTTCATCCTGCCGCCCTCGATCGAGGCGCTGGAACAGCGCCTGCACAAGCGCGGCACCGACGAACCGCACATCATCACGCGTCGTTTGCTGGCCGCCGGCGGGGAGATCGCTCACGCTCCCGAGTTCGAATATGCTATCATCAACGAAGAGTTCAATGTCGCCCTGGCCCAGCTGCGGGCGATTGTCCAGGCGACACGTTGCCGCTTCGCCCAACAAGCGGCCCGCAACGCCTCGCTGTTCGCCCAGCTTGGAATCCACGCGCACCAACCCACGTAATTCGTCAGCGTCCATCGCTGCCGCCGTACTTTGTCCATTCAGGAGCTACACATGGCACGTATCACCATCGAAGATTGCCTCAAGCACATCCCTAACCGCTTCCAGCTGACCCTGGCCGCCACCTACCGTGCGCGCCAGCTGCTGCAGGGCCATACGCCGAAGGTCGAAGCCAAGGACAAGCCGACCGTCGTCGCGCTGCGCGAGATCGCCGCCGGTAAAGTGGGCGTGGAAATGCTGAAAAAAGTGCCGATGTAAGCTGGCTCCTTGCCTGACTGTGCCCGCCCGTAATTCTGTTATTCTGTCACCACACTGCGGCTGATCGACATAACATGAACCTGTTTCCCCCGGACTCGACACATTCAGGCAATACCCCGCCCCGGGCCAAGCGCCAGGGCAAGCCGCAAGAAGTTCCCGAACCGCCAGCTCCGGGCGTCGCCTCGGTCACGCAGCTGATCAACCAGCTGTCGGATTACCTCACTCCCGCCGAACTCAAGAAGGTCAAGGAAGCCTACCGCTTCTCCGACGAGATGCACCTGGGCCAGGTGCGCAAGTCGGGCGAACCCTATATTTCGCACCCGATCGCCGTCGCCGAGATCTGCGCTGAGTGGAAACTCGACGTCCAGGCCATCATGGCCGCCTTGCTGCACGACGTGATCGAAGACCAGGACGTCAAGAAGGAAGAGCTGCTCGAGCGTTTCGGCCCGCAGGTGGCCGACCTGGTCGACGGCCTGTCGAAGCTCGAAAAAATCGAATTCCAGAGCCTGGTCGAGGCGCAGGCGGAAAACTTCCGCAAGATGCTGCTCGCCATGGCTTCCGACGTGCGCGTGATCCTGATCAAGCTTGCCGACCGCCTGCACAACATGCGCACGCTGGGCGCGATGGTGGCCGCCAAGCGGCGCCGCATCGCCAGTGAGACGATGGAAGTGTACGTGCCGATCGCGCACCGACTCGGCCTGAACAATATCTACCGCGAACTCCAGGACCTGGCGTTTTCGCACCTCTACCCGCTGCGCTACCGCACCCTGGCCAAGGCAGTGAAATCGGCGCGCGGCAACCGCCGCGAAGTCGTCAAGAAAATCCTCGAGTCGGTCAAGCACAGCCTGTCGCTGGCAGGCATCCACGCCGAAGTCTATGGCCGCGAAAAAACCCTGTACGGCATCTATAAAAAGATGCGCAACAAGCACCTGTCGTTTTCGCAGGTGCTCGACGTGTACGGTTTCCGCGTCGTGGTCGACAACATCCCGAATTGCTACGTCACGCTCGGTTCGCTGCATGGCCTGTACAAGCCGATGCCGGGCAAGTTCAAGGACTACATTGCGATCCGCAAGATCAACGGCTACCAGTCGCTGCACACGACCCTGATCGGCCCTTACGGCACCCCGGTCGAATTCCAGATCCGCACCCAGGACATGCATCGCACCGCCGAGTCCGGCGTGGCGGCGCACTGGCTGTACAAGACGGGCGACCAGAACATGTCGGACCTGCAGCAGCGCACCCACGCCTGGCTGCAGTCGCTGCTCGACATCCAGCAGCAGACCGGCGACTCGGCCGAATTCCTCGAGCACGTGAAGGTCGACCTGTTCCCGGACTCGGTCTACGTGTTCACGCCGAAGTCGAAGATCATCGCCCTGCCGCGTGGCGCCACGGCGCTCGACTTCGCCTATTCGATCCACACCGGCATCGGCGACCATACGGTGGCGGTCAAGATCAACAACGAAACCCAGCACCTGCGCACCGAGCTGCACAACGGCGACATCGTCGAGATCGTCACCGATCCAGATTCGCGCCCGAGCCCGACCTGGCTCAGCTATGTGCGTACCGGCAAGGCGCGTTCGGCGATCCGCCACTACCTGCGCACCATCAACGTCAACGAGTCGGTGGAACTCGGTCAGGAACTGCTGTCGCAGGCCCTGGCCGCGCGCAATATCGAGGCCGAACTCTCGTCCACCACCATCGACCGCCTGCTGGCCGAATCCTCGGCCAAGTCGATGGACGAGCTGTATGCCGACATCGGCATCGGCAAGCGCATGCCGGCCCTGGTGGCGCGCCACATTTTCGGCCTGATGGATGTCGATTCGGAGGGCCGCGCGTCTTCGTCGGTGCAGACTGCGTGCGGCGCGGGCGGCGACATCGATCCGGTCACGATCTACGGCAGCGAAGGCGTGTCGGTGCAGCTGGCGCCCTGCTGCCTGCCGATCCCGGGCGATCTGATCAGCGGCCAGCTGCGGCGCGACCAGGGCCTGGTGGTGCACACCTGCGACTGCCTGCCGGCCAAGCGCCTGCGCGTGAAGGAACCGGACCGCTGGATCGCCGTGCAGTGGGGCGAAGAACTGAACCGCCGCTTCGACTGCCGCATCCGCCTGTTGATCAACAACGAAAAAGGCATCCTCGCACGCGTGGCGGCCGAGATCGGCGAGTCCGACGGCAACATCACCTATGTCGGCATGGACGAGGACGACGAAAACATGATGACCCAGCTGCGCTTCACCATCCAGGTGAAGGACCGCGTGCACCTGGCGCACCTGATCCGCAACCTGCGGCGGGTGGCGGGCGTGAACCGGGTCGAGCGCGAGCGGGCCTGATCCGCGGCGGCGCAGGCCGCCGCTCCGATTTCCTCTCAATCCGCCTTACTCACTGTAGAGCTAGTCTCTCCTGCCCTGAGTAAATTTATTTACTTTTTTGCGACAGGAAATCGTAAATACAGCCTGAACAATGGTATATTTTTGTTCACATATTCATTGTGCATATTTATTCTGGGTCAAGGCTCCTGGAGGAAGGTGCATGGCAGCTGAATGCTTGTCGACGGTGGCGTGCTCAAGGCGACACCGATCGTAGCTGGTCATATTCCCGGCTCTGTCGGGCTTAAACCGTTCATTTAAACAAGTGCTGAGGCGCTGTGGATAACGCATGCGGCTATGACACGCCTGTCCATCCGGATGCGGATGAACTAACGCTGACTGCAAGGATGCGGGTCGTCCTCGCTGTGGCGACATTGTTGACGGCCATGATCGATCTGGATGGGCCGGGCCAGCCGCATTGGGTGACGATGCTCGTGCTGTCGGCATACACGGTGCAAAGCATCGTTCTCCTCATCTTCGTCCTGCGCGAAGTTAGCCAGCAGGTACGCTATCCGACGCTGGCGCATTGGCTGGACGTTTGCTGGTTCGGCCTGTTACTGGCCTTGACCGATCCCCTGGGCGCTTACTTTTTCCTGTTCTTTTTCCCGGTCGCTACCGCCGCATTCCTGTGGGGGCATGACGAAGGCGCACGCGTCACCCTTGCAAGCACGGCGCTGTTCCTGTTCTCGGCCAGCGAGCCGGCCAACGACGCCGTGCTGGCCAACGTGCTGCTGCGCGCCGTTTTCCTGATCGGCCTGGGCCTGATGGTGTCGCACTGGGGCGAGGTGCTGTTGAACGGGAAGCGGCGCATGGCACTGCTGCGCGACGTCAGCCGCCTGTCGAACCCGCGTTTCGGGGTCGACCACACGATTGCCTCGGTGCTCGAACAGACCCGCCGGTTCTTCGATGCCAGCACCTGCATCGTGCTGATGCGCGAAGGCGAGGCCAGCGAATGGCGCCTGCGTTCGGCCAGTGCGACCGCGGCCGCGTCCCCGCCCGGCGCATGCCCGCTGGACCAGCGAATGGCGAGCGTGCTGACCGCGCTCCCTGCGCGCTTGTGCGCCGTCTACACCGTCCCGCTATTTCCGTTCGGGCGATTCCGTGCGAGGCTTCGGACCCGCGAAGAAGGGCGCGCCCGATGGCACAGCCTGCGCACCGGCGAAGGCGGCACACTGGCCGAGCTGCTCGATGCGCACAGCTATATCTGCGCACCCGTCCCGCTGCGCCGCGGCGAGGGCCGGATCTTCGTCGTCTCGCCCCGGCGCGACCTGAACCGCCATGACGCGGCCTTCCTCGCCCAGGTGGCGGCGCAGGCGTTTCCCGTGATCGAAAACATCGAGCTGCTCGACCGCATGGCGTCCGACGCAGGGCGCCGCGAACGCCAGAAATTTTCCAATGACCTGCACGACACCACGGTGCAGCCCTACATCGGCCTGTCGCACGCGCTGCAGGCGCTGGTGCGAAAGGCCGGCGACAGCCCGATCGCGGCGGAACTGCGCCAGGTTGCCGCAATGACCGAAAACGTGGTGCGCGACCTGCGCCAGTTTGCTCAGACCGTCAAAGCCACGGCGCCGTCGAGCGAACCGGTGTTCAAGCTGGCCTTGCGCACGCATGCCGCCGACTTCAAGGCGTGCTACAACGTCGACATCGCCCTCCTCGGGCATGACAGGCTGGACATCAACGACCGCCTGGGATCCGAGATATTCCAGCTCGTCTGCGAAGGAATGAGCAATATCCGTCGCCACACGGATGCAAGCCGCGGCGCCGTTCACCTGCGCCGCACCAATGGCTGGCTGCATATCCGCATCGATAACGAATGCACGTCCGGTCCGCCGCCGACATTCGTGCCGCGCTCGATCGCCGAACGTGCCGCCGGCCTCGGTGGCTTTGCCTATGTGGGCGGTGCCGAAGGCACCACCTCGGTCCATATCGACATTCCTGTGTGAACTACCGATGACCCCACCCGCCCCGCTCCCCATTACCGTCCTGCTCGTCGACGACCACAAAACCATGCTCTGGGGCCTGGAACGCCTCATCGGCAGCGAACGCAGCGGCATGACGGTGGTGGCCACCGCCACCTGCCGCGAAGAAGCGCTGGCACAGGCGGCAACCCACGGGCCCGACATCATCCTGCTCGATATCGATCTCGGCGGCGACTGCTCACTCGATTTCCTGCCGGCCCTGCTTGTGAGCGGGGTGTCGCGCGCGCTCGTGTTTACCGGCATGCGTGACCAGGCCACGCTCGACCGCGCCATCCTTGCCGGCGCGCGCGGGGTACTGCGCAAGGATGCGCCGGCCGAGGTCGTGCTGCGCGCGATTGAAAAGGTGCACCAGGGCGAGATGTGGGTCGGCCAGGACATGATGACCCGTATCTTCGGCGAACTGACCCGTGTCCGCACCGCGCCCAAGCCCGATCCGCACAAAATCAAGCTCGACTCGCTCACCCCCAAGGAGCGCAAGATCGTCGACGCAATCGTCGCCGGCAGCGGCGAGACCAACAAGGCCCTCGCCGAAAGCCTGTTCATTTCCGAACACACCCTGCGCAACTACCTCGTCACCATCTACAAGAAGCTCGGCGTCGCCAACCGGCTCGAGCTGTATGTCTACGCCGCCAGGCACCAACTGCCCGTTGCATCGCGCTGACCTGTCTGAATTGTCCTACGCAGGCCATGACATTTGTCATGGTTTTCTGCCCCAAAATCAGCACGAATGTCGCCCCTCGAAAAGGGCGATTGTGCGATGCGGCGGTGTCAGCAAACACCTACAGTGGATACATCAGCGCTGACCTTGCAGCCTGAATGAAGTTCCGAACGGTGTGCGGCAGGTGCGGGAGGCAAACATGTACAGGCATCTACCACCAGCGTTCATTGACTTCATGCAGGCAGGAACCGGCAGTTCGGCTTACGAACATGCCCTGATCTGGTCCCTCGTTGCAGTGATCTGCATCCTCGCGATTATCGCGTTGCTGTAGCACTGGTACAGGGTTCGGGCAAGGCGCTGAGCTTTGTAAAAATTTATCCAACTACTGACTACCTGGGAGAAAGCATCATGGAAATGATCAAGAATTTTCTGCAAGAAGAAGACGGTGTGACAGCTATTGAATATGGTCTGATTGCTGCGCTGATCGCGGTTGTGATCATTGGAACCGTCACGACGACGGGTACAAATCTTTCTGCCCTATTCGGAAGGATTGCCGCGAAGCTCGGCCCGACTCTCGCTCCCTAATCCAGCTCAGGTCCCATCCGTGGAATAGGGCGGGACCGCTTTAACCTGGCTGCAATTGGACTATCCCTGTGGCTGGCTCACTATCGACCAATAACGTCCACAAACGCGTGCACTTGACTAATTTAACTTTGTAGCCGGTGGCCGTGCCCCGGCAGGCAGATTCCAACCTACAAACTTCGATACAGGAGAAATCATAATGAAAGCAATCGAAAACTTTATTCAGGACGATCACGGTGTCACCGCCATTGAATATGGACTGATCGCTGCCTTAATCGCAGTGGTGATCATCGGCACGGTTACTACTACTGGCGAGAATCTCTCTGCCCTGTTTGGCAGGATCGCAGCGAAGCTAACACCTCTCGCCCCCTAAATAAATGCGGTTCTAACTCCTGCGAAATGGGGTTCCGCGATTTGTCAGAGTCGGCCATGCCAACATTCCTTGATATGAGCACTGAACAACTGCACCTTCCGGGCGGGCATGCCCTGCCATTGGAGCTGCTCATGCTGGTGCTTTTACTGCTGATTGCTACCATGGTCGATATGCGCGAACGACGCATCCCAAACTGGCTCGTAGCCACCGGCATGATCATCGCCATCACTTTTCAGGCGCTCTCGGTGCGGGGAGAGGGCGCTTTCTTCGCCTTAGCCGGCCTCGCCGTTGGCATGGCAATGTTCTTGCCCATGTACGTTATGCGGGTCATGGGCGCGGGCGACGTCAAGTTGATGGGAATGATCGGTGCTTTTCTTGGCATGCACGGTGTCCTTGGGGCTGCACTGGCCAGCATGGCAGCTGGAGGCGTACTGGCAATCGGTTTCGCCGTTTCCAAAAATATGCTGCCCGAGATGCTCGTCAATCTGCGCGGCATCCTGGTGCGCCACCAGATAGAGCGCATGACTGGCGGCAGTGCGGGTTCGATGCCGCCAGCGCCGTCCATCGGAAAGATGCCATACGCCCTTGCAATCACTGCCGGCACACTGGCCCAGCTCACAATCCTCCGTTACTGACTGGACCACCACCATGGACACCCTCACCCTGGCACCTGACACCGCACCTGCTGCGAACCACCCTGCTCCGCGCCCGGCGCGGGCTCTGTTACCGCCGGCGCCACGTTCGGTGGCGGAAACCGGCCTGCCCTTTCTGTTCCTGGTCGAGCTGGCCGTCAAGACCCTCTTCCTTGGCGGCCTGCTGCGCATGACCGAACTGGCCGGCCGCATGAAATTAACCGCCAGCGTGGTCGATCCCGTCATCCTCTACATGCGAACCGAAAAGCTGTGCGAGATCAGCCGCGCGGGCAATGGCAGCGGCACCGATGCCGACGTCTGCTACCGGCTCTCGGACCTGGGCCGCGTGCGGGGCGCCGAATTCCTGGCGCGCTGCGGCTACAGCGGGCCGGCGCCCGTTACCCTGGAAAGCTACCGCGACGCGATCGCCGCGCGCAGTGTCGCCACCATGCGCATTGGGCGCGACGCCGTGCGCGCCGGTTTCAAGGGCGTCGTGGTCGGGCCGGGCATTCTTGACCAGCTCGGCGCGGCCATGAACTCAGGGCGCGCGATGTTCATCCACGGCCCGGCCGGTAGTGGCAAGACTTTCCTCGCCGAGCGCCTGGCCGACCTGCTCCGGGGCGATGTCTCGGTGCCGCACGCCATTTATGTCGGCGGCGAAGTGGTGCAGGTTTACGACCCGGTCGTGCACCAGGCCGGCATGGCCGACGACAGCGACGATACGCCCTTCCGGCGCGCCATCGGCGACGCGCGCTGGGTCCGCTGCCAGCGCCCGGCCGTGCTGACCGGCGGCGAACTCTCGCTCGACATGCTCGACCTGAAATTCGACCACACCACGCGCTACTACCAGGCGCCGCCACACCTGAAGGCAAACAACGGCATCTTCATCATTGACGACCTGGGTCGCCAGCGCTGCTCTCCCGAAGACCTGCTCAACCGCTGGATCGTACCGATGGACCGCCGCATGGATTTCCTGGCCCTGCATACCGGCTACAAGTTCGAGGTGCCTTTTGATGTGATTGTCGTGTTCTCGTCAAACCTGCCGCCGGCCGAACTGGGCGATGGCGCTTTCCTGCGCCGCATTGGCTACAAGATCCATATCGGCCCGCTGTCGGAAAACGATTACCGCAGGATTTTCAAAGATGCATGCAAGGGCCTGGGCATCGAGTGGGACCAGGATGCATTCGCCTGGCTGGTAAGGGAACGGCACGTGCGCATGAATTGTCCGTTACTGGCCTGCTATCCGCGTGACTTGCTCTCCCAGGTACGCGACCGCGCCGCCTACGAAGGAGTAGCGGCGGTCCTCACACCGGAGACGCTCGACTGGGCTTGGAACAACTTCTTTACCGGCTATCAGACCATGGCGCCGGCAAGCGGCACAGAAGGAGAATGACATGAAAAATACACGCGGACTCGTCATGCTGGCCATCGCGCTGGTGCTTGCCCTGGCAGCCGTTTTCGCCGCCGTCAGCTGGATCAACGGGCGCGCCTCGGGCAATACGTCCAAGGTCGCGGTCGCCATGGTGGACGTGAGCCTGGGCGCGCGCCTGGCGCCGGAAATGATCCGTATGGTGGACTGGCCGGCAGGCGCACTGCCGCCGGGCGCCTTTGCGGATCCCAAGCTGCTTGCGGGCCGAGTTGCGCGCTCTTCGCTGCAGCGGGGCGAACCGATCATGGAGAGCAAGCTGGCGCCACCGGGTACCCAAGGTGGCCTGTCAGCCGTGGTTGCCAATGGCAAGCGTGCGATGACCGTGCGCGTGAACGACGTGGTCGGCGTGGCCGGCTTTGCCTTGCCCGGCAACTTCGTCGACATCCTGGTCAATACCCAGGGCGACTCCGTCAAGGGCAGCGCCAATGGCGACGCCTCGATCTCGAAGATCGTGCTCGAGCGCATCCTGGTGCTGGCCATTGCCCAGGACCCGAACCGCGACGATACCAAGCCGAAAGTCGTGAATGCGGTGACGCTCGAACTGTCGCCCGAACAGACCGAAAAGCTCGACCTCGCACGCAGTGTCGGCACGCTCTCGCTGGTGCTGCGCAACCAGATCGATCCGGACCCGGTCAGTACCCATGGCGCCACCAAGAACGCCCTGCTCGGGGTGGTCCGCCCGGCAGCGGCACCACCACAACGTGCCCCGGTGCGCAGAGTGACGCTGGTGCGCGAACCGCGCTACCAGGTCGACGTCATCAAGGGACTCGAACGCAGCACCCAACAATTCTAATGAGAACGCCACCATGCGACTGAACTGCACACACACCAGAGTGACCACGGGACGCACGGCGCTGGCGGCAGGGTCCCTGCTGGCCCTGCTGGCCTGCGCCAGCGGCGCAGCGGCGGCGGCCACGGCAGCGGCAAACGCCTCGACCAGGGCGCCGGCCACGACGCCAGCGTCCCCGCGCAGCGCGGCGACCACGCTGGCGCCGAAGGTCACGCTTTCAGAGGGCAAGTCGACCCTCATGCGCCTGCCGTTTTCGGCCACGCGCATGTCGGTCGGCGACGCCCGCGTGGCGGACGTTATCCTGCTCAATCCAAGCGAGCTGTACATGCTCGGAAAATCCGTGGGCAGCACCAACCTGATCGTCTGGAACAAGGCCAATGAGGCCACCATCATCGACATTGCGGTCGATCTCGACACCAGTGGCCTGACGGCGCGTTTCGAGCAGTTGCTGGCCGACGAAAAGGACGTCAGGATCACGACCGCGGCCGATACCCTGGTGCTGTCGGGCACGGTCTCGGATGTGAGCAAGCTGGACCAGATGATGGCGCTGGCCAATGCCTACGTCCAGCGCGGTCGCGGCGGGGCCAGCGGTGCGGCTGGTGGTGCCGGGGGTGCGGCCGGTGGCGATGCTACCGGCGGCCAGGGCGCGAACATGGTCAAGGTCATCAACATGACCTCGGTCGCGGCGCCGCAGCAGGTGATGCTCGAAGTGCGGGTCGCCGAAATCTCGAAAACCCTGGTCGACCAGCTCGGCGTGAGCATGGGCGCCAGCCGCACCAACGGCAGCTGGACCTACAGCTTCCTGTCGAACCTCTTGAGCAGCAACCCAAGCCTGCTCGACGCGTTTAATAACAAAAACGGAAATTTCCTGAGTATCGACGCGCAAAAGCGCGACGGCCTCATCAAGGTCCTGGCCGAGCCGACCATCATGGCGATCAGCGGCCAGGAGGCGAGCTTCCTGGCCGGCGGCAAGATTTTCATTCCCGTCAGCCAGACGAACAGCAACGGCATCCCCACGATCACCCTCGAGGAAAAGGAATTCGGCGTTGCTGTCAAATTCACGCCAACGGTGCTCGCCGGCGGCCGCATCAACCTGAAAGTGGCGCCGGAAGTGTCGGACCTGAACAAGGAAGGCATCGGCATCAGTGCGACCGGTGTCTCTACGACTGCCCTCTTGCCCTCGTTTACCACGCGGCGCGCCACCACGACGGTGCAATTGTTTGACGGCCAGAGCTTTGCCATCGGCGGGCTGATCAAGAACAACGTCACCACCAACGTGAAGGCCTTCCCGGTGCTGGGTGAAATACCGGTGCTGGGAGCGCTGTTTCGCAGCAGTGATTTCCAGACCGACCGATCCGAACTGGTCTTCATCATCACCCCGCACCTGGTGAAACCACTGCCGCCCGACTACAAGCTACCCACCGACGGCTATGTGGAGCCGAGTCGCAGCGAGTTCTTCCTTGGGGGAAAGCATGAAGGCAAGCGTACTGCCCCGCCTGCGTCCACGGCCGCTGCAACGCCGCCCACCGGATTCGACCTGAACTAGGAGCCGAGCATGAATCTGCGTCTACTATTTCCAGCAAGCGTGTGCCTGCTGGCCCTGTGCAGCACCGGCTGCGCCACCCGGCCCGCCGTCCCGCCTTTCGGCGCTGCCGTGAGCCTGGCGATGGCACAGCAGGTGCTCGATCCGATGGCCGGCACGAGGCAGGCCACCGTCAACGGCATGGGCGGCCAGGAGGCGAAGAGCGCCTATGACGCCTACCAGACATCCTACCGTGCCCCGCAACCGCAGCCGAATGTGTTCACCATCGGCGTCGGGGGCGGGCGCTGAGGTGAATGCCATGGCACCGACTCCTTCGTTCCCGGCACCGCCGCGCCGCATGCGCTCGCGCCAAGACGGCGGGGTTGCGATCATTGTCGCCCTGGTGATCACGACGCTTTTCGCCGTCGGCGGCGTCGTGCTCGACCTCGGGCACCTGTTCGTCAACAAGACCGAACTGCAAAACGCAGCGGATGCCTGTGCGCTGGCTGCGGCAGGGCAGCTGACCTGCGATCCGGCAGTAGGCGCCTGCCCAGCATCTTTCCTCGCCGATGCCGAAGCGGCCGGCATCTTCGTCGCCGCGCGCAATACCAGCGATTTCCAGGCCAAGGCAGTGACGATCGGGCCAAACGACGTCCTTTTCCATACCCAGATCGGTCCCAACGAAGCCTACCTGTCTCGCGCAGCCGGCGCGAGTCCGAATTCAAAGTTTGCGCGTTGCGTGGCCCGCTCGGCGCCGATCGATACCTGGCTGATGCAGGTGCGCGAGAAGTTTGCGCTGAATGTTGTCCAGGCCGCCGCAGTGGCCACCTTGGCACCCGGCCAAACCGCCTGCAATGCCTCGCCCATCGGCGTCTGCGCCAAGCCCGGCGCCGCAGCGCCCAACTACGGCTATGCCGTCGGCGAATGGATCGTCAGCAAATTCAACAACGGCGGAGGCAATAACGATGACTCCAACCTGGAAGGGAATTTTCGTTGGGTCGATTTCACCCCGAGCGCCGGCGGCACCAGCGAGGTGCGCGACCAGTTGCTGGGCAAGAATTCAGTGTGCGGCATCCGGGTGGGCGACGACGTGCGCGAAGAAGGGGTGAAGCAAGGTGCGAAAAGCGCCTGGAACACCCGCTTCGGTATTTATCAGAATGGCGCCGGCGCGCCGTCGCCGGCCGAGGTCGCCCCGGACAAGACCGGCCATGCTTATCCCAGTAAGGCGCCCGTCTTAATCGGCATCGGCCAGTCCGCTTACGCCGACTACCGTACCCGGCAGGCCGAGCACTTGCCCTTCGACGACAAAAATTATGCTCCCAACGGCGCAGCCGGCAATATCCCCGGCAACTCGTCCTCGACCGCTCAGCACCTTGCCTTCGGCGCCGAGCGTCGGCTCATTCCGGTTCCGCTACTGGAATGCGGCAAGTCTCCCGCCAACGTCAAGATCTTGAACATGGGCTGTGTGCTGATGCTTAATCCCATGTCCAACGGCGCCTCGGGCGACATTTACCTGGAATGGCGCGGCATGGCGTCTGCCCCGGGCAGCGCCTGCCGCAGCGCGGGAGTAGCGGGCGGCACCAGCGGCCCCCTTGTGCCTACCCTGGTGCAATAGGAGCGGACATGGGCGCCATAAAAAACCAGGCAGGTGTCGCCGCCATCGAAATGGCTTTGCTGCTGCCCTTTATGCTCTTGCTCGCCTTTGGCCTGACGGAACTGGGACGTGCGGTCTACCAGTACAACACGCTGGCCAAGGCGGTACGTGACGGCGCACGGCATCTATCGCAGTATGAGCCGGGAGACGCTGCCCGTGGGGAAGAGGCACGGTCCCTGGTGGTGTGCGGAGCGATCGTTTGCGGCGACAGGCCTGCGCTCGTTCCCGGTATGTCATCAAGCTATGTGCGCATCCGCGACCGCATCTCGGATCCGGGGCTCTACAACCTGCAGTCAACCGGTCGCGGCACGCTTAACCTGGTGCGCGTAGAGGTGTCGGGCTTTACCTTTCGCAGCATGGTGCCGGGATTTATCCCGAACATTGCTTTTTCGCCCATCCACGCCACCATGGCGCAGGTGCTATGAAAGCGCGCTCCTTTCGCCTGCAGCGGTTCCAGCATGGCGCCACGGCAGTGGAATTCGCCTTGGTCGCCTTGTTCATCCTGTTTCCGCTGCTGTTCGCCACGGTCGAACTGGGACGCGTCGTCTTTTATTGGAATGCCGCGACAGAAGTAACGCGGCTGGGCGCCCGCCTGGCAGTCGTCTGCGACCTCGACGACGGCACGATCAAGCAGCGCATGAGTGCGCTTTTCCCAGTCATCGATGTCGCCAGCATCGACGTCGCCTACGAGCCGGGCAGCTGCATTGCCACTACCTGCACCCATGTGCGGGTATCGGTCAGAACGCTTGGCATGCCTACCTACATTCCCGACTTTCTCGGCACAGGGTCCCTGAACAATTTCAAGTTTCCACCCTTTAGCACCACCCTGCCCAGGGAAAGCATGCGCAGCATGTTCGGGCCGGCGGGCGCCGAGGTTAGTAATCCAGTATGCGAGTAACCATGTCGCTGCTTGCCGGGCAGCCCTGTAATGCAAAGGAGTCATCGTGAAAATCGCCGTCGTATCACGCAATGAAAAGCACCTGCTCGAGATCGCCAGACTGCTACGCGAGCGCAGTCCGGCCGACGAACTGAACCTGGTCGCTGGCTCGCTCGAACGCTTCAGCAGCGCCGCCGCCACCTCCATGCCCGAGTTGCTGCTGCTCGATCAACCGCACGGTGGCGAACTGGCGCGCCTTGAGGCGCTCGGCATGGCTCATCCGCGCATGACGATGATGGTGCTGTCGGCGGAGCAGACGGTGGACTTCATGATGGAAGCCATGCGCGCCGGCGTGCGCGAAGTGCTGCCTGCTCCCGTGGCGGCCGCGAGCCTGTATCCGGCGCTGGCGCGGGTGCGCGAGAAGCTCGCCCAGCACGAGCACGTCAACGGCAAGGTGCTCGCTTTCGTGTCCTGCAAGGGCGGCAGCGGCGCCACCTTCCTCGCGACGAACATTGCTTATGCGCTGGCGACCGATTGCGGCAAACGGGTCGCGCTGATCGACCTCAACCTGCAGTTCGGCGACGCCTCGCTGTTCGTGGCCGACCACAAACCGCAGGCGACCCTGACCGACGTCGCCCTACAAATCCACCGCCTTGACGCCTCGCTGCTGGCCTCGAGCATGATGCCGATCACGTCGACCTTTTCCCTGCTGGCCGCCCCGGACGATCCAGTCCACGCCGGCGACATCCGGCCTGCGCATATCGACACCCTGCTGACCCTGGCGCGCCGACATTACGACTTCGTCATCCTCGACGTCGGCCGCAGTCTCGACCCGGTCGGGGTGCGCGCGCTCGACCTGGCCGATACCATTTTCCCGGTGCTGCAGACCACCCTACCCTATGTGCGCGACGGCAAGCGCCTGCTGGAAGTGTTCCGTTCGCTCGGCTATCCGCCCGCTAAAGTGCAGGTGATCGTCAACCGTCACCAGAAAAATGCCCACGTCAAGCTGCAGGACCTCGAGACGGCCTGCGGCACGCCGATCTGGCGCCTGGTGCCGAACCATTTCGAGACGGCGGCGGCCTCGGTGAACCAGGGTATTCCGGTGCTCAAGCTGTCGGCGAGGAATCCGATCGCGAAATCGCTGACCGCACTGGCACGCACGCTTGCCGGCGACGCCGCGCCGGCGAACGTAAGCTGGCTGGCGCGCCTGCTGAAACGGCCCGTCGGCAATGCGCAGCCGGCGGCCACTCAGCCGGCCGACCCAAAGGAGCCTGTCGTAGAAGCGTCACCGGCCAAACCAACGCTGGTAAAGCAAGCGGCCTTTGAGGAGAAACAGGTATGGATGCAGAAATCCTGACACTGCGCGACCGCCTCGCCGGCGCCTCCGGCAGGGGCCTGTCCCATGCCAGCCCGCGCGCAGTTCAGAGCGCCGGCTACATGCAGCTCAAGCACCGGCTGCACCAGGGGCTGCTGGACCGGGTCGACCTGGAAAGCCTGCAGCAACTGGCGCCGGAGCAGATCCGCGACGAACTGAAACTGATGATCGAGCAAATGCTCGACGAGGAAGTCGTGCCGATCAGCGAAGCGGAACGCGGCAATCTGGTGCGCGATATCCAGAACGAGATGCTCGGCTTCGGCCCGCTCGAGTCGCTCCTCGCCGATCCATCGGTGTCCGACATCCTGGTCAACACCCATCGCCAGGTGTATGTGGAACGGCGCGGCAAGCTCGAGCTCACCGACGTGCGTTTTGCCGACGAGGCGCACCTGATGAAGATCATCGACAAGATCGTCTCGCGCGTGGGCCGCCGCATCGACGAGTCCTGTCCGATGGTCGACGCGCGCCTGCCGGACGGCTCGCGCGTGAACGCGATCATTCCGCCGCTGGCGATCGACGGCGCCATCATGTCGATCCGGCGCTTCTCGGCCGACCCGCTGCGCCTGGCGGACCTGGTCGCCTACAAGAGCATGACCCCGGGCATGGGCGAGATCCTGCAGGGGCTGGGCAAGGCCGAAGTCAACATCCTGATCTCGGGCGGCACTGGCAGCGGCAAGACCACCATGCTCAACGTGATCTCCGGCTTCATCGGCGCGGAAGAGCGGATCGTGACCATCGAGGACGCTGCCGAACTGCAGCTGCAGCAGCCGCACGTAGTGCGCCTGGAGACGCGTCCGCCGAACATCGAGGGCCAGGGCGAAGTGACCCAGCGCGCGCTGGTGCGCAACGCGCTGCGGATGCGTCCGGACCGCATCATTCTGGGCGAGGTGCGCGGCGGCGAGGCGCTCGACATGCTGCAGGCGATGAACACCGGCCACGAGGGCTCGATGGCGACCATCCACGCGAATACCCCGCGCGACGCCCTCACGCGCCTGGAAAACATGATCAGCATGGCCGCCGCTTCGCTGCCGAGCAAGGCGATGCGCCAGCAGATCAGTTCCGCCGTGGGCGTGGTGCTGCAGGTGTCGCGCCTGACCGACGGCAAGCGCAAGCTGGTATCGCTGCAGGAAGTCACGGGTATGGAAGGCGACGTCATCACCATGCAGGAGATTTTCCAGTTCAAGCAGACGGGCCTGGGCGAAAACGGCGCCGTGCTCGGCCACTTCTGCGCGACCGGCATCAGGCCGCGCTTTCTCGACCGGCTGCGCAATTATGGGCTGAACATCCCGGACAGCGTATTCGATCCCACCCGGCAGTTTGCTTAGGAGACGCTATGGACTATATGTATTTCATGTTCGCGATCCTGATCTTCCTGGCCGTGGTGCTGCTGATCGAGGGCGCATATTTGGCGTGGAATACGTCCCGGGGGCCGGAAGCGCAGCGGTTCAAGCTGCGCATGCGCGCGATGGCCGCAGGTGAAAAGGCCAAGAGCGTGGAGATCGCCAAGAAACGCACGCTGAGCGGCAATCCGCTGGTGCACAGGCTGCTGACAGCGCTGCCGAAAGCGGCCGTCCTCGACCGCCTGCTGGTCCAGTCCGGCAAAGGATGGTCGGTAGCAGGTTTCGCCAGCGCTTCGCTGGCGGTAGGCATGCTGGTCTGGGCGCTGGCGGCCTGGAGGGCCTTGCCCCTGCCACTTCAGCTGGCGGCGGCGGGGGCCGCCATGTCACTGCCGCTGCAGGTGGTCTTGCGGGCACGCAACAAGCGCCTGAACCGGATCGAGCACCAGTTGCCCGATGCGCTGGACCTGATGAGCCGCGCCATGCGCGCCGGTCATGCCTTCCCGAATGCGCTGAAAATGGTAGGCGACGAGATGAAGGACCCGATTGCAGGCGAATTCGCGACCGTCTTTGACGAAGTCAACTTCGGCGTGTCGATGCCGGACGCGCTGATGAACATGGCGAACCGCATACCCAGCACCGACTTGCGCTATTTCGTGGTTGCCGTTCTGATCCAGCGCGACACCGGCGGCAACCTGTCGGAACTGCTCGGCAGCATCAGCACCATCATCCGCGACCGCATCAAGCTGCTGGGGCAGGTCCGGGTGCTCTCGGCCGAAGGAAAGATGTCGGCCTGGGTGCTGGGCCTACTGCCCTTCGCCGCCGGTGCGCTGATTCAGCTAACCAATCCCCAGTTCCTGGAGCTGCTGTTCACCGACCCTGCAGGCCGGAAAATGGTGGGTTTTGCGCTCGGGATGATGGTACTCGGGGTCTTCGTGATGCGCCGGATCGTGAAGATCCGCGTTTGAACGGCAACGGTAGCGGGAGAATGCAATGACCATTTTCGAAATCGGTTTTATCGGCCTTATCTTTGTAGCCGTGTTCGGCCTCGCCTTGCTGGGCATGCGCACTTTCGCCACCACGGCCGTCCAGGGACGACTGGACGTGGTCGGGGTCGGCACGACCGGGCCGGGAGACGCCAAGGAGTCGTGGCTGGTGCGCGTGGCTGCCGCCGCCGCACCGGTTGCGCGCCTGTCGTTGCCCGACGACGAGGCGGCAAGCTCACTCGTGCGGGTGCGTTTCATGAACGCGGGCTTCCGCCAGGCCTCGGCGCCGGCCATTTTCTTTGCCGCCAAGACCGTGCTGGCACTGGGGCTGCCCCTCGCGGTCTTCTTCGGGCTCAGCGTCAAGGGCACGAGCGCTTCCACCACTGCCATGCTGTTCTACGTACTGCTGGCCGCGGCGATTGGCTACTACCTGCCAAACGTCATCCTCAGCAAGCTCGTCAAGCACCGGCAGCGCGAGATCTTCGAAAACTTTCCCGATGCGCTCGACCTGATGACGATTTGCGTCGAAGCTGGCCTGGGCATGGACGCGGCACTGGCACGCGTGGCGGCCGAAATCGGCCTGAAGAGCAAAATCCTGAGCGACGAGCTGAACCTGGTGACGCTCGAGCTGCGCGCGGGCAGTACCAAGGAAAAAGCCCTGCGCGGCCTGGCCACCCGCACCGGCGTGGACGATGTGGATGCGCTGGTGGCCATGCTGATCCAGTCCGAGCGCTTCGGCACCAGTATTGCCGCCTCGCTACGGGTGCAGTCGGAACAGCTGCGCACAAAAAGGCGCCAGCGCGCCGAGGAACAGGCGGCCAAGATCGCGCTCAAGCTGCTGTTTCCGCTGATCTTCTTCATCTTTCCATCGTTGCTGGTGGTGCTGATGGGCCCCGCCTTCATCCAGATCTACCGCGTACTGCTCCCAGGCATGGGCAGCAGTGAATAAAAGGAAACTCCGATGCTCCTCCGCCCTGTCGCCCCCGTCCTGCTAGCCGCGCTCCTGCTGTCTTCCTGCGCGGGCTTGCCCCCACCATTGGAGATGCTGGTCCATCCCGTGCAGCAGGTCCGCCATGGCGGCGACCTTGCCTCGAGCTTTTACCGGCTCGGGCGCTATCACCAGGATGCGGGCGACCTTGCACTTGCGCTGACGGCCTATACCTATGCCAGCGCACGCGACCCGGGGGCGCCGGCGCCGCGCATTGCCGCTGCCGCGATCCATGCGCAGCAGGGGCGGCTGGCCCAGGCCAAAGCCATGCTGCTGGCGGTATGCGCGGAGTACCCAACGCTGGCGCAGGCACTGAACAACCTGGGCTATGTGTACTACCTCGAGGGCGACTATGCCGCCGCCACGCAGGCCTTCCGCACGGTGCTTGCGCACGAGCCCGGCAGCGAGCGCGCCCGCAACAATTTACGGCTGGCCGAAGGCGCGGGCAGACGCGGCGTGGCGGCGCTTGCCACGGTGGCGCCATTGGCGGCTCCAGTTCCACCAGCGGCTGTCGTGGAGGCGCCGGCATCGCCCCCCGTGCCTGTGCAGCCCGCCGCTCCCACAACCGGTGGCATGCAACTGGTCATGACAGCGCCAAATGTCTATGAACTGCGCAGCGCCCCGGGCATCGCTGCAATGCAGGAGGCCCTGCCACGCAAGGAGCCTGCACCAGCTGGCGATGCCGGCGCGCCGTACCGGCTCGAAATCGCCAACGGCCATGGCGCCGCGGGGCTGGCGAAACGCTTCCAGAGCGCCCTGGCGGCGCGCGGCATCGCCACCAGCCGCCTCACGAATGCGCAACCCTTCGGTCAAACGACGACGTGGATCGAATACGGTCCCGGCCACGAGCCGGCAGCGCGCAGGCTGCAGGCGGCGCTCGGCGGCAAGCCCCGCCTGCGCGCGGGCCGGCCCGCAGCGCCCTCCACCATGCGCCTCCTGCTCGGCAAGGACGCCGGTCCCGCACTGGCGCAGGCCTTGCGTCCGGCGCCAGCCTCCCCCGCGCCCCTGCTGGCGGCGTCCCCCGCACTGACTTCCACCAACGATCTGCCTTGAACCAGGAGCGCCAATGAAAACAACAACGAATCGCGCCATGACCGGCACCGCCGCCGCCCTGCTCGCCGGCGTGCTGGCGGCCTGCGGCGGTGGCGGCAGCGACGAGGGCGGCTGCCGCACCCTCGACCCTAGCCGCGACCCTAGTCTGCCCGGCTGCACGGCAACCGCGGCGCCCGGAGCGGTCGCCGGAGCGACGCCGCTGGCCTTGACCCTGGTCGACGCGAGCGGCGCGCCGACCACCATGGTGTCGCCGAAGACGCCTGCCGTGGCCAGGGCGGTCGTCAGGGACAGCGCCGGCAAGGCCGTGTCCGGCGTTGCCGTGACGTTTACCAGCACAGACAAGAGCGCCGTGCTGCTGCCTGCCTCGGGCAGCGCCCTCACCGACGCCGCCGGCCTGGCCACGGTGGGGATTGCAGCCGGCAGCCAGGCCGGCGCCTTTACCATCACCGCCAGCGCCACGCGCGACGGCGCCACCGCCACCGGCAGTGCTAGCTATGCGGTGGCCTTCCCCGTACTGACGATGAGCGCCATGCGCACCAGCCCGGCGTCGCTGCCGGCCGGCGGCACCGCCAGCCTGTCGGTGACGCTGCTCGATGGCGGCACGCCCTTCGCCCCGGCCCAGGAAGTCGTGTTCACCTCGCCCTGCGCCACGGCCGGCAAGGCCACCATCAGTTCGCCCGTGACGACAGTCGCCGGAGTCGCTTCGACGTCCTATATCGACAAGGGCTGCGGCGCGCCGGACGTGATCACCGCCTCGACCGTGCTGGCCGGCGCGACGACCACGGCATCGGGCACGCTCAACGTGGAGGCCGCGCAACCCGGGCAACTCACCTTCGTCTCGGCGCTGCCGCAGAATATTTCGCTCAAGGGCACTGGCGGCGCGGGGCGCCAGGAGTCGTCGATCGTGGTATTCAAGCTGCTCGACCGCAATGGCATCCCTGTCTCGGGCCAGCGCATCGATTTCGAGCTATCCACCAGTGTCGGCGGCCTGGCGCTGAATCACCTGTCCGCCACGACCGGGGCGGACGGCACCGTCAGCGCCATCGTTTCCGCAGGAACGGTGAATACGCCAGTGCGCGTACGCGCCAGCATCACCGGCACAGCCTTCACGACGATCTCCGACCAGCTGATCATTTCGACGGGCGTGCCCGACCAGGACAGCTTCAGCCTGTCGACGGAAGTTTTCAATGTCGAAGGCATGAACATCAACGGCTGCCCGGCGCCGACCGGGTCGCTGATGACGGTGCGGCTGGCCGACCATTTCAACAACCCGGCGCCGGATGGCACCGCCGTCAGCTTCACCACCGAGGGCGGCACAGTCGAAGCCTCCTGCCTGACGGGCTTGGTTAACACAACGCTGACAGACGGCACGGTGATCCAGCAAAAAGGGATTCCTGGCTTCTGCTCGGTGCGCTTCTGCGCGGCCAACCCACGCCCGATCGATGGGCGGGTGACGGTGCTGGCCTATGCACTGGGCGAAGAAAGTTTTGTCGATACGAATGGCACGAACCTGTACTACCAGTCGAGCGACGCTTTCCAGGACCTGGGTGAGCCCTTCCGCAACGACCGTGCCATCACGCATCGCAACGCCGAGGCCAACTGGGGCGTAAATGCAAACTGGAAACCGGCGCGCGCCGCTGCACTTTCCCCTGACGACGGCTGGGCCAGTGGGAATGCTTTGCGTACCCCCGGCGAAATTTTTATCGACTCTAATTCCAGCGGCTTCTGGGATAGAGACGGTGACAACATCTATAACGGTGTGCTGCGCCAGGACAGTCCTGCCAGTAAGCCCGTGACCCATGTGCGCGGCGCCCTGGTGCAGGTACTGTCGACAAGCGCAGCCGCAATCGATTCGCTCGGGCCGCAGTCGATTGTACTGAGCCACTGCGTCAACGGCACGCCGTTCGTGAACAACGCTGTGACCCTGCAGTTGGCGATCCGCGACACCAACCCGACATTGTTTGCCCTGAATCGGGCCGGCGTCCCACCGCTGCAACTGCCGCTGGACCTCCCAGGCAATATCCTGCCGGCGGGTACGAAAATCGAATTCCTGGCATCCAACGGCACCCTGCTGAGCGCGCCTTCTTACACCGTGCCAAACACTGCCGATCCAAGCGCGGCTTTATGGATCTACACGGTGCAGATGCAAAGCGATGCCGGCCAAACATCGCCAGCTGGAATTCCCCCTCTGTATTGCAGTAATACGGTCAGCGCCGGCACCCTCACCGTCAAAGTCACGTCACCTTCGGGCTTTGTCACGACCCGCTCGTACCCTGTCACCGACTGAGCAATCCGTAAATCACCATTGTTAATTAGAAGAGCGCCCTGCCGGGCGCTCTTCTGCATTGGGGCAGCGCATTTCATCAACAACCATTAGTTACATACTGAAGAGCTTATTCGAAATTTATTTCCTGCTGCGAATAATATTCTGCATAAATTGACTTTATGTACTATTCATTCGAAGAAAGAATAATAATGGGAAACTGTCGGTTTACTTTACACTGCTCTCCTCGGTTACAAAACTACCCAATATAAGTAACTGATTAGTCTCGATGTATTTACATAGGCTCGCAAATTGCTTCTCTTTCTGTGCACGTCCAACGAAGTTCCGTTCGTTAATTAAGTAATTAAAGGGGGAGTCTCGCAATGAAATCCATATTCCTGAAAGTTGCATTCGGAGCAACAATAGCAGCTGGCGCCGCACCAGCATTTGCAGACCTGATTTATCAAACCGGTAGTCAACGTACTGGCACCGGACTCGGCGCAGTATCGACCGTCGTTACGGTGCAGGACAACAGCGGCATCGAGTCCGGTTGCGTAACCTATGTCCCTGGTCAAGCCGCGGATAGGCCAAGCCTGGACTGCCAGATGGGCCTGCTGGGCGGTGACAATACCTCCGGTAATGCAGGCAGCAACACCTACTTCCTTAATACCCTTAACGCGATCGCCGGCCTTACCAGTGCAAGCCAGCTCGGCTTTGTCGTGAATATCAGCGAGGGAGGACCTGGCAATACTGCAACACTGACCGACATCTATCTCAGCCTGTTCAATACACAGAGCAACACGCGTCAGCTCTTTGCCTACACCGGAGGCGACCTGACTCTCGGAGACACCGGTGGTATCGGCCAGTCGGGCAACCACCGCTTTGTCCTGGACTTCGCCCAGGGCAATGCAGCTGCCGCATTCTGTCCAGTGCTCTCGCAATGCGTGGTCGGTGGGGGCTTCCAGTTCCTGGGCGGCACGACCAGCGCAACGCCAGAAACCATGTACGTGGGCGCCTTCAGCCGGGACGGCGTGGTTCCTCCTAACGAGGTTCCGGAGCCGGCCTCACTCGCACTGCTCGGTGCAGGCATGATGGCGATTGGATTCCTGCGGCGTCGCTACTCTCCCAAGCAGTAATAATGTTCCTGTCGCAGGATGAAAAATGGCGCCCTCGCGGGCGCCATTTTTACGTCGGCCGTGTCTTTTACCCCTTGAAGGCCAGGGCCAGGATCCGGTCGAAGGCATCGCAGGCGCCGGCGCAGGCCTCGGCCACTTCCTGCTCGGTCCCGACTTCCGCGCGCAAGGCGTCCATGAAGGCGCGCCAGCGCGGGCCGGGTCCACCCGCGCCGGCGCCGCGCAGGTAGCGCAGCGGGTGGGGCGCCAGTTGCGCGGCGAGGCGCTTGTAGAGCACGGCGCCGCCCAGCTGCGAGCCTTCGACGACATAGGCCACGCCCCAGCGGTAGGCCGCGCTGGCGCCGGCCGGCCAGGGCCCCATGTCGGCGCGCGTACCCGATTGGCAAGCTGCCAGGGACGGTTCGGCGAGGTCGCCGCCGATCAGTGCGAGGTGGGCTGCGATGGTGCTGCCGCCCGCGCCCTGCGGGCCGTCGCCGTATGCGCCAAGCCAGCTTTCCATGGGCGTCAGCCAGTCGCGCAGCATGCACAGGTGGCGGGCATAATCGGCGAGCGTGGCATCGGGGCTGGCCAGCGGCAGGCCGCTGTCGAGCTGTTCGTGGCGCGAGTTGGTCGCCTGGCGCAGCGCGGCCAGGACGTCGGATTCGCGTGCGGTGTCGATGGAACGGTTCATGTCATGCCTGGCGTGCGGTAAACAAAACAGCCCGCCATCTTAACAGTTAGTCCGCGACCGGTTCCGGATAGTCGACCGAGAGAATTTCGAGTTCTTCGCTGCCATTCGGCGTTTGCAAAGTGATGACGTCGCCCTCGCGCGCCTTGGTCAGCGCGCGCGCCACCGGCGATACCCAGCTGATGCGCCCGCGCAGCGGGTCGAGCTCGTCGATGCCGACGATGGTGACGGTGTGCTCCTCGCCGGCCCGGTTGACGTAGGCGACGGTGGCGCCGAAATACACCTGGTCGTTCCCGTGGTGCACGCTCGGATCGACGATGAAGGCCGAATCCATGCGCTTGGTAAGAAAACGGATGCGGCGGTCGATCTCGCGCAGGCGGCGCTTGCCGTAGATGTAGTCGCCGTTTTCCGAGCGGTCGCCGTTCGAGGCGGCCCAGTGCACGATGCGCACCACTTCCGGCCGGTCGACGTCGATCAGCTGCAGCAGTTCGTCCTTGATGGCTTTGTAGCCGGCAGGGGTGATGTAATTCTTGGCGCCGGCGGGAATTGCCTGCGCCAGCGCGACGGCGTCATCGTCGTCGTTGTCTGATTCTTTTACAAATGCTTTATTCATAAGGCTTATTGTAGCTCCACGCAGCCACGAGGGGCCGCGCGATTTCCCGTATCATTGAAGCGATGACGACCTCTTCTTTTCCGCGCAGCCTGCTGCTGGCGCCGTTGTTTTACGTGACGGCGCTGGTGCTGGTGGCCGAGGAGTGGATGTGGCGGGTCGGCAACTGGTTCGCCTCCACCCTGGCCAACTGGCCCCCGCTGAAGTGGCTGGAAGACCGGGTGCGGCGCCTGCCGCCTTACTGGGCGCTGCTGGTGTTCGCCCTGCCCGGCCTGATCCTGATGCCGGTGAAATTGCTGGCCCTGCTGGCGATGGCGAAGGGCCATGTGCTGTGGGGCGGCGGCGTGTTCATTCTCGCCAAGGGCGGTGGCGCGGTGATCGTCGCCAGGATCTATGTGCTGACCCTGCCTTCCTTGCTGGCGCTCGCCTGGTTCGCACGGTGGCACAATCGCTTCATGACAGTCAAAGACCAGTTTATCTCGCGCCTGCTCGCCAGCCCCGCCTTCGGCCTGATGCGCCGCTCGGTGTCCAGCGCACGGCGCACGCTGCGGCGCCTGCGCCAGCAGCTGCGGCCCTCGGTTCCCTTCGGCAGCCGCCATGCCACGCGCAGCGCGCGCGCCCTGCGCCGCTTTGTGTCGATGTGGCGGCGCGGCCGCAAACCCGGCGCGGGAGACGATGCATGAGCGCCGACGCAAGCTCGCCGCAAGCGGCGGCCGCGGCCGAGCTGGCGCACTCGTTGGCCCACTCATTGGCCCAGTACGAGGCGCGCTTCAACGCCATCGTCAACCACACGCCGGGCCTGGTCTACCAGTTCCTGCTGCACGCCGACGGCACCCACGCCTTTCCCTACCTGAGCGATGGCTGCGCGCCCCTGCTCGGGGTGCAGCCGGCCGCGCTGCAGGCCGACCCCGACCTGTTCCTGCGCCTGGTGTTGCCGGAAGACCGCAAGGGCTACCTGGAAGCGATGGCGGTGTCGAAAATCACCTTGTCGAGCTGGAACTGGGAAGGCAGGATCTGGATCGACGCCTGGAAGGACGTGAAATGGATTAATTTGCGGGCCACGCCGCATGCGGCGCCCGATCATGATGGAAACGGCAGCGCCGTGCAGTGGGACGGCATCATGACCAACATCACCGACAGCAAGAACGAGCAGCAGGACGCCTTGCGTTCGCGCGCCCGGCTGGCCGAGCTGACCGACCACATCGAACAGGTGAAGGAACAGGAACGCGCCCGCATCGCGCGCGAAATCCACGACGACCTGGGCGGCAACCTGACCGCCATCAAGATGGCCTTGTCGATGCTGGCCGCGCGCCTGCCGCCCGAGCAGCCCCAGTTGCTGGAAAAAGCGGCTTACCTCGACGACCTGGTCGACCGTACCATCGAGGCCGTGCATCGCATCTCGCTCGACCTGCGGCCCTCGACGCTGGACCTCGGCATCGTCGCCGCCCTCGAGTGGCAGGCGCGCGAATTCGAAAAAGGCGCGGGCATCGCCTGCCAGTTCCAGAGCGCCGAGCGCGAACTCGATCTCGATGCCGAACTCGACCCGGACCATGCGGCTGCGCTGTTCCGTATTTTCCAGGAAGCGCTGACGAATGTCGCCAAGCACGCGGGCGCCACCCGCGTCACCGTCAACCTGCGCCGCGCGCGCCAGCACCTGGTGCTGTCGATCTGCGACAACGGGCGCGGCATGGCGCCAGCCGACCGCCTGAAACCGCATTCCTTCGGTTTGCGCGGCATGAGCGAGCGGGCACGCGCCCTGGGCGGCAAGTTGACCTTGTCGGCGGCGCCCGGAGGTGGCACGATGGTGGCCATCAAGATCAGGCTGGCCCCGACGGCCGGCAAAGAGCCCAGCCAAGAATGAGCGACAAAGCCACCATCCGCGTTTTCATTGCCGACGACCATGCCATCGTGCGCGAGGGCCTGAAACAGATCCTGGCCGAGCAGGGCGACATCGTCGTTGCCGGCGAAGCCGAAAACGGGCTCGACGCGATCAAACTGTTCCGCAAGTCGCGCTGCCACGTCGTCCTGCTCGACATTTCCATGCCCGACCGGAATGGCATCGAAGTACTGAAACAAATCAAGCAGGAACGCCCCGACCTGGCCGTGCTGATGCTGTCGATGCACCGCGAAGACCAGTACGCGATCCGCGCGCTGAAGGCCGGCGCCGCCGGTTACCTCACCAAGCAGAGCGCGCCGAAGGAACTCGTCACGGCGATCCGCCAGGTGGCCGGCGGCCAGAAATACGTCAGCGCCACCCTGGCGCAGGCGCTGGCCAGCCAGGTCGGCGCCGACCACGACGCCCCCGCCCACGAAAGCCTGTCGGACCGCGAGTTCCAGACCCTGACGATGATCGCCTCAGGCAAGACGGTCAGCGAAATCGCGCGCGAACTGTCGCTCTCGGTGAAGACCGTGAGCGAATACCGCGCCCGCCTGCTGGCGAAGATGCATTTGAAAACCAGCGCCGAGCTGACGCATTACGCCATCCGCAATCAATTGGTGGAATAGAGCATCTTGAGCACGTATGCATGGCGACTAACAAGCATTGCCCCTAAGTAAGACCGTTTTGGCCATCTGTTCGTGCAATGCGTTGGCGAAAAACTGCTTATCATCAGGATAATTAGTCCAACGCATTGTGCTTCATCATGTCCAACCCGAATTCACCTCCGCCGCCGCCCGCTCCGAATCCCGTCGATGTTGCCCGGGAAGCCTTCAAGCGCCTGGCGACGCGCCGGATCGCCCCGACGCCCGATGCCTACCGCGATATCTATAACGAGATCGCCGGCATCCTGTCGCCGGCGCCGCCTCCCTTTCCCCTGACTGGCCCGGCGCCGGAAGAAGTGCTGACCGGTTTTGCCACGCAACTGACCGAGACGCCGGGCGAGCTGGCCGACTACGGCCGCCGCCTGAACCGGGCGGTCCAGCAGCGCGATTGGGACGGCTATGCGCGCGCGCTGTCGCAGCTGGTCGAGAAACACCTGAAACGCGGGATTCCCCCTGGCGTCGCCTACGGCGCGGAAAGCAAGGACACGCGCCTGCTGCGCGAACTGCTCAGCCGCACGCTGGCCTTTGCCCTGGCCTCGCTGCTGCCGGCCAGCCCGCTGCTGGCGAAAGAAGCCGAGTCGCTGGGTACGGCGGTCAAGATTGCGCACAGCGACACGGCGCTGCAGGAAATTGCAAATCGCCTGAAGGAATTGTGCTTCCAAATCGAATTGCACAGCGGCGACGGCGCCGAACAGCAGGAACTGCTGCTGCGCCTGTTCAAGCTGCTGCTGGAAAACGTCAGCGAACTGCTCGACGAGGACAGCTGGATGCGCGGCCAGATCGCCGCCGTGCAGGAACTCATTTCCGGCCCGATCGACCACCGCGCCCTGGAAGACGCGACGCGCAGCCTGAAGGACGTGATCTACAAGCAGGGCCAGCTCAAGCACAATCTGTCGGACATGAAGGCCACCGTCAAGAACATGATGATGACCTTCATCGACCGCCTGGGCCTGGCCGCGGCCGCGAGCGGCGACTTCCACGCCAAGATGGGCGGCTTTTCCGAACGCATCCGCCATGCCGGCGATATCGGCGAGCTCAATGAGGTGATGGACGAAGTGCTGCGCGAAACCCGCCATGCCCAGGCCGAGGCGCTGGCCTCGCGCGACCGCATGCTCGAAGCCCACCGCGAAGTGCAGGAAGCGGAAAGCAAGATCCGCGACCTGGAAGCGCAGTTGCGCCACATGAGCGAACTGGTGCGCGAAGACCAGCTGACCGGAACCCTCAACCGGCGCGGGCTGGACGACGTCTTCGAGCGCGAAAGCGCGCGCTCCGACCGCCGCAACACGCCGCTGTGCGTGGCCCTGCTCGACCTCGACAACTTCAAGCGCCTGAACGATACCTATGGCCACCTGGTGGGCGACAACGCCCTGCGCCACCTGGCCAAGGTGGTGAAATCGACGCTGCGCTCGATGGACGTGATCGCCCGTTTCGGCGGCGAGGAATTCATGATCGTGCTGCCCGAGACGACGATCGAGGCGGCCGAGCAGACCATGGTGCGGCTGCAGCGCGAGCTGACCAAGCATTTCTTCCTGCACGATAACGAGAAGCTCCTGATCACCTTTTCCGCCGGCGTTGCGCTGCGCCTGCCGAACGAGGAACAAACGGCGCTGCTGGCGCGCGTTGACCGGGCGATGTACAAGGCCAAGCAGACCGGCAAGAACCGGGTGGTCGTGGCCGAATGAGGATGGTATAAAACGATGAAAACCCTTCCTGCGATTCACCTGTGCATCCAGCAGCCGCCCGGCTACGTCCACTCGCTCGGCCTGCTCGACCAGGCACGCTACTTCCGCTACCAGTTTCGCCGGCTTGGCGCGCAAGTGAGCATTTCCAAGAACCGGCTGCGCTACGATGCGGTGAATTTCGTTTTCGGCGCCCATACCGGCTTCGATGCGGGACTGCGCGAACGCTACGCCTGCATCTTCATCAATCTCGAGCAGCTCGGCGACAAGGGCGCCAAGGTCACGCCTGACTACATGGACCTGCTGAAAACCTCGGCCGTCGCCGATTACGATCGACTGAACCTGGCCGCGTATGCGGGAGATAGCAGCAACGTCCGGGTCGTACCCCTGTTGTATGCGCCTTACCTGGCGCCAGCGCAAGCGATCCCGCTCGAAGACCGGCCGATCGACCTGCTGTTCGTCGGCAGCGTGAACGATCGCCGTCGCGCCTGGATCGATCGCATCGAGGCATGCGGCGTGTCGGTATCGACCTTCGACGGTCCCTTGTATGGCGCCGAGCGCGACGGCTTCATCGTGCAGGCCAAGGCGGTCCTGAATGCCCCCTACTATGAATCGAGCCGCTTCGAACAGGCACGCGCTTCCCATTGCCTGTCGCTGGGCACGCCGCTTGTTTCCGAGCGCGCCCCGCAGTACCAGCCGCACCCCGCGTTCGAAGACGCCGTGCACTGGCTTGCCGACGACAGGCTGGAAGCCTTCTTCACGCACGAGTTCGGCACGCCCGACTTCTTCCGTACGGCACAGGCTGCGCTAGAGCGCTTCCGCCAGGCCGACCCCATCGATGCCTACGCTGCGCTGCTGGCATTCGCAGTCGACTCCGGCAAGGAGCAGCATGGCCGCCGCGCGCCGCAGGCCTGGCAGCCGGCCCGCATCAACCTGGGTTCAGGCAAGGACTACAAACAGGGCTGGCTCAACGTCGACATCCTCGCACGGGCCGAGCCCGACCTGGTGCTGGACCTCTCGGCGCCGCTGGCACTGCCTTTCTCCGCGGTGACCGAAGGCGCCGGCCCGCTCATCCTGGCCGAGGAAAGCGTCGACCATATTCACGCAGACAATGTGCTGGAACATGTGCGCGATTTGACAGACCTGATGGGTAACTGCCTGCGCCTGCTGCGCGAGGAGGGGATTTTCCAGATCGAGGTGCCCTACGAGCATGCGGCCACGGCCTGGCAGGATCCGACCCATGTGCGGGCCATGAACGAGAATTCCTGGATCTACTACACCGACTGGTTCTGGTATCTCGGCTGGTTCGAACACCGTTTCAACCTGGCTTACTTCGATTACCTGGACAAGAATCTGAAGAAATGCGGTGTGGAAGAGGCGGCCTTCATGCGCGTGGTCCTGCGCAAGGTCACCACCACTTTGCGCGAGCGTACCAAGGCGCGCACGATGCAGGCCGATTTGCGTGTGCCCGACGACACGGTTGACCCGGCGTACATGCTGACTTGAGCAGACCGGCGCGCTAGCCTGGCGCAGGCGCGTCCCTGCCCTGCGGGCGCACTGCCAGAGCGCGGTAGGGCGCCGCCTGTTCCGCCATGCCGAGGTTGTCGTACAGCACCACCAGGTTGTGCGCGGCCAGGTAACTGCCGCGCCCCGTCACGGCGCCGCTCAGTTCAGCGCGCTCTCCTATTTCGAGGCAGCGCTGCCAGCACGCCTCCACCATCGGCAGCAGTTCCGCTGCCCTGTCCGGCTCGCTGGCAGTCCAGTCGAGCAGCACATCGCCGAGCACGAAATAAAAGTCCGGCGATTCGCTCCAGTGGACCATTTCGGCCTCGGCCAGCTGCATGGCGTCGCCATGACGCCCTGCCCGCTTCAGGCAGAACAGCGTACGCACCACCAGGTCGTGGCGGTAAGCCCCGTCGGCGCAGCCCGCCAGCGCCGCCAGGTAATGCTCGACCGCCTGCGCATGGGCGCCATACACCTCTTCGTTCTTGCCGAGCTGGTAGAGCAGGTAGGGGTCGGCCGGCGCGTCCAGCAGCGCGCGGCGCAGCAGCGTGTCGTTGCGGCCGTGCTTGCGTTCGAGCGCGACTTCCCGGTAGCCGTCGTGGCGCACGGGCAAGGCAATGCGTCGCCGGGGAAGCGTGCTGACCGGTTGCTCGTGTATGCGGCCGGCATAACCCACGCCGCGCGGCAGCAGGCGCGGCAGCCACAGCACCGAGGTTTCCACCCGTCCCTGCAGATCGAACTCGTTCGTGACCGGCAGCGTGCCGATGCAGGCCTCGCCCGCGAGCGCCGCTTCCAGCGCGGCACGGCTCGTGGCGGCGTCGATCCACTCGTCGGCGTCGAGCACGAGCTTCCAGTCGGCGTCGGAATGGTCCAGCGCGGCGTTGCGCGCGGCCGCGAAATCGTCGCACCAGGCAAAGGAAAACACCCTGGCGCCGCAAGAGCGGGCGATGGCGGCGGTATCGTCGAGCGAGCCGGTGTCGAGCACGACGATGTCATCGACCAGCGCCCTGGCCGAATCGAGGCAGCGCGCGATGCGTGCGGCCTCGTCCTTTACGATCATGACAAGGGCGAGGCGCATCGTCGGCAATCAGGCGGGGAAGAAACTTTTAATAATTGTTGTTGGCCAGCGCGGCCAGCTGCTGCGTCATGTAGCTGCTCATGCTCTGCATGTTGACCATCATCGTGTCGAGCGCAGTGAACTGCGCACGATAGCGCTTTTCGGTCTGGTCCAACTGGAGGCCCATGCGTTCGCGGCTGTCCTCGATGTTCCTGATCGACGCGTTCAGGCCCTCGGTACGGTTCTGGAACATGCCTTTCGCACTGAGCATGTCCTCGGTAACCTTGGTCAGGCGTGTGGCAACGCCGGAGCTGGACGAAAACAGGCTCGATACGCTATCGAAGTCCGCCGCCAGGGCCGCTTCGAGTTTGGCCGGCTTTTCCAGCTTCAAGGTGCCATCGCGCTGGAACGCAATGCCGATGTCGGACAGCGACTTCAAACCGGTGCTGTCGGTCACCGCCTGTCCGAGTTCAGCGCGGATGCTGACCAGGATCGAGCGTGCCGAAGCGTCACCGTTGAGGACCGCGGACGACTTGGTGCCCGCGCCAGTGGCCGTCTCTTTTTTCACCGCTGTCGCCAGGGCGTTGTAGGCGTCGACAAAACCGGAGATCGACTTGCTGATCGCTGCATTGTCTTTGGCCAGGCTCACGGTCACCGGGCTGCCCAGATTGGTCTGCGCCAGGTTCAGTGTGACGCCCTTGATTGCGTCGGTCACGATGTTCGACGGTTTCGAGACCAGGACGCCGTCGATTTTCATCTCCGCGTTTTGTGCGGCCTGTACGCGCCCCATGGAAGTCGCGGTCTCGGTCGGCTCAGGCATGCCCGGAGCGGGGTCGGCGGGCGTCGCGAAGCGTTCCAGGCTGCCGCTGGCCGAAATGGTGATCTTGTTCGCGCTGCCGCTCTGGTTGCCGGTAATGACGAGGCGCTCAGTGGTGCCATCGTTCAGGACGGTTGCGGTGACGCCCGCATTGGCCTTGTTGATGGCATTACTCACACCCTGCAAGCTAGCGTCGGTCAGGCTGATTTCGGTAGGTTTGCCACCGATAACGATCGACATCTGGCCGATGCCCTCCAGCTTGCCGCCCGGCGCGATGCCGCTGGAAACCAGCTTGTCGCTTTGCGCCAGCTGCTTCACTTCGACCGAATAACTGCCGGCGGCGGCGCCGCCATCCTTGGTGGCCGTGATACCGACGATGTCGGGTTTGGTCGAGGTGGCAGTCAGCGCGCGCAATGCGTCGCCGCTGAGCGCCTTGACCGCTGTCTGGAAGGTCGACACCGCGCTTTTCAGGGTGCCGAAGGCGGACAGCTTCGAATTGAAATTCGCTTGCTTGGACTGCAGGTTGGCAAGCGGCTGCCGTTCGACCGACATCAATGACGAGACGAGTCCGTTGACGTCGAGTCCGGATAACATGCCGGCGGCGCTGATAGCCATCTCAATTCTCCTTCAGTTTGTCTGCAGGACGCGGATGCGTCCGTTCAAGCGATGTTCAAGTGATTTCAGGCTTTGTCGCGCAACATCACGCCCTGGCCTTGCATCTGTTCGATCGAGCGCCACAAGCGCAGTGCTTCCATGCTTGGAATCTGGCGCAGTACGGCATCGGTCTCGGTGTCGACAACCCGGACCACCGTGCGCCCGCTATCCTCGTCGACCGAGAAGCGTACGCCCTGTGCGTTCGCCTGCGCGACCTTGTTCAGGTCAGCGACGACATTGCCGAGCTCTGCCTGGTCAGGCGTACGCTCAAGCTGCGCAAACGCCGCGACGGGCGCGGCATTCGTGGCTGGCTTGTTTGTCGCCTCGACCGGCGGCCGCGCGATGCTGCCGGCGACGGCCGATGGGCTTCCACCTTGTATTGATTGCAACATCGGACACCTCTTTCTGCAAACGACTGTGCGGGGATCGCCCCCGCACAGTGAATCTATCGATTATACCGTTCGATTAGCCGCGCAGCAGCGACATCACGTTGTTCGGCGCCGAGTTGGCCTGGGCCAGCATCGCGGTACCAGCCTGCTGCAGGATCTGAGCGCGGCTCAGCTTGCTGGTTTCCGCAGCGTAGTCCGTATCCATGATGCGGCTCTTTGCTGCCGACTGGTTTTCCATCGAGGTTGCCAGGTTGCTGATCGCATAACCCATGCGGTTCTGCGCGGTACCCAGCGAAGCACGCTCGCTGTTCATGGCTTTCAGCTTGCCGTCGATTGCCTCGAGTGCCGTTTTTGCGCTGGCGACATCGGTCACAGCCGTGTGGGTATGCACGTAGTCGGTGGTATCGGCGAATTCGACGTTGATCTGTTGACCAGTTGCCGAGTCGGCGCCGACCTGGATCTTGACATCGGCACGGCCGAGCACTGCTTCGCCGTTGAACTTCGTCTCGGCTGCAATACGAGCGATCTCCGAGCTCAGTGCTTCCATTTCCTTGTTGATCGCCGTGAATTCGTCCGTACCGTTGGTGCCGTTCGCACCCTGGACTGCCAGTTCGCGGATACGCTGGGTAGCGTCCGAAATGTTGGCCAGCGCGCCGTCGGCGGTCTGGATCATCGAGATGCCGTCGTTGGCGTTACGGGAAGCCTGGGCCATGCCGCGGATCTGGGAATCCATCTTGGTGGCGATCGACAGGCCGGCCGCGTCGTCCTTGGCGCTGTTGACACGCAGGCCCGACGACAGGCGGGTCATCGAGGTCTGCAGTTCGCCAGACGACTTGGTGATGTTGCGCTGAGCATTCAGGGACGACAGGTTGGTATTGATCATCGACATGGTAATTCTCCAGTGGGCAGTGCAGGTTAGGTGCTGCTATCAGGGTTCGGTGCTTGCTTCGCTGTTTCAGCTCGCTTGTATTCTTTAACGGAGCCCTCTGCAAAACCTTGAGGAAATTTCTTAAAAAAATGTTGCTCGGCAACTTTACCTCTACGGTCGCCCTCGCAATCGATCGATGGCGCAGCCTTGCAAAGAGGATTAACGGCGTTCCAGATGGAATCGTGAGGAGATGATGGCGAAGGCCGCCAGGCACGTACGCCGACAGTGATGCGGTCCTACAACGGAAACAAATTCTCACAATTGGCTCCGGTGTGTAAGCTGGAGGTGGCTATGATCGTATGAACGCAAGCCCCGCTCTCGATGAGCAGCTGAATTCCAGGTGAATGCATGATGAGTCAACGAAGAACCGATGAGCAGTCCGCACTGGCCGCCGAGTACGCTCTCTATCTGGTCGATATCCGGGGAGTTGATTTTGCGCTCGAGTATCTGGACACCTGCAATGTGTCGCGCTCGATCCTCACCCGTGCGCTGCAGTCGCCCGAGCTGCGGCGTCACCACGAACGCCGCAAGCACGCGCGCAACGACTGAGCGCCCAGCTGGCGCCTGCACCTCTCTCTATACCCTCTATATATACATAGATGTCCCGCAGGTCCCGCGCCCCCTCCTCTCCTGCACCAAATCCCTCCTCCTCCCCCAAAAGCCTTATCGATACGACAAACCTGTGAAAAGCCGGGTGTTCATGGCTCTCAAGTCCGGTTAGAAGCTGCCGTTAAGAAAGTAAACTACCCTCGCTGAAGAATGGCAGGACGGCCTCGATACCGTGCCCGACCAGCTGCAGCGCGAATTCATGGTGGAGTGCGTTCAGCGCGCTTTGCCCGGCTACAAAGTATTGGAGGTTCACGATGTTCGGATCGATGCAGCGCGGTGTTAACGCTTACGCCAAAGTAGGAATGGAAACCTCGGTGATTTCCGCCTCGCCCCATAAACTCATCGTCATGCTGTATGACGGTGCGGTCGTTGCCATCAAGAGCGCAGCGGTCCACATGGCGGCGGGCCGCATTCCTGAAAAAAGCAAGGCAATCGGCAAGGCGATCGACATCATCAACAACGGCCTGCGCGCCAGCCTCGACAAGAATGCCGGCGGCGACATCGCCGTCAATCTCGACGCCCTGTA
Organism: Telluria sp. LT2P34; assembly: GCF_059685915.1. Taxonomy (NCBI): domain Bacteria; kingdom Pseudomonadati; phylum Pseudomonadota; class Betaproteobacteria; order Burkholderiales; family Oxalobacteraceae; genus Telluria; species Telluria sp. LT2P34. Next base: position 199,327 of record NZ_JCASIN010000002.1, read on the forward strand.
TGCGTACATGACCGAGCGCCTGCTGATGGCCAGCCTGCAAAACAAGGCGGCCTTGCTCGATGAAGTACAGATCCTCTTGCTCGACTTGCGCGATGCCTGGGCGCAGATCGGCGAACCGGCCATCGTGCCGAACGTGCAGAACGTGCAGCAGAATGCCGTCTCGCGCTACCCTGTCATGGCGAGCGCATGATGATGATGACCGGCCAGGAAGTGCTGTCCGAATACGCGGCCGTCGCCGACCTGACCGGGCAGATGCGCGCCGCGGCCGAAGCCGGCGACTGGGAGCAGCTGACGCTGCTCGAGGGCCGCTGCACCGTCCATGTCGACAAGCTCAAGCGTTCCGAGGCGGCTGTCGAACTCAATTCAGGCGCACGCCAGGCGAAGATCGACTGCATCCGCCGTATCCTCGCGGACGACCGCCGCATTCGCGACCTGACCATGCCCTGGCTGGCCCAGCTCTCGGCGATGATGAATAACTCCGGCACCCAGCGCCGCCTCGCCAACGCCTACGGCAGCGTCTGACCCGCCACCATCCGGCGGATCTGCGGCGCACCGATTAGGTTTTCCTCCCCATGGTCGAGCGCATTTCCCCTTCCGGCGTCAGCGCCCTGCTGCCGGTCCAGCCGGCGGCGGCGGTCGAACGCGCCGTCGATGCCCGCCTCGACGCTTTCCAGCGCACGCTTGCCACCATGCTCGGCAGCCAGGTTCCGGTAACGGTGCTGGCGCGCATGCAGGACGGCAGCTTCATGGTCAGGGTGGCAGAGCAGCCGGTACGCATGCTCCTTCCCGCCAACACCCAGCCCGGTGCGCAACTCACGATGACGGTATTGGCCGCGTCGCCGCAGCCGACATTCGGCCTGGGCGACGCTAGCGTACTGGGCAGTCCGGTGGCGCTGACAACCGCCGCCGCATCGCTGGCGGCACATATTGCCGCAGCCAGTCCCCTCTCCACCAAGGCAAGCGCACAGCAGGAAACTGCCGAACTGAGCCCGGCCGCACGCCTGTTGACGCAGGTACTGCAGGGCGCGGCGCCGGGACCGGCGACTCCGATCGCCGGCACCGTCCCGCTGGCGCCGCAGGGCGCGCCTGACCCGGCGCAGCTGGCCGCGCAACTGCAGCAGGCCATCGCCAAAAGCGGCCTGTTCTATGAGTCGCATCTCGCCCAGTGGGCCGAAGGCAAACGGCCGCTGGCCGAACTCATGGCCGAGCCGCAGGCGCGGAAAGCCCCGGGTACGCCACCCACCGAGCCCGCAACGGCCCAGCTCATCAACCAGCAACTGGCCGCCCACGAGGGCAGCCACCTTGCCTGGCAGGGCCAGCTCGGCCCGGGCCAGCCCCTGCACTGGGAAATCACGCGCGAAAAAATCGGCGATGCCGACGACGAGGCGCGCCCGGATGCACTGGAGCCCCCCGGCTGGGAAAGCCGCTTGCGGCTGCGCTTCGCTTTCCTGGGCGAGGTCGAAGCGCGCATCAGCCTGCGCGGCGAGCGCCTGCACCTGGACCTGCAGGCCGCAGGTAGCGCGGCCGGCTTGCTGCGCGAGGCGGCGCCACGGCTGCAGGACGCGCTGGCGGCCGGCGGCGGCGAACTGGCGGCGCTGCGCATCCACGGCCGGGACGACGCGTGACCCTGCCGAGCCCGCCGGGACCGAAGCGCAGGCAGCATGCCGTCGCCCTCGCCTACGCCGCCGGATCGAAGGCGCCCACCGTCGTCGCCAAGGGCAATGGGCTGGTGGCCGAACAGATCATCGAGCGCGCGCGCGCCGCCGGCGTGTTCGTCCATGAATCGAAGGAACTGGTGTCGCTGCTGATGGATATCGACCTCGATGGTCAGATTCCGCCTGCTTTGTACCGCGCAATTGCGGAACTGTTAGCATGGCTATATCATATTGAGTCCGCGCAACAATCCGGCCAGCCTCCTCCGGCGCCTCCCGACAGCGCGCTCCTGATCGACTCATCTGCACTATTACCTGGAACAGCGGCGGAACAAGATGCAAGCAATTCATGACTCAGAGCTGGAAAACTGGCACGACTACGAAGTAGGCTCGCGCCGGGAAATCGTCGCGCTGCTGCGCCAGATCGAGGAAAAGAAGCAGCTGATCCGCATGAAAATCAAGGGCGAGGCCGACGTCTGCGTGACGTCGATCCTCGGCGTCGATCCGGACGCCGGCCAGTTCATCCTCGACCGCTCGATCAACCGCGAGCAGAACGAGCGCATCGTCGGCGCCCGCGGCGTAACCTGCGAAACCTATCTCGACAAGATCCGCATCCTGTTCAGCCTCGGCGGCGTGCGCGACATCGATTTCGAAGGCAGCACGGCACTCGCCGCCGACATTCCCGCGACCCTGATTCGCCTGCAGCGCCGCGAGTTCTACCGCATGCCGACACCGGTGACCCATCCGGTGCCAGCGCTGGTGCCGATGCCTTTCGACCTGGGCGGCGGCAACGCCACCTTCCCGCTGGCCGACATCAGTTGCGGCGGTGTCGCGCTGCTCGACAACAAGATGATGCTGAACTCGACGGTCGGCCAGACCTTCACCGGCTGCCGCATCGACTTGCCCGAGATCGGCACCGTGACGACCTCCCTGCAGGTCCGCAACTCGCTCGACGTGACCATGCTGAACAACAAAACCAGCCGCCGGATCGGGTGCATGTTCGTCGATATTTCCCGAGGCAACATGGCGGCTGTGCAGCGCTACATCACCAGGCTCGAGCGCGAGCGCAACGCCAAGCTGGCCGGCCTGAACTGAACGTCAGGAATCCTTCTCCTCGCTCGAGAGCTCCACCCGGGCCTCGCCGATGCCGACCGTCGGGCCACGCGGGCTGATATCGCCATCGACCCGGATGAACGAAATCGACGCGATCCCGAGCCGCAGCGCCGGATTGCGCAGGAGGCGCCGCGGTATGGCGAAGCGCAATTGCGCCCCACCATCCTGCTGCACCGCACCGCTGATCTGGAAGGCGCCCACGGTGCCGATCAACAGGGACCGCGTCCGGTTCGATCCGCCCTCGCTTGCCGGCAGGTTCAGGTAGACCTGGTAATAGTAGCCGCCGGTTTTACCCTCGTCGGCCAGCTCGACCTGGTCGAGGACGATTTCCACTGATTTGTATTTCTTCGCACTCCCCCGCACCGTCCCCGCATTACCACGCGCAATCTCCTGCACGGCCGCCCAGTCTTCCGTCGAGATCGGGAATTGCGCGCTCACCGAGCGCTGATCCAGGCCGATGGCGAGTGCACCCCCGAGCGAAAACGTCGCCTCCCCCGTCGACTTTCGTCCGCTGACCCGGAACCCGCCAGGTGGCGGCACCGGCGCCGGTGGTTCGTAAGGGTCGCTTTGAACCCGGAATACCTTGGGAGGCGACAACTGGGCAATGGGCAGCCTGGTCGGCATGAACTCGCTCTGATAGTAATACTGCAAGCTGCTGCGCGTGTCGTAGGTGAGCCGGCGTTGTATCGACAGCGTGCTGTTGTAGACGTGCACGCCCGACCAGTACAGGTGGGTCCGGGCCGGCATCTGGCGCCCGCCCCCGGCCGCGACCCAGGCGGCCCAGAGCCTGTCGACATTCGCGTGGTGGAGCCAGAAAATCGGATCGGTCGGCGAGCGCATGGTCGCCATGACGTTGCCGATGATGTCATGCACCGGATTATGCGGCGCACTCTCCAGCACAGGCTCGAACGCATTATTCAGGCCGCGCTGCAGGTTGACCAGCGTCGACGAAAAAGGCGCCATGGTCAGCGCCTGCCGCACGTTGGTATTCAGGCGCGGGACATATAAAGGATTGGTACTGCTTGCATTCGTGAATTCGACCGGCAGGCTGGCGTAGGAATAATAATCCCAATACGGCAGCACCAGCCTGCTGTCGCCGGAGACAAGCCGCAACTGGCGCTCGAAATAATACAGGTAACCGCGGTGCCATGAAAGAAAGTAGGCAATCCCATGCGGACAGCGGTTGATATGAATATTCGTCCAGTACGACCAGCTATTCGGGTCGAGCGCATTGGTATTCGCCTTCATCCGGCGAATCGCCGTCAGTAGCGATCCATATTGGGGAGTGGCCTTGAAGGTTTGCCATTCGAGGCGCCGCTGAAGGACCGTCTGCGCCCACACGCCCATCGGGACGGCGCAAGCAGCCAGGCCCAGGGCTGAGTTTTTCAATAAACGTCTGCGTACCACTTCTCGATCGCTCACCTTAGCCTCCAAGAAATTGTATTAAAGATTCGCCGGCTGGATAAGCTCAGGGGCGAATTGGTCATTCGCTCGTCGGCATGTTCCGCGCGATGCAAATCGAGCAGTTCAGAAGCTACGCATACGCGAAATTCCTTATTTGACGGGCGTCATACGGCTCGGAATAAGGCCGCACTGTCTCCGCCAGACGGCAATAATTAAAAATAGAAACTTTCTCCAAAATATATTTATTAAAAACTTAAAGAAATTAATATGTAGGCTGATCAATTACTCGGCAAAGCGAGCTCGACTACTCATCCATATCAAAGGCCGATGCCTTTTGCCTCGGTAAAATTCAAGATCGAATTAACCGTTTATTGGGCAGCGATGATGAATTTCCCTTCCGCCAATCTCGATGTACTGCGCTCGCTGGCCGTCAGCTTCGTCGTGACGAGCCACCTGCTGCTGGATCGGGGGCTGGTCAAGCCCTGGAGTTACGACACGCAGATCCTCGGCACCCTGGGCGTACTGATTTTCTTCGTGCACACCTGCCTGGTGCTGATGCTGTCGCTCGAACGCCAGGCCGGCACCGACCGGCATGCTCCGAGCACGCTGTCGTTTCTCGTGGCCAGAGCCTTCCGCATCTATCCCCTGAGCGTGGTGGCGGTGGTGCTGCTGTCGTGCATCGAACTGATGGGGTCGGGGACGGGGCCGGGTCTGATGACTTTTCTGAGCAACCTGTTCCTGGTACAGAACATCACCGGCAGCCCTTCCGTGACGCCGGTACTGTGGAGTTTGCCCTTCGAGTTCCAGATGTATTTCTTTCTACCTGTGCTGTATCTGTGGACGCAGCACAGCGGCAAACATGCCGCCAGCCGCATCGTCGTGCTGTGGGCTGTCTGCGTCGCCCTCGTCATCGCCTTCTGGCGACTAGGCGTCGACTACAACCTGGTCCGGTTCTTTCCCTGCTTCCTGCCCGGCGTGCTGGCGTTTTGCCAGCGCCGCGTGCCGCGCCGCTTGCCGCCTGCTGTCCTGTTCGCCTATGTCGGTGCGATGGCGCTGCTCTACCCGGCGCTGGTCGGGCGCGGCATCAACGCCACTTTCCTGTCCTGGCTGATTTGCCTCGGGCTCGGCCTGCTGATTCCACGCTGCAGGGAACTGGACTCCAGGCTCCTCGCGACCGCCGGCAGCGTCATTGCCCGCTACTCCTACGGCATCTACCTGATCCACGACCCGATCCGCCATTTCGCCTTTCACACCCTGGGCGGCATGGCGCCGCTGGCCTCGTGGCTGGTGTTCTTCGGCGCCGTGGGCGGCCTGTCCTGGCTTGCCTACCACTGCATTGAAAAGCCCGGCATCGACCTGGGAAAGACGCTGGCGAACCGTTTCAAGGTCTACCGCCTGCAAGCCGGGCAAAATCTCTGACGCGGCGACACTCAGGCTGCATGTAAACGCAGACGGGCCGCGATCCATTCGGAAGCGGCCCGTCCTGCATTACCCGACCAACAAGCTCACACCTGCATGTTCATCATTTCCTGGTAGGCCGACACCAGCTTGTTGCGCACCTGCACGGTCGCCTGGAATGAAATACTCGACTTCTGCATCGCGATCATCGTGTCCGACAGGCTGACGCTGTCGTCGCCCATCGCAAAACGCTGCCCGAGTTCTTCGGAATGCTTCTGGGTATTGCTGACCTGCTGCAGCGAGTTTTTGAGCGCGTCCGAGAAGCTGACCTTGGATGGGCCTTCGTTGATGCCGGCCGCGGCAGGCGCCAAGGCCGGCATGGCCGGCTTCGTGGCCGCTGCCTTGAGCTGGGCCATCATCGCCTCGATCCTGCTGCTGTCGATTCCGCCTACATTCATGGGTTCTCCTGTTTTTTCTCGTGCCTGCCGCGCACTGCAAGGGGTGCGGAGCGATCTCAGGCTTGCAGATTACCAGCATCGATCCGGGCGGCTGCCCCGAGCAGGAGGGGAAACCACGCCCTATTCGCCGGTTTGAATGTTGCCGTATGGCTTCATAATGCGGCCTGATCTCCTTTTTCCCCTTGGACAACACATGGCCGCGACCGTCGACGAATTGCAAGGCACGCCAGCTCAGAGGCAAGCATTCCTGAGGACCCCCATGGGCCGAAACGTGCTCATCGGTGGTGGCGTGGCGGCCGTGCTGGCAGTCCTGGTCGCGCTGTGGATGTGGAGCCAGGTGCCGGATTACCGCGTGCTGTACGCCAATTACAGCGACAAGGACGGCGGCGCGATCACCGCTTCGCTCGACCAGATGGGCGTGCCCTACAAATTCTCCGAAGGCGGCAACGCCATCCTGGTCCCAAGCGAGCAGGTGCCCGACCTGCGCCTGAAGCTGGCAGCCCAGGGCTTGCCGAAAGGCGGCAACGTCGGCTTCGAGCTGATGGAAAACCAGAAGCTGGGCGTGTCCCAGTTCCTGGAACAGGTCAATTACCAGCGTTCGCTCGAGGGCGAACTGGCGCGTTCGATCCAGTCGCTCGGCTCGGTGGCCGGTGCGCGCGTGCACCTGGCGCTGCCGAAGCCGTCGGTATTCGTGCGCGACCAGCAGAAGCCGACCGCGTCGGTGCTGCTCAACCTGCAGTCGGGCCGCGCCCTCGATCCGGGCCAGGTCAGCGCCATCGTCCACCTGGTGGCCTCGAGCATCCCCGAACTCACGACCGGCAACGTTACCGTCGTCGACCAGAACGGCAACCTGCTGTCCGAGCAGCCGAAGAACAATGGCCTCGGTAAACAGCTCGACGCGAGCCAGCTGAAGTATGTCGAGCAGGTCCAGCAGAACATCATCAAGCAGGTCGAGTCCCTGATCAGCCCGATCGTCGGCAAGGGCAATGTGCGCGCCGAGGCCACCGCCGACATCGATTTCGCGCAGGTCGACACGGCCGCCGAAATGTACAAGCCGAACTCGCCGCCGGAGCCGCAGGCGATCCGCAGCCAGCAAACTTCCGAGCAGCTCGGACCCAACACGGGCGCCGCCAGCGGCGTTCCGGGCGCACTGTCGAACCAGCCGCCGGGCGTGGCCACCGCCCCGCTCGACGGCACGGCGCCCGCCGGCGCCCAGCAAACGGCCACCGGGCCCAGCCGCAAGGACGCCACCACCAACTACGAAGTCGACAAGACCATCCGCTACGAGCAGCGCCCGATGGGCGGCATCAAGCGCCTGACGGTGGGCGTGGTGGTGAACTACCGCCGTTCGGTCGACGCCGCGACCGGCAAGGTCACGGTCAAGCCGCTGGCGGCTGCCGAAGTCGCGCAGATCAACGAGCTGGTGAAGCAGGCGATGGGCTATTCCCAGGCGCGCGGCGACACCCTGAACGTCGCCAACGCCCCCTTCGACGGCGTCGACCGCCCGGACGAAAATGCCCCCGACTGGTACCGCGATCCGGCCCACCTGCCGCTGGCCTGGGCGATCGGCAAATACCTGCTGATCGCGGCGATCATCGCCTTCCTCTGGTTCCGCATCCTGCGCCCGCTGATGCGCCCGGTGATGCACAAGTTCGACGAGGTGACGGCGATGCCGGAAGAAGACAAGAAGGACGAGGAAGGCGATGGCGACGCCGTCATCACGCTCGGCGCGAACGGTTTGCCGGTCCTGCCGGAGGGCGAGGAAGCGCCGCGCGAGCGCAGCTACCGCAACAACCTGGCGCTGGCAAAGGAAATGGCGCAGAACGATCCGCGCATTGTGGCTAACGTAGTCAAGGCATGGGTGGGTTCGGAATGAGCGACAAAGACGGTATCACCAAGGCAGCCATCCTGATGCTGGCGCTGGGCGAGTCGGAAGCGGCGGAAGTCATGAAATTCCTGGGCCCGCGCGAAGTGTTGAAACTCGGCGCCGCGATGGCCGCGATGAAGTCGGTCCAGCACGAGGCGGTGGTCAATGTGCTGGAAGCTTTCCGCGACGAAGCCGACGCCCATTCGACCGTCGGCCTCGACTCGGACGAGTACATCCGCGAAGTGCTGACCAAGGCGCTGGGCGACGACAAGGCGGCCGTGCTCCTGAACCGGATTTTGGGCGGCAAGGACGCCTCCGGCATCGAAAGCCTGAAGTGGATGGACGCGCAGTCGGTGTCTGAGCTGATCCGCAACGAGCACCCGCAGATCATCGCCACCATCCTGGTCCACCTCGAGCGCGACCAGGCCTGCGAAATCCTGTCCCACTTCACCGACCGCCTGCGCAACGACGCCGTGCTGCGTATCGCCACGCTCGACGGCGTGCAGCCGGCCGCCTTGCGCGAACTGAACGACGTGCTGACCAAGCTGCTGTCGGGTAACGAGCATATCAAGAAGTCCTCGCTCGGCGGCGTGCGCACCGCGGCCGAAATCCTGAACTTCATGGCGGGCGAGCAGGAGAGCGCGGTCATGGAAAACATCAAGAACTACGACAACGACATGGCGCAGAAGATCATGGACGAGATGTTCGTGTTCGACAACATCATCGACATCGACGACCGCGGCATCCAGTTGCTGCTGCGCGAAGTGCAGTCGGACATGCTGATCATCGCCCTGAAAGGCGCCTCGCAAGACCTGCGCGAGAAGATCTTCAAGAACATGAGCCAGCGCGCCAGCGAAATGATGCGCGAAGACCTCGAATCGAAGGGGCCGGTGCGCCTGTCCGAAGTCGAGGCGCAGCAAAAGCAGATCCTGCAGATTGTCCGGCGCCTGGCCGACGAAGGCCAGATCGTCCTGGGTGGCAAGGGCGAAGATTCCTTCGTTTAATCAGGCAATAACAGAAGACGATGAGCAAAGACATGCAGGGCGCCTTCAAGCGCTGGGAAATGACCTCCTTCGGCGACGAGCGGCCCAGTGCGCTCGCGGCGCGGGTGCAAGCCGAGGAACGGGCGGCGCCGGCTGCCCACCACGCTGCGGACGCCGGCATGGCCATCGCGCTGCCGACCGCCGCCGAACTCGAGGCGCTGCGCGAAGCGGCGCGCGATGAGGGCCATGCGGAAGGCTATGCCGACGGCCTGCTCGAAGGCCGCACCAGCGGCCACAACGAAGCCTTCGAGGCCGGCCAGCAGGAAACCGCCGAGGAAATGGCCTTGCTGCGCGCGATCGCCGCCACCTTCAGCGGCGCCGTCGCGGCGGCCGACGAAACCATCGCCTCGGATGTGCTCGACCTGGCGCTGCACCTGGCGCGCTCGATGGTGCGCACCGCCTTCGAAGTTCGCCCCGAGCTGATCATCCCGATCGTGCGCGAGGCGATCGACTACCTGCCGGTGCTGCAGGCGCCGGCGGTGCTGGCCCTGAACCCCGACGACATCGAAATCGTGCGCGCCGCCCTGGCGGACGAACTCGACAAAGGCGGCTGGCGCGTCGTCGCCGACCCGCAGATCGGGCGCGGCGGCTGCAAGGTCGACACCGCCAGCAACCAGATCGACGCCCAGGCCGCCGCACGCTGGGCCCGCCTGTCGCAGTCGCTCGGCAAGAACGTGGAGTGGCTTGCTTAGTGGATAGCTCAGTTGACCGCCACACCGCGCGCTGGAAATCCTACCTGGCCGACTGCGATTCGCTGCTCGGTTTCGTCGAGCCGATGCAGATTTCGGGCCGCGTCACGCGCGTGGCCGGTCTCGTGATGGAATGCGTCGGGCTGCGCCTGGCCGTGGGCAGCGCCTGCACCATTCCGCTGCCGAACGGCGCCAGGATCGAAGCCGAAGTGGTCGGTTTCGAGGGCGAGCGCCTGTTCCTGATGCCGCAAAGCGATGTCGAAGGGGTGGTGCCCGGCTCGCGCGTGTTCCCGGTCGAGACACCGGTGCCGCGCCCCGGCTCCGTGACCCATCCGCGCCGGCGCCCGAGTGACCGCGCGCGCCACCTCCCGGTCGGCATGAAACTCCTCGGGCGCGTGGTCGACGGCGCCGGCCGCCCGCTTGACGGCAAGGGCCCGCTCGGCACCGATGAAGTCGCGCCGATCAATGCCCGTCCCGTCAACCCGCTCGACCGCGCACCGATCAAGGAAACCCTGGACGTCGGCGTGCGCGCGATCAATTCGATGCTTACCGTCGGCCGCGGCCAGCGCCTCGGTCTGTTCGCCGGCACCGGCGTCGGCAAATCGGTTTTGCTGGGCATGATCGCGCGCTATACGACGGCCGACGTGATCGTCGTCGGCCTGATCGGCGAGCGCGGACGCGAAGTCAAGGAATTCATCGAGCAGATCCTGGGCGAAGAAGGCATGGCCCGCTCGGCGGTCGTCGCCGCCCCGGCCGACAGCCCGCCGCTGATGCGCCTGCAGGGCGCGGCCTATGCCACCGCGATCGCCGAACATTTCAGGGACCAGGGCAAGAACGTCCTGTTGATCATGGATTCGCTGACCCGCTATGCAATGGCACAACGTGAAATTGCTTTAGCGATTGGTGAACCACCCGCCACCAAGGGCTATCCGCCCTCGGTGTTCGCGAAACTCCCGGTGCTGGTCGAACGCGCCGGCAACGGCATCGAAGGCGGCGGCTCGATCACCGCCTTCTATACCGTGCTGTCCGAGGGCGACGACCAGCAGGACCCGATCGCCGACGCCGCACGGGGTATCCTGGACGGCCACATCGTGCTCGACCGCCACCTGGCCGAAGCCGGCCACTACCCCGCCATCGACATCGAGCAATCGATCAGCCGCGCCATGCACGGCATTACGACCCACGAACACCAGCTGTCGGCGCGGAAGCTGAAACAGCTGTATTCGCGCTACCAGCGTTCGCGCGACCTGATCAGCGTCGGGGCCTATGCCGCCGGCAGCGACCCGGTGCTGGACCAGGCGATTGCCCTGAACGGCCAGATCGAGGAATTCCTGTGCCAGGAGATCCACGAGAACACGAATATGGGCCAGAGCTTGGGGCAATTGACCTCTCTGTTCAGCTGATCGAAAGAGTTGCGCTACGGATATACTTGCCCCAATTAGATCTGGTCCACCATGGCAAATATTTCCGCATTAGAAACCTTGATCGGGCTGGCCCAGCGCGATTCCGACGCCGCCGCCAAGCGGCTGGGGACTGCCTTGCAAGCCGTCGAGGAGGCCGAGCAAAAGCTGAAGATGCTGCTCGGCTACCGCGACGACTACGCGAACCGGCTCGACCAGGCGCAAATGGCGGGCATCACGCCCTTTTCCTATGCCAATTTCGTGGCCTTCGTGGGCAAGCTCGACAACGCAATCAACGGTCAGCAAGAAGTGCTGAAATACGCGAACTACAAGAGCGAGATGGAAAAGAAGACCTGGCAGGAAAGCGAACGCAAGCGCCTGTCCTACCGTACCCTGACCGAACGCGCGGCGGCCGAGACGCTCAAGCTTGAAAACAAGCGCGACCAGAAAATGATGGACGACCACGCCGCGCGCACCGTGCGCCGCAGTTGAGCCCCAAGTTGATTCCTAAGCCACGCCCATGACCATGCAAACGACTTCTCTCCCGATCCAGGCCGCTCCGGCTAGCCCGACGCAGAACCTGCGCGCCAACCCGGGCGTGCCGAACGATGGCGTCAATTTCGGCGCCGCCCTGACCCGCCAGATCGAGCAGCGCCAGGTCGAGCAGCGCCAGCAGGAACAGCGCCAGGCGCTGGCCCAGCCGCAGCCGCAGCCGCAAGTGAAAATGGCGCCGCCGCAAGCCGTCGTCGCCCCGAAGCCGCAGGTCGCAGCCAAACCGGCCGGCAACGAAACACAGGCGCCGGCACGCGCGGCGGCCAGGGAAACGGCGAAAGAAGCCGCCCAGGCCCCCAACGCCGGCAAGCAGGCCGAGGCCACGAAGACGGCTGCGCCCGAAGACAAGGCCGCCGTCGCCGAGCCCGACAGCAGCGGCAAATCAGCCGGCCCCGAGGACGCGAAAGCGGTCGACTCGGTGGTCGACATGCTGGCCATGGTCGCCAGCTTCAACCAGGTGCTGCAGGCCGCGCCCGTCCTTCTGGCGCCCCCCGCCGACGTCGCAGAGACGCAGCCGGGAGTCCCCTTCGAGGATGCGCAGCAGCCCTCAGGCCTTGGCGCCGGAACGTTTGCCGCGGCCGGGGATGACGCCGTCCTCGCTGCCCTGCCCGATGGCGCCCGCGGTGGCGCGCAGGAGGCAACGCAAGTTAAACCCGAGCCAGGCATCGACCTGCGCACGCTTGACGCGGACAAGGCGGCCGAAGCGGCCAGGCTGCCGGTCGAGAACAGCGACTTCGCTGCGAAGTTGCGCGACAGCACGGCCCAGGCCGCCGCACTGAACGAGCCGGCGCCGGCGGTGCAGACGCTCAACAGCCTGGCGACCCAGGCCAGCGCCGTGCAAAACGCACAAGCTGCCGGCGGCCTCCCGACGGATCGCCTGAACGCGCGCGTCGGCACCCCGGCCTGGGACAACCAGGTCGGCCAGAAAGTGATCTGGATGGTCGGTGGCGCCGACCAGAGCGCCACGCTGGAACTGAACCCGCCCGACCTCGGTCCGGTGCAGGTGGTACTCAATGTATCGAACGACATGGCCAGCGTGACCTTCTCGTCTCAACAGCTGGAAGTACGCCAGGCGCTCGAAAACGCCCTGCCGCGCCTGCGTGAAATGATGAACGAGAGCGGCATCGCCCTTGGCAATGCGACGGTGAACGCCGGCGCCGAGGGACGCACCGGGCAGGATGGCAACGCTTCGGGCCGGCCGGGGAACGGTAAAGGCAAGGGCGCCGGCGACAGCGCCGTGGCGGAAGCCGCCCCGCGCCAGCGCACCGGCATCCTCGGCGGCGCCGGGGCGGTCGACACGTTCGCTTGAGCTGACCCACCTTCGCCCCTCTTTTCAAAGCTTGCCGCTGTGCACTTTTTCTTCATAATGGCATCATTACGCAACCCCTAAGCACCTGAGGCATCTTGAAAGCGAATCCGAAAATGAAGGCTGATCCGAAAGCAGACGCCGCAGTACCTGCAGCAGGCTCGAAGAAGAAGCTGATGATCATGCTGATCGCAGGCATTCTCGTGCTCGGCGGCGGCGCCGGCGCGGGCTGGTATTTCCTGCAGGGCGGCGAGGCCGCGGCGGGCGAAGGCGCGACGACGCAGAAAAAGAAGAAAAAGGAGAAGTCCGACGTCAAGGCCGAGTACGTGCCGGTCGATGCCTTTACCGTCAACCTGCAACCCGAAGCCGGCGACCAGTATCTGCAAATCCAATTTACACTGCAGGTAGAAGGTCCGGAGCAAGTGACGCTGGTCAAGGACAACATGGCCAAGGTGCGCAGCCGCGTCTTGCTGCTGCTGTCTGGCAAGAAGGCGTCGGAAATCAATACCGTCGCCGGCAAGCAGCAGCTCGCTGCCGAGATCAAGGCTGTCGTCCAGCAGCCCTTCGAGGAAGATGGCGAGGCGCAGGACATCGCGGACGTGCTGTTCACCTCGTTCATAATCCAGTAAGCATCCAGTAAAGAACCGACATGGCCGATAATTTCCTCTCACAGGAAGAGGTCGATGCCCTCCTCCGCGGGGTCAACGGCGACCAGGACGAGTCGATCGCGCCTGAAGACACCTCGGGAGTGCGCACCTACAACCTGGCGACCCAGGAGCGGATCGTGCGCGGCCGCATGCCGACGCTCGAGATCATCAACGAGCGCTTCGCGCGCTTGCTGCGCATCGGCCTGTTCAACTTCCTGCGCCGCAGCGCCGAGGTATCGGTGGGGTCGGTGCGGGTCTCGAAGTACAGCGAATTCATCCGCAACCTGGTGGTCCCGACCAACCTCAACCTGATCCACATGAAGCCATTGCGCGGCACCGCGCTGATGGTGTTCGATCCGGGCCTGGTGTTCCTGCTCGTGGACAACCTGTTCGGCGGCGATGGCCGCTTCCATACCCGGGTCGAGGGCCGCGATTTTACCCAGACCGAGCAGCGCATCATCATGCGCATCCTCGACGTCGTGTTCGAGGCCTATACCAAGTCGTGGGAACCGGTCTACCCGATCGAGTTCGAGTACGTGCGTTCCGAAATGAATACGCAGTTCGCGAACATCGCGACGCCGAATGAAGTCGTGGTATCGTCCACCTTCACCATCGAGCTCGGTCCCGTGTCGGGCCAGATCCACTTCTGCATGCCGTATTCGATGATCGAGCCGATCCGCGACGCGCTGACCTCGAGCCTGCAGGGCGAGGCGCTCGAAGTCGACAAGCGCTGGATCCGCCTGATGACGCAGCAGATCCAGGTGGCCGAAGTCGAACTGGTCGCCGAACTCGGCCACGGCCGGGCGAACTTCGACGACATCCTCAACATGAAAATCGGCGACGTGATTCCGATCACCGTCCCCGAAGCCATCCAGGCCACCGTCGATGGTGTGCCCGTCATGGAATGCTCATACGGCGTCTTCAACGGCCAGTACGCGCTGAAGGTCGAGAAACTGCTGGCCAACAGCGACAGCTTCAAGTAATCCAGGAGAAACACCATGTCTGATAACCAGGACGACCAAATTCTCGACGACGATTGGGGCGCCGCGATCGCGGAACAAGCCGCCGCCGAAGCCGCCGCGCTGCAAAAACAGCAGCAGGCCAGCGCCGCCGTGTTCCAGGACTTCGGCACCAAGAACGTGCGTCCGGACACCCCGAACGACATCGACTTCATCCTCGACATCCCGGTCCAGCTGACGGTGGAACTCGGCCGCACCAAGATCGCGATCAAGAACCTGCTGCAGCTTGCGCAGGGTTCGGTGGTCGAACTCGACGGCCTGGCCGGCGAGCCGATGGACGTGCTGGTCAATGGCTGCCTGATCGCCCAGGGCGAGGTCGTGGTCGTGAACGACAAGTTCGGTATCCGCCTTACCGATATCATCACGCCTTCGGAACGGATCAGAAAACTGAACAAATGAAGTTGCCCTTCGCCCTAGCCCTCCTGCTGCCGCTGGCCGCCTGCGCGGCCCAGCCGCCGGCGCCGGCGCCGGCGGCCAGCACCGCAGCGCCCGCGCTTGCCGCAACGGCCGCCCCAGCCGAATTTGCTGCGGCAGCGGCGCCCGCGGCGCCCGCGCCAGCGACAGCGGCGGCGGCCGGCGAGAACAAAGCCGTCGTCCAGGCGCCGGCCATACCGGCCAGCAAACGCGCCAGCATTCCGCCCGCCGAACGCGCCACCACCGTGGGCGAAGTGCCGGCCACGCCCGCCACCGCGCTCACGCCGGATCCGGCGGCCGCCGCCGCCGATATGCCCGCGGCGCCGGCAGCCATCCCTGCCGCGCCCGTGGCGGCCCCGTCGGCAGCGCCATCGGCGGCGCCAGCCGGCGCGCCATCGGCCGGCTCGCTGCTGCAAACCATCCTCGCCCTGGCACTGGTGCTGGCGCTGCTGGGCGCCCTGGCCTGGGCCATGAAACGCTACGGCCCCAAGATGGGCGGCAGCTCGGCCAACCTGCGCATGGTCGGCGCGCTCAACATCGGCGGACGCGAACGCATCATGGTGGTCGAAGTGGGCGACCAGTGGATCGTGGTCGGCGCTTCGCCGGGCCGCGTAAATGCGCTGGCCACGATGCCGAAGGGCGAAGCGACGCCGGGCGCCCAGCCCGCAGCCACGCTGGCGGGCCACGCGCCCGCGGCAGCCACCTTCGCCGACTGGCTGAAGCAGACAATCGACAAGCGCAATGCGAAATAAGGCAAGCCAGTAATGCAGTTCACCCGAAACAAAAAACTCCTGCTGGCAGCCGGCCTGATGCTCCTGCCGCTGGCCGTGCTGGCCCAGCCGGGCATTCCCGCGCTCACCACCAGCGCCGCGCCCGGCGGCGGCACCCAGTATTCGCTGCCGGTACAGACGCTGCTCCTGATGACGGCGTTTTCCTTCCTGCCGGCCGCGCTCCTGATGATGACCAGTTTTACCCGCATCATCATCGTCCTGTCCCTGCTGCGCCAGGCGATCGGCACCCAGACCGCGCCGCCGAACCAGGTGATGGTCGGCCTGGCCCTGTTCCTGACCCTGTTCGTGATGGGGCCGACCTTCGACAAGATCTATACCGAAGCCTATGTGCCGCTGCAGGAAAACCGGATCCAGATGACCGAGGCGATGCAGCGCGGCGCCCAGCCGCTGAAAGACTTCATGGTCAAGCAGACGCGCCAGGCCGACCTGGCCATGTTCGTGAAGATTTCGCGCACGCCCGCCCTGCAGGGCCCGGACGACATCCCGCTGCGCGTCCTGATCCCGGCCTTCGTCACCAGTGAACTGAAAACGGCCTTCCAGATCGGCTTTGCGATTTTCATTCCCTTCCTGATCATCGACATGGTGGTCGCTTCGGTGCTGATGGCGATGGGTATGATGATGATGTCGCCGGCCGTGATTTCACTGCCTTTCAAGATGATGCTGTTCGTGCTGGTCGACGGCTGGCAACTGCTGCTGGGCTCGCTCTCCCAGAGCTTCAATTAGCGAAGCGGGGACAATGCGATGACTCCTGAAACCGTCATGACGATGGGCCGCACGGCGATGGAAATCACACTGATGGTTTCCGCGCCGCTGCTGCTGATCGCGCTGGTGATCGGCCTGATCGTCAGCATCTTCCAGGCCGCCACCCAGATCAACGAAGCCACCCTCTCCTTCATCCCGAAGCTGATCGGCGTGTTCCTGGCCCTGGCCATTGCCGGACCGTGGATGCTGTCGGTCATGCTCGACTACATGCGCCAGGTGTTTACGGGCATCCCGGGCATGGTCAACTAGGCTTGCGCAGTCGATGCTGACGCTGACCTCCGGCGAAATCAACCTCTGGATCGCCAGCCTGCTGTGGCCGCTGACGCGCATCCTGGGCATGATCGCGTCCGCCCCGCTGTTCGGCCACGCCAGCGTGCCGAACCAGGTGAAAGTCATCCTCGGCGTGCTGCTGGCGCTGGTCGTCGCACCAAACCTGCCGCCGATGCCCGCCGTCGAGCCGACCTCGTACGCGGGCCTGCTGATCCTGGTGCAGGAACTGCTGGTCGGCCTGGCGATGGGATTTTCGATGCGCCTGGTGTTCGCGGCCATCGAATACGCCGGCGAACTGGCCAGCGCGACGATGGGTTTCGGCTTCGCCTCCTTTTTCGATCCAAACACGCAAGGGCGCAGCAACGCCATCGCCCAGTTCATGTCGATGGTGGCGACCATGGCCTTCCTGGCCGTGAACGCGCACCTGGTGCTGGTGGCCGCGCTGACCGAAAGTTTTACCAGCCTGCCGGTGTCCGGCACCCCGATGTCGCTCGCGGCGCCGCTGGAACTGGCGCGCCTGGGCAGCCGCATCTTCTCGGCGGGCCTGCAGATGTCGCTGCCCATCCTCGCGGCCCTCCTGATCACCAACGTCGCGCTCGGCATCCTGACGCGCGCCGCACCGCAACTGAACATCTTCGGTATCGGTTTCCCGATCACCCTCGGCGTCGGCATGCTGACCATCAGCGTCGTCCTGCCCTACCTGAACACGCCAATCCAGAACCTGTTCAACGAAGGCATCGAAGCCGGGCGCCGGATTCCGCGCACGGCGGCGGATCGGGTGCCGGCAGCGCTGGCGCCGGCGAAATAACGCTCGCCCCGGAGCGCTCTCAGTACTATCATGCATCATGCCTACCGCATGACAATGCAGGAGAGCGCATTGAATTTACTGCCCCTACCGCTTGCTGTCTTTGTCGTCGACGCCGACGGCGTCATTGCCAGCTGGAACAAAGCCTGCGAAAAGCTCGCCGGTTTTACGGCTGCTGACATCCGCAGCAGCAGCCTCGAGCAGCTCATCGAATTCGACGACCTGCGCAGCCCTCCGCTGTCCATCGCGGCCCGTGCCGAACTCGATTCCAGCGGCTACCTGCGCTGCGCCGACGGGCGCCGCCTGCCGGTGCGCGTCACGATCGCGCCGCAATCGCTCGACCCGGAGGGGCCGGGCTCCTTCAGCGTCATCGTCATTCCGCGCGCCGGCCTGATGCCGCCGCGCTATGCTCTGATCCAGGATTTGCCGGTCGCAGACCTGATCGAAGGCCTGCCCTGCGTGTTCTATGTGATCGACCAGAGCGGGCACTTGCTGCTATGGAACCGCCTGCTCGAGGAGGCGCTGGAAATGACCAGCGAAGAACTGCCGACGATGAACGTGCAGTACTTTTTCGACGAGAAGGACCGCGCCAACATCGCGCAGAAGATCCTCGATGCCTTCGAGGACGGCCATTCCTCGCATGAGGCGGAACTGATCGGCAAGCTCGGGAAGCGTTCCAGCCTGCTGTTCCATTGCGCCCGCACCAACCTGGGCGACCTGCCCTGCGTCTTTGGCACCGGCCTCGACATCACGGCGCGCAAGCAGACCGAACAGGGCCTGCGGGTCAGCGAGCGCGCCATCTATTCAAGCGTTAACGCCATCATGATCACCTGCTGCGAGGACGGTGAACACCCGATCGAATACGTCAACCCGGCCTTCGAGCAGATGAGCGGCTATACCCTGGCCGAGATCAAGGGACGCGATCCGCGCTTCATGCGGATAGAAGAATGCGACGTCCTCGAGCACCGGCGCATCGGCGAAGCGCTGCGTGCAAAGCGAAGCGTGCACTCGGTCCTGCGCAACCTGCGCAAGAACGGCGAAATATTCTGGATCGACCTGCGCATCGACCCGGTCATCAATGCCGATGGCGAAGTCACCCATTTCGTCGGCGTGATCAGCGACATCACCGAAGCGCGCCACTATGAACGGCGCCTGCACCACCTGGCCCACCACGACCCGCTGACGGGCCTGGCGAACCGCACCCTGCTCCAGGACCAGTTGAAGTTCGCCATCGAATTTGCGCAGCGCAACGACCTGATGGGAGCGCTGGCCTTCCTCGACCTCGACAATTTCAAGCACATCAACGACAACTTCGGCCACGACGCCGGCGACGTGGTGCTGCGCGAAATCGCCAACCGCCTGCGCGCCTGCGTGCGCGAGAACGATACCGTCGCCCGCGTCGGCGGCGACGAGTTCGTACTGGTGATCAACAACCAGGCCAGCGACGAGAGCCTTGCCGACCTGATCGAGCGCATCCGCCTGCGCGTCGCGGCGCCGATCCAGGTGGCGGGGCGCGACATCCTGGCCAGCACCAGCATCGGCGTCAGCCGTTTCCCGCAGGACGGCGACAGCGTCGACCGCGTGATGCGCGCGGCCGACGCGGCCATGTACCACGCCAAATCTCTGGGCAAGAACAACTGCCAGTTCTATTCGATGGAGCTGAACCAGGTCGTGCACCAGCACCTGATGCTGGAAGCGAGCCTGTCGCGCGCGATCGGGAACCACGAAATGGTGCTCGGCTATCAACCGAAGGTGGACCTGCGCACCGGCAAGGTCGTCGGCGCCGAGGCCCTGGTGCGCTGGAACCACCCGGAAAACGGCATGGTGCCCCCGGACCAGTTCATTCCGGTTGCCGAGGAGTCCGGCCTGATCGTGCCGCTCGGGGAATGGGTCATCCACGAGGCCTGCGGCGCCCTCAAGGCCCTCGCGGCGCTGGGGGTGAAGGACTTTGTCATTTCGGTCAACCTGTCGGCCCGCCAGTTGCGCCAGCGTCAATTCGCCGCCCACCTGGCGCGCATCCTGGCGCAAGCCGGCGTCGAGCCGCGCAACCTCGAACTCGAAGTCACGGAAAGCCAGCTGATGGACCAGCCGGAGGAAGCGATGGAAGCGCTGTCCGAACTGAAGGCGCTCGGCGTGCGCCTGTCGATCGACGACTTCGGCACCGGCTATTCGAGCCTGTCCTACCTGCAGAAATTCCCGGTCGACTTCATCAAGATCGACCGCTCCTTCCTCGGCGACGTCGCCCACGGCGGCCATTCGGTGATCGCGCGCGCGATCATCGCCCTCGGCCACAACCTGCACATGAAGGTCATTGCCGAAGGCGTGGAAACGCTCGAACAGCTCGCCTTCCTGCGCGACCATGACTGCGACCAGATGCAGGGCTATTACTTCAGCGCCGCGCTGACGCAGGCCTCGCTCCAGGACATGGTGTGCCGCGACGCGCGGCTGCCGGGCTGGTAGCACCGGCTTCTGCCGCAAAACGCCCTTGTGTCGAACCGGGAGATTTCGTTGCGTTTATTGCAGTGAAATGTCACTTGTCTGCAACTTCTCGGGGAGTAAACCACCCATTTTATTATTAGTATGCAAGCGAAATAAAAGCGTCATGCTACGATCCTAGGTTGATTCCAAGCGGAAATGTTTTCCTACTGCAATGGTAGGCGCGCGGGAGCCCCACAGCACCTAGAGACACCATGACGACTATTGGCACCCGTTTGATCAGCCGCTATATCGCCGCCATCCAGTGGTTCATTCCACAGGAAGCGCAGCAGGATGCCGCCACCCTGACACGCGCGCAGAACGTGATCAACGCGGTCGTGATGGCCGCGCTATCGGGTCCCCTCTACGCCATCACCTACCATGTGCTGGGCTTCAGCGCCGCCGCCCGGGTCATCCTGACCTGCTGCGCCTTCATGTTCGTCTCGCCCTTCCTGCTGCGTTTCACGAAAAGCATCGTGGTGGCGCGCGAGGTCTTCCTGTGCGCCGTGTTCTTCAATTTCACCTGGCTGACCTACTCGCTCGGCGGCGTATCGGCCCCGACCGCGGGCTGGCTGATCACGGCCCCGGTCGTCGCCATGTTCCTGGGCGGTGTCGCCACCGCCGTGTTCTGGCTGTGCATGAGCTGCGCAGCAGTGTCAGTCATTTATCTGATGCCGCTGTTCGGCCTGCCCTTGCCGCCGCACCCGGTCGAGGACATGACGCTGCTCTACCTGCTGTGCAACTTCGGCCTGTACATCGTGATCGTCGTGTTCGTGCTGCTGTTCGAGCTGACCAAGACCCAGGGCTTCATCAAGCTCCAGCAGGCGCTCGACTTCATCAACGAGCTGGCGATCCGCGACGAATTGACCGGCAGCCACAACCGCCGCCACCTGATCAAGCTGATCGAGGACGAACGCGAGCATGCCAGCCACAGCAACACGACCTTCAGCCTGTGCCTGCTCGACATCGATTATTTCAAGCGCATCAACGACACCTACGGCCACTCGGCCGGCGACCTGGTGCTGCGCGAATTCGCGCTGTGCGTCCAGAAGCGCATTCGCGACACCGACTCCTTCGGCCGCTACGGTGGCGAGGAATTCCTGCTGATGCTGCCGCGCACCTCGCAGGACGACGCCCACGTCTTCGCCGAACGCGTGCGCCTGCGCGTCCAGCAGCTCGGCTTTTCCAGCGTCGCACCGGACCTGAAGGTGACCGTGTCGATCGGCGTGGCCGAGTTCCGCCGCGGCGAATCGATCGGCCAGACCATTGCGCGCGCCGACGAGGCCCTGTACCAGGCCAAATCAAGCGGGCGCAACCGCGTGGTCAGCTACGGCCAGGCGCTCGACCCCGAGCTGCCGGCAGGCGAGCAGGCCGAGGGCGACGCCGGAGCCTTGCCGGAAATGTTCGACATCACGCGGATCGACGAGCTGACCGGCCTGCTCAGCCGGCGCGTGCTGCGCGACCGCCTCGGCCACGCCATGACGCGCGCCCTGCGCAACGAACGCCTGGTCGGCGTGATGCTGCTGAACGTGAACAAGTTCAAGGAAGTCAACGATGCGCTCGGCTACGAGGCCGGCGACGCGATCCTGATCCAGACCGCCGAACACGTGCGCTCCTGCCTGCGCGAATCGGACACCGTCGTGCGCTGGAGCGGGGATGAATTCATCATCATCCTGGAAGACCTGTGGAACGTGGCCGACACCCAGCAGGTAGCGGAAAAGATCCTCGACCGCTTCGCCCTGCCCATGATTGTCGGCGAGCGCGAGTGTTTCGTCAGCCTGTCGATCGGCATCGCGATCTTCCCGGCCCCGTCCTGCGACATGGATGCACTGCTCAAGCGCGCCGACGTCGCCATGACGCGCGCCAAGAACTGGGGCGAAAACAACGTCCAGATATATGCGACCGACGCCGCCCTGCCGCCGAGCGAGCGCCTGATCCTGAAGAACCACCTGCGCGAAGCGCTCGCCGCGAACCAGCTGCTGCTCGAGTACCAGCCGCAGGTCGACCTCGTGACCGGCCGGATTTCCGGCGTCGAGGCGCTGATCCGCTGGGCCCATCCGCAATACGGCCGGATCGAACCGGGCCGCTTCATCTCGCTGGCCGAAGAGACCGGCCTGATCGTGCCGATCGGCGAGTGGGTCCTGCGCACCGCCTGCCTGCAGAACGTCGCATGGTGCAAGGCCGGGCTGCCGCCGATCAAGACCGCGGTCAACCTGTCGGTGCGCCAGCTCAAGCATCCGGGGCTAGTCGAGCGGATCCTGGCGATCATCGAGGAAACCGGGATCGATCCACGCTGCCTGGATCTGGAAATTACCGAAGGGATCTTGATCGACAACATGGCTCTGAACCAGGCGGGGCTGAGCATACTGCGCCGGGCCGGCGTGCAAGTGTCGATCGACGACTTCGGCACCGGCTATTCGAGCCTGAGTTACCTGACTGAACTGCCTGCCGACATCCTCAAAATGGATCGCAGCTTCGTCGTGCGCCTGGGGCAGCCGCAGCGCAACGAACGTGCCTACGCCCTGGCCGAATCGATCATCGACATGGCGCACCGCCTGCAACTGACCGTCATCGCCGAAGCGGTCGAAACCGAAGCCCAGCTCGCCGACCTGGTGGCGATGGGGTGCGACGCCGCGCAAGGCTATTACTTTAACCGTCCGGTCGGTCCTGACCAGATTGCGCAACTGCTCACGCAGCAAATGAACACGCCATCGATCGGCATGCCCCTGGTGGCGTGCCCGGCATGAACGGGAGAAAAAAATGAACCAACCCTACCTGGATCCTTCCATCGTGAACGACGCGAACAAGCCGAATGAGGCTGCCGAACAGGCGCTCGAGCGCGAGGTCGACGCGATGCTGGCCTCCGGCGCGCTGTCGGGCACCGCGGCCCAGTTCGCGCAGCCGCGCGGCGCCGACATGCTGGCGCGCACCGCCGCCGTCGAGGCCTGGCACGGCCAGCGCGCCGCGCACCAGCTGTGGCAGTACAGCCGCTCGCTCGAGGGCGCACCCTACCCGATCGCCAGCATCCGCGACGAAGCCGGCCAGGGCGCGCGCGGCATCAACTTCGCTTCCCAGGACTACCTGTCGCTGGCATCGCATCCGGCGGTGGCCGAAGCCGCGGCACGCGCCCTGCGCGACGCCGGCCCGCACAGCGCCGGCTCGGCCGTCCTGCTCGGCAACACCAAGCTGTCGCTGGCGCTGGAAAGCGCGATCGCCGGCCTGGTGCAAGCCGAGCACGTGGCCTTGTTCCCGACCGGCTGGGGCGCGGCCTACGGCGCCATCACGGCGCTGGTGCAGGCCAGCGACCATATCGTGATCGACCAGTTCGCTCACGCCTCGCTGCGCCAGGGCGCCAGCAGCGCCACGCCGAATGTCGTCATCAACCGCCACCTCGACGTCGCCCACGTGCACCAGTTGCTGGCCGGCATCCGCGCCCGCGACACCGAGCACGGCATCATGGTGGTCACCGAAGGCCTGTTCAGCATGGATTCGGATTCGCCCGACATCGCCGCGCTGCAGGCCAGCTGCCACGAGTTCGGCGCCACCCTGCTGGTGGACGTGGCCCACGACCTCGGCGCGCTCGGCGCCAACGGCGGCGGCGCCATCGAGGCGCAAGGCATGCTCGGCAAGATCGACCTGGTGATGGGCGCCTTCTCGAAAACTTTCTCCTCGAACGGCGGTTTCGTGGCAACCAATTCGCGCTCGGTCAAGCGCCACATCCAGCTGTACGCCGGCCCGCACATGTTCTCGAACGCGCTCTCGCCGGTGCAATCGGCCGTGATCCTCGAGTGCGTCAACATCGTGCGCTCCAGCGAAGGCCAGTCGCTGCGCGCCGACCTGATGCGCAATTCGGAAAACCTGCGCGGCCTGCTGCAGGCCGAGGGCCTCACCTGCATGGGCACGCCGTCGGCGATCGTCCCGGTACTGATCAAAAGCGAAAAAGTCTCGCGCCTGGTCGGCAAGCTGCTTTTCGATCAGTCGGTATTCGTCAACCAGGTGGAGTTTCCGGGCGTGCCGATCGGCTCCTCGCGCCTGCGCCTGCAACTGATGGCGAACCACAACATGCAACAGCTCAAGCGGGCCGCGCCGGTCATCGGCACGGCCGTCACGCGCGCACGCGAGGCGCTGGCCGCCGGCGAAGCACGTTTGAACAAGTAAGCAAGATCGACAAAACAACAAGACAAACAGGGAACGATGTGAAACTGAACGAGGATATGAGCAAGCTGCCTGGCGACGCCATCGAACTCCTGACCGACCGGCTGCGCCACCATGCGCGCAGCACGCCGGACCGGCTGGTGTACACCTTCCTGCGCGACGACGGCAAGGTCGACGAGATCACCTTCGGCCAGTTGGAGCGCCGCGCGTCGAACCTGGCGCGGGCGCTGGCCGAACGCGCCGCGCCGGGCCAGCGCGCGCTGCTGCTCTATCCTGCCGGCCTCGAGTTCATCGTGGTCTACCTGGCCTGCCTGCTGGCGGGGATCATTGCCGTCCCTGCCACCATTCCGCACAAGAGCCGCGCCTCGCGCCGCCTGAAAGCCCTGTTGGAGGACGCCGACCCGGTCCTGATCCTGACGCGCCAGGACAACGAAACCGCGATCAAGGCCAGCCTGTCGCTGGTCGACGCCGACCACCGCACCTGCCTGTGCACCGACACGCTCGAGCCGACGAATCCCGAGGCGCCGCTGCCCCAGGTCGCGCCCGCCGACCTCGCCTTTTTGCAGTACACCTCGGGTTCGACCGCGCTGCCGAAAGGCGTCGAGATCACCCACGCCAACATCGCCAGCAACGTCGCGTCGATCCGCACCGGCTTCGGTTTCACGCCTGACACCGTGATGGTCAGCTGGCTGCCGCTGTTCCACGACATGGGGCTGATCGGCAGCGTGGTCTCGCCGCTCTACGTCGGCTTCCATTGCGTGCTGATGGCGCCCGCCACCTTCCTGAAAACGCCGCGCCTGTGGCTGGAAGCGATTTCGCGCTACCGCGGCACCTGCGCCGGCGCGCCGAACTTTGGCTGGGACTACTGCGCCAAGCGCATCGGCGCCGACGCCAAGACCGGCCTCGACCTGTCGACCCTGAGCGTGGCCTACAACGGTTCGGAGCCGGTACGCGCCGCCACGCTGCGCGCGTTCGTGGGTGCTTTCGGCGCCTGCGGCATGCGTGATATCGCGATGTTCCCCTGCTACGGCATGGCCGAGACCACCCTGTTCGTCAGCGGCGGCCCGATCGAGACCGCGCCCGTGGTGCGTACCGTCAGCAAGTCCCTGCTCGAGGGGAACCAGATCCGCGACGCCGCCCCCGGCGACGAGGATGCGCGAGAAATCGTCAGCTCGGGCCGGATCGGCATCAACACGCAAGTGGCGATCGTCGACCCGGAAACCCATTTGCAGGTATCGAACTGGCGCGTCGGCGAAGTCTGGGTCAGCAGCCCGAGCGTGGCGCGCGGCTACTGGATGAAACCCGCCGAGACCGCGGCCGCCTTCGGCGCCATGCTGGCCGGCGGCGAAGGCCCTTTCCTGCGCACCGGCGACCTCGGCTTCATGCGCGACGGCGAGCTGTTCATCACCGGCCGCCTGAAAGACCTGATCATCATCAACGGGCGTAACGTCTACCCGCAGGACATCGAGGAAGTCATCGAGCGCGCCATCGATTTCATCGAACCGAACATGTGCGCCGCCTTCTCGGTTGAGGTCGAGGGCCAGGAGCGCCTGGCGATCGTCGCCGAAGCCAACCGCAGCCTGGTGCGCGCCGCGCAGCAGGCCAAGGAGGCCAACCGTCCCGAAGAGCACGACGCCTATCTGGCGCAGATCGACACCAGCGCGCGCGAAATCACCCGCGTGATCGCCCAGCAGTTCGACGTGGCGGTGTCCTCGATCGTGTTCGTGCGCCCCGGCAGCTTCCCGCGCACGACCAGCGGCAAGGTCCAGCGTTCGCGCTGCAAGGAGCTGGCGCTGCAGGGCCAGCTCGAACTCGTGTATGTGATGCCGGGCAGTATCTTCGACCGGCGCAGCATGTCGGCGGCGGCCAAGGAAACCGTGGTCGTTGCCGCCTATGCGCGCACGCCGGAACCCGTCGCGGAAACCGTGCAGGCGGCCGTGGCCGGCAGCGCGGTGGAGGCGGCCGCCAGCCGCGCCCGTGCCGATGCCATGATCGACTGGTTCCGCCAGTATGCCGAGCGCCGCATCAATTCGCGCCTGATCGACGAACGCCGCACCATCCCGCCCTACATCGTGCTCGACCTAGGCAACCAGGGCTTCTTCGGCCTGCAGGTGCCGCGCGAATTCGGCGGCATGGCCCTTGCGACCTGCGACCTGATGCGCGTGATGGAACAGCTGGCGGCCGTCGACCTGACGATCGCCACGCTGGTCGGCGTGCACAATGGCCTGGGTGTGCGTCCGCTGCTGGGCTTTGCCCCGGCCGCCATGCGCCAGCGCCTGCTGCCCGACCTGGCCGCCGGGCGCCAGCTGGCCTCGTTCGCCCTGACCGAACCTGCCGCCGGCTCGAACCCGGTCGGGATGCGCGCCACCGCGACCCGCGTCGCCGGTGGCTGGCGCCTGAACGGCGAAAAGCAGTGGATCGGCCTGGCCTCCTGGGCCGGCCTGACCACCACCTTCGCGAAAGCCGTCGACGCCGCCGGCACCCCGCTCGGCATCGGCGCCTTCACGATCGAGGCCGACAATGCCGGCCTGGTGCAGGGTCCCGAGTCGCTGACGATGGGCATGCGCGGCATGGTCCAGAACACGATCTTTTTTGAGAACGCGTTCGTCCCGGACGCGGCCATGCTGCTGGCGCCCGGCGAGGGCATGGAAGTGGCGCGCGACGCCATGCTGTTCTCCCGGCTCGGCATCGGCGGCATCTGCGTCGGCGCCATGAAGCGCTGCGCCCAGCTGATGGCGCGTTATGCATCGCGGCGCGAGATCGCCAGCGGCGTGCTGGCGGCGAACGCCGTGAGCATCGTGCGCCTGCAGGATCTGGCCTCGAGCATCTTCGCCGCCGAGGCGCTGGTGTATGCGATTGCCGGCCAGGTCGATGCCGGCGCCGCCGTGCCGGCCGAGGCCTACCTCGCCTGCAAGACGAGCGCCACCGAGTCGCTCGGCTCCGCCGCCGACGCACTGGTGCAGATGCTGGGCGGGCGCGGTTACATCGAATCGAACGGCGCCCCGCAAATCCTGCGCGACGCCCGCGTCATGCGCATCCTGGAAGGCCCGACCGAAACCCTGTACGCCTCGCTGGGCGCATCGATGGCCCAGCCCGGG
The DNA here is from genome assembly GCF_059685915.1 of Telluria sp. LT2P34. Taxonomy (NCBI): domain Bacteria; kingdom Pseudomonadati; phylum Pseudomonadota; class Betaproteobacteria; order Burkholderiales; family Oxalobacteraceae; genus Telluria; species Telluria sp. LT2P34. The sequence goes on from NZ_JCASIN010000002.1 coordinate 226,645, forward strand.
GGCGCGGTGCACGCATTCCTGGCTGACACCCTCGGCCGCTCCGCGCTGGCGCAGGAGCTCGATACGCTGGTTGCGCGCCTGCGTGCGGCGCGCGATGGCTCGCGCCTGTTCGCCTCGCCGGCGGCGCTGAACCAGTGGCTCGACTACCGCATCGGCGAGCTGGTGGCGCGTGCCTGCCTGGTCGGCGCGGCGGAACATCGCCAGCAGGAGGGCCGGGGCGACGCTCAACTCGCCAGCGACGCCGTGGTCTGGGCGCGCCGCCGCTTCAGCACCCTTGGGCACGAACTGGTGGCCGAGCTGGCCGCCAACCGGCCGCACAGCAGCAGTGACGCACTGGCGGCGCTGGTGAGCGCGTATGCCGCGCAGATCGGCGACGTCGACCAGCAACTGCCGGGCGAAAGCCAGGGCGCGGACGCCTTGTTGCGGCGCGATGCCGGTAGCCTTGCCGGCTGGAAGCCGGCGCCGCGCGACCAACAGGCGGCGGTGCCCTTGTCAGTCGTCGCCAGGCTTGCTCCCTCGCCTGCCCTGTCCACGGATTCGGGCGCAGCGTCGACTGCAACCCGGGCCATCGTCCACGAATGCATCATGGCCTGGCTGCGTTCGGAGCCGCTGCGCCAGGGCGTCGAATTCGATGCCGACACGCCTTTCACCGACCTCGGCATGGATTCGCTGGCCACGGCCTCGATCTCGGCCGACCTCGAGGAACGGGTCGGCATGTCGATCCTGCCTGAACTGCTGTTCGACTACGGCAGCGTGGCGAAGCTGGCCGCGCACATCGACAGCCGGGCCGGCTTGCCGTCCACGCCCGCGCAGCTCGAAGCAGCCGGATGAGGCCTTATGTTTTCCACCATTTTTCCTGAGAAAACGCTAACATGATTGCTACCGATCGTCCTGCCTCGGGACCCATGCAACAAATCGACCGCATCATCCCCGCCGCCCTGCGCGCTGTTCCCCGAGACTGGCAGGCCGCGCGTCACCTGGCCATCCTGGCCGCGCTCACCGCAGCCACCGCCCCCCTGCTGGCCATGCTCTACCACGTGCTCGGCTTTAATGCCGCCGGTATGGTGGTATTCACGGGCGCCTGCGTGATGATGGTGGCGCCGTTCACGCTCAACGCCGGCTTCAGCCTGGCGTCCGCGCGCAACCTGTTCATTACCGCCTTGTACGCCCTGAAAGTGTGGCTCGCGCTGCACCTGGGCGGCATCGGCGCGCCCACCGTGTCCTGGTTTATTCTGTGCCCGATGATCGCCCTGCTGCTGGGCGGCGTGCGCGCCGGCCTGGCCTGGGGCGGAATCGTCCTCGCCACCCTGTTCGGGCTCTACATTGCGGAGCGGGGCGGCGTGCAGATCGTCTCCTTCGCCATATCCGATCCCGTCCTCCTCGATTTGGTCAGCAACATCGGCCTGGTAGTGCTGGCCTCGGTCATCGTCGTGCTGGCCTCCACCAAGGACGCCGGCGCCGAGCGCCGGGCCAAGTGAGGTCTCGACCCGGGGATAATTCTGGCACCCCCTTCAACACGCCATAAGGCGGCACCTGCATCGCGCTCCCATGAAAACACTTCTCGTCACGGTCATTGTTATTCTCTTGATTCTGGCTGTCGTCTTCGCCGCCTTTAATTCAAAGGGCGGGAAAGACAAAAATCGTGCAGGGTCTTACCGGCGGCGCAAGCTGATGACCGACAACGAGCTGGAGTTTTTCGGAAGACTCGTTGCGGCGCTTCCAGAGCATTACATTTTCCCCCAGGTTGCAATGTCGGCGCTGATTGAAGCGGCGAGTGCTATCGGGAAGCAGGCGCATGGTGATCGACTGAGAATCGCTCAGCAGCGGGCCGACTATGTCGTGTGTACCAGGAGCGGTGAGATTGTTGCCGTTGTCGAACTCGACGACAGAACGCACGTGCAAGCAAAAGACGAGTTGCGCGATTCACGACTCGAACAGGCCGGCATCCGGACGGTCCGGTTCCAGTCCCGTAACAAACCGACGCCCGCGGCGATCTTTACTGCAATCATTGGATCGGACGTCCACGCGCAAGAGCCAGTCACCACTTCCTCGCTCTCGAGCGGGCCTTTCCTGGCACCGGTCAAAACGCTCAAGCCGAGTGCAAAGGCTGAATAAGGCGGCATTCGGAAGCGAAATGCCAATGACGCCCATCCACGAGCTGCTCAACCGGATCGTCTGGGACCTCGAATTCGGTAACGCCCATTTCGTCATCGGCTACTACGACCGGGTGTTCGACCGCATCGTGCGCGTCACTTTCGAGCGCATCAATCTCGAGCGCGGCCAGCATTTCTCGTTCGAGGTCGTCGGCAACGACGGCGTGGCGCGCATGGTGCCCTTCCACCGTGTGCGCGAAGTTGCCCGCAACGGTCAGCTCATCTGGCGCCGCGAAGCGCCGCTTCCATGAAAAAGGGCCGCTATCGAAGCGGCCCTTTTTGCATCCGGCTTCGACGCGCTTACAGGCGGAAACCCAGTTTCACGCTGACGGTCTGGTTGCCGGCGGTGCGGTCGACTTCGGCCGCCACGTTGGCCACGCCCAGGTTCAGGTTGACACCGGCGAACACCTTATTGCCGTTCGGGGTTTCCTTGCGCAGGTTGCCGACGTTCGGGGTCAGCGAACCCCAGACCTTGCCGATGCCGGCATAGGGCGTGACCATCAGGAAGCCTTTCGAGACCGTCAGCTCGACGCTGCGCGTATCGAGGTCGAGCTCGTCGACGCCGGAGAGCCGGGTCGCCGCGGCGCGGATCGCGACCGCGGGCAGCGTGATGCCGCCCGGGACCAGCGCGTACTTGATTTCGGCGCCGATCAGTTTGATGTCCGAATCGGGCACGGCGGTGAGGCTGGCGCCGATATCGATACCGAAGGGCAGGCCCTTCTGGGCGCGCACGGTCGGCATGTAGACGGTGGCGTGCTCGAAGCCGGCCTTTTCCCAGATGGCGGCATTGTCCAGGCGGGTGGCGCTGACGGCGGCGCCGATGTCGAAGCCGATGATGCCGAGCGGCTCGGCCGGAGCGATGCTCTTGTAGCTGGCGACGGCCGTGAAGTCTTTGGCCAGGCTGGCCACTTCGGCCTGGGTCAGGGTTTGCAGGCGGTCAAAATCGGAAGCGGCAGCCGGTAGGGTGAAGGCGCAGGCGGCGGTGGCAGCAACAGCGGCCAGGGTGTGGATGTGTTTCATGATGGGCGACTTTCGCGAAATGGTGCAGGGCAGCATTGTAAACGTTGCGCCTCCCATGCGTCGAGTTATTCGGCCCAGGACAGGCGGGCGCGGGTGCCGCCACCGGGTGCGCTGTCGATCGTAATATCCACACCAACGCACTCACCGAGCCGGCGCGCCAGCGACAGCCCGAGGCCGAAACCGGCGCTCGCCTCGCCTTTGGCGCCCGGCTCGAACAGGCGCTCGCGCAAGGCCGGCGCGATGCCCGGGCCGCTGTCGGCCACGACCAGGCTGGCGCCTTCGGCATGGATCCGGATCGCGCCTTCCCGGGTGTGTGCGAAGGCGTTGCTGACCAGGTTCCCGATCAGGATCGCCAACGCTGCCCGGTGGCTCAGCGCCACCGTGCCGGGCGCCACCTCGACGCTGACCTCGACCGCTTTCCCGTCCAGCAGGTGCGCGAACTGCACCACCGCGTCTTCGACCAGCGGCAGCAGGGACACCGGCTCGGCGACAGAAGCATCGAGCTCCTCGCGCGCCAATGACAGCAGGGCCGCCACCGTCTGCTCCATCTGGACGGCGGCGCTGCGCAGGCGCTGCAGCTGGCCCGCCGCCTGCGCCGGCATGGGCTGCTGCGCCAGCAGTTGCGCCGCGCCTTCGATTACCGCCAGCGGCGTGCGCAGCTCGTGGCTGGCGTCGCGCGTGAAATGCTGCTCTCGTTCGATGAAGGCGGCAATCCGCGCCATCGCTTCCTCGAGTTTCTGCGCCAGCGCGCCGATTTCGTTATCGGGGAAGTCGTGGGCGAAGCGCTGCGGCAGCTGGCCCGGCTGGGCCTGCGATACCAGCAGCGCGAGGCGCATCAGGGGCTGGGTCGCGCGCCAGGCCAGCCAGTAGCCGAGACCCAGGGTAATGGCCAGGATCGCCAGCGTGGCCACGGCCAGAAAGCCGAGGAGGAAAGGCAGGCGCGGCCGCACCACCAGGTCGCGGCTGACTTCCGCCACCAGGTAGGCCGTCTCCTTGCCCATGCTTAGCTCGCGCACGTGATAGTGGCGTCCGCCGTCTCCAAAGAACTCGCCCTTGCGCGCCCTGCCCTCCAGCTGGCGCGCCAGGTCGGCCGGAAACGTGCCGAGCTCCCGATGCACGCTGACCGTGTCGCGCAGCGGCGTGGCCAGGCGGCCGGAAGTGCGCCAGCTGCGCTCCTGGTGCGCTGCCTCCTGGCGCAACATCTGCCCGAAAAAATCGTCTTCCACCGAGTACACGAACAGCAGGCTGAACGCGCTGAAACAGGCGGCGGTGACGAGGGCGAACAAGGCAAAGGCCGCCACCATCCTGCCGCGCAGGGAACGCGCCGCCTTCATGCGCTTGCGTCGAGCTTGAAGCCGACCCCGTGCACCGTGAGCAGCATCGGCGTCGCAAACGGCTTGTCGAGACTCTGGCGCAGCTGGTACAAGTGGGTGCGCAAGGCGTCCGAATCGGGCGGCGCGTCGTGCCACAGCTTGTGGGTCAGCTCGGAACGGGTGATCACGCGCGGGTGTGCCTCGGCCAGCGCCAGCAAAATCTGGTAACCGAGCGGGTTCACCCGCACCACCTGCCCGTCCCGCGTGACCGCCTGCGTCTGGCGGTCGATGCGCAGGCTGCCGATGGCCAGCAGGTGCTCCTGGTGCAGCGTATGCCGGCGCGCCAGCACCTGGCAGCGCGCCAGCAGTTCCTCAAAGGCGAAGGGTTTCAACAGGTAATCGTCGGCGCCGCTCTCGAAACCGCTGAGCTTGTCCTGCAGGGCGTCGCGCGCGGTCAGCATCAGCACCGGCATGCGCCGCGGCAGCCGCGCGCGCAGGCGCCGGCACACTTCCAGGCCGTCGATGCCGGGCAGGCCGAGGTCGAGGATCATCAGGTCGTAATGGTGAGCCAAAGCCAGTTGGAGCCCCAGTTCGCCATCGCCGGCGAAATCGGCCGTGTGGCCATGCAGCTCCAGGCCATCGGCGAGGTTTTTCGCCAGCGGCGCATGGTCTTCGACCACCAGAATATGCAGGGGCATGCGGTCCTTAAGGGTTTGCCAGGCGCTGCAAATTGAGGGCGTCGAACGCGCGCCATTCCATGGCGGCCACCACCGAATGCATCAGCACCAGCATCTTATCAAACCGCGGCGACACCGACTGCTGCGCCCTGGCCGCCGCCAGGCCGTCGCGATAATAGGTGGCCAGCAGCCGCACGCTGGCTTCTTCCATGGTGCGATCGCGCGCTACTGGCTGGTGTCCCAGCGCCGTCACCATCGCCTCGGCCACCGACCAGGTTGACCAGGCGTTCTGCCCCGTGACCAGGCGGCCGTCGACCACCGTATTGTCGATGTACTTCGGTCCCGCGACAAAGCGCGCGCCCTCTTCCACTGCGCGTTCCTGCAACAGGAAGCCGAAGCGCTGGCGTGCGTCCTTCATCAGGAACAGTTCTTCGTCATTGGTAAAACCGGTCATGCGCCGCCCCGCCACCAGCGGCTTGCCATCGGCCAGCTTCAGGCCCAGCAAAGCAGCCGGGCCGTGGCAGACTGCGCCGACCACGCCGCGTGCCGCGATATCGGCGACGATGCGGGCCACGTCGGGATTGCCGGGCAGGTCGTGCATCGCGCCCTTGCCGCCGACGAAATACACGGCGGCGTAGCGGCTTGCGTCGGCACGGGCCAAGGGAATCGAATTAGCGACTTTGGCCTGCGCGGCGGCGTCGTTCAGGAAGGCATAGTCGGCGTCGCCCATGTCGTCCAGGTCGATCCGTTCAGGGGGTTTGCCGCCCTTCGGCGAGGCGATGTCGACCTCGTAGCCGTTGGCCTGGAACACGTAATAGGCACGGGCCAGTTCGGTCAGTTCGTAGCCCGCCTTTTTCATGGCGGGTCCGCCGCGTTCGGTGCTGCTGACGATGGCCAGGATGCGCCCGCGTTGCTCCGTCACCGGCTTGTTCAGCCATGCCAGGTCGGCCACGACGGCCTGCGGATTTGCCTTGGGCAGCTGGTCGAGGTCGAGGCTGAGGTACCAGGCATAGCTGCCGGCGGCCAGCAGGAACAGGATCGCGGCCAGCCAGGCTGCCGCGCGTAACAGGGTGTTCTTCATTGCCATCTCCATTGTTGTCGATGGCGCAAGGATGGCTAAGGCAATGTGAAACAGGCGTGAAAAAAAACGTGAAAGGCGCGTCAGGGCGCCCTTTTTTGCCGGGCTACTTAGCCGATGTAATTAAACAGCGACAACGACGACATCGTCTTGAACGATTTCTGCGCCGCTTCCAGCGTGCCCTGCTGGCTGGCGTAGTCCGAAATCGCTTTCACGATGTCGAGGTCTTGCAGCTTCGAGAGCGTGCCGGCGTACTGGACATCGAGGTCGGAGCCGGTGCTGTCGAGGTAGTCGAGTTCCTTCATGCGCGAGCCGACCGAGGCGCGTACGGTCAGGATGTTGTCGAGCGAAGACTTCAGGCCCTCGTCGGCGATCTTGAGGTGGTTCGTCAGGGTGGCCCTGGCCTTGGCGTCGTCGCCCGGAGCGCGCAGGGCCGCCACCAGGTTGGTCATGGTGGTGAAGACCGATTCCTTCTGGCTCGGCTTGACCTCGAACTTGTCGCCGTCGGCAGGCTGGCCCTTGATCGCGAACGAGGTGCCGTCGAAGGCGATCTGCTTGCCCGGCTCATAGGGCTGATCCGCCAGCACCGCCGTGTTGGAGTTGGTGTCGGTGACGCTGTAGGTGGTCACGGCCGGGGTGCCGCTGACCTTGAATGCGAGCGTGTAGTTGTGGCCGGTCAGCTTGGTGGCGTCCGATACGGCGCCGGTGTTGATGGTCGCCGCGCCCTGGTTACCGGTCGCCATCGCGGTCTGGAAGCTGCCGTTGCCGGTGCGGTTGTTTTCAAAGACCGCGCTGCCCGAATCGCTGATCGCGATCGAGCGCGCGCCGCCGACCTGCAGCTTGCGCTGGCCCTGGTCGCCCTGGTAGGCGGCGCCGCTGTCGGTCTGGATGAATGGGATGGTGGTGCCGCGGTAGCCCGAGAAAAGGTAGCCGCCGGCGCCGTCGGAGGTATTCGCCACGCCCAGCAGGTCGTTCATGCGTCCCTCGATTTCGGTGGCGATCAGGTTGCGGTCGGCGTTCGAGAGCGCGCCGTTGCCGGCCTGGACCACCAGGGTTTGCACGTCCATCAGCAGGTCGCCGCTGTCGCCCAGGGCGCCTTCGACCAGCGACAGCGAACTGTTCGCGTTCGAGCGGTTCACGGCGTACTGGGTGTTGATCGACTTCGACTGGGTCACTTCCAGGGCGCGCGCCGAGGCGATCGGATCGTCGGCGGCGGTCAGCATGCGCTTGTTGGTCGACAGCTGGTTCTGGGTGCGCGCCATGTTCGACTGCAGCTTGTTGAGCTGGCTCGTGGCGTTTTCGTAGATGTTCTTGGTGCTGATGCGCATGATGGCTCCGGATTTCGCTTAACGGGCGATCGACAGCAGCGTGTCGAAGATGGTATTGGCGATCTGCATGACCTTGCCGGCCGCCTGATAGGCCTGCTGGTATTTCAGCAGGTTGGTCGCTTCTTCGTCGAGGTTCACGCCCGACACGTTGCTGGCCGCGCCCTGCACCTGCTTCAGCAGGGCCTCGCCGGCGCTGGCATTGACCTGCACTTCGCGCGTCTTGTTGCCGACCGCGCTGACGGTCTGGGCAAACGCCGACTGGAAGGTGGCGCTGGCGCCGTTCAGGATGTTCTTCGTCTGCAGGGCGCCGAGCGCCTGTATGTTGCGCGTGTCGGCGGTGCCCGAGACGTTGGCGTTGATGCTGAAGCTGTCGCCCGCTTGCGGGAGGCCCGACATGGTGACGCTGACGCCGGAAAAACTGTAGCTGGCGCCGGACTGGAAAGGCGCCGAACCGGTGTGGGTCGTGGTCGTGCCATTAAAATTCATCGACACCGTGGCGCCGGCCGGAAAACCCGTCAGCTGGCCGCCGCCGCCCGCCGCATACGCGAGCGTGACCGGCATGGCTGGCTTTGCCGTGAAGTAGTCTGCGCTGACGCTGCCGGCGCTGATCTGGCCGGTGCCCTTGTTCGAGATTGGCGCCGCGGTGGCGATCGGAGCGCCGGCGGCGATGTCGCGCACATCCGACAAGGCAAGCCGGAAGTTGGCGGCGCCGTCGACGGTCGGGCGCACCAGGTAATTGTCGCCCGAGGCGGCCGTGCCGGAAATGGTAAAGGCCACGCCGTCGATCGAGCGGGTGGTGCCGGCCGGGTCGTAGGGCTCGATCTTGGTACGCATCTTGTCGGACATGCGCGTGACAAAGAAGCTGCTGCCGTCGGACTCGACCTTGTAGTCGCTGTCCGTAAGCAGGGTCGGGTCGGTCACGACCGCTTCTACTTTTCCTGTGCCGGCACGGGAGTTGTCGGCGGCGGCCTTGACCGAGACCGGGGACTGCACGAAGAAATCCCTGCCCTGCTGGGCGGCGGCGTCGATGCCGAGCTTGTGCTGGGCATTGACGGTGAAGGCCATGCCCACGGCGAGGCGGCCGATCGCGTTTTGCACACGGTCGAGCGTACCGGAGCGGAACTCGAGCACGCCACCGAGCTGGCCGCCCACGAGCGCGCTTTCCGGCAGCTGGGTGACCTTGTCGCCGGTCTGGTAGCCCACCGTCAGGCGGGTCAGGTCGGTCGGCGACTTCATGACCGCCAGGCCGAAGGCCTTGCCGCCAACGACCAGCGGCTGGCCATTGCCGATCGAGACGTTCAATGCGTTGTTGCCGCCCGGCGTGACGTTCGCCTTGACGTGCTTGTTCAGTTCCATCACGAGCTGGTCGCGCTGGTCGAGCAGGTCGTTCGGCTTCCTGCCTTCGATCGAGCCGTAGGAGCCGATCTTTTCGTTGATCTCGGCGATCTGGGTAGCGTAGGTATTGATCAGGGTGACGCTGGTTTCGATCTCGGTGTTGATGCCGGCGCCGATTTCCTCCAGGCGCGCGTCGATCTGCTGGAAGCTGCCTGCAAGCGTTTCCGAAGCCGACAACAAGGCCTGGCGCGATGGCGTCGACGCGCCGTTGCCGGCCACGTCCTGCATCGCCGAGAAAAAGCCCTGCAGCGCCGGCGACAGGCCGGACGTGCTGTCGGCCAGCAGGTTGTCGATCTGGCTGACCTGGGCGTAATACGCATCCATCGACGAGGTCGACGCGGTGGCGCTGCGCACCTGGCTGTTCAGGAATTCGTCGCTGTAGCGCTTGATCTCGGCGATCTTCGTGCCGGTGCCGATGAACCCATAGCCGCGCTCCATCGTCGTCGACGTCGCCTGCACCACGCCCTGGCGGCTATAGCCTTCCACGTTGGCGTTGGTGATGTTATGGCCGGTCGTGGTCAGCGCGGCCTGTGCCGCGTACAAGCCGCTTTTGCCGATGCTGAGGAGGTTTCCGGACATGTTTTCCTTTTATTCGCTATGTTCTTCTACGGCAGCCTGCACAGAAACTTGAATCCGAGCCAGCCTTGCAACTTCGTCAAGCCAGTGAGTTCTTGATAATCTTCGACAGCTTGGCGCCATATTGCGGGTCGGTCGCATAGCCGGCGCGCTGCAGGCCGTGGGCGAATGCCGAGGCGTCGCCGGCGTGGTTCAGCACTTTTTCGTAGCGCGGATTGTTGGCCAGCATGCGCGCATAGTCCTTGAACGAGTCGGCCGGGGTGGCGTAGGCACGGAAGCGCTCGATCTTCTGCTGCGCCTGGCCGTTCACGTATTCGGTCGTCACGGCGGTGGCGACCTTGCCCTTCCAGCCCGGGCCGGCCTTGATGCCGAACAGGTTGTTGGCATTGCTGCCGTCGGCATTGCGGATCATGCGCTTGCCCCAGCCGGTTTCCAGCGCGGCCTGGCCGAGCATGAACTTGGCCGGCACGCCGGTTACGCTTTCGGCCGCGGCCGCGTGGGCGCCGAGCTTTTCCTGGAAGGCGCGCACGTGCGGCGCCTGGGTGCGGCCGCTGGCGCTGACGCCGGCGGTCTGCGCCGCGCCCTCGAGACCTTTCATGCTCTCGAGACCTTGCATGCCTTCGAAACCCTTGATGCCTTGCAGGGCGCCGAACTTGCCCGGCAGCGCCGGGATGTCGAGCATGCCGGCCGGCGCGCCGGCGCCGCTGGCGCCATCGCTGCCGATGGCCAGCGCCTTGGCGTCCGTTTGCGCCGACAGCTGGCGCACCAGCACGTCGGCCAGGCCCATGCCGCGCTTGGCCAGGTTCTGGCTCAGCTGCTGGTCGAGCATGGACGTGAACATCTTGGTTTCCTGGTTGTCCATCAGGCCGTCCGCTGGCGTCGCGTCGCGCATGCTCTTCATCATCTGGTTGATGAAGAGCGCCTCGAACTGCACCGCCGCGCCGCGGGTGGCATCCAGCGTACCCGCCTTGGCCGACCGCTTCAGGTCGCCCAGGCCCTGGGCGTCGAGCGCCAGGCCCCGGGTCGCATCGTTCTTGTAAGGAATCATGGCCGCTGCCTTAGATGATTTCGAGCTCGGCGCGCAACGAACCGGCCGCTTTCAGGGCCTGCAGGATCGCCAGCAGGTCTTGCGGACTGGCGCCGATCGAGTTCATCGCCTTGACCACTTCAGCCAGCGAGGCGCCGCCCTTGACCAGCAGCACCTTGCCCGGGTCTTTCTTGATTTCCACGGTCGGGGTCGTCGTCACGGCGGTGCGGCCGCGCGAACCCGGCGCCGGCTGGCTGACCTCGGTGTCGGCGCCGACCGTCACCGACAGGTTGCCGTGCGAGATGGCGCAAGTGTCGAGCGTGACCGACTGGTTCATCACGACCGAACCGGTACGGGCGTTGAGGATGACCTTGGCGGCAGCGGCGGCCGGCTTGACGTCGACGTTTTCCATCATGCCGATGAAGCTGACGCGCGCATCCGACGAGGCCGGGGTACGCACCCGGATCACGCGGCCGTCCAGCGCCGTGGCGGTGCCGGCGCCGAACTGGTCGTTCAGGGCGGTGACGACGCGGCTGGCGGTGGCGAAATCGGTCTGGTTCAGTTCGAGGCGGATCTGGTTGTTTTCGCCCAGGGTCGAGGGCACGGCGCGTTCGACGGTGGCGCCGCTCGAAATCTTGCCGACCGACAGGTGGTTGACCTGCACTTGCGCGCCGCCGCCTGGGGCGGAGGCGCCGACGCCGCCCACCAGCACATTGCCCTGGGCCATGGCGTACACCTGGCCATCGGCGCCGTGCAGCGGCGTCATCAACAGGGTACCGCCACGCAGGCTTTTGGCGTTGCCGATCGAGGACACCGTGATGTCGATGTTCTGGCCCGGCTGGGCAAAGGCCGGCAGCGAGGTCGTGACCATCACGGCGGCGACGTTCTTGAGCTGCAGCTGGCCGGTCGGCGGGAGATTGACGCCCTTTTGCTGGAGCATGGCGATGATCGACTGCACCGTGAACGGGGTCTGGCTGGTCTGGTCGCCCGTGCCGTCGAGGCCGACGACGAGGCCATAACCCGACAACTGGTTCTGGCGCACGCCGGCGATGCTGGCCATGTCTTTCAGGCGCTCGGCGCTCGAGGTCGGGGCGATGGATACCAGCGCGCCAAGGATGGCGCCGCGGACCAGCATCAGGGTAATCATACGCATCATCAATTCCTTAGAACGGCAGCAGCGACTGGAACAAGCGCGACATCATCGAATTGACTTCGGCGCGGTCGAGTTTGCTGTTGGTACGGTATTCGACACGGGCGTCGGCGACGACGGTCGAGGACACGACATTGCCGTTCTGGATCGTGTCCGGGCTGACGAGTCCCGAGAAGCGGATGAATTCGACGCCCTTGTTCATCGCCACCTGCTTTTCGCCGGCGACGATCAGATTGCCGTTCGAAAGCACCTCGGTGACGGTGACGCCGATGGTGCCGGTGAAGGCATTGCTGGCAGTCTGGTTGTCGCCGTCCTTGTAGTCGATGCCCGACTCGAGCGCGACGTTGGCGCCCAGGCGCGACTGGATCGGCCCCGGCAAGGCAAAACTGGCGCTGCCCGACTTGTTGCCCGAACTTGTTCCCGCCTTGTTGGCCGAGGTCTTCTCGACGATGTTGATCGTCAGCAGGTCGCCGATCTGGCGCGCGCGGCGGTCTTCGAACATCGGGCGGTAGCTGCGGGCGTTATAGATGGCCCCGTCGGTCGGCGGCGCGACTTCGGCCAGGGCCGGGCGGGCGCTGCGCGTTTCCTGCACGATCGTGCTCGGAGTGGTGCCGCAGCCGGCCAGGATCACCAGGGCAGTCAAGAAGAACTTGTTCATGAATTCGCCTTACAGCTGGGCCAGCTTCGCCAGCATCTGGTCGGAAGTGGTGATCGCCTTGCTGTTGATCTCGTAGGCGCGCTGGGTCTGGATCATGTTGACCATTTCCTCGACCACGTTGACGTTCGAGGTTTCCACGAAACCCTGCATCAGGATGCCGGCGCCATTCGTGCCCGGCGTGTTCGCGTTCGGATTGCCCGAGGCGGTCGTTTCCAGGTACAGGTTTTCGCCGCGCGATTCGAGGCCGGCGGGATTCACGAAGGTCATCAACTGCAGGTTGCCGACCTGGGTGGTGGCGGTGGTGCCGGCGACCTTGATCGAGACGGTGCCGTCGCGTCCGACCGTGACCGATTCGGCATTGGCCGGAATCGTGATCGGCGGCTGCACGGCATAACCGCTGGAGGTGACGAGCTGGCCGTTGGCGTCGGTCTGGAAGGAACCGTCGCGGGTATAGGCCTGGGTGCCGTCAGGCAGGAGGACCGGGAAGAAGCCCGAACCGTTGACCATCACGTCCTTCGAATTGCCCGTCTGCTGGGGATTACCCTGGGTGAAGATGCGTTCGGTCGAGACGGCGCGTACACCGGTGCCGAGCTGCAGGCCCGATGGCAGATTGGTTTGCTGCGACGATTGGGCGCCCGGCTGGCGTACGGTCTGGTACAACAAATCCTCGAAGACGGCACGCGAACGCTTGAAGCCGTTGGTGCTGACGTTGGCGAGGTTGTTGGTGATGACGTCGAGGTTGGTCTGCTGCGCCTCGAGGCCGGTCTTGGCGATATACAGCGAGCGAATCATGGCTTTCTCCTATTGTCGGCAGCGGTGGGCTGCCAGGCACAATAGAATTATGCTGGAGAAACACTTAATTCAAAGCAAGGATCTGACCGGCTTTCGCGGCGTTATTCTCGGCGTTCTTCATGAGGCTCATTTGGGTTTCGAAAGAGCGCGCCAGGCCGATCATCGCCACCATCGCATCGACCGCATTCACGTTGCTGCCCTCGAGTGCGCCACCCGCCACGCGTACCGCCGGGTCGGCCTCGGCAGGCGCGCCATCCTTTAAGCGGAACAGGCCGTCGTCGCCGCGCACCAGGTCTTTTTCCGCCGGGTTCACCAGCTTGATGCGGCCGAGAATGACCGGTGCAGCCGGGCGCTCGGCATTCGACACGGTCGAAATGGTGCCGTCGCCGCCGACCGTCACCGTCACATCCGGCGGGATCGTGATCGGGCCGCCCTCACCGGCGATGGTGGCGCCGGAAGTGGTGGTCAGCACGCCGTTCGGGCTCATTTGCAAGGCGCCGTTGCGGGTATACGCTTCGCTGCCGTCGGCGTTCTGCACCGCGATCCAGCCCGGGCCCTTGATGGCGACGTCGAGGTCGCGGCCGGTCACTTGCAGGGGACCGGACGAAAAGTCGGCGCCGGCGGTGTTGTTGACCACAAAAGCGCGCGTCGGCAGGCCTTCGCCTTGCACCGGCACGGCGCGGAAGGTGTCGAGCTGGGCGCGAAAACCCGTCGTGTTCAGGTTCGCCAGGTTGTTCGAGGTCGTGGCCTGCTGCTCGAGGATGTGCTTGGCGCCGGAGGCGGCGGTGTAGATCAGGCGGTCCATGATTTTCCTTCGTGTTAGTGCCGGGGTATTCAATCGTCCGTTGAACGCGTGGGCAGGAAACCTGCCCACCCTACGATGCGCCGCCGTTGATTAACGCAGGTTTACCAGCGTCTGCAACACCGAGTCCTGGGTCTTGATCGTCTGCGCATTCGCCTGGTAGACGCGCTGCGCGGTGATCATGTTCACCAGTTCGGCGGTCAGGTCGACGTTCGAGGTTTCCACCGCCGACGACTGCAGCACGCCGAAGCTGCCGGAATCCGGCACACCGACCAGCGGCGTACCCGAATCGGCCGACTCGGCCCAGGCGTTGTTGCCGAGCGGCTCGAGGCCATTCGGGTTCGAGAAATTCGCCAGCACGATCTGGCCCAGCGGCTTTGCCTGGCCGTTGCTGTACTGGCCGAGGATGATGCCTTCTTCGCCAATCGAGAAGCGCTGCAGGTTGCCGGCCGTATAGCCGTCCTGGGATAACTTCTTGTCGCTGGTCGTGGTGCCGTACTGGGTCGTGCCGGTGAACGAGATCACCATGCTCTGGGTCGGATCGGAACCGGTGGACGGGAAGATCGGCAGGACGACCGGCATCTTGCCGCCATTGGTCGAGGTCGTCGCATTGAGGGCGCCGTTTTCGTCGAAGCGCAGCGTGCCGATCGGCACCGCGGTGACGCTGACGCTACCGGCGATGGCCTTGTCGACCTGGTCGACCGAGTAACCGGCCACGCGCGCCGCGTCACGGCCGGCCTCGACGATGACGGCCTGCTCGGCCGCATTCGCGCCTGCCGTGCCCGCCGCGGCGGCAACCATGCTCGAAGCCGCATCGGCATACTTCAGCAGCGCGGCCGCGACCGTGGCCGCCACTGGCGGTATGGCCTTGATCGCGGCATCCCATTCGGCGCGCGCCGCGTTCACGTCGGCGAAGGCGGCGGTCTGGCCCTGCGCGGCCTGGGCCACTTTCAGGTTCGTGACTTCGGTGCCGTCGTTGGCTGCGTAGACGTCCCAGGTGCCGGAGCCGTTCTTCACGTAGAAGGTCGACAGCACGTGCGGGTTGCCGAGCGTGTCATACACGTCGACCGGGGTCTGCTTGTTATAGCTGTTCGGATCGCTGGCATCGAAGGGATTGACGATCGGCGCCGCAACGCGCGAGTCGAGGTTCATTTCGACGCCGACCTTGGTGGTCGAGACCGGTTTCAGGTCGGATGCACTGATCACGACAGGGCTCGGCGCACCGGCCAGCACCTGGCCGGCGCCATCGACGCCATAGCCGGTCAGCTTCGCGCCCTGCGCGTTGACCATGAAACCGTTCTTGTCGAGATTGAACTGGCCGTTCCTCGAATACTGCACCATGCCCGAGGCCTCGGTACGGAAGAAGCCCTGGCCATTGATGGCGATATCGAGCGAATTGTTCGACGATTCGATATTGCCCTGGGTGAACTGCTGGGCGATGTTCGCTACCTTGACGCCGATACCGGCCGTGTTGCCGCCGGCGCCGTTGAGCGAGTTGGCGTAGACGTCGGCAAATTGCGTCTGCGAGGCCTTGAAGCCGACCGTGCTGGCGTTGGCGATGTTGTTACCGATGACGTCCAGCGATTTCGCTGCGCCGTTCAAGCCGCTGAGGCCTTGTTGGAAGGACATGTGATTCTCCTAAAAAGCGTTACAGGACTTGTTTGATGTCGGCGAGGGTGATAGCACCCTTGCCCGCGAGGTTCAGCTTGACGCCGTCTTTCGAATTCGTGCTGACGCTGGCGACCGTGTCGAGCGTCAAGGCCTTCACGTCCGTCAGCGGCTGGCCGGCGCGGGTGGCGGCGACGCGGAAGCTGTACTTGCCGTCTGCCAGCATGGCGGCATCGATGCTGTCGCTGCTGCCGTCCCAGGCCAGCGGCACCGCGCCCGCCTCGTTGGCGCCGAGGTCGATCGTGGCGACGTCCTTGCCGGTGCGCGGATCGGTGACGATCACCTGCACGTTGTCGGCCGCGGTTGCCAGTTCGATGCCGAACACGGATTTCCCGCCGACCAGGTTCAAATTGTTACCTTCGATCAGCACGCCGTGCCCGATCAGGTTGGTCGCCGACAGCGCCTCGGTCGACTGGTAGCTCGACTTCAGGGTTTCCAGTGTTTCGTTCAGCTTGTTGACGCCGGTGACCGTTTGCAGCTGGGCCAGCTGGCTCGTGACCTGGGCGTTGTCGAGCGGGTTCAGCGGGTCCTGGTTCTTCAGTTGCGTGACGAGCAGGGTCATGAACTTGTCGGTGTCGGCCTGCACGCTGTCGGTCGCCTTGGCCGGCTTCTTGTTCATGGTCGACATCAGGTCGTTGATCGAGGTGCCGGAAGTTACGGTGGACATGGGATGCCTTTAATTAATGTCGCGCTTATTGACCAAGGGTCAAAGTCTTGAGCAGCATGCTTTTTGCCGCATTCATCGTTTCGACGTTGTTCTGGTAGGAGCGCGAAGCCGACAGCATGTTCACCATCTCGTCCACCGGGTTCACGTTGGGCATCGTCACATAACCCTTCTCGTCGGCCATCGGGTGTTTCGGGTCGTAGACCTGCTTCATGGGCGCCGCGTCCTCGACCACTTCGCGCACCTTGACGCCGGTGCCGCCGCTCGCCATCGGCACGGCTTCGAAGACGACCTGCTTGGCGCGGTAGGCTTCGCCGGTGCTCGAGGTGGCGCTGTCGACGTTGGCAAGATTGCTGGCGACGGTGTTCAGGCGCTGGGCCTGGGCACTCATGGCCGAGCCGGAGACGTTAAAGATATTAAATAGGGACATGCTCATCTACCTTTTTATTGGCCGCCCTGGATCGCCGCCATCAGGCCGCGGATCTGGTGGTTGATCAGCGTGATACCTGCTTCATACCGAAGGGCGTTATCGGCAAACTGGTTGCGCTCGACATCCATGTCGACCGTGTTGCCGTCGACCGCGCCCTGCACCACGCCGCGATACAGCACCGGCGTGCCGTCCGGCAGCGCACGGCCGTCGGCGGCAGCGCCAATATGCGATTTGTTGGTGGCGGCGAGCTGCCCTGCCCCGGCCGCGCCCGGATTGGCCGCTTTCGCCAGCGCGCCCTGCAGGGCGCTGCTGAAATCGATGTCGCGCGCCTTGAACTGCGGGGTGTCGGCGTTGGCGATATTGGACGCAATGAGTTCCTGGCGCTGCGCCCTGAGCGAGAGCGCCGTTTCATTGAAGCGTAAGTAATTGTCGAGTTTGCCGATCATGCCGCCTCCGGGCTGATTTCTTGTTGGGACAGGGTGAATCATACGTTTGAGCAACACTAGCCCATCGATTGATCAGGCGTGCCAAAACCCGGCTATTCAAAGTTTCACTGAAGCATCAAGCGGCTAAGATGGCTGCATTACGAAAGGGCTCGTTTGCCATGTTCAAGAGAATCAAGCTGTTTACATTGCTGCTGCTGGCCGCACCGCTCGCCTTCGCCGCCCAGCCAGTGCGCCAGGACGGCGCCGCGCTGCGCAAGCTGGCCGAGCAATTCCTGGAAACGCAGAGCGCCGGACAGCCGGGCAAGGTGACGGTCAAGATCGGCGCGGTCGACCCGCGCCTGTCGCTTGCCTCCTGCCCGGCGCCGGAAGCCTTCCAGCAGCCGGGTGCGCGTCCCTGGGGCAAGACCACGGTCGGGGTGCGCTGCACGGCGCCCGCCTGGACGGTGTTCCTCCAGGCGCAGGTGAGCGTGCTGGCCGATTACGTCACGGCCGCCGTGCCGCTGGCGCAAGGCCAGGCGATCGACGCCAGCCAGCTGACCACGGTGCAGGGCGACATTGCCGCGATGCCTAACGGAATCGTCACCGACATGGCGCAGGCCATCGGCCGCACGCCGACCGTGTCGCTGCCGGCGGGCGTGCCGCTGCGGCTCGACTCGCTGCGCAGCCGCCCGGTGGTGCAGCAGAACCAGGCGGTACGGATTATTTCCCGTGGCGAGAACTTTTCGGTCTCGGGCGAAGGCAAGGCGATCGGCAATGCCGGCGAGGGCCAGGTGGTGCAGGTACGCACGCCGCGCGGGGCAATTATCAGCGGCACGGCAAGGGTTGGCGGCATTGTCGAAGTGGCACTTTGAAAGCTGAGTTAGTTGGCAGCTAATTAAATTTCTCTATTTAGCGATCCGCGCTAAAGTTTGTCGGCGAAGCGCCGTTACAGACTGCAGATCCCGGAGTTCCTGCTCCGAACAGAGAAGGATAGTGCTGTGAAAATTAACGATACCCTCAAAGGCGCCCAGGCCCAACAGCCTGCCACCACCACCGCGGCAAATGCACGCCAGGCCGAAAAAGCCGCAGCGACCGCGGCCCCGAGCCAGACCCAGACCGACAGCGTGCGCTTGTCGTCGGCGGGCGCGGCATCGAGCACCAGCCAGGTGTTCGATGCAAAGAAAGTTGAACGTATCAAACTGGCGATTGCCGATGGGCAATTCCAGGTAAATTCAGAAAAGATCGCGGACGGCTTGCTCGACACCGTGCGCGACCTGCTCCACTCACGCAACCGATAAATACACATGACCAGTCCCGGCACGACACTCACCCTCGAACACGAGCGCGTCAAAGCGCTGGTGGAACTGATGAAACAGGAACAGCAGTTCCTGGTGTCGGCTGCTGCGGACGAGCTTGCGCAACTGACTCCGCGCAAGGTGGCGCTGGTGCAGGAGCTGGCCCAATTGTCGCGTGAACGCCATGCGGCGCTCGGTGGCGCCGGTTTCGCTCCTTCGGAAGCGGGCATGGAACCGTGGCTGGCGGCGCAGAATGGGGAAGCGGTGCGTTTCGCCTGGGCCGGCTTGCTGACCCTGACCGCCCAAGCCAAGGAACTCAATCGGGTGAACGGCATGCTGATCAACCGCCAGCTGGCGCATAACCAGACTGTGTTG
This sequence comes from Telluria sp. LT2P34, assembly GCF_059685915.1. NCBI lineage: Bacteria > Pseudomonadati > Pseudomonadota > Betaproteobacteria > Burkholderiales > Oxalobacteraceae > Telluria > Telluria sp. LT2P34. Next base: position 245,471 of record NZ_JCASIN010000002.1, read on the forward strand.
AATGCCTTGCGCACCCCGGCCGGCAGCGCCGACCCTGCCTTGTACGGCGCGAAAGGCCAAACCTTCGGCAACGGACCCTCGCAGCGCTTTGTCGTAGGCTGAACCTGATCCAGCTGGTATGAACACGGCCGCCGATGCGGCCGTTGTTGTTTGGTGAGCTCATCCCAATTATTGCCATAACGCAAGTTCCACCTGCACAAACACGCCCAAAGTATTCCTCAGTCATCACCCGACGGAGGAATCCATGTATCGCATCCCTGCCTGCACCCATATCGCCGCCTGCACCCTGCTGCTGGCCACCACCCTGTCCAGCCACGCCGCCATCGAGGTCACCATCACGCCCGAGCGCGCCGCCCTCGGCAAGCGCGACGAGGTGCTGGTCACGGTGACCCTGACCAACACCGGCGCCACGCCCGAACGCCTGCCAAGATGGCGCACGCCTTTCATGGCGCCGGAAGCGGCCCTGTTCGACATCACGCGCGACGGCCAGCCGGTGCGCTACCTCGGCCGCAAGGTCAAGCGCGCGGCCCCGGTCGACGCCGACTACATCCGGCTGGCCCCGGGCGAAAGCCGCAGCGCCCGCGTCGAACTATCCAGCACCTACGACATGGCCGTGACCGGCGCCTATTCGGTGCGCTACCGCGTCCCCGCCCTGCCGGCCGTGGCCAAGGAGCAAGGCACTACGCTGCGCTCGAACAGCGCCGCGATCTGGATCGAGGGCCGCATGCCGCGTGGCGCCGCCGCCCCAGCCCTGGCCGCGCCGGCGGGCAGCGGCCTGAGCTACGCGCAATGCTCGAACGCCCAGCAGGAAACGATTGCCAGCGCGATGGCGGCCGGCAGCAGCATGGCGGCAGGCGGCCTGGCCTACCTCACCAGTGGCAAGGAGCAAAGCCGGCGCTACATCAACTGGTTCGGCGCCCTCGACGCCGCGCGCCAGGCGAGCGTCACGAAAAATTTCACCGCCATCAAGGATGCCTTCGAAACGAAACCGGTGAAGGTCGATTGCGGCTGCGACGAGGATTATTTTGCTTATGTCTACCCGGCCCGTCCCTACACGATCTGGGTCTGCAAGGCCTTCTGGGCGGCCGCTCTGACGGGCACCGATTCGATGGGCGGCACCCTGCTGCACGAGCTGTCCCACTTCGACATCGTCGCCGGCACCGACGACCACGTGTATGGCCAGTCGGAAGCGGCCGACATGGCGCGCACGGCGCCCGAGCGCGCCATCAACAATGCCGATTCACACGAGTATTTCGGAGAGAATTCGCCGCCGCTGAATTAATGACAGGTCAGTGACGGCATGCATTAGCACGCTTGGTCGCTGAAATCCAGCGCACGATTAAAGAAAATGTACGATTGTTACGTTTTCGCAAACCAGCGCGGAGCTTGACCGAAATGCATTGCTACCAGCGCATGAATTGATCAGTATGGTGTTGCGTTTTCGTTGGATCGACGTCGAGTTGCCGACGAAAACGTGTCAAAAGAATGGCCGACATGGCCACAATCACCCTACGGAGAAGACACATGAGCTGGAACAGCATCCTGAAGTCGGCGGTCGGTATCGCAGCCCTGAGCGTGGCAGTTGGCGCGCAGGCAGGTTCGAACGGTGTGCGCGTGACGGTCGCGCCTGAAAAGGCGGCGCTTGGCGCAAGCGACGACGTGCACGTGAACGTTACCCTGACCAATACCTCGTCTTCTCCGCAGTACGTGTTGAAATCACGCACGCCCTTCGAGGGCCTGTCGGCGCCGCTGTTCGACATCACCCGCGACGGCGCCAAAGTGGCCTATACCGGCGCCCTGATCAAGCGTCCAAAGCCGACCCAGGCCGATTACTACCTGCTCAAGCCTGGCGCCTCGCATACGGTCAAGGTCGAGCTGTCGGCCCTGTATGACCTGAGCGTGACCGGCGACTATGCGATCCGCTACCGCACCGCCTCGCCGGACCTGTTCCTGGAGAGTAAAAATCCGAATGCCGCCAGCATCGGCCAGCTCGAGTCGGATGCCGCATCGCTGTATATCCAGGGACGCCTGCCGCGCGGTTCGGAATCGGAGATCATGAAGGCGCTCAAGGCTGGCGCGGGTGGAGGCGGCGGAACGCCGGTGCCGGGGCCGGCGGGGCTGAGCTACACCAACTGCACGGCTTCGCAGCAGACCACGGTCGCCTCGGCGATCGATGCCGCCAAGACGATGAGCAACAGCTCGGTGACCTACATGGCCAAGACCAGCATGGGTCCGCGCTACACGAAGTGGTTCGGCACTGTCACCTCGACCCGCCAGGCCCGTGTAAGAGCCAACTTCACGGCGATCAAGGATGGTTTCGACAACAAGAACGTCGTCGTCGACTGCGGTTGCAAGCAGAGCTATTACGCTTACGTCTACCCGACCCAGCCGTACAAGATCTACGTCTGCCGCGCGTTCTGGACCGCGCCGATGACCGGCACTGACTCGAAGGGCGGCACCCTGGTGCATGAGATGAGCCACTTCGATGTGGTCGCCGGCACCGACGACAATGTCTACGGCCAGAGCGGCGCGGCCAGCCTGGCCATCAGCAATCCGGACGCGGCCGTCGCGAATGCCGACAACCACGAGTACTTCGCCGAAAACACCCCGGCCCTGAACTAAAGGCGCTCCGGCGGAATCAGCGGCCGCTGTACACGAAGGACACTGGCCTGGCGGGAAACTCCGTCAGCGCCTCGAGCTTCCTGATATCGGCCAGCACCGGGCCGGCATAGCCCATGTTGTAGCTATGCCGGCCTTTTTTGAACGCGTAGGTCTGCGTGATGTCGATCGTGTTCATCAGCATCTTGCCCGGCTCCAGGGCCTGGTAGTCCGCCGCCGTCAGCGCGGCGCGCTTGACCATCTTCCCCGTATAAGGAATCGGCCTGTTGCCGAAATCGCGTACGTCGAAGCGGCGTCCCGTCAGCTCTTTTTCGGCCAGGATCTCGCGCGGGATCCAGACAGTGCTCTTGCCCTGGTTAATCACCGTGAGCTGCACCAGTACCTTGCCGTTCGGTGTTTCGATGTCGATGCTGTGCTTGACGTCCACGGTCGGTTCTCCGGCGGCGCCCGCCAGCGCGGGCCAGAAGCTCGCCGCACCGATCAGGGCGGCCAGAAGGAAGGGTCTGCGATGCATGTCGACTCCGTATGGTTGTGCCGACCATTTTACGACGCCGACGCCAAAATCGTCACCGCCACCCGCCGGTTGCGCGCCCTGCCCGCCTCGTCCGTATTCGGCGCGACCGGCAGGTTGGCGCCGTGACCCACCGCCGTCAGGCGGCTCGCCGCGATCCCGCCTTCGATGAACAGGCGCACCACGCTGCTGGCGCGCACGCTCGACAGTTCCCAGTTCGACGGGTAGGCCGGGTTGGCGATCGGCAGGTTGTCGGTATGGCCCTCGACTTCGATCGGGTGCGCATCGTTCTTCAGGAGCCCTGCGACCTTGCCGAGCGTCGCCCGTGCCTCCGGTCCCAGGGCGGCCCGCCCTTCCTGGAACAGCACGCTGGCATTGATGTCGACCTTGATGCCCTGCGCCGTTTGCGTCACGGTTACCTTGCCATCCTTGACCAGGGGCGCGAGCGAGGCATTCAACTGGCGTGCCAGCGTGGTGAGGCGCTCGCGCTCGCGGCGTGTGGCTTCCGCGCGCTTGCGTGCGATCAGGTTGGTGAGCGGGAGTGTTTCGATGGTGGAGCTGGCCTGCGGGGTTTCCGGGCGGCCGCCAAAGGCGTCGCCGAGGGCGTCCGACAAGGCCCGGTATTTGCCGGTATTGACCACGGAAATCGCGTACATCACGACGAAGAAGGCAAACAGCAGCGTGATGAAGTCGGCGTAGGAAATGAGCCAGCGGTCCTGCTGCTCGCCGCCTTCGTCGTATTTTTTGCGCGCCATGCGTGGTGACCGCTCAGCGCCGCGCCAGCAGGCTGGCCACGCGCTCCTCGACCACGCGCGTATGGTTGCCGCTGGCCAGGTCGTGGAAGACTTCGAGCAGGATTTCGTACTGCACTACCTGGTCCGACACAATGGCTTTAAGTTTATTCCCGACCGGCAGGAAGAACAGGTTCGCCAGCCCGACGCCGTACACGGTCGACACGAAGGCCACCGCAATGCCGGAACCGAGGCGCGACGGGTCGGACAGGTTTTCCATCACGTGGATCAGGCCCAGCACCGCGCCCAGGATGCCGATGGTCGGCGCGTAGCCGGCCGCGGCTTCCCAGATGCGCGCCGCCTGGCGCTCGGCAAACTCATAAGCCGTCACTTCGGTCTCGAGCAGACCGCGGATCTTGTCCGGAGCAATACCGTCGACCACGAGGCGCAGGCCCTTCTGCACGAACGGATCCTTCGTGCCCATGTATTGTTCGAGCGAGAGCAGACCATCGCGCCGTACCGTATGGCTCCACAGGGCAATCTCGCGCGAGCGCGGCTGGCGCGTATCTTTTGGCGGGAAAAACACCCAGCGCAGCATGCGCACGCCGCGCTTGAAGGTGCGCGCCTCGGATTGCAGCAGCACCGCGCCAAAGGTGCCGACCACCACGATCGCGAACGCGGCCGGCTGGAACAGCGAGGCAAAACGGCCGCCGTCGAGCGTATGCCCGACGAGCAGGCCGGCGACCGCCAGCGCCAGGCCGATCAGGCTGGCGAAGTCCACAACTTTTCCTTGAGCGAAGCACGCAGGCGGGCGACGGCTTGCGTGTGCAGCTGCGAGACGCGCGATTCGGACACGCCGAGCACGGCGCCGATTTCCTTCAAGTTCAGTTCTTCTTCGTAATACAAGCCCATCAGGATCTTCTCGCGCGGCGGCAAGGCGTCGATCGCGCCGATCACGGCGGAGCGGAAGTCGGTGTCGAGCAGTGCGCGCAGCGGGTCGTCGTCGTCGACCGCGTAACGGTCCAGGAAGGAGTCGTTGCCGTCATCGTCGTGGAAATCTTCGTAGTACACGAGCTGGTGGCCGCCGCCTTCGAACAGCATTTCCTGGTAGTCCGCGAGCGGGACATCGAGTGATTTGGCGACCTCGGTTTCGGTCGGTGGGCGACCCAGCTTCTGCTGCAGCGACAGCATCGCCGACTCGACCTTCTTCATGGTCGAGCGCGTGCTGCGCGGCATCCAGTCGTTGCTGCGCAGCTCGTCGACCATGGCGCCGCGGATGCGCAGCACGGCATAGGTCTCGAACTGGGCGCCGTGGTTGTCCTCGTAGCGGTTGATCGCATCGAGCAGGCCCATCATTCCGGCCTGGATCAGGTCATCCACCTCGACCGATGGCGGCAGCTTGGCCTTCATCTGGTGCGCCAGGCGCTTCACGAGCCCGGCGTGCTCGGTGAGCAGGTGGTTCTTGTCCGCTTTCCCTTTGACGGTATACATACTTGTTCTATTTTTCTCAGGAACCAAAATGCGCGCCGCCGCTCTGACGCTCGAATCGTGGGAAGTGCGGGACCGCGGGCAGCAGGGGCAGCGCAAAGCGCCCTGCCAGCTCGCGGAAGGCCACCGACGCCCCGGCCAGCGGAAAGGCATCGACCACCGCACGCCCGAGGCGCGCGGCGCGGTGCAGGCATTCGTCGGCCGGCACCGACCCCATCGAACTCAACGTTACCGCAAGGTAACGACTTGCGGCTGCCGACATATTAGCGTAAACCACCTGCGCCTCTGCCTCGGTGGCGCCGGTGACCAGGATACCGAATGGACGGCGCCCGAATTCCTGCGCCAGGCGCTTGATCAGCGCGTAGGCGTTGGTGATCGAGGTGGCGCCGGTCGACACTTGCACCACGATTTCGGATTCGGCCAGCACCGGCACGGCGAAGCTGCCGTCGGCCTTGAATTCGCCATCGACGATGACGATGCCGCCCTGCCCCTTGACCAGCACGTCGAAGGTTTTCGCCAGGCGCCGTGCTTCGTCGCTGCCGAGTCGCGGCGTATCGCCGTCGCGTGACAGCAGCGCCACCGAAAAGCCCTGGGGAGCGGCCTGCACCACCTGGTTCAGGCCGCATTCTTGGCGCGCCACCTGCAACAGCCCGGCGTGGCGTTCCATCTCGAGGCGGCGGGCGACGCCGTAGTCGCGGGTGGTGGCGTCGACGATCAGCACTTCGTTGCCGGCTTGCGCCAGCGAGGCGCCCAGGTTCACCAGCATGGCGCCCTTGTCGTCGCTCGGGGTGGCGGAAAGAAATGTCACGACGCGCGGCTTGGGGCCGGCCAGCATCCGGCGCAGGCCCTCGGCCTGGTCAAAGTCAAAACTAGCCAAGGCGCACCCCGCTCAGGCTCTCGTCGCGCTGGCTGCTGTTGCTGGCAGCGGCCATCATCAGCGGCAGGTCGGCGTCGTCGAAGGCGGCGGCGGCGTCGCGGCGGCTGCGGAAGGCGCGGTCGATCAGCATGCCGCGGTCGGCCAGGTGCAGGTCTTCCGGCACGCGCTGGCCGTTCGAGATGTAGTGCAGATTGAGCTTCTGGCGGATCACGACGTCGAGCACATTCCCGATCGACGCGGCTTCGTCGAGCTTGGTCATGATGCAGCCGTGCAGGCCGCTGCCCTGGTAGGCGCGCACGACTTCGGCCAGGGTTTCGTTGGTCGAGGTCGCGTTCAGGCACAGCAGGCGTTTTACGTCGGCGCCGGAACCCTGCAGCATCGCCACTTGCTCGGTCACCATCTGGTCGCGCTGCGACACGCCGATGGTGTCAATGAGAACGGTGTGCTTGTTGCGGAGCTCTTTCAGTGCAATGCGCAGGTCGGCTTCATCCTTCACCGAGTGCACCATTACGCCGAGGATCTTGCCGTAGATGCGCAGCTGCTCGTGGCCGCCGATACGGTAGGCATCGGTGGTGATCAGGGCCAGCTTTTCCGGGCCGTGGCGCATCACGCAGCGCGCGGCCAGTTTGGCGGTGGTGGTGGTCTTGCCGACGCCGGTCGGGCCGACCAGGGCGAACACGCCGCCCTTGTCCAGCAGGTTGTCTTCGTCGGCCATCGTGGTGAGGTTACGCGCCAGCACGGTCTTGATCCAGCGCATCGCTTCGGCGGCATCCTTGTTGGCAGGCATCTTGTCGACCAGGTAGCGTGCCAGCGAAGCCGAGAAACCGGCGGCAAGCATTTCGCGCAGCACGACCGCCTTTTGCGGCTCGCGCTGGGTGGTGTTGCCCCAGGACAGCTCGGCCATCTGGGTTTCCATCATGCCGCGCATGGCGCGCAGCTCGTGCATCATGCCGCTCATCTCTTGCGCAGCCGATTCTTTTGCCTGGGCGATTGCGGCCGACATCATCGAGGTCATCGCGGCCATGTCCAGGCCCGGTTCGGCTTGCGGCGCGCGGCGGTTGGCGTAGCTGTGTTCCGGCGCGACCGGCTTGGCCAGCGACGGCGCGGTGCCGCGGCGGTTGACGAACACTGGCGCTTCCGGCTCGTTCAGCTCGCTCATGTCGCTCAAATGATCCAGGCGCGGCTGCGGCTGGTCCATCTCGGAGCCGGGTGCGGGTGCGGACAGGGAAGCGACATCGTCGTTGTCGAGCGCGAGGATCTCGACCACGCCGTCGACTGGACGGTTCGAGAGGATGACGGCGTCGGGCCCAAGCGCGTCGCGCACCTTGCGCAAGGCTTCACGGGAGGTTGCCGCTGTAAATTTCTTCACGTTCATCTTATTCTCCGCACTGCTGGTCAATTCATGGCGGGACGATATTGCCCCGCTCTTGCCAATCTACAGTTGAGATTATTGACGATGCCGTGGAGCAACCATCGGGGGAAAAGGATGGGGAAAGTGGGCTAATTCGATTTAGGTGTGGCAAGTCCGGCAGGGCGAGGGTTTGTCGTCGCGGTCCCGAGCCACTTGCGCGAAGACCAAACCTCCGGGGCGCCCGCCACAGAAAAGTTGCTGGGTGATAAAATACTTGCAACATAAGCCCCTGTCGCAGCATGTCGGCGACGCGTTTGGATCGACTCTGGAGAGAATTTTGGCAAGAAATGGCGCGCTGGACATTCTTAAAATCGTCTTGGCACTCATGGTGGTGGGAATGCACGCGAGTTTCCTCACCGATGTCAATGACCTGGCGGCCTACATCACCACGAATGGTCTGTTCAGGATTGCCGTCCCGATTTTCTTACTGATTAATGGATATTTTTTCTACCAAGTCCAGGCCCAGTCCACGGGAGCGGTAGTGAAATGGTTCAAGCGCGTGTTGATCATGTATTGCTTATGGATGGCGATCTATCTTCCTTATTGGCTTCCCGATGTCCATCCAGGCGTCCTGTCCTTCGCAGCGAAGACAGTTCACGCCCTCTTGTTTGGCTACTACCATCTATGGTATCTGGCAGGCATGTTGGGCGCCGCTATGATCCTGTTTGGTATAGCAAGGATGAGCACAGCAATATTGGCAAGCGCAATGATCGCGACCTTCCTAGGAGGCGTCGCGATTCAGTATGCAAGCTCTTACCAGCTAGTGGGCAGCGGTTACCCGGCAAAGATTCTCAACCTGACCTGGTCACACAGGAACTTCCTGTTCTTCTCCTTCCCGTTTTTTTGTGCGGGATATTTGATCAACAGACACAAGCTGCACACCCGTTTTACCTTCACGTCGACGGCCATCGTGGTCGTGCTGGGTGCTGCATTGCTGTTCCTGGAGTCCTGGCTCAACTTCGTCGCGACCGAAGGCGCCGCCGCCCTGGATAATCTCGTGTCGATCGCCCTGCTTTGCCCTGCCGTCTTCCTGCTCATCTTGAAAACCGACGTGCCGACGAACAGCAAGGACTTGGCGCTCTACTCCACAGGCATCTATTTAACGCATGTCCTGATCATATCGGCCATCCAGCAAAGCTCAGCAATATCGCCGACCGCCATAACCGTGCTGACCATTGTGCTGGCAACGATGGTGTCCTTCCTGCTTATCCGGATCGATCGAAAAATCCACCTGTTACTTTGAATCGCGGGATGCCGGTCCGGTCCCTGTGCGGCGCTTCAGCTGAGTGGTCGGCACGACACTGTTAGCCCGCTCCCACCAGACTCGTCACCCGGATCGTCTTCGACTCCGGAATTTCCGAGTGCGACAGCACCTTCAACTGCGGCAGCGCGCGTCGCAGGAAGCGCGACAACAGCACGCGCAATGGCGCCGGCACCAGCAGCACCGGCGTGTGTCCCATCGCCTCCTGCTGCTGCGCCGCGTTGTGCGCCTGCTGGGCGATGGTGTCGGCCAGGCCCGGCTCGATGCCGGTACCGTCGCCGCCGGCGCCGAGCGCCTGCATCAAGAGGCGTTCCAGACGGTTGTCGAGTGTCATCACGGACAGTTCGTTAGTACCCGGGAACAATTGCTGGACGATGGCGCGGCCGAGTGCGATGCGCACCAGCGCCGTCAGGTCGGCCGGGTCCTGCGCGCCGTTCGAGTGCTCGGACAGGGTCTCGATGATGGTGCGCATGTCGCGGATGTGAACGCCTTCGAGCAGCAGGTTCTGCAGCACCTTCTGCAGCGTCGCCAGCGAGACCACCTTCGGCACCAGGTCTTCCACCAGCTTCGGCGTGTCCTTGCCCAGATGGTCGAGCAGCGCCTGCACTTCCAGGCGGCCCAACAGCTCCGAGGCATGCGTCGTGATCAGGTGGTTCAGGTGGGTCGCCACCACGGTGCCGGCGTCGACCACGGTGTAGCCCAGGTTCTGCGCCTCGTCGCGCATGCCGGCCTCGATCCACACGGCCGGCAGGCCAAAGGCCGGGTCGGTCGTCGGCGCGCCCGGCAGCGTGCCGCTGGCCATGCCCGGGTTAATCGCCAGGAACTGGCCGTTGATGGCTTCGCCGCTGCCCACTTCCACGCCCTTGAGCGTGATGCGGTAGCTCGATGGTTTCAGTTCGAGGTTGTCGCGGATGTGCACGGCCGGCGCCAGGAAGCCCACTTCCTGCGCGAATTTCTTGCGGATGCCCTTAATGCGCTTGAGCAGCTCGCCGCCCTGGGTCTTGTCGACCAGCGGGATCAGGCGGTAGCCCACTTCCAGGCCCAGCGTATCGACCGGCATGATGTCCTGCCAGGTCGCTTCTTCGGTCTCGGCGGCGCCGGTGCGGCTGGCGTTGCCTGCCGCTTCTTCGGCGGCGGCTTCGGCTTCGCGCTCGGGCGCCGCTTTGGCGCGCTTGGCCAGCGCATAGCCGCTGCCGCCGAGCACCGCGGCCAGCAGCAGGAACACCAGGTTCGGCATGCCCGGGATCAGGCCCATGCCGGCGATGATGGCGGCCGTGATGTACAGCACTTCCGGCTTGGCGAACAGCTGGCCCATCATCTGGCCGCCAATGTCCTGGTCGTTGGCCACGCGCGACACGACCATACCGGCGGCGATCGAGATGATCAGCGACGGAATCTGCGCCACCAGGCCATCGCCGATGGCAAGCAAGGTATAGGTCTTGGCGGCGTCGCCGACGGCCATGTCGTGCTGCACCACACCGACGATCAGGCCGCCGATGACGTTGATCAGGGTGACCAGGATGCCGGCCACGGCATCGCCCTTGACGTACTTCGAGGCGCCGTCCATGGCGCCGTAGAATTCGGCTTCCTGCGACACCTCGGTGCGGCGCTTGCGCGCCTCCGGCTCGGTAATCATGCCGGCGTTCAGGTCGGCGTCGATCGCCATCTGCTTGCCCGGCATCGCGTCCAGGGCGAAGCGCGCGCCGACTTCGGCGATACGGCCCGCACCCTTGGTGACGACGGTGAAGTTGATGATGGTAAGGATCACGAAAACCACGATACCGACCGTGAAGTTACCGCCGATCAGGAAGTGGCCGAAGGCCTCGATGACCTTGCCGGCCGCCGCGCCGCCGGTGTGGCCTTCGGTCAGCACAATACGCGTGGAAGCGACGTTCAGCGCCAGGCGCAGCATCGTCGACATCAGCAGGATCGCCGGGAAGGCCATGAAGTCGAGCGGACGCACAGTATACAAGGCGGTCAGCAGGATGATCACCGACAGCGCGATGTTAAAGCTGAAGAACAGGTCGAGGACGAACGCCGGCAGCGGCAGGATCATCATCGCCAGCAGCAGGATGATCAGTGCCGGTGCGGCCAGGGCGCTGCCCTTGGCGCCCATGCCATTCGTCCAGGCCGGCATTCTGAAACTGTTCATCGAGGTGCTCCGTTATTCGTATCGGGATTCGTTTGCGACGCGGGATTCAAGGGATCCATCTCCGGCGGCACCGGCAATTTGGTCGGGCGATCCGGATACTGGCCGCCGGCCTTGCTGTAATTGCGCAGCTGGAAGACATACGCCAGCACCTCGGCCACCGCCGAATACAGCTTTTCCGGGATTTCGTCGTCGATTTCGGTGTGCTTGTAGAGCGCACGGGCCAGCGCCGGCGCCTCCAGCAGCGCGACATTATTGGCTCTTGCCAGTTCGCGGATCTTTGCCGCGATCTCGTCGGCGCCCTTGGCCACCACCCTCGGCGCGCCGCCCTGGCCATCGCTGTATTTTAGAGCGACGGCATAGTGGGTCGGGTTGGTCACGACCACGTCGGCCGTCGGGACATTCTGCATCATGCGGTTGCGCGCCATTTCGCGCTGCATCTGGCGAATGCGCCCTTTCATCTGCGGGTTGCCGTCGGATTCTTTTGATTCCTGAATCATTTCCTGGCGCGTCATCTTCATCTTGTTGTTGTAATGCCAGACCTGGTAAGGAGCGTCGATCAGGGCGATCAGCCCGAGCGCGCCGACGATGAACAGAAAAGCGCGCGCCATCAGGTCGGCAACGTGGCCGGTGCCGGCGCCGAGCGGCTCGACCGCCAGGCCCAGCACGGCTTCCTTCTGGCTCATCAGGACGATCCAGGCGACGCTGCCCACCAGCACCGTCTTGGCGATGGCCTTCAGGAATTCGACCATGGCGTTGGCGGAGAACATATTGCCGATGCCGCTGATGGGATTGAGCTTCATGAAGTTCGGCATGAAGGCTTTGGAACTGAAATTGAAGCCGCCGATCATCAGGGGCGCGGCCAGGGCAACGAGCATGATGGCGAAGGCCAGCGGCAGGCAAGCCAGCATTACGCCGCCGACATCGTTGGCGATGCGCTCGAGCAGGACGTTCGGATTGTAGATTTGCTCGCGGTCGAGCGAAAGACCCGACTCGAGCGCGACGGACAAGCGGCCGACCAGGCTGCCGCCGGTGATCCACAGGCCGCCGCCGGCCGTGATCAGGACGGCAAACGTGGCCAGTTCGCGCGAGCGTGGAACATCGCCGTCTTCGCGCGCTTTCTCGAGTTTTCTGGGAGACGCGTCTTCTGTCTTTTCCGCGCCGCTGTCTTCTGCCATTGCCCTGCTCCCTTGTCGCTGCCACCAGACAAGGGCCTGGCGCTGAGGGGTGATTATCCACCTAGTTGCCGCACGGCTATACCGCGATTAGCCGGGCAAAAGCCTGCCTGTTCGGCGCGCAGCGGCAGGTCGACAGTGCGGGTCAGGATGGGAAAAAGGACCAGTATTGTGCTAACTCAAGTGCGAATCACAATTTTCATTGCAGATTGATGTAGGCTTAGTCGGACAGAATGAATGGTCGGAAGTTATTAAATCGCAAATTGTCAGCAAATGTAACGAGTATGCCGACAAGCGTGCTAGACTTATCCCATCAGAAGTCGTTATTTGGCAAACTGAAAGGTGAGTATGAAACTGAGAATGCCAAAACGTCCGCTCCAGAACCCGACTCCGGCCATTGCCGCGGTTGCGCACTGCGCTGAACGGATAGACCGCACGATTCCCCTGCTGCGGACCCTGATGCTCATTGCTGGCCTGCTAGCCGCTGCGTTTCAGGCGGGAATGGTCGCCGATTACCTGTTCGGTAGCGGCTTGCTGCTGCACTGGGCGATCTGGTTCCAGCGCTGGTGGACCGGCAACCGCCACAGCTAACGCAATACCGGATAAATACAAAAAAGCCGCGTCGACTTCGTCGACGCGGCTTCTTTTGTTTTTTGCCGGTTGCTTTGATCAGCTGACGGTACGAACCTCGTCGACGTCGTCGATCGTCACGACCGCCGGACGGCGGATGCGGACGCTCCAGCGCCCGCGCACCACGCGGCCATACGCCGCCACATACAAGGCCAGTTGAATCGCCACCAGTACGATCGCGCTCGATACCGTGTCGCCCAGGAATACACTGCCGGCGATGCACAACGCAACCACAGGGCTGATGAACCAGACCACGCCGGCGTTGCGCTTCCACGAACGCGATGGATCACGGCGCACATGCTTGTACACCACGCGGCGGAACACCAGCGTATGCAGGTGCAGGGCATCCGGCGCGCCAGGGCTGGTGTTCTGGATGAAGCGGCGGCGATAAATGCTGAACATGACTTCGATGATCGGATAAGCGCACACGCCCAGCACTTGCCACGCATTGATTTCGGCATGGCGGGTCAGCAGCAGCACGGCCATTTCGGCGACCCAGAAGCCGAGGAAATAAGCGCCGCCATCACCCAGGAACAGCTTACCTGCCGGATAGTTCAACAGGAAAAACCCAAGCGCCGCGCCCGCACTCAAGGCGGCCAGGGTCATGACGAAGGTATCGTTGTGCTGCCAGGCGATCAGGCCCAGGCCCGCGGACATCAGGATGATGGTGCTGCTCGACAGGCCATTGAAGCCGTCGATGATATTCACTGCATTGGCGGCGCCGGCAACGACGATGGCGGTCACCACAATGGCGATCGGCGCATACACCAGCAGGCTGTCGAGGCCCCAGATATTCATTTCGTCGACCGTGGCGCCCAGCAACAGGCTGGCCAGCAGCGAACTCGCCACTGTCGCGGCAAGGCGCACACGTACCGACACCTTCTTGGTAAAGTCCTCGATGACGCCGGCAATAAACGCCGGAATACTGGCGCAGAGAAGCAGCAGAATCAGGTTAAGCTCCGCCGCATCCATATAGCCTGGAAAAGCCATCGCAAAAGTGCCGATAACGCTCAACAGGCCGGCCATGACGCCAATGCCGCCGATGCGCGGCACCGCGGTAGTGTGTACTTTCTGTACGCCGCCCAGGTCGTGGTCGTGGGTCAGCTTTCCGTGCCAGCGTTGCGAACCAACGATTGCAGCATTAAATGCGAAGCTAGTACCAGCGGTGAGCAAGCCAATTTCCAACACTTTTTCAAGAAGCATTCTTGGGTACATCCTTATTTTTATGCACTGAACGATTCACAATCTGATCATGCCGGTGCAAGCAAGTCCTGGCGAAGCGGCGCAGCGCGCCTAAAGCTGTATCACCCTCCTGCAGCCATGCAGACGTCAACTGTTTCTTTGCGTCCGCTCAACAAGCGCGATGCGCTAAGTTGAGGTACTGCAAGATTATACTAGAGTAGCGGGCTCTTCCGACTGCTTTCACGATTTTTCGTCCCCAATCTGTCTGTTTTTGGCTGCTTCCGGAGCCTTTGAATAGAGACACCTGCATGCATTTTTTAAACAAACTTTGATTTCCAGGCTCCCTGCATATGAAGGATCAAAACAACACTTCATGCTTTTTTTGAGTCAAAGCAACGTTCATTGATATAATCATGTGGCAATCACTGCACCCAACAGATATCTGTTAATCGTACATAAGGAAACTTCATGAAAAAGATTCTCGCCCTGAGCGCCGCCCTGAGCCTGGTTTCGGCCCAAGCATTCGCCCAAACCGCAGAGACCCCAGCTGCACAGAACAACGCTCAAACCGCTCCTGCTGCTGCTGCTCCTGTCGCAACTGGCCCACTGGCTGGCCTGTCGGCCCGCACCGGTCTGTCGACCGGCGCGCTGGTTGCTGTCGGTGTCGCGGTTGCCGCAACCGTCGCCATCGTTGCTGGCAACGACGACGAGTCGACCACCACGCACGCAACCACTCACCACGGTAAATAATCTCTACGGGCGTCATGCCCGGAGATTTTGGTGAAAAAAAACTGGCCGCTTACGCGGCCAGTTTTTTTGTGCCCATACCCTACCAATCCTGATCAGTAGGTCGTACTCCAACTGACGCTGACGGACTTCGCAGTCGGCGCCACCGCAAACTGCGATCGTGAGTCGTCGCGCTGCGCTTGCCACAGCCAGCTGCCGATTGCATACCCCAGCACGCTACCGGCTACCACGTCCGACACCCAATGCTTTCGATCGGCAACCCGCCCCATCGAACTGACCGCTGCCAGTCCATACAGCCATGGCGCGTCGTATTCTTGGGCAAATGGCGTGACAGCAGCGAACGCAACCGCTGCATGGTTCGATGGGAACGAGTAATCCGAGCGCTTCGGCTTACAGCCGCAGACTCCCTCCTCCTGACCTGGTCGCTCTCGACGCACGACCCGCTTCGTCAACATCGACAATCCGGCCGAAGCGCCAATCGACTGCACGGAAATGATTCCTATATTTTGCATACGTGAATCGCCGAAGGCTACCGCGGCACCGGCGGCGCCGGCCAGCGCAACTGGCATTGCCTGGCCGACATTGCCCCAGCTATCCAGGACGCGCTCCCCCTGGTGCCTGGTGACAAAGCGGTCGACCGGCTTGTCGAGCGCAGCACCGGCAAGGATCGCGCCACCGGCCAGCAAGGAGCCTTTCGCCCACTGCGGCAAGCTTGGAGCAGTGGACACCGATTGTTCGACGCGCCAGCGAAAAGCCGGCCACGGGCTTGGCATGGCGCGCGCAGGCGGATTGACAGCCGGATGATTTGCCTCGTCCGGACGCTCGGCAAAATTCCCCAAACCGTCGAGGGTTGTGAGGTCCCGCCGCGCGTCTTCCATGATTTCGTAGAGGTCGCCAGGGCTCGCCACCATCTGGCCGACGTCGCGTGTCCATGGCGAAATACCAAGACCTGCACTAGCCTGGGTATCCGACAGCAGCATGATGTTCAGCGGAACTGAAAGGAAGATTCCTTTATCGTTATAGGGATCGCTCGGCGAACCAGGGCTGGTGATGTCGTTGCCGTTGGTTTTGGTATACCAGGCGCCAATCTCGACACCTGAACGGAAGCGGCGCTTGAACTCGAGGCGCACGCCATCATCCTTGGCGAGGAAACGACCTGCCCGTGCCGTGACTGTAATGTCGTAGGGCAGCCGATAATGCAGGGCTCCCAAGGCAGTAACGGTACTGTAATCACGCTTGTCGAACAAGCCTTTGAAACCGCGCTGTTCGAGTGCATCGACACTCAGGTCCGCTGCCCAACGCTGATCCTTCGGCAAATACAACACCTGGCCACCGACGCCGCGGTACATCTCTTCGTACAAACCTCCCGAAACGCGCGCGTACAGGCGCTCGTCGAGCGTCATGTATTTATTCAGCAGTGCGCGGTTGATCTTGAAACGACTGCCGCGCTTGTATTCCGCCACGTCGGTACGAACGTGCGGCAGCAGGCTGTTGGACGGCTGGGTCACACCCGATACATTTTCAAGAAGGTTGAATTTCAAGCTACTGTTGAAATACAGTCCTTCGCCGAGCCGCTTATCGTAATTCGATACTGCCGCCAGTTCGTAACGCAGCGCACCGCTTGGATCGTTGACGAAGAAGGAGGCGCGTGGCGCGACCCGGAAACGGTTCGCCTCGCGGTCTTCCGACTTGAGCTGGACCATTTCGCCGCCTTCACTCACGCGAATGCCGAGAGCGGAATCCTCTTCACGCGTGGCTGCAAGCAAGCCCTGCTGATCCGCCGATATGCTGTCCGCCGGAGTCGAATAGCGCACCAGCACAGTCTGCAGGAATGCCTCACGGTTGACGAGCCCGGTGAAATAATCGCTCATCCTTGGCAAGTCGAAAAACTCATAGGTTGCAACCGGCTGTTCGATCCTCGTGTACGTCACATGGATCGCGCGCGTGCCCTGAGGTGCGAACGCCAGCGCTGTCCGGGTCGCGCGTCCTACGGCGCGGCCCATGTTCGTGATGCGGGTGTTTGTCAGGCTCAGCTTGAGCGTATCCCCGTCCAATTGAACGCGAATGTGGCGGAAGTTTTGCTTGGCCAGGGCCTGAACCAGGGCCGCTTCTTGCCGCTTGTCCTGCTCCCAGATGGCTGCGCTGACGCGCTGTGGCGGATTTTTTGGCTGGAATGGCGCCGGCTCGAGCAATTTGGGCAGGAACTCTCGTTCAGAAAATGGAATGCTGACATAGGCATTGGCGCTGAAGTGGTCCCGATGGCGGGCAACCTGTGCGGACAGCCAGCCCCAGTGGTATTCGATGCCCACCACAGGTCCCTTGCGGCGACTCCCAGCCACCGATTCTGCCGACCGGAAGTCTTTTGGGTAATCGTTGGCGTCATATTCAGCGACGACGGCCCAGCCTGGCGTTGCCAGCGGAGCCCAGCGAACACCGCCAAAAGCGCCGTCCGGCCTGTTATTGCCATATCCGAGGCTCGCCTCGATATTGCGGGCGCTGCCAAAGGTTTTGGATGCAACGACATACTGGCCTTTGAAAAGCGCCGTGCCCATGACGTCCGTGGCACCCACCGCAATGGCTGGAAACCATGCCGACTCCTGCACCAAACGCAACTTTCCATCGACAACCTTGTCCTTGTACCGCCCATACTCGCTGCCGTATTCGCCCTGCACCCGCGTGAAGCCCGGGATGCCGGAGACCGAAACATAGCGGCCTGTAACCTGCAAAAAAGGCAAAGGCGTAGCAGTAACCCACAGGTTGCCGTAGGGACGGTCGTAGCTGTAGCCGAGGGAAAATGTACCGTCCGCCGCAAGGAAAGCGCTCGGCATGTTGACATACCCTAGCTGGCCCTGATTGTTCGCGGTTGAACCGACAGCATTCGCGGCGCTGAATGCAAGGATTCCGTAGAGAGGGTATTTAAGAGGACGGCAGAATTCGAGTAGCAATTAGGAGAACCTGTTGTGATGACTATGGAAATCCGGTGGGCTTACCACCGGTTGATGAAATGCGGGCGCCGGCAGGTAACTGGCGCCGGTTGAAGAATATTTCTGACGAGTTGACAAGACTGCAGGTTCAGGAATTAATTCGCTTGGCCACATAATCCGCCAATTCAGGCTGGGCCGACGCAGGTTTGGAGATAGCGTCAATGGCTTGCAGATATTTTTGGATAACAAACTGTTCGTCGTACTGTTGCTCGACCTTGCGCCGCCCGGCCCACCCCATCGCTGTACGACCTTCCGCGGGCAGCGCGATCATCGCGCGCATCTTCTCAGCAAGCGATTGCGCGCATTTCACCTTGCAGAGCAAGCCGGTCGTCCCGTCGTCGACGGCATCCCGGCAACCAACCACATCAGTCGCAATGATCGGCCGCGCCATCGCGGCGGCCTCGAGCAGCGAGCGAGGCACACCCTCGCGGTAGGACGGCAACACGACGCAATCGGCGCCCGACAAATAGGGACGGACATCGTCAGTCCTGCCGAGATAAGTTACTAGGCCTTCGCTTTCCCACGCCGCCAGCTTATCGGCGGGAATTCCATTCGGGTTACCCGCGCCTGTCGCTCCAAGCAGGTGGAACTCCACTGCAGCATTATCCCTGCGAACGAGGCGCGCGGCCTCTGCGAACTCTTCCACTCCCTTGTCCCGCAGCATACGCGCGACCAGGAGGAAGCGGAACGGCGCCAGAGGCGAAGGGGCAGCCGTTCGCGGATCGAAGTGATCTAGGTTCAATCCCGACCCCGGCACAAGGTCGGTCTTTCGTCCAGACACGAGGCCTGCACCAATGAATAAGGCCAGGTCGTCGGCGTTCTGGAAAAACACCTTGTGCGAGCGTTTCAGGGCAGTTTTATACAGACCCTTGACGATTTTCGTCAGCAGGCTATCGCGAATGAACGTCGCACCTAGTCCTGCAATATTGTTAATTACCGGAATACCGAGCGCATGCGCCGCCAGCGAACCGTACACATTGGGTTTAACGGTGTAGCCGAGGAAGGCATGCGGGCGCAGCCCGCGCAGCACCGAGTAATAACGTGCCAGCAAAGCAAGATCGCGGCCCGGGTGGGTGCCATTGTTATCCATTGGCAGATGGATCACGCGGCAGCCGAGCCCTTGCAGCCGCTGTGAATAATCGTCGGAAGGTGCAAGCGCGATGACTTCGTATCCCGCTTCGATCAGGGCGTGAATCAAACCTGCGCGGAAATTATAGATATTCCAGGTAGTGTTGATCGAGATGACAATCTTGCGCTTCATTATTTGTTTGCTGTCCGAGTTGCACCCCACGTGGACATCAAGACGCACGCATGGCATAAAAACCCGCGTCACGTGGACGCGGTTTGTTTTCTTCGGACAACAGGATAACGCAACAGCGTGCTCGACGCTAATTCTTGAGGCGAATACCGTTGCAAATCAGCGGTTTTGCTCGTACCACGACTGGAACATCAGCACGTTCCACAAATGGTGTTCCCAGTTACGCTGGCCGGACACATGCTCTGTCCATTTCTGCCGGATCGGCGCCGGATGGAAGAATCCTTCCTCCCGCAGGCGCGATTCGTCCAGCAGGGCTTCGGCCCAGGACAGCAGCGGGCCACGCAGCCACTCGCCGATCGGCACACCAAACCCCATTTTCGGTCGTTCGATCAAGGCTTTGGGGACATGGCGGTAAAGTACCTCGCGCAGTACCCATTTGCTCTTGCCATCGCGTAGTTTCAGCGACTGGGGCAGGTGCCACGCGAATTCAACAACCCGATGATCGAGGAAAGGAACCCGCGTTTCCAGGGACACGCCCATGGCCGCACGGTCGACCTTGCAGAGGATATCGTCGGGCAGATAGGTCAGCGTGTCCATCGCCATCATGCGCTGCGCGCCGCCCAGACCGTCCAAGGATGGAGCATTGCCGTCCAATAGGGTCGGCGGCACCTGCGCGCCGATGACCACCGCAGCGGGGTCGAGCCAGTGCGAAACCAGGTTCAGGTACAGCGCGTCGAGCGATCGGCTCGCCAACACAGCGGCCCCTTTGTGCACCTTGTCGCCAAAGTTGACGTAGCGCGGCGAACCGCCCGTCAAGCGGCGAGCGCCACCGGCTAGGCGATTCCAGGTGGCGGGCGACAAACCGACGAAGGCGCGCGCCGCAAGCTTGCGTACAGGAACCGGAACTGCAGCCAATTTGTTCCATGTGCCGGCAGCTACCTTGTAGCGATTATAGCCGCAGAAGAGCTCATCGCCGGCATCGCCGGACAGCGATACCGTCACCTTTTGGCGCGCCAGCTGCGATACCAGGAAAGTCGGGATCTGCGAGGAATCGGCAAACGGCTCGTCATACAGTTGCGGCAGGCGTGGGATGACCGCCATTGCCTGCTCGGCCGTGACATACAGCTCGGTATGGTCAGTGCCGAGGTGGGCGGCTACCCTTTTGGCGTGCTCGGCCTCGTCGTAACCGTCTTCGTGAAAGCCGATCGAGAAGGTCTTCACTGGGCGCGCTGACTGTGCCTGCATCAGGGCCACGACCGTCGACGAATCGACCCCGCCCGACAGGAAGGCGCCGAGCGGTACGTCGGCCATCATCTGCTGGCCGATTGCGTCCTTCAGCAGGACTTCGAGCGCGTCGACCGCCTGCTCGGCGCTTCCCTCGAAGGGGGTGCGCGCACCGACCTGGGCTACTTCGGCTGCCGACCAGTAGCTCGACACCTGCGGCGTGGGCTGGGCCAGCGATATAGTCAGCAGGCTGGCCGGGGGCAATTTGGCGATGTCTTCATAGATGGAATATGGCGCCGGGATGTGGTTGTGACGCAGCTGCAGCGCGAGCGCGCCGCGGTCGATCCTGTTTTCGAATGCCGGATGGGCACGCAAGGCCTTCAGCTCCGAGCCAAACAGGAAGACCGCGTCCTTGCCCTGCCCCTGCCAACCGTAATACAGCGGCTTTTCGCCAAGGCGGTCGCGCCCCAGGGTCAAGCTGTGGCTGGATTTATTCCAGAGTGCAAATGCGAACATCCCCACACAGCGTGCGAGCGTCTCGTCCACGCCCCAGGCTGCAAAGCCGGCCAGCAAGGTTTCGGTGTCCGAGTGCCCGCGCCAGGCCGGCGCCGCGTCCGCGGTTTCCAGCTCACTGCGCAACTGCATGTGATTGTAAATTTCGCCATTGAAAACCAGGACGTAGTGACCGTCTTCGGATGTCATCGGCTGGTGGCCTGCCGGCGACAGATCGACAATTGCTAGGCGGCGATGTCCGAGCACAATGCCGGCCGTGGCATCGGACCAGGTGCCAGCACCGTCCGGACCACGGTGCGCGATTGCCAGGGCCATTCTTTCCGCATACGATTCCAGGTCGCCAGTCCCCGTTCCGTTGTTTGTCAGGAATCCTACAAAACCGCACATTGACGTTTTCTTTCTTTATTGGTCGGGTTGTGCATCACATCCCCGAATTTGCGCGGACCGCCGGCGCGTGTTCGTGTTGGCGCGACGCTACTACCAGGTAAATACCGTGAGCAATCAGCACTGAAATGTAGAAAAGACGGTAATTCTTCATGAAGTCGCCCGTCGCCAGCATCAGGAAGAAGGCTGCCGCCGTTGCCAGGATGCCCAGTACCAGCTCGCCCGACGGCGCCAGTTTCAGCGAGTTAGTAAATATCCACAAGAAAAAGCTTCCGATAAGCAAGGCGAGAGGAATTCCATACATCACTGGCCAGGCAATCAGCTGGGCGTCGGTCACATCGAGGCCATAACTGCGTCCCGGACCAATTCCAAGCAAAGGCGACCGCTCAATGAACCTCAGTGCGTCCCTCACCAGGTCAAAACGGATCGATGCGGTGTCCACCTGCGCCAGGTTGCCGGCCTGTACCGCCTTGATCAGCTCGACGATACGGCCGAAACCGCCCATCGCCTCGAGTGCCTGCGCTATCCATACGATGGCCACTCCATGCAGGACCAGCATGAGAACCAGTAGTCGTGGCCTGCGCGCCGCCCGCACCACATTCAACACGTACAGCGCCATCAGGATAGGAGCCGCCGCGAGGAGTCCTGAACGCGAGCCGGTGAGAAACAGCGAGACGATGGTGAGGGCCGCAAAGAGGAGAGACTTCCTGAAAAAGGAAAAATAACCCAAGGCCAGGATAAAGACCAATGCAGCAAAATTCGGGTTGGTAAAGGGAATTCCGATCCGAATATGGCCGAAGTCAAACTGGATCTTTGCTTCACCGTAGATGACCATCAACAGTTTGGCAAACACCGGGACGTTCAACAGAAGCAAGGCGGCCGTTATCAGATTGAAGAGAATAACGAATTTCAATACGCGCTCAAGCTGCACCGCAAAAGACGATGTCGACGCTGTCCCGATAAACAGCGCCAGGGGGATAAAGATCAGGAACCGCAACAGGTCAGGAACGTCGCCCGAGCTGGTCTTGATGTTCAGTACAACGGCCGCGTGCAACGCGCTTGCTGCCCCGCAGGCGGTCACGATGAGAAAGAATCCGGTCCAGACCTGAGGCTTGATTCCCGCCGTGGCGCAGGCTGTCCGCCTGACAACGAACAGCAAAATGATCGCGCTCAGCACCTGGAAAGCCAGCCATATCCACTCCACGGCCCAACCGAACATATGGCCTGGCACGAACATGACAAAAAAGATCGAAGCGGGAACCCCGAAAAACTGCATCCCTCTTTGCTCGGACATTCAAAAACCTATTTGTCTTTTTTATCGGCTGCTTTTGATTTCGCCATGCCCGCGCCGTCGATCAGGTACTCGTGCGCGCTTTTTCTGGAAAGGACGCGTGCAGGAATTCCGCCAAGCGTGACATTTTCTTCGTCGCAAGAGCTGTTGACGACCGCTTGGGCGGCGACCGCCGTCCCGTGCGCAATACTTATCGCACCGAACAGCTTGGCGCCAGGTCCGAGGTAGCAGTTATCGCCGATCTGTGGCGCCTGGTCCTGCGTCCCTGCCGCCGTGCCGATATTCACGCACGAATGGATGCGGCAGTTCTTGCCGATTCGGGCGTGGGGATTGATGATGACCGGCCCGCGATGCGCCAGGCTCAGACCTGGCCCGACGACGAATGGCGGAATCTCGAAGTTGAGCAGCAAACCGAGCCTGTAATAACGATACCGCCAGAAGAACTTCGGCAGCATTGCCAAGATCCGCCGTGGCTTCGCTGTCCAGTATTCGTGGAACCGGAGCGCCCGCTGGTATTTCCAGATATCGTCCCCGATCAGGCGGGGACGCTTTCCTTTGACATTCAGGGAAATACGATCTGCCTCCAGAAAATACCTGAGCTCTGCCGGAGACATCATGCAGCGGTCGATGCCACGATCGTTTGCACGATCTGCTGGGCGGTGTCGCCGCGCCCGTACGGCAATGCCTCGGTATCGCCATGGCGGCCAATGGCATTGCGTGCGCACAGGAGGATGTCGTCTTCGAGCACATCGACGAGCACATTCCAGCCCAAATCGACCAGTTCGGTCCACTCGGTCTGGTCACGCAGGGTGACGCAGGGGACACCGAAGAAATACGCTTCTTTCTGCACGCCGCCAGAGTCGGTGACGATCAATGCCGCAGCGCGCTCGAGTGCCAGCATGTCGAGGTAACCGAGGGGCTCGACGATATGCAGATGCGGCGACGATTCCACTGCACCGAGGCCGAGCGCGGCCAGGCGCGAACGGGTACGCGGGTGCAAGGGCAGGACCACCGGAATTTCCGATGCCAGCGCAGCCAGGGCCTCGACAATACGGCGCAACTTGCGCGGGTCGTCCGTGTTTTCCTGGCGATGCACCGTCGCGAGCACAAACGATCCGGCGGTGAGACCGTGCCTGACAAGCGCTTCCGATGTGGCGCCGGCCATTTCGCTGAAGTGCAGCGCGGCGTCATACATGATGTCGCCGACGAGGTGAACGCCTTTGCGCATGCCCTCCGCCGCCAGGTTGTCAACCGAACTGGCGGTCGGGCACAGCAAGAGATGCGCCAGATGATCGGTCAGCACGCGGTTGATTTCTTCAGGCATGCGTCGGTTGTACGAACGCAGCCCCGCCTCAACGTGGGCAATCGGGATATGCAGTTTCGACGCGGCCAGTGCGCCGGCGACCGTGGAATTGGTATCGCCGTAAACGAGGACCATGTCGGGCTGTTCAGCGATCATCACCGGTTCGAGCGCGCACAGCATGCGACCGGTCATGTCGCCATGGTTACCGCCCGAAATGCCGAGCGCGTGTGCCGGCGCCGGAATACCGAGCTCCGTGAAAAACACATCGGACATCGATGGGTCGTAGTGCTGACCGGTATGCACAATCACTTCAGCGAACTGGCCCGAGGCGGCGAACGCCTTGCTCAGCATCGCTGCCTTGACGAATTGCGGTCGCGCACCGACGATCGTCAGAATTTTCTTCATTTCGACACTTCCTTCTTTGGCTTCAGCAAGTCCATCAAACGTGACTTAGTTTTGAGCAACCCTTCGATGCGCTTGGCATTCGAAGGATAGTCAAGATAAGTCTTGGGTGGACGGGCAAGAATTTCGTCGAACTCAGCCTCTGGAACGCCCAGTTTTTTTGCAACAAACTTCTTGTCCTGTAACGCATCTTCCGGCTTGAAGGGCGGTGTCTTCAGCTCTTCGAGGGCCGCTTCCCGCGTCATCTCGCCCGAGACCACCATGCTTGCGCAATGCGCACGCCGCTTATCGAAGCCAAATTTCGTCGGCAAATAATAGGACTGGAAAAACTTGGTGAAATGCGATTCATGGTGCTTGCCGCCATAGTCGCGCCAGCCATATTCGTCCATCAGGAACTGCTTTACCTCTTCCTTGCGGTAGTCCTCGAAATTGAGCATCTTCAGCACTTTGATCTTGCGGATATACGGCCACCAGAATGTGTACTGGAACAGCGAGTAGGTCGGGAAGGAGCGCAATGGCCGCGTGCCGAACCTCGCGTGGATGGCGCGCAGGTGCTTCGAATCGATACTGGTGTAGCCCCAGCTTTCGGGCAGGATCGATTCGGTCTGCAGGTTATGACCGCTGATAACCCAGCGAATGCCCTTTTTTTCGGCAAGCTTGAACAGCACTGCAACGAATGCATGATCCTGGGGAACGTCGCAGTTCGACACGGCGGATTTTAAAAACGCCAGCTGCAAATCGCGCATTTCGTCCCAGTCGATCACCGTCGTAAACAGGTCGATATTGAGTTTTTCAACCAGGCGTTCGATGTTGCTGACCGCAAGCTCCGAGTTCCATCCCGTGTCGACGTGTACCGCAAGTGGACGCAAACCCAGCTCGATAACGCGGTGCGCCACATAACTGCTGTCGACGCCCCCGGAGATGCCGATGATACAGTCGTAAGGTTTGCCTTTCCCTTCCGCTTTCATGACATCGACGTAGGCGCCAAACGCCTTCCTTCCCTTTTCGCCTGTCAGAATTACCGGCTTTTGCAGGGTATCGAAGTCGATGCAGTGGTTACAGACACCCTCGGCATTAAACGTGATCTCGACATCAGTCGTATCCATTACGCAACGGGTACAGATTTGATAACTTCGAACAGTCATTTTTAGTCGTTCTTTACGTTGTTATTGATATGCGCGTGCATTTGCTGAGCGCTTGGGTAACTCAACAGTACGGCACGGTGCGGCCCGCGGTAGATGAACAGTGCGCCGGCCGCCACTGCGGAGGCGCCGGATTCCTTCACAGCGCGCACCAGGTCGGCCGAATCGGCGGCGCCGCCGCTGGCAATGACCGGCAGGGGGGTGCGCGAGGAGACCGCCTGGATCAGGGCGTGGTCATAACCGGAAAACGTGCCGTCCTTGGCGATACAATTGAGCAGGAGTTCACCTGCGCCGGCGTCAGTGACGGCCTGAACCATTGCAAACAGGTCCTTGGAGACACGCTTGGTGCCGGAGCGGGTGTAGACGTGGTAGCCACCGAGCCAGCCGCGTTTTACATCGACGCTGACGACGATACTCTGACTGCCTACGGCATTCGCGGCCGCGCGGATCAAATCCACATTCTCGAGCGCCGCCGAGTTCAGGATGACTTTTTCGACGCCGAGCTGGATGATGCGCTCGATCTCGTCCACGCTGGTAATTCCGCCACCGTAGGCGAGCGGCATGAAACACTCGCTCGCCATCTCGTTGATCAGGTCGAAATCCGGTCCGCTGCCATTGCGGGTTGCCGAGATGTCCACGACCGCAATCTCGTCGACTTCCTTCTCGTTGAAAATACGCAGACTATTGATGAGGTCACCAACGTAGCTGGGATCGCGAAAGCCGGTTGTCTTGACGACGCGTCCGCGGTCGACCTGCAAGCAGGGGATAACACGGAATGGATTGAATGCTTGATTCTCAGTCATGCTTACTCCAACGCAAGGGCAGCGAAATTACGGAATAAGGCCAGCCCGAACTTATGGCTTTTCTCGGGATGGAACTGGGCGCCGTACACCCTGCCACGCTCGATGGCGGCGGCGAAGTCGTGACCGTAATGGGCTATGCCCGCCACGTCGCCGGATTCATCGCAGTCGAAATAAAATGAGTGAACGAAATAAAACCTGTTCAGTTCGTTCAGCTCGCCCTGCAATAAAGTCGCGGTTCCGCGCGGGCTCACCGAACGCCATCCCATATGGGGAATGCGCAGCGATTGCGCGTCGGCCATGCGCGCCGGATCGAAACGGCGGACGCGTCCCGGGATCAGGTTCAGTCCGGGCAGGACACCCTCTTCGCTCGACGTTCCGAGCATTTGCATGCCGACGCAGATACCGAGGAGCGGGGTGCCGCGCGCTACCACCTCGCGCAGCGCGGTTTCCAGACCTTCCGCCCGGTCGAGGGCGCGACGGCAGGCATCGAACGCGCCGACACCGGGCAAGACGACGCGCTCGGCGCCCAGCACCTCGTCAACTGTTCGCGCAAAAACCGGTTCGGCGCCGGAGCGGCGAATCATGTTGGCAACTGAATTCAGGTTGCCCACGCCGTAATCGACTACGACAATGGTCGGTTTATTCATGAATGAGTTCTAAATAGGACTGCTGGAAATATTCGACAGCGGTCGCAGGGAGATTGCCGTGTCATTTCCTGGCAGGGGCAACAGGCACCCGGCGCAAGCGAGGTTTTGCAGTACCAGCATGAGCTCATCACTGCGCCGTTTGGCCGGATCGTAATTATAGCTGAGGGAGGACACGAGAAATCGGCGGACGCGGATCAGGCCCGACACAAGCGCCAGCAGGCGACCGATCGACTGGGTCATCGCATGGACCTGGCGGCCCTGATCGATCTGGCGGGCTGCTCTTTTACATGGGAGTTCGCCAGAACCTGCTCGATCACCGGAGTGAAGTCTGCCTTGAGCCGGCCAAGCCCGCAAATCAGCTGCGACTGCCAGCAAGTATTGTTGATGGCTCCCCTGATGCCTGAACGCGCACAGTTCGCCAAAAAGGCAACCGATGGGAACACCAGGCCATACCAGCCCAGCACCGGCGAAACGAGTGCGGCCGACATCAGGCCTGCCGACATCAGGTAAGTATCCGGTTTCAAGCGTGCGAAATCGAGGAAGTTGCCGTTACGAAGAGTCAGCTGGGTCACCTGCCCTGCCCCGTAAAATTTCTTCCCCAGGTACGAGCGGTAGGGAACCACGACGCCAGCCAGCTTGCGCAGGGTCGCTACCTTTGGCGTCTTGTGCTCGACCAGGCGGCATGAATGCCAGATGACCTCGACACCATGTGCCAGCAAGCGCGAATACAATTCGGACTCTTCGTAAGCGAACAAGGTGCATGCCCAATTACCAGCGGCAATCACATCGTTGCGAGGCAATATCGATGTGCCACCGATCATCCGGCATGGCTTTCCTGGACGGTTACCCTTGAACTCGATCAGGTCGCGCGTACCATCGGGGAACACATTCTCGGTGTAAGCGCACAAGCCCGCCCGCTCGCGACCGGAATTGATCAGCTCCTGAATGACCGGCATGCTGTCAGGGCACAGCTCCATGTCCCCGTCCATGTAGAGGATCCAGGTTCCCGTACAATTGTTGGTCCCGACGTGGCGCGCCGCGCCCGCATTCAGGTATTTGCTTGCAGTTAAGCAGATTACTTTCTCGAAATTTGCCTCGGCAATCGCGACGGAATCGTCCGTCGACGCGGAATCGACGAAAAGTGTTTCGTACTCGATGCCGAGCGCATCGAGCTGCCGCAAGGATGCGGCGCAGGCAGCCAGATGGCGGCCCTCATTGCGACCGATGACGCAAATGCTCAGCTGTATTGTCCGGCCAGCCTGTTCAGGAAACATGTGCCGCTCCCGAACGCGCCGTGATGAGGTCGAGCAGCATGGAAAACTGTCGCTCGCGACTGAACGATTCCATCTGCCCCGTCTCGCGGGCCGGCAACAAGCGTGCCGCTTTCAGCGCAACCAGCTTTGTCAGCATCGCGCGCAGGGCTTGTGGATCCGAATGGTTCGCGCAGAACAGCGACTTGTCTTCCTTGAGAAGCGCATTGACGGCCATCTGGGGCGGACCGACGGAGACGATCGGTAAGCGCGAAGCAACATATTCGAACACCTTTCCGGTTACGACCTCGTCGGCGCCATCCTCGCGGGTATGCAGCAGCAACAGGGCATCCATGTCCGCCATTTTTTTGAACACGTCGCGGTGGGTGAGTCGCGAGCCGATTAACAAGCGCCGGCCCAGGCGTTGCTGCCA
This sequence comes from Telluria sp. LT2P34, assembly GCF_059685915.1. Taxonomy (NCBI): domain Bacteria; kingdom Pseudomonadati; phylum Pseudomonadota; class Betaproteobacteria; order Burkholderiales; family Oxalobacteraceae; genus Telluria; species Telluria sp. LT2P34. The sequence continues at coordinate 273,886 of NZ_JCASIN010000002.1, forward strand.
GACGGGAGAAAGAGCGATCGTGCCGTAGAACTCGAGACAAATGGACGACTCCGGCATCTGCTCGACAATCTCGAACAGGCATTCGGGGTTGCGGTAACTATCTTTCCCGTCGTCGATCGCGCCGAAATACCCGAGACGCAGCGTACCTTCCGGCTTTTCCGTCCAAGGGAAGTGTTCCAAAATCGACGCGTCGAAGCCGTTGGCGATCAGGTGCGCCTTGGCTGCCAGGGAAGCATCCGAATAGCCGATCGCCTTGCCCAGCATTGGCTGGCTGATGTAGGTGAAGTTGTCGCACTGCCCGAGCACCTGACGCTCGAATCGCTCGTTGAGCTTTTGCAGGAACGCGGTGTCTTTGCGAAACAGCGACGAGCCGTTCCAGCTGTCGCGGTAATCCGCGAGCCAGTGGACGGACGGCATACGGCGCTTGAGCCAGGCCCCGACCAGGTGGATGCTGTGTGGCGGGCCTGACGTGATCACCGTGAGGCCCGGCTCGGACTGTGCGATTTCCAGCGCGGCACGCTTCATCCGCCCGACCGTAAGCACTGCGGTATCCGGAGTCAACCCTTCGATGACGGTACGCTTAAGGCGGTTCTTGATCCGGCCAAGCAGGGACGCAGTCCCCTGGCCCTGTCCTGGCTGGCCGGCAAACACGCGGGCGCCTGCCATTGCAACCGGGTCGTCGACATACGTGATCGACAGCGAGGCCAGCAGTGCGTCGTAACCAAAGGTATCGACGTGAGGCGTTCGTGCGCATAACACCCTGACCTTGCAGCCTTTACTCTGCAGGTACTCTGCCAGCTTCAGCATACGAATTGCCCCACCCAGACTCTTGATATGGGGAGGGAAACCATATGTCACGATAAGTATTGACTTCTGAGACATAGACCGCGTCAGCCCCGCGCGCTGACCAAGGCGGCAACGACACGATCCTGGTCGGCCTCGGTGAGGTAGGCACTGAAAGGAAGGCTGAGCACCCTCTTTGCGGTCTCGTTCCCCACCGGCAAGATTGCGCCAGCATCTGCCACAGCTGGCTGCAGGTTCAGCGGAATCGGGTAATGCACCGCGGTTGGCACACCGGCTTCCTTGAGATGCGCCTGTACCGCATCGCGCTGTTCCACACGGACCGTAAACTGCGCCCACGCGCTGGTATTGAACGATTCGACGTAAGGCACCGTATCGAAACCGGCCTGCTCCAACAACATCGAGTAGCGTGCCGCAACCTGGTTACGCAGTGTCGTCTCGTCGTCAAACACGCTGAGCTTCGACAGCAAGACAGCGGCCTGGACCGTATCGAGGCGGCTGTTCACGCCTACCCGGATATGGTGGTAGCGGCGATCCTGGCCATGGCGCGCGATCTGACGCATGATTGTCGCCAGTGAATCGTCGTTCGTAAAGATCGCGCCGCCATCGCCGTAGCAGCCAAGCGGCTTGCTCGGGAAGAAACTGGTGCATGCGATGGTCGACAGATTGCAACTCTGGCGCCCCTTGTAAGTGGCGCCAAAGCTTTGCGCAGCATCCTCGATTACCGGGATGCCGTGCTCGGCGGCGACAGCATTGATGGCGTCCATATCAGCGCATTGGCCATACAGGCTGACCGGAATAATCGCTTTGGTGCGTGCAGTGATCGCTTGCGACAGCGTGGCCGGGTCCATGTTGTAGGTGCGCGGGTCGATATCGACATAAACTGGCCGCGCGCCCAGCAGGGCAACGGTTTCGGCCGTGGCGATGTAAGTGAAGCCCGGTGTGATGACTTCATCGCCGGGGCCGACGCCAAGCGCCATCAGCGCGATTTGCAACGCGTCCGTTCCGTTGGCGACACTGATGCAGTATTTCGCTTCGGTGAAGGCGGCAAGCTTCGTCTCGAGTTCCGCCACTTCAGGGCCGAGAATGTATTGGCCATGCTCGAATACTTTCAATACGCGTGCGTCGACGTCGTCTTTCAGGCGCGCGTACTGGCTTTTCAAATCGCAGAATTCCATTGCTTTCACTTGTTCTTCTCCACGTTGCATTTTCCGTCCCTTAATACGTAACGAACTCCCATATGCGGGCAAATCGTTTCTCCATCGCCTTCGATCGGGAGCGCTAGCCGTTCACCGTACTGGCTCATCCACCCAATCTGCCGTGCAGGGACGCCAACCATCAGGGCATAGGGCGCGACGTCGTGCGTGACGACAGCGCCGGCGCCCACAAAAGCGAACTCGCCGACCGTGACACCGCAGACGATCGTGCAGTTGGCGCCCAGCGTCGCCCCTTGCCGGACGGTCGTCCTGCGATATTCGCTCTTGCGTTGTACTGCCGCGCGTGGGTTATGGACGTTGGTAAATACCATGCTCGGCCCGCAGAATACATCGTCTTCCAATGTCACCGCGTCATAGATGCTGACGTTATTTTGTACCTTGCAGTTATTCCCGATAACCACATCATTGCCAACGAAAACATTTTGCCCGAACGAACAGCCAGAGCCAATGCGCGCTTGGCCGCAAATGTGGGCCCAGTGCCATACACGGGAATCTGCGCCGATGGTTGCGCCGTCATCGACGATGGCGGTAGGGTGAATAAGTGTGTTGGTCATTTTGGTCTGATTGAGGTCGCGGTTGTACGTGATTGCCGGCGCATGAACGCCTGAAGAAAACTTAATATTCCAGGGGCAGCGAGATGGTTTTGCCGTCGCGTGCCGCCAGGTAGGCCGCAACCAGCACCTCAAGCGACTTCAAGCCCTCCCTGCCGTCCGTTTCCGGTTCCGCCAGTCCACGCATCGCGTCCACGACATTCTTGTAATACAGGGGATGGCCATAGCCATATACCGACGTGGTCTCGTAATTAGCGGACGAGATTTGCTCATCGTAATCCTTCGGCTCGGCGAAGTTCCACATTTCGATCTCGTTCACGGCCACGCCGCCAATGCGGACGGTGCCCTTTTCGCCGAGGATCGTGATGCTGCCTTCCAGGTTCTTCGGGTAGGTCAGCATCGTGACGCTCATCGAGCCCAGCGCACCGTTGCGCCAGCTGACATTGAGCACGCCGGTGTCTTCGACTTCGATATCACGCGTGGTACTCATCATTGCCTGGATCTTGTCGACTGGGCCGATCAGCCAATCAAGCAGGTCGACATAATGGCTGGCCTGGTTCATGAATGCACCGCCGTCGAATTCCCAGGTACCGCGCCATTTCGCCTGGTCATAGTACGACTGCGGACGCGACCAGAAGACATTCAGGTGCACCATGTGGATCTTGCCGAAGCGTTTTTCTTCCACTGCACGCTTGAGGAGCTGGAGGGTAGTATTACGCCGGTTCTGCTTCACCACGAACAGATGGACTCCGGCTTCGTCACAGGCTTTTACCATACGTACGCCATCGCTCCAGCGGGTAGCCATCGGCTTTTCCGTCATGACGTTGACGCCGTGCTTTGCAGCCAGGACGGCTTGGTCGGGATGGGTACCGCTCGGGGTGCACAAGGCGATCAGGTCAAGCGTTTCGGACTTGAGCATCTCTTCAAGGTGGCGGTACGCCGGCACTTTGTATTCGGCGGCATGCGCATCGAGCACAACCTGGTCGACGTCGCAGACCGCTACGAGTTCGAAATCATCGCCATGCTGCTGAATTGCTGCAAAATGGTTCTTTGAAATACGTCCGCAACCCACCACCGCAATACGAATCTTCCTGCCGGTAATTGTCTTTTTCACTGTTATTTCCAATATTTACTATTAAGCTTGATGACCAGGCGATCGTCGATTCGATGGCCTTTGGAATGTCCTGATAACTGGAATGGCTTTCGCCATCGCTCTGTCACCGCATGCGCAGATGGGACCGCAATTCGTCCCATTTCCCGGCACGCTCTGGGGAACTGCGCGCCCGACGTTTCATTTCGAGGACGAAAATGAATGCAAGGCAGGTAAAGATGGCGAAGAGCGAAGCAAGCAGCACGAGCAAGGCGCGCTTCGGCCGGGCTCGCCGCTCCGGCGTAACCGCCGGATCGAGCACCTGAACCACCGCGTGGTCTTTTGCTTCCTCCAGGCGGGCGATTTCATATTGCTTGGCGAGTACCTCGAACAGCATTTGATAATATTTAACGTCCCGCAGCAGCGCGATGTTCTCGATTCCACCAGTAGCGCCAGACCCGTTCGATTCGGACGGCCGTCCGTTTTGAAGTTTCGCGATCTCGTTACGCAGGCTGCTCAGATCTTCCACGACGCGGCGATACTCCGGGTTAGTCGTAGTAACGAAGGCCTTCATCGATTCGAGCTGCACCTCTTTTGCAGAGACTTGCGCGCGCAGGCGTGCCCCAGTCTCGACAATTGCAGCGCTTTCCGCATCAACGCTGACGACACCGCGTGTGCCAAGCCCCTGCTTGAGCGATACCTCTGCTTTTGTCAGGCGGTTTTTTGCCAGCTCGAGCTGCTGCTCGTAAAAGAGGCGTCGCTGCGAAGCTTCGCTCAGCGCAAGGGTGGTCGTGAGCCGCTTCAATTCATTCGCGTAAGCGTTGGCCAGCGGTGCGACGCGTGCCCGGTCGTGATCCTCCACTTCGATCGAAATCAGGCCTTCTTTGCCGACCGCGATCATGGTGTTGCGCGCCAAGAACTCGCGCGCTTCATCCTGCGATTGCGTCCCATAGACCTTTTTCAGGTCGAAAGCCGTGATCAGCCGGTCTGCTACGGTTCGACTGGCCAGCATGCCGATATACAAGTCGTTAGGGCTCTTCAAACCAGTAACGCCGGCCGCCATGCCGGCTGCGCCGCCCAGTTGCGACAGGAGCGCGGCAGCTCCGCTCTGGGCCTGCTGAGGGGGCAACAGTTTGGTATTCGCTGAATACACCTCTGGCAGGAGATAACTGCCTCCGGCTGCCAGCAAGGCTGCAGACAAGGTCCATCCCACCAGTTTTTTCTTGTGACGAGCCAGCACAATCAACAGGTCGACAAGACCCAGCTCTTGCTCGCTACCGGCAGACGAACTACTTCCTGTCGTATTTGCCTCATTCATTTCTACGGCCACTTTCACGCTTTTAAAGGGAGGCGACGCCGCCGCCATGGTTGTCGTCAGTCACGCAGCGTTTTGATCGCCGCCGCACCCAGGCCGAAGTTCGCAAAAATCTGCGCCCACTCACGGGTACCCTTGGTGAACTTGGTCCATGACGTTTCCTTGTCAAATTTTTCTGGAATCACGATGCTGTCGCCAGGCATGACTTCCATCGCACCGACGCCCATGGAGAGCCAGCCATTCGAGCCGGCGGTAACCACCGTGCCATCGACGCGGATCACGAATACGTTGTCGATATCGGCGTCCGTCGTGACGCCGGCGATGCGCAGGTAATCCTTGACGCGGCTGTTCGCACGCCACAAGGGCGAAGCTTCCGCATTGACGGCGCCAAAGACGTGCACGAACTCGGGACGCGCCGGCACGACCAGGCGATCGCCGTTTGCAAGTTTGATCTGCGGTAGCCGCGCAAATGATTTTTCGCTCGGCTCGAGGCTGAAGGCGATACGGCCTGTCGGCTTGAGCTGGCGGAAGCGGCGAATCGTCTCTTCGGCAATCTGCATTTCCACCTGACGCTGCGACGCGGCTGCCGCGGCATCGGCGGCACTCATGGCACCTATGTTGGCGATCCCTTTGGCCTGCTGCGAGCGCAGCTGGGCTTCCAGGCGAACGGCCGCTTTTTCGAGATTAGTCTGCTGCTCCTTGCGCACCTGCTCGCGGTAGAACGCCGTACCGAACAGGTAGGCATTGCCGGTTGGACCGCCGGCCTTGGCCAGCAGGGTCTGCAGTGTTTCGCCTGCGCTCATCTGATAGACACCAGGCACCTGCACTTCGCCTTCGACACGCACGAACACACGGCGCTTGTCCATTGGTACCGCCACGTCTTCGTGCGAGAACACAGTGACGGTGTCGCCCGGCTGCAGCTGGACGTTGTCAGGTCCCTGTGGATTAGTGAACACCTTGCCGAGATTGAAAGGAATCAGGCTGACGCTCAGGTCGGCGCGGTTGATTCGCTCCACCACCGCATAATCCCAGTTGATTTCGTCGATCAATCCACCGATGCGCGAAGCGATCGAGCGCTCTTCGCCATTCGCGGCGCGCTCGCCCTCGCCCAGCGAGGCGGCGCGCCCCAAGCCCATCTGCTCGCGGTCCCGTTCGCTCAAGCGCTCGTCGCTGCGCAGTTCGCGCACTTCTTCGCTGGTCGTCACAGCATTGTTCTGGCGCTTGATCGAGCTGCGGGTGATAAGGTACTCCCGGCTTGGGATCAGGTCGCTTACGCGCATGTTCGCTTTGAACGGAACGCGCACAGCCTGGTCGACATTGCCGCGCAATACCACGGCGTTCGAGAAGTCCGGGGTGATCGAGGTAATGTTCAGCACGTCGCCGTTCTTCAGGCTGCGCTTGAGGCCTTCACTATTCAGGGCAAACTGCTCGACGCTGCGTGGCTGACTGCGGCTCGGGTCGATACGCTCGAGAAACGCGCGGCGCGGATCGGCCACGACCGGCAGGCCGCCGGCGAGGTCGAGCAGGGACTCGACCGTATCGCCGTTACCCTTGATCTCGTAGATCGCAGGCGCATTGACCTTGCCCACCAGTGCGACGAAGCCGCCGGCAGGCGGGATAACGATCGTGTCGCCGTCCTGCAGACGGATGTCGCCGGATTTGTCGCCCTTGGCGATGAACGCATACAGGTCGAGTTCTGCAACCGTCTTGCCGCTACGCTTGACTTGCACGCGGCGCATGCTGCCGTTGGCGGTTGGACCACCGCTGACAAAGAGCGCTGTCACCAGTGTCGACAGGCTCGACACCGTATAGGTGCCAGGCCGTTTTGCCTGTCCCACTACGTACACCGTCGTCGAGCGCAGTTGGCCGAAGGTCACACTGACGTTGACCCCTTTGTACAAGCGCGCAATCGCCGCGCGGATCACGTTCTCGGCCGAGCCAGCCCTTACCCCTGCCAGCACGACCGTGCCAACGGTCGGGATCGAGATCGTGCCACTACGGTCAATGGTTGCGCGGTAATCGATATCGATGGTGCCGGTCCCACGAATGAGCAGTTCGTCGCCAGGGCCAAGCGGCTGGTCGGACGGCAGTGGCCCGCCGCCAATTGGTGCGAAAGCAGATTGTGTGGACTCGAAAAACCCCGCGCCGAAGACCGGCAGGATTTGCCCCGTACTATCTGACAGGAACTTCTGAAACTCGCTGATCACCTCGGGCGTAGGGGGTTCAGCATCATCGGCACGCTCGTCACCACGCCGGGCGTCGATGCGCTGGGCGCCGAGACCTTGCTGGAAGGTGGCGCTGCCGCCCTGTGGCCGATCCGCCCGTTCCAGCCGCCCCGACCGGTCGCCGTTGGTAATACGAACCCTTGACGAAGTTGCGGCAGGCGCGTTAGCGGCACTTTGCGCCGTCGGCGGCTCCTGGCCGAACAGGTCGTCCCGGCTGCCCATGCTTTGAGCAGAAGCGCCAATACTGGAAACGGCCAGGATGACCGCCAAAAAACCGGTGCTAATTTTGAACATTGGTGATGGGGCGCGGAAGGACGCGGGACGTATATGAACAACTCGCGATTTTAACCGATTCGTTGGCCGAGGGAAATGGGTCGCTAAACTAAACGGCGCATAAAGCTGCTTTTTTACGCCCGACGTTCAGCACATTTACCACATCAACAGTTTGAGTTAGCTCAATAGCAATGAGGATGGAGGTTGCGCCAGCACCCTGGACATCGGCGTCGCGCCAGGCCAGGTATCGCTTGTGCAACTAGGCGTTCACAGAAGCAAGTCCGACGCGGCGAAGTAATCACGGACGAGGTGATTAACTCGTCGTGATTAAAGTGACGGTGATTTTGCGTGAGAATTCAGACTGCCATTTTCACGCGCACTGGAATTGATGTGAATAAGGACGATATAACGGCATGTCTTCACCGATCGTTCGTGGGCACTTCACGCATTACGTTGGCGATAATGCCATGCCTGTAACGAACGCTTACCTACAGCACGGGCCGACATATCATCTTAAAGCCCTGGCGTACAGGTCAACGGCGTTGCGGACGAATGCTTCTTCGCCGAAATGGGACTTTGCGTAACTCCGAACCTTAGCGCGCGGGTAGGCCCCGGAAGAGACAAACATCTGCACCATTGCGGCGGCCAACTGCGCTTCGCTCCCGACATCCACCAAGATTCCGTTTTCAGCGGTGACAATGTCCGCCGGCCCACCTGATCGGGTCGCTACCAAGGGCAAGCCGCAGGCCATTGCTTCGATGAGAACGACGCCAAAGGTTTCAAAGTTGCTTGGCAGCACAAAACAGTCAGCTTGCTGCATGGCTTCCTGTACCGCCTCTCTAGAAATTAGCCCCAAGAACTCGACTTGATGTCCTACCCCCAGCTCCACGGCAAGTGCTGCCAGTGAGGCTCGAAGTGGCCCATCGCCGGCGATTCGCAAGATCACCTTACGCCCTTTGAACTCCCTGGAAAACGCACGTATGGCGAGCGCTTGATTTTTATTTTCGTCGAGCGATGCCACATTCAAAAATATGAATTCATCGCCCCGGGTAGGCTTCAGTTCCGCATTGAAGAACGCCGTGTCGACAATGTTGTGCAGTACTTCAAACGAGAAGCCAAGTTGCTCTTTCAAGATCGTACGGAAGGAACTGCTGACGCAACTGAGACTTTTCGCGTTCTCGCAAACCGATTTGGACCGGACGACCAACTCGGCAGTAATTGATCCCCGTGCATACGCGCTGCTGTGCTCAGTGAGCACATACGGTATGGCGTAATGGTTCCACAAATATTCCGCAATAAAGCCGGCGTAGAAGGCGTTGTGCGCATGAATGACATCAGGCTTGCCATGTCTCTTCAAATATTGTGGAAAGATTTTGAGGAAAAGCCCGATGTTTCGCTGCTCGACGCGTTCTTGTCCGAAGAAGCGCTGTGGCAGATAACTTTTCTTATAACGCCTATAAATGCAAAGGTTTTTCTCGATTTGCTCTGACTGATAAGGATACGCCTCCAGCACATTGCGAAAATTGTGGAAGCCGACGGAGATCACGCCAACCTGATGGCCTGCTTTCGCTAGCGCGGTCGCTTGGTCGTACTGAAAAATTCCGGCAAGTGGAGCCTTCTCGGTGACGAAGTGCTCTGAGGGGATGACGAGAATGTGCATAATGATGAGAACCCCTCTATTTTTTTGCGAATAACTGGAACATGCCAAGCAGCTGCGCCTTGAACTTGATTACAATCGCCACAAAGATGAGTGCCCATGCTCCATGAAGAATTTCGCGGTAACCAGAGGGGAAAAATGCTGTTGACAGGGAAAGCACCAGAATGCCAATTACATAAGCATACAGCTCGACTCTGGGGAGACTGTGCCATATTCGACTTGACACTTCCGTCTGCAACACGAAGTAGGCGGTGAATGCAATAGCGTTTGAAGCAGCCGCGCCGGCCGCGCCATGCGAAGGAACCAGCATGAAGGCGAACACAACATTAATGATCAAGGAGACACAGGTGTTAATGAGGGAATACATCGTCTTGCGCTGAATATTTATTCCCACCGACGTAGTTTCCGTTAGGATATAAAGCAACGGCGGCAACAACAAGGCCGGCAACAGCAATGCAATGTCTTTATAGTGCGCAGGCAAAATAAAGTTAGTCATCCACGAAAAACTTCCGCACAAGGCGATTAGGGCGCAAATGAACGCCAGCACCTGTTGGGAGGTTTTGTCAATGATACTCATGTCTTTATCTTCCGCTATCCATTTGTACACCATGGGCGCCCAAATCACGGAAAAAATCGATTGAAAGACAACGGCCACGCTGGCAAAACTGTTTCCGACCGAAAAAATCGCTAACTCCGCCAGTGTCGACCACTTGCCCAATGCAACTGTGCTGGTGGCAGTAAGTCCCCAATAGGCGAGGCCCGAAAATACCAGCGGCAGGCTGAATGGCAGCAATGCCTTTAACTTCGCATAGTCGATTTTTTTTCTTGCAGCGCCCAGTAACTGCTCCCGGGTTGTCCATGCCAACACAAGCAGCATGGACAGCGATGCCAAGACGGTGCAAAGTAAAAGATGCAGAAAGTTTTTATGAAAGTCGAGCGACGCAAGAACGATGATAGCCGCGGTGTAAGCCAGCTTGGGAATCAGCTGGCTTGCCGAATAGGCCCAGCCTTGCCCTTCCATTCTTAGTGTCAGGGATAAAAACCGGCATACATGCCCAATGTAGAACAAGGAGATCGTATAGACAAAGAGCGTGATGCTGCTTTCGGCGTACATGAATGCGGATAACTCGTTCGCGAAGAAAGCAGCCACGACACCCGCTCCTACGAGGAGCACGAACCCCGGTACAAAACAGCTGAGTAATAGCCGTTCTTTGTCTGCAGCTTCATGGTGTTCGCGCACGTACGCCTGGTCAAAACCAAGCACGGAAAACAGTAAGGCGAAAGACTGGGCGACCTGCAAGATATTCAGTCTTCCCAGGTCCGATGGAGAAAAAACCCACGCGGTCAGCGGCACAGTAACAAGGCCCAAAATAGCCGAGCCAACTGGTCCAAAAGCAAATCCAAGAATATTATTAAGCTGCATTATTTAAGTTGCCAGACCATTGGTGTGCAGGCGCGATTGAGGATAAACGGTAACGCGGCAGAGTATGAACTGGCGTGGGTCTGTGTTCAGTTTTATCGGGGCGATGCAGAAAAGCATCGGCCCACAAACGCTTTTGCTTGCTTGCTGGGAAATAACGGGCAGTTTGGCAAGAAAATCGGCGCGTGTTACTCAAAGTGCGGGCAACAAAGTCGCTTTTATGGCCTTTTATAATGGCCGAGTAGCCATATCAGCCGGAAGCTTAGCCAAAAGCTTGCGCCGACTCGAAGGACTGACCCTTTGCATCCTTGGCCGAGACCAGCGGCGCTACGCCGACCGGCCAGTCAATCGCCAGGGCCGGATCATTCCACGCGATGCAACGCTCGTGCGCCGGCGAGTAAAAATCGGTGGTTTTGTAGAGGAATTCAGCGGTTTCGGACAACACCAGGAAACCGTGCGCGAAACCCTCTGGCACCCACAACTGGCGCTTGTTTTCCGCGCTCAGGATTTCGCCCACCCACTTGCCGTAGGTCGGAGACGTCCTGCGCAGGTCGACGGCGACGTCGAACACGCTCCCGGCAACGACCCGCACCAGCTTTCCCTGCGCTTGCTCGATCTGGTAATGCAAGCCGCGCAGCACGTTGCGCGCCGAACGCGAGTGGTTGTCCTGGACGAAATTCACTTGGCGGCCGACTGCTTCGTCGAACACGCGCTGGTTAAAACTTTCGAAAAAGAAACCGCGGTCGTCACCGAACACGCGCGGCTCGAACAGCAGGACATCGGGAATGGCGAGAGAAGTGGCTTTCATCAAAACACCGTTTCATTCAGAATGCGCAGCAGGTATTGGCCATACCCGTTTTTCTTCAATGGCTGAGCCAGCTCTTCCAGCTTGGCCGCGCTGATCCACCCCTTGCGGAATGCGATTTCTTCGGGGCAGGCGACTTTCAGTCCCTGGCGCTTTTCGAGCGTTGCAATGAAATGGCTGGCGTCGAGCAGCGACTCATGGGTGCCGGTGTCGAGCCATGCGTAGCCGCGGCCCATGATTTCGACGCTGAGCTTGCCCATTTCCAGGTAAACGCGGTTTAGATCCGTGATTTCCAGCTCACCGCGTGGCGACGGCTTCAGCTCGCGCGCTATGTCGCTCACCATCGCATCGTAAAAATACAAGCCGGTGACGGCGTAGTTCGAGCGCGGTACGAGCGGCTTTTCCTCGAGGCTGATGGCCTTCCCTGTCGAGTCGAACTCGACGACACCATAGCGCTCTGGATCGTGGACGTGATAAGCAAATACGCTGGCGCCATCGGTGCGCGCCGCGGCATTGGTCAGCAGGTCGTTGAAGTCGTGGCCATAGAAGATGTTGTCGCCCAGGACGAGTGCCGAAGGCGCGCCATCGAGGAAACGCTCGCCGATCAGGAAAGCCTGTGCCAGTCCGTCAGGCGAAGGCTGCACTGCGTAGGACAGGTTCAGGCCCCAGCGCGCGCCGTCTCCCATCAGCTGCTCGAAGCGCGGCGTGTCCTGCGGCGTCGAGATGATCAGGATATCGCTGATCCCGGCCAGCATCAGTGTGCTGAGCGGATAGTAGATCATGGGCTTGTCAAAGACAGGCAGGAGCTGCTTCGAGATCGCCAGTGTGGCGGGATGGAGCCGGCTGCCGGTACCGCCAGCCAGGATGATGCCTTTGCGTTTCATAGGTGTCCTTGTGCCGACAATTCGGCGATGAGGCGCTGCACGTGGTACCGCCAGTCGGGTAAGTTCAGGTCGAAGGCGCTGCGGAAAGCGCTGGTGTCGAGACGGGAGTTGCGTGGCCTGGCCGCTGGAAGCGGATAGGCTTCGGTCGGAATCGGATTGAGCGCGGCCGGACCGGCTTTCAGCGTCGCGCCCGCTTGGAGCGCCAGCTCGATGACGTACTGCGCGTAACCATGCCAGGTCGTTTCGCCGCCAGCTGCCAGGTGGTAGGTACCGGACAGGCTTGCTGCGTCCTCGCCGCCCTGGTGAACTCGGTACAAGGCCAAGGCCGTGGCATCGGCAATCAATTCAGCACTCGTAGGCGCACCGAACTGGTCGGCGATCACATTGAGCTGTTCGCGCTCCTTGGCCAGCCGCAGCATCGTTTTCGCAAAATTACCGCCGCGCGCCGCGAATACCCAGCTGGTACGCAGGATCAGGTGCCGCGCGCCGGAAGCACGCACCAGTTCTTCGCCGGCGCACTTAGTGCGCCCGTACACCGACAAGGGATTGGTGACGTCGTCCTCGACATAGGGCGCTGTCTTGCTGCCATCGAAAACGTAGTCAGTGGAATAGTGCACCAGCCAGGCCGCATGCGCATGCGCTTCTTCAGCGAGCACGCCGGCTGCCGCAGCGTTAATGCAATGAGCGCGGTCGGTATCGGTTTCGGCTTTATCGACGGCGGTGTAGGCCGCCGCATTGACGATGACATCCGGGCGAAATTCACGCACGCGCTGGCGCAGAGCGTCGAGGTCTTCGAGATCGACATCCTGTCGGCCAAGCGCACGCAACTCGCCGAGCACGGCCAGCGAACGCTGGAGCTCCCAGCCGACCTGGCCGTCTTTACCTAGCAGCAAAATCTTCATGCCGCGTACTGCCTTTCCAGCCATTCCCGGTAAGCGCCACTTGTGACGTTCTGCACCCATGCCTGATTGTCCAGATACCAGAGCACGGTTTTGCGGATACCCGACTCGAAGGTCTCGGCTGGTTTCCAACCCAGTTCGCGTTCGATCTTGGTAGCGTCGATGGCGTACCGGCGGTCATGGCCCGGGCGGTCCTTAACATACGTAATCTGTGTGGAATACCCCTCTCCGTCCGCACGTGGGTGGGCTTCGTCGAGAATCGCGCACAGCGTGCGGACAACGTCGATATTGGCCTTTTCGTTCCACCCGCCGACGTTATACGTTTCCCCAAGCCGGCCTTCTGCCAGCACGCGACGAATGGCGCTGCAGTGATCGGTAACGAACAGCCAGTCGCGGATCTGCTGGCCGTCGCCGTAGATCGGCAGCGGCTTTCCGGCAAGTGCGTTGTGAATCACCAGCGGGATCAGCTTTTCAGGGAAATGGTAAGGCCCATAGTTATTCGAACAGTTGGTCGTCAGTACCGGCAAACCATAGGTGTGATGATAAGAACGAACCAGGTGATCGGACGCGGCCTTGCTGGCCGAGTAAGGACTGCTCGGTTCGTAACGGTGCGTTTCGCTGAAGGCAGGCGCAGTCTTGTCCAGGGAACCGTAGACTTCATCGGTCGACACATGCAGGAAGCGGAAGGCAGCACGCTCTGGCTCAACCAAGCCGCCCCAATAGGCACGGACCGCCTCGAGCAGGTGGAAAGTACCGACGATGTTGGTCTGGATGAATGCCTCGGGCCCCTCGATCGAACGATCGACATGACTTTCTGCGGCAAAATTCAGGACCGCACGTACTTTGTGTTCGGCCAACAGCCTGGAAACTAGCTGCCCGTCGCCAATATCGCCGCGCACGAAGATATGGCGTGTGTCGCCCTGCAGCTGCGCGAGGTTTTCCAGATTGCCGGCATAAGTCAGCAGATCGAGGTTCACAACAGGCTCATCGCATGCGGAAAGCCAGTCGTTGACGAAATTCGATCCGATAAAACCGGCGCCGCCGGTGACGAGAATAGTCATGCTTTTTCCCTTTGAGGCACAGGCAAGGCTCACCAGCCCGGCTGGCGGAGACAGATGCGATGTCGACCGTTTATTGATTGAGGAGCGGAGATGCGTACTGCGTACAGTCAAGCATGTTACTGCATTTCAATCATGCAGAAAAGAAGGGCCACACAACAATCGACACCGGCGATGAAGCCCTTCACCCCTTGCGCACTACCTGCTCAATCGCCCCAAACACCGATTTCCCTTTCGCATCGAGCATCTCGATCCGGATCGCGTCGCCAAAGCGCATGAAAGGCGTGGCCGGCTCGCCGGTGGCGACGCCCTTGTCCGTCACCGGGCCCGACCCGACGATGCTGCCGGCCCGCACGCTGCGGCTCTTGCACAGGTGCGCGATCAGTTGCGGGAAATTGAAGGCCATGTCCGCGCCGGCATCCGGCGTGCCGACAGCATGGTCGTTCCAGGTCGCGCGCAGCGGCAGGTGCAGCTTGCCGCCGCGCCAGGCGTCGCCGAACTCGTCAGGGGTGACCGCCAGCGGAGAAAAGCTGGTGGCCGGCTTTGATTGCAGGAAGCCATATCCCCTGGCCAGTTCGGCGGGCTCCAGATGACGCAGCGACACGTGGTTGGCCAGCATCAGGAGCCGGATGCGGCCATGGGCCTCGTCCGGCGTGGCGCCCGGCGGCAGGTCGTCGACGATCGCGGCGAGGCCGGCTTCGCAATCGATGCCCCAGGCTTCGTGCGCCAGCACGATGTCGTCCATCGGGCCGAGCATGTCGCAGCCGGCCAACTGGACCAGCAGGGGCTCATCCTGGCCGGCCTGCTCAGGCCGGGCCGCGCCAACGGCCAGCTGGCAGGGGCGCGGCAGCGGCGCCATGCAGTTGGCCGGGTCGAAGTCGAAGGCGCGGCGTGTTTGCCCCGCGTTGAGCTGGCTTGACAAGGCTTCGAGCTGGGGCGCGATGAAGGCCCAGTCGTCGAGCGCGGCCTGCAGCGTCGGGCAGATGGCGTCGGCCATGTGCGCGCTTTTCAGGTCGCGCGAGACGACGGCCAGCTGGCCGTCGCGGCTGCCGTCCTTGATCGTGGCAAGTTTCACGCCGTCAGCAGCTCCAGCTGGGCCTGCTCAAGGAAGCACCACTCCCCTTCCTTCAATCCGAGCGCATCGAGCGTCAAGTTACCGATGGCGGAGCGATGCAGGGCGCCGCAATGGTTGCCGGCCGCGGCCAGCATGCGCTTGACCTGGTGATATTTTCCCTGCTCCAGCACGATCTCGAGCAGGTGCTCGCCGCGCTGCACGCAGGAGACGGCGCGCAGCGGCGCCGGTTCGTCATGCAACTGCACACCGGCCAGCAATTGTTCGACGAGTTCCGGCGTCACCGGTTCCGCGGTCGTGGCCTGGTAGACCTTCGGCACATGGCGCTTCGGCGAGGACTGGGCGTGGATGAAGGGGCCGTCGTCCGACATCAGGAGCAGGCCCGTGGTGTCGTGGTCGAGGCGGCCGACCGGCTGCACGTCGCGCCAGGCGAACTGTTCGGGCAACAGCGTCAGCACGCCCGGATGGTGGCTGGGTTTGCGCGAGCATTCGAAATTGGCCGGTTTGTACAAGGCGATATACACGCGTTCGCGGTACACCCACTCCTCGTCGAACACGGTCAGCACCAGGCCGGCCGTGTCCACGGCGAGCTTGTAATTGTCAACAATGGCGCCGTTGACGGCGACGTCGCCGTCTTCGATCAGGGCGCGGCAATACTTGCGGGTACCGAAGCCTTGCGACTGCAAGATCCGGTCCAGGGATAGTTTACTCATGGGCGAGACTTTACCAGAAGGCACCCATGCGGCATAGTTGACACAATATTACCGTCAGGATATTAAACAGATGTACGTTTGACGTAAATCAATCGTGATGGGTGATCCATTGATAGACTTCAACTCCATTAGGAATCGGCCTACGACACGTCCGGAATTCATTACCCGCGGACTAGGATTAATTACTAAACAAGAAGAGGACTCACCATGCACGCAATGAAGCTTGTGCCCCCTGCCAGCCAGCCGTCGCCCACGGCGGCAGCGCTCAAAGCCACGCGCCTGTCGCTGGCGCGTTCCGAGTCGACGCTGTTCCCGACGCGCCTGGCACTGGCCCGCTGGACTGCGGGCGGCGACCTGCCCCATCTGTATGGCAACAGCAACGCTCCGCTGCGCGCCGCCTGGCTGAACCAGGCACAGCGCAATTTCCAGGCCTGGCTCGACGGCGGCGGTTTTGTCCAGCATGACCAGGATACGCCCGAAGCGGACGCGATCGCCGATGCGGGTGGCCAGCCAGCGACTGCCCGGCTGCGTATTGTCAGGTGCAAGGGCAATGCCGTGTGATTTTTCGAACTCGCAATTGAAAACGACGGCTTGCGCCGTCGTTTTCGCTCCCAGGAAGAGCTGCTACCGTGAGGAATTGAATTCTCTCGAAACCCGCGCGCAGGCGGGGAAGTAGTATTGCCAGGTCGATCACTCTTCCTGGAAGAACTACAAGCTTCACTATAGGATATTTTCTGGAACTTTCAAGGAACTTATTGATCTTTGTCAGTTCAACTCAGTTCACCTTCGGCAGCACCGGGCCGGTCACGGCCTTTACCGCCCCTGCCCCGACCGAAGCGCCGAACTTCTTGAGTACCCGCTCCGGCAAGCCTTCGTGCGCCGTGTAGTCGACGATGTCCTCGGCCTTGACGATGTCGCGCGCCACCGTGTCGACCGTGCCGAAGCCATCCGCCAGTCCCATCTCGACCGCTTTGGCGCCGGTCCAGTACAGGCCGGAGAAGGTTTCCGGAGTTTCCTTCAGGCGCGTTCCGCGGCCCGTACGCACCACCGAAATGAATTGCTGGTGAATGTCGTTGAGCATCTCCTGCGCATGGGCGCGGTGCTTGTCCGACTGCGGGCTGAAGGGGTCGAGGAAACCCTTGTTGGCGCCGGCCGTCAGCAGGCGCCGTTCGACGCCCAGCTTGTCCATGGTGCCGGTGAAGCCGAAACTGTCCATCAGCACGCCGACCGAGCCGACGATGCTGGCCTTGTTCACATAGATTTTGTCGGCGGCGGCGGCGATGTAATAGCCGCCGGAGGCGCAAATCTCGTCGACCACCACATACAGCGGCTTGTCCGGATACCCGCGCTTGAGGCGCAGGATTTCGTCGACGATGATGCCGGCTTGGACCGGGCTGCCGCCGGGGCTGTCGATGCGCAGCACGACCGCGGCCGAGCCGGCGTCGGAAAAGGCCTTGTTCAGCGAAGGAATGACATTGTCGGCCGCGCCGCTGCCTTCGGCTTCGATCTCGCCGTTGATTTCGATGAGCGCGGTATGGCGGCCGAGGTTTTCGTCCTCGCCGCCCAGGCTCAGGTCGAAATAGGTCCAGAGCCCGGCCACGAGAATGGCGAGGAAGGCCAGCCGGAAAAAGATGCTCCAGCGGCGCGCGGCGCGGCGCTCCTTGATGGTGGCGAAGACCAGCTTTTCGAGCGTGTCGCGTTCCCAGTTGCCGGCGGTCGGATCGGTGACGAAATGGCCCTCTCCGTCATTCCTTAAGTTGTCGCTCATAGGTCTCTGAAGTTATTCATTATGTTGCTCATTGCGTTGCTCATTCGCGGGGGCGCTGATCCGCTCATCGGGTTGCCAGTACACCTTGCCGTCGGCCTCGCGCACGGCGATCGAACGCAGGCGCGCGCCGCGGCAAGGACCGCCCGCGCACACGCCGCTTTCCGGCCGGTACACCGCGCCGTGCGTCGCGCACATGATGTATTCGCCGCCGGATTCGAAGAACTTCCCCTGCACCCAATCGAGTTCGATCGGGACATGGGCGCAGCGGTTCAGGTAGGCATAAGGCCTGCCGTGGAAGCGTACGACAAAACCGGTGGCCGCCTCGCCGAATACCGACACGGGAAAGCGCACGCCGTCGCCACCATTGTGCAAGGCGTCGGAGTCGCAGATCAGCACTTCATTCAGACACTGCGTCATACACTGCGGCATACCTGAGCCATATTACGCGTATTCAGCCAGCCAGGCGTGCAGCTCGACGGCGGTTTTTGCCGAGTACATCGGGCGGCAAGCCTGTAGCTGATCGACAGGATGAGCGCCATACTCCACGGCAATGGCTGCGGCGCCGGCATTCTTCGCCATCAAGAGGTCGTGCGTGGTGTCGCCGATCATGGCCGTGCGCCGCATGTCCTGGCCGAGTTCGCGCGTCAATTCCTGCAGCATGGCCGGATGGGGCTTGGAGAAAGTTTCGTCGGCGCAGCGCGTGGCGTCGAAGGTGGACAACAGGCCGGTCGCGTTCAATGCCCGATTCAGTCCGACGCGGCTCTTGCCGGTTGCCACGGCCAGGAAATAACCTTGCTGGTGAAGTTCGCTCAACATCTCGCGAACGCCCTTGAACAACACGAGTTCGTGGTCTTTCGTCAGGAAATGGTAGCGATAACGCTCGACCAGGCGCGGGTACATGCTCGGCGCCATGTCGGGGATCGCCGCCTGCATCGCTTCCGGCAGGGCCAGCCCGATCACGTGCGAGGCGGCCTCATCGCTCGGAACCGGCAGGCCGACGTCGCGCGCCGCGGCCTGGATGCAGCGCACGATGGCGAAGGTGCTGTCCATCAGCGTGCCGTCCCAGTCGAAGACGATCAGATCAAATTGCTTTCTTGGCATGAATTCCGGCTCGAGGCCGGCTCCTGTTATTACATAGTGTGTGGCATTGAAATATTCACACGCCGTCGAAAGGCGTGGAATTCAATTCATTGGTTGCCCCAAGCTTAACAAGAAACGGTCGCACTCTGCTGGCAAGGGTGCCTGCAGCGTCATCGGCTGCCCGGATTCCGGGTGGGTAAACGTGATCTTGTAGGCGTGCAGGAACATGCGGCGCAGGGCGCCACGCGTGCCATCGCCCTTTTGGAGGGCCTTGTTCAAACCGAAATCGCCATACTTCTCGTCGCCCAGGATGGGAAAGCCCGAGGATGCCAGGTGCACCCGGATCTGGTGCGTGCGCCCGGTTTTCAGTTCCGCTTCGAGCAGGGCATAGCGTTCCCACTTGCGCAGCAGGTTGAAGACCGTGTGCGACTCCATGCCGCCAGCCTGGACCACGACCCGGCGTTCGCCGTCCGGCGTTGAAAACTTGTGCAGCGGCAGTTTCACGTGCTGGCGCTTGTTGATCCAGTCGCCGGCCACCGCGGCCAGGTAGCGTTTATCCGTATGGCCGTCGCGCATTTGCTCATGCAAATTGGTGAGCGCCGAGCGTTTTTTCGCCAGCAGCAGCAAGCCCGAGGTTTCGCGGTCGAGGCGGTGCACCAGCTCCAGGAACTTGGCGTCCGGACGCGACGCGCGGAGTTGCTCGATGACACCGTAGGACACGCCCGAACCACCGTGCACGGCGACGCCGGACGGCTTGTCGATGACGAGCAGGTGCGTGTCTTCATGGACGATCCGGAATTCGGCGCCCGGTACCGGCGCGGTATGCGTTTTTTCGGCGATGCGGATCGGCGGGATGCGGACCATGTCGCCGCTCTCGAGCCGGTACAACTGGTCGATGCGGCCCTTGTTGACGCGCACTTCGCCGGAGCGCAGGATGCGGTAAATGTGGCTTTTCGGAACGCCTTTGCAGACCCGCAGCAGGTAGTTATCGATGCGCTGGCCGGCCTCTTCTTCGGTGATCGTGACGAACTGTGCTGCTAACGCCTGTGATGAAGGGGGAACAACATCGTTTTGCATCTTCATATGGACTGTCTTCCCAGAAATTCTCTCTAAGTCCTTCATTTTGAATATATAATCGACAGGCGGTGGTGAAACCTCTGCAGGTGTAAGAATTAAAACGATATTTTACACAGGGGCGCGCTCCATCGGCCCCGCAGGCATGCAAATTCGATGGAAAAAACGTGTACGCACATTCCTGCGCTGATCAGGGTTGCACCGCAGTTGTAATCGGATCGCGTGCAGGAGTGCCGGATTGGATTGTTTGGAACTGTAAGGATAAGTACCGGAAAGCTTGCCCTGGCAAGCTCGCCGGTTGATGGTGTCGATAACGCTTGTCGTTTCGCCCGACCCGCTCCAGGCTGCATTCCGCAAGCTTCAGGAACATGGCTGATTCCATCGCCTGTAACCAAAGCCCTGGTTTGTTCGCTGTAACGGTTTGGCTGGTAGTTGCGCGCATCGCCTTGACCGTGTAGTGCCGCTCGGGATGAGCGGCCCAGGTGCGGCGTGCCCTCGGCATGACGATCGATCCCATTTGCGCCCTGTTGCGGCAGCGATGCCATGCGTCGCCGTGCCGTACGCCCGGGCATACCCCCCCTCCAGCTCTCCCCTCCCGCGTATGTCCCTGTACTTTGGCCGCCCTGACAAGGCGGCCTGGCACGGCCCCCGGGTCGCGGAGTTATAAAATGAAACGTATGTTGTTTAACGCTACGCAGCAAGAAGAGTTGCGCGTAGCAATCGTCGATGGTCAGAAACTGATCGACATCGATATCGAAACGGCTGGACGCGAACAGCGCAAGTCGAATATCTACAAGGGTGTCATCACCCGCATCGAACCCTCCCTCGAAGCCTGCTTCGTCAGCTACGGCGAAGACCGCCACGGTTTCCTCCCCTTCAAAGAAGTTGCCCGCACGTATTTCCGTGAAGGCGTCGACGTACGCAATGCTTCCATCAAGGAAGCGCTGCGCGAAGGCCAGGAAATCATGGTGCAGGTCGAAAAGGAAGAACGCGGCAACAAGGGCGCTGCCCTGACCTCGTTCATTTCGCTGGCCGGCCGCTACCTGGTCTTGATGCCGAACAATCCGCGCGGCGGCGGCGTGTCGCGCCGGGTCGAAGGCGAAGAACGCCAGGAACTGCGCGAGACGATGGACAAGCTGGACCTGCCGCAAGGCATGTCGGTGATTGCCCGCACCGCCGGCATCGGCCGCAATGTCGAAGAACTGCAGTGGGACCTGAACTACCTGATGCAACTCTGGCGCGCGATCGAAGGCGCCGGCAAGTCCGCTTCGGGCGCCTTCCTGATCTATCAGGAAAGCTCGCTCGTGATCCGCGCGATCCGCGATTACTTCCAGCCCGACATCGGTGAAGTCCTGATCGACACCGACGAGATCTTCGACCAGGCCCAGCAGTTCATGAGCCACGTGATGCCCGACATGGCGCACCGCGTGAAGCGCTACAGCGACGACGTGCCGCTGTTCTCGCGTTTCCAGATCGAACACCAGATCGAGACCGCCTACGCGCGCACCGTGCCGCTGCCATCGGGCGGCGCGATCGTCATCGACCACACCGAAGCGCTCGTTTCCATCGACGTCAACTCGGCCCGCGCCACGCGCGGCTCGGACATCGAGACCACCGCCTTCAACACGAATTGCGAAGCGGCCGACGAAGTGGCCCGCCAGCTGCGCCTGCGCGACCTCGGCGGCCTGATCGTCATCGACTTCATCGACATGGAAGTGGCGAAGAACCAGCGCGAGGTGGAAACCCGCCTGAAGGACGCCCTGCACCACGACCGCGCCCGCGTGCAAATGGGCAAGATTTCCCGCTTCGGCCTGATGGAACTGTCGCGCCAGCGCCTGCGTCCGTCGCTGTCGGAAGGCTCGCACGTGACCTGCCCGCGCTGCTCGGGCACCGGCCACATCCGCGACACCGAATCGTCGGCCCTGCAAGTCCTGCGCATCATCCAGGAAGAGGCGATGAAGGAAAACTCGGCCACGATCCACGTGCAGGTGCCGGTCGACGTCGCCGCCTTCCTGCTGAATGAAAAACGTGGCGAAGTCCTGAAAATCGAGAACCGCCACCGTATCAGCGTGATCCTGGTGCCGAACAAGCACCTCGACACCCCGCACTACAAGCTCGAGCGTATCAAGCACGACGATCCGCGCCTCGAAGAAGCGGCGTCGAGCTACACGCTGGCCGAGTCCGCCGAAACCGACATGGCCTACAGCAAGCGCCAGAAGGAAGAAGCCAAGCCGCGCCAGGAAGCCATGGTCAAGACGATCACCCCGGCCCAGCCGGCGCCGATGGTCGACCGCAGCGAAGCGGCGAAGCCGGCCAAGGCCGTCGAACCAGCCCCGGCCCAGGTGACGTTCAGCCCGGAGCCAGCCCCGCTTGGTTTCATCGCCAGGCTCAAGGCCTTCTTCTTCGGCGCACCGGAACCGGTCGTCGTGGCCCCGGCCGTTGCCGAACCGGTCAAGCCGGCCGCTGCCGGCGCAGAGCGCGGCGAGCGCAATGCCCGTGGCCCGCGTGCCCGTAGCGGACGAAATGAGGGCCGCAACGAGGGCCGTGGCGGCAAGCCTGAACGTAGCCGCGAAGAGCGCGATGCGGCCAAGGCCGGCGTCGACGAGGCCGTCAAAGGCGCCGAGCTCGAGGCCAAGCCGGCACGTCCGCCGCGTCCGCCGCGCGAGCCGCGTCCGCCGCGCGACGCCGCCGAGGCAACGACCGCCGCGCCACGTGGCGAGCGTCCGGAGCGCGCCGAGCGCACTCCGCGTCCTCCGCGCGAACGTAGCGAGCGCACCCAGCCGGTCGAGGCGCGAACCGAAGCCAGGCTTGACGCGAACGCGGAAGGCAAGGCGGAAGATTTCGCCGCGATCCACGCGGTCCCAGCGCCGGCAACCGAAGCGGAACTGTCGACCACCTCCCCGCATGGCGACCAGCTGGAGAACGCGGTCAAGGCCGTGATCACCCAGGGCGTGACGGGCGAAGAAATGGAAGGCGAAGGCGACGAGCCGCGCCGCCGCCGCCGCCGCGGTGGCCGTAACCGCAACCGCCGCGACCGCGACGGCAGCGAAGGCACCGAGTCCGCCGAGCATGGCGAACACGAAGGCACGCCGGCCTTCATGCCGGTGGCCGACGAGGAAGCAGCAAAAGTGCAGGCCGCCGCCGCTGCCGAGAGGCCAGCGCGCAAGCCGCGTGGCGAAGGCAGGCAGCAGGCCGTAAAACAAGCGCCATGGCCCTTCCCGACCGCCGCATCGATCGCAGCAGCGCAAGCCAAGGCTGCGGCGCCAGTTGTGGCGGCCGTGACCGAGGCGCCAGTTGCTGCGTCGGCCCCTGTTGCCCCATCAGCTGCTCCGGCGGCGCCGGTCCAGGCGCCAGGCGAACAGGCCTGGGCCTTCCCGACCGCCGCCTCGATGGCTGCCTCGGCTGCCGCAAGCCAGCCGCAGCCAGCCGCCGCGCCTGAACAGGCAGCGCCGGCGCCGGTCGACATGGCGCCAGTGCAGGCTGCTCCGGCGCCTGTCGAAGCTCCGGCAGCGCTTGTTGCCCCGCCAGCAGTGGCACCGGCTCCAGCCCCAGCGCCTGAGCCAGTCGCGGTCCAGCCTGCGGCGCCCGCCGTGGCCGCTCCTGCGGACCTGAGCGAAGTGCTCGGCGCCGCCGGCCTGACCCTGGCCGCGACTGATCCGGAAAAGCTGCGCGCAGCCCAGGAGGCCGCCGCCCAGGCAGCAGCCCCGATCCGCGTCGGCCGTGCCCGCAAGCCGGTAACGAAGCCGGCCGACGAGCCGCTGATCCAGGTCGACACCCGCCAGTAAGCCTGTGATCGATCCATAGAAAAGGGAAGCCTGCGTGCTTCCCTTTTTTTCGCCTGCTCATTTTTTAATCATCCATGAACCATCAACCAGCGCCACCCCGAGTCAGCCGCCGCGAAGCCTTCCTGTATTGGCTCAAGCTCGGTTTCATCAGCTTCGGCGGCCCGGCCGGGCAGATCGCGCTGATGCACACCGAACTGGTCGAGCGGCGGCGCTGGATTTCCGAAGGCCGTTTCCTGCATGCGCTGAACTACTGCATGCTGCTGCCCGGACCGGAAGCGACGCAGCTGGCGGTCTATATCGGCTGGCTGATGCACCGCACCTGGGGCGGCATTGTTGCCGGCCTGCTGTTCATCCTGCCCTCGCTGGCGATATTGATCGGCCTGGCCTGGATCTACCTCGCCTTCGGCCACCTGGCGCCGGTGGTGGGCATCCTGAACGGCATTAAACCCGCGGTGGTGGCCATCGTACTGGCCGCGGCCTGGCGCATCGGCAGCCGCACCCTCAGAAATGGCGTGCTGATCGGCATCGCGCTGGCGGCCTTTATCGCGATTGCCGTGTTCGAGATTGCCTTCCCGCTCATCGTGCTGGGCGCGGCCTGCGCCGGCGTCATCGGCGGGCACCTGCGTCCGCAGGCTTTCCAGCCGGCAGGCGCTCATGGCGTCCAGCACGGGGCGCCTGCGACGGCGCGACCGCGCGCGCTGATCGACGACGACACGCCGACGCCGGAACACGCACGCTTTTCCGTGCGGCGCCTGGGCGCGGTCGTGCTGCTCGGCGCCGGGCTGATGCTGCTGGTCTGGCTGTCTCTTGCCCTGTGGCGCGGCGCGGGCGGCACCTATGCGCAGATGGGCTGGTTCTTTACCAAGGCGGCCCTGCTGACCTTCGGCGGCGCCTATGCCGTGCTGCCCTACGTCGTGCAGGGCGCGGTCGAGCACTACGGCTGGCTGAGCGCGGCCCAGATGATCGACGGCCTGGCGCTCGGCGAAACCACGCCGGGCCCCTTGATCATGATCGTCGCCTTCGTCGGTTTCGTCGGCGGCTGGACGCAGGCGCTGTTCGGACCGGATGCACTGCCGCTGGCGGGCATCGCCGGCGCCCTGGTCGCGGCGCTGTTTACCTTCGTGCCCTCCTTCATCTTCATCCTCGCCGGCGGGCCGCTGGTGGAATCGACCCGCGGCAACCTGCGCCTGACCAGCCCGCTCACGGCGATCTCGGCGGCCGTGGTCGGCGTCATCGCCAGCCTGGCCTTGTACTTCGGGCGCGAAGTGTTTTTCGCCGGCGGCACGATCCAGGTCGCGTCGATCCTGCTGGGCGCCGCCGCCGCCGTCGCCCTGCTGCGCTACCGCGTCGGCACCATCACTTTGCTGATGGCCTGTGCGCTCGCTGGCCTCGTGCTATCGTACTGGCATGGCTGAAAACATCATCATGCTGCACGACCTGCGCACACCAGCGCTCGCCGTGCCGGCATCACCCGAAGCGCCCGTCGGCTATCTTGCCGATGCCCTCGCGCGTCCCCTGCACGACCTGCGGATTTCCGTCACCGACCGCTGCAACTTCCGCTGCGTGTATTGCATGCCGAAGGAAGTGTTCGGCAAGGATTACCCCTACCTGCCCCACAGCGACCTGCTCTCGTTCGAGGAAA
This sequence comes from Telluria sp. LT2P34, assembly GCF_059685915.1. Lineage (NCBI taxonomy): Bacteria > Pseudomonadati > Pseudomonadota > Betaproteobacteria > Burkholderiales > Oxalobacteraceae > Telluria > Telluria sp. LT2P34. Next base: position 299,215 of record NZ_JCASIN010000002.1, read on the forward strand.
TCACGCGCGTGGCGCGGCTGTTCGTTGCCCACGGCGTCGAAAAAATCCGCCTGACCGGCGGCGAGCCGCTGCTGCGCAAGAACCTCGAACAGCTGGTGGCGATGCTGCGCTCCCTGCCGACGCCGTCCGGCCGCCCGCTCGACCTCACCCTCACGACCAACGGTTCGCTGCTGGCGCGCAAGGCGCGGGCTTTGAAAGACGCCGGCCTGGACCGCGTCACGGTCTCGCTCGACGCCCTCGACGACGCCGTCTTCAAGCGCATGAACGACGTCGACTTCCGGGTCGCCGACGTGCTGGCCGGGATCGACGCCGCGCATGCAGTCGGGCTGGGGCCGGTCAAGGTCAACATGGTCGTCAAGCGCGGCAGCAACGACGACCAGATCGTGCCGATGGCGCGCCACTTCAAGGGCTCGCCGACGATCCTGCGCTTCATCGAATACATGGACGTGGGCGCCTCGAACGGCTGGAACATGGATGAAGTCGTGCCCTCGAGCGAAGTGGTGCGCCGCATCGACGCCGAGCTGCCGCTCGCCGCGCAGGCCGCCAACTACATCGGGGAAACGGCGGCGCGCTGGCGTTATCACGACGGCAGCGGCGAAGTCGGCGTCATCTCGAGCGTGACCGGGGCCTTTTGCAAGGACTGCAGCCGGATGCGCCTGTCGACCGAAGGCAAGCTGTACACCTGCCTGTTCGCCACCCGCGGCCACGACCTGCGCGCCCTGCTGCGCGGCGGGCGTGACGACCTCGAGATCGGCGCGGCCATCGCACGGCTGTGGCAGGGGCGCAGCGACCGCTATTCCGAAACCCGCACGGTCAATACCATCGACACCAGCGGCATCGAGCGCGGCGCACGCAAGGTCGAAATGTCCTATATAGGTGGCTAAATTCGCGGTGGCTAAATTCGTGGCGGCTAAACAATATGAATAAACACGCATCGATCAGCGGGCTGATTCTCGCCGGCGGACGCGGCACGCGCATGGGCCAGGTGGACAAGGGCCTGCAGCCCTTCCGCGGCAAGACCATGGCCGCGCACGTGCTCGAGCGCCTGGCGCCGCAAGTAGCCAGCGTGGCGATCAACGCCAACCAGAACCTGGATGTGTATGGCGCCATGGGGGTGCCGGTATGGCCGGACGACCTGCCCGGTTTTGCCGGCCCCCTGGCCGGCATGGAAGCGGGCATGCGCCGCTGCGACACCCCTTACCTGCTGACAGCACCCTGCGACTCGCCCTTCCTGCCGCCCGACCTGGCCGAACGCCTGCTGGCCGCGCTGGTCGAATCGGATGCCGACCTTGCTTTTGCGGCGACGCAGGAGCCTGGCCAGCGCCCGCAGCCGCATCCGGTGTTTTGCCTGGTGAAAGCGGCGCTGCTGCCGGTGCTGTCGAACTACCTGGCCGAAGGGGGCCGGCGCATGGACGGCTGGTACAAGGACCTGAAGGTGGTCGAGGTGCCCTTCGAGGACGCCGACGCCTTCCGCAACATCAATACCCTGGAGGAGCTGCGCGGGTTTGAGAAGGGCGGCGTGCGTCGCCTGGATGAGGTGACGAGCTGCCTGTCCGGCTACGATCCGGACGCGCTGCCCGTTAAACAGGCCCAGCACATCATCCGCGAATTCGTGCAGCCGGTCGGCGCCATCGAGCAGGTCGCACTGCGCGCCGCGCTCGGACGGGTGCTGGCGCGCGATATCGTCTCCCCGATCAACGTGCCGGCCCACGACAACTCGGCGATGGACGGCTATGCGCTGCGCGGCGCCGACCTGCCCGCCCAGGGCGAAGCGCGCTTGACCGTGGTCGCTACCGTGTATGCGGGACGGCCCTCGAACGTGGTGCCGGGACCCGGCGAATGCGTGCGCATCATGACCGGCGGCGTCATGCCGGAAGGCTGCGACAGCGTGGTGCCGCAGGAATTCCTGGCGCAGGAGGGCGAACACGAGGTCGTGCTGCGCGCCGGGACGATCGCGCCCGGCGACAACCGGCGCTTCGCCGGCGAAGACCTGCAGCTCGGTAGCGCCGCGCTGCGTGCCGGGAAGATCATCCGCCCGGCCGACCTCGGCCTGGTCGCCTCGCTCGGCATCGCCGAAGTGCCGGTACGGCGCCGGCTGCGGGTCGCGTTCTTTTCCACCGGCGACGAATTGCGTTCGATCGGCGAGCCGCTGCCCGAGGGCGCCGTCTACGACAGCAACCGCTACACCATCTACGGCATGCTGCAGCGCCTTGGCTGCGACATCATCGACATGGGCATCGTGCGCGACGACCCGGTAGCGCTCGAAGAGGCGTTGCGCAGCGCCTGCGAGAACGCGGACGCGATCGTCACCTCGGGCGGCGTATCTGTCGGCGCCGCCGATTACACCAAGCAGATCATGGCGCGCCTGGGCGACGTGACGTTCTGGAAGATCGGCATGCGGCCCGGCCGGCCGCTCGCCTTTGGCCGCATCGCCTCCAACGGGCACAGCGCATTCCTGTTCGGGCTGCCGGGCAATCCGGTGGCGGTGATGGTCTCCTTCTACTTCTTCGCCCGCGAAGCCCTGCTGCGCATGATGGGCGCCGACGCCCCGCTGCCGCTGCTGCGCGCGCGCTCCGAAGCGCCGATCCGCAAGAAGCCCGGCCGCACCGAATACCAGCGCGGCCTCCTCACCCATGGCCCCGACGGTGCGCCGCAAGTGCGCATCACCGGCTCCCAGGGCTCCGGCATCCTGCGCTCGATGTCGGAGGCAAACTGCATGGTGGTGCTGCATGATGAGCAGGGCAGCGTCGGGGCGGGGGATCTGGTGGATGTGCTGATGTTCGAGGGCTTGGTGTAAACCAAAAAATCCATCGAAGGGACGTAGGGTGCGCGGCTCCGCCGCTCACGCGTTCAATCGGCCTATGCTTATCCGCAACAAGGTTACTGGTTTGACTCGCATCAAGACTTGAATCCGCACGATTCATACACCCGGGACTGGCCAATTACGATGGCCCGATGTCCCGCTATCGCCGCCCAATCGCCGGTTCAACCTTTTTCTTCACCCTCGTCGCCTGGCGTCGCCGTCCCATTCTCTGCGATGACATGATTCGCAGCGCGCTTCGCGATGCCATCCAAACGGTGCGTGCACGGCGCCCGTTCACCATCGACGCCTGGGTCCAGCTGCCCGACCATCTCCACTGCATCTGGACCCTGCCGCAAGACGATACCGATTTTTCCCGGCGCTGGTCCGAGATCAAGCACAGCGTGTCGTATGCATGCAGTGGCAAGTACGACGGACCTGGACTGTCACTTAGCATGACAAGACGGCGTTTATCGACGATCTGGCAGCCACGCTTCTGGGAACACCAGATTCGGGATGAGCACGACTTCAGCAGGCATGCCGATTACATTCACATCAATCCGGTGCGGCATCGGCTAGTTGGGCATGCTTCGCTTTGGCCGTATTCGAGCTTTGGCCGGTATGTGCGCGATGGGATTTATCCGAAAGATTGGTGCGGGCAGGTTGGTATGGAGGAGTTGTCGTGGGAGTGAAGGTGGGCGCGCCAATGATCGGCCGATGGTTGAACGCGTGAGCGGGAGGACCCGCCCACCCTACTCGTCCTTGTCGATCTCGGTGCCCAGCATCAGCTGAGCGGCTTCGCTCGGCAGCGCCTCCACGGATTTCAGCTTGCGCGCCATCTGGCGGCTGCGCACTTCGGCGTTTTCGATGTTCTTGGCGGCCTTTTCCAGGGTCGCCTTGGTGGCGGCGAGGACGTCGCCGAACTTGCCGAACTCGGTTTTTACGGCGCCCAGCACTTGCCAGACTTCGGACGAGCGTTTTTCCAGCGCCAGCGTCCGAAAGCCCATTTGCAGGCTGTTCAGGAGCGCCGACAGCGTCGACGGGCCGGCGATCGAGACGCGCATCGTACGCTGCAGGTCGTCGGCCAGGCCGGGGCGGCGCATGACTTCGGCGTACAGGCCTTCGGTCGGCAGGAACAGGATCGCAAAGTCGGTGGTCTGCGGCGGCGAGACGTATTTTTCGCAGATGGTTTTTGCCTCGATGCGCACTGCACGCTCCAGTTCCCCGCCGTGCCTGGCCACTGCCTCGGCATCGGCGCGGTCCTGGGCTTCGACCAGGCGTTCGTACTGCTCCTTCGGAAACTTGGCATCGATCGGCAGCCACAGCGGCGGGCCGCCTTCGGTGGTGCCGGGCAGCTTGATCGCAAACTCGACGCGCGCATTCGTGCCCGCCACGGTCTCGACGTTCTTCGCGTACTGGTCCACGGTCAGCACTTGCTCGAGCAGCATTTCGAGCTGCACTTCGCCCCAGGTGCCGCGCGTTTTCACATTGGTCAGCACCCGTTTCAGGTCGCCCACGCCGATCGCCAGCTGCTGCATCTCGCCCAGGCCCTGGTGCACCTTTTCCAGGCGCTCGGAGACGTGGCGGAAGGATTCGGTGAGGCGGGTTTCGAGCGTCGTGTGCAGCTTTTCGTCGACCGTCTGGCGCATCTCTTCCAGGCGTTTCGCGTTGTCGACCTGCAGGTCGCGGATCTTGTGCTCGAGCGTGGCGCGCACTTCCAGCATGCGCTGGGCGTTCGATTCGGTGAGGTTGGCCAGCGTCTGCTGCAGCGTGTCGGCGAAGCGCTTGAGCGAACGCGCCTGCTCCTCGCGCCCGCCGGCGGCGTGCAGCTGCATCTGCTGGCGCATGGTCTCGAGCTGCTGCAGCATGGCGCCCTGGTGCTGCCCCATGTGGCCGGCCAGTTCCTGGCGCGTCGCCTGGGCGCTGTGCTGAAGCTCCTGGCGCAGCTCGCGCTCGACGCGTTCGAAGGCGAGGGCCTGGCCGGATGCCTCGCCGCCGCGCGGACGCAGGAGCAGCAGGATCTGGAGCGCAATCACGACCACCAGGGCTGCGATGAGTACCACGAATTCGATGGTGGTCATTAATCAGCCTTGTTGCGCATCCAGTCGGCCGTTTCATAAAACGACTGCATCAGCCGCAGGCGCAGCGCGTCGTCCATGCCGATGTCTTCCATCGCAAGCGCCATCGCGCGCAGCCACTGGTCGCGTTCCTTGGTGCCGATGGCGAACGGCAGGTGGCGCGCGCGCAGGCGCGGGTGGCCGTAGCGTTCCACAAAGAGGTCGGGTCCGCCCATCCAGCCCGACAGGAACATGAACAGCTTGTCGCGCGAGCCGTCGTTGGGTGTCGGGTGGAGGGCGTGGATGCCGGCGAATTCCGACTCCAGCTGCATCAGGTCGTAGAAGCGGTCGACCAGTTCGCGCAGGCGCGCTTCGCCGCCGATGATTTCGTACAGGGTTTGGTTCTCGGACATCCCAGCATCATAACGTAAGGGGTGCGGGCCGTGGAAGCCCGCACCTGCCCGCTTCAGGCTTCGCGCAGCGTTTGCAAGGGCGGCTGGCGCAGCACCCCGCGCAGCCCCAGCCAGCCGCCGATCAGCGCGCACGCGGCGCCGACCACGATCCCGGCCAGCCAGACCCCCGGCTCGAAGGTCCACGGGAACTTGAACTGGTAAGTCGCCAGCGCCCAGCCGAGAGCTGCGGCGCCGCTCGCGGCCAGCAAGCCGGCCAGCCCGCCGACCAGCACGAACTCGATGCGCTGCGCCTGCGCCAGCTGCTTTTTGGTGGCGCCGAGCGCGCGCAGCAGGCCGGCTTCGCGGGTGCGCTCGGACTGCGAGCCCATCAGGGCGGCATACAGCACCAGCACGCCCGAGGCCAGCGTGAACAGGAACAGGAATTCGACCGCCACCACCACCTGGTCGACCACTTCCTGCACCTGGCGGATGATGCCGCTGACGTCGATCAGGGTCAGGTTCGGGTAAGCGCGCACCAGCTCGTTGCCGAGGCCCGCGCCCTGCTGCGGCAGGTGGAAGGCCGTCATGTAGGTCGCGGGCGCGGTCGCCATCGCCGCGGGATTGATGATGACGAAGAAGTTGGCGCGCATCGAGCCCCATTCGAGCTTGCGCAGGCTGGTGATTTTTGCGTCGACCACCACGCCGGCCATGTCGAAGCGCATCACGTCGCCCAGCTTCAGGCCCAGCGTCTTGGCGATGCCCTGCTCGACCGAGGCCTCGGAGACGCCCGGCGCATCCTTGAACCAGGCGCCGCCCACGATCTCGTTGCCTTCCGGGGCATCGATCATCGTCGACAGGTTGAATTCGCGGTTGGCGAGGCCGCGCGCCCGGTCCTCGGTGTAGGTCGTGGCCGTGACCGGCTTGCCATTGACGGCAGTGAGCCTGCCGCGGATCATCGGGAACAGTACGGGCTTGTCGACGCCGGCGCCGGCCATGCGCCGCGCGACGTCGTCCTTCTGGTCGGGCAGCACGTTGATCACGAAGCGGTTCGGGGCATTTTCGGGCGTGGCCTGTTGCCAGGCCGCGACCAGGTCGCCGCGCACCACGGTCAGCAGCAGCAGGGCCATCAGGCCCAGCGCCAGCGAGACCACCTGCACGATGGTGGCGCCGGGCCGGCGCTGCAGCGAGGTGACGGCGAAGCGCCAGCCCTGATGGGTGGACAGGCCGCGCAGGCGGCGCAGTAGTTTCAGCCCGAGCCAGGCCACCAGCGCGAACACGGCAAAACCACCGAGGAAGCCGCCGGCAGTGGTCAGTGCCAGCTTCGGATCGCCCGCCTGCCACAGCAGGAGCAGCACGAAGACGCCGACGCCGAGGCCATACGTGGCCAGCGCCATCGGCTGCGGGGCCGCCTGTTCGCGCCGGATCACGCGGTTGTGCGGCACATTGCGCAACTGAAGAACGGGCGGCAGCGCAAAGCCGACCAGCAGCAGCATGCCGGTGGCGATGCCCTGCAGCGCCGGCAGCGGCGACACCGGCGGCAGGTCGGCCGGCAACAGGCTGCCGATCAGCTCGAGCAGCACGAAGTGGGCGGCAAAGCCCACTGCCACGCCGATGATGCTGCCCACCAGGCCGACCAGTGCGAATTCGATCAGGTACATGGCGCCAACGCCGTTTTGCGTCATGCCGAGGCAGCGCAGCATGGCGCAGGCGTCGAGGTGGCGCTGCATGAAGCGGCGCGCCGCCATGGCTACCGCCACCGCCGCCAGCATCGCCGACAGCAGGCCGACCAGGGACAGGAACTGGTCGGCGCGCTGCAGCGTGGCCTCCATTTCGGGACGGCCGTTTTCGAGCGACTCGATGCGCACGCCCTTGACGTTATCTTGCGCGATACGCTCGCGCACCCAGCGCCCATAGTCGAACACGGCCTGCATGTCGTTGGCGTTCGGCGCCGCCACCTGCATGCGATAGGTCACGCGTGCGAAATTGTCGACCAGGCCGGTGGACGGCAGGTCGCCAAGGGCCAGCATCACGCGCGGCGAAAAGTTGGCGAAGGAGGCGCCGCGATCCGGCTCGGCGGCGATCAATTGCGCGATCGTGAAGCGGCGCTCGCCCAGTTGCAGCGTGTCGCCGATGTTTACTCCCAGCCCGGTCAGCACGTTGGGATCGACCCAGACCGTTCCGGGGGATGGCACCGCGCGGGTGGCGCTGCCGCGCGCTTCGCTCGCTTGCGCCGGGTCCTGCGTGATGCGCAATCCACCGCGCAGCGGATACCCGGGCGAGACCGCCTTGATCGAGCCCAGCTGGGCCTGCGAATCGTCGCCCTCGCCGCTTTGCGCCATGCTCGGGAAGGTGACGGTATCGGCCAGCAGCAGGCCGCGCCGCTGCGCTTCCAGGCGCCAGCTCGGCGGGACCGGATTGTCGGCATTGACCAGCAAATCGGCGCCCAGCAACTGGTTGGCGTCGCGCGCCAGGCCGGCGCGCATGCGGTCGATGAAGAAGCCGACCGACGACAGGGCCGACACGGCCACGATCAGCGCGACGAGCAGGAAGCGCAATTCGCCGGCGCGCCAGTCGCGCGCGGTCATGCGGAGGGACTGTTTGAACATAGGGGTCAAGGATTCAATGGAGTGTGGCGAAGAAGGCGTCGACTTCCGCCAGGAAGGCGCGCTTTTTTTCCGGGTCGATGAAGGCGGCCTCGAAGCTGTTGCGCGCCAGCTGGCGCGCATGCGTGGCGTCGAGCGGCAGCGATTCGAAAGCGGCGACGAAATTGTCATTCATGTAGCCGCCAAAATAAGCCGGGTCGTCCGAGTTGATGGTGGCGGCCAGGCCCTTGTCGAGCAGGGTGCGCAGATTGTGCGAGCCCATCGCATCGAAAACGCGCAGCTTGATGTTCGACAGCGGGCAGACGGTGAGCGCCATCCGCTCGCGCACCAGGCGTTCGACCAGGGCCGGACTCTCCAGGCAGCGCACGCCGTGGTCGATGCGCTCGACCTTGAGCACGTCGAGCGCGCTCTCGATATAGGCGGGCGGCCCCTCCTCGCCCGCATGCGCCACCAGGCGCAGGCCGAGCTGGCGGGCGCGCTCGAAGACACGCGCGAATTTTTCCGGCGGGTGGCCCACTTCGGACGAGTCGAGGCCGACGCCGATGAACTTGTCGCGATGGGGCAGCGATTCTTCCAGCGTAGCCAATGCCTCGTCCTCGGACAGGTGGCGCAAGAAACACATGATCAGCGCGGCGCTGATCGGCGCGTCCTGGCAGGCGCGCCAGATGCCGCCGACGACGGTTGCAAAGGGCACGCCGCGCGCGGTATGGGTTTGCGGATCGAAGAAGATTTCGGCATGGCGCACGTTGTCGGCAGCGGCCCGTGCCAGGTAGGCGGCCGTCATGTCGTAGAAGTCCTGCTCGGTCAGCAGCACGCTGGCGCCGGCGTAATAGATGTCGAGGAAAGACTGCAAATCGCTGAAGGCGTAGGCCTGACGCAACATTTCGACCGACGAATGGGCCAGCGTGACACCGTTCCTTTGCGCCAACGCAAAGATCAGCTCCGGCTCGAGCGAGCCCTCGATATGGATGTGCAATTCCGCTTTCGGCATCTGTTCGATGGTGTGGCGCAGCTGCGCATTGAGCATGGTGGACTCCGTCTGGGCGGTTTGGCAGGGATAAGCTGGCAAGTGTACCGCATGCCCAAGCCGCCCTGTTTTCATTGGAAAATTCCGGAAAAAACAGCCGATGTGTGTGCGCCGCCGGCGTGGCGGATCATGCACACTGCATGTGGAGTTTTCGCCAACGCGGCAGTAAAATTCTCGCCAGGAGGCTTCCTGAAACGGTCCGTAATGTTGAGTTCGGTTACCGTAAGAACCTTGCTGTGTTTTAAGATTTTTCGTAGAAGAATCATGGACTTAAGGCTCGCTTAGCGACACACCTGTTACCGCTTTACTTCGAGAACCAATAGGCACATAATAAATTTCAGATATACAAGAAGACCCTCCATCCAATGGGAATCCAGCGCTGCTCTGCACTGGACAGAACAAGAACAATTCGCCTTAGCCGACGCGCATTCGCGGCGCTACCAGGGCGACCCGTCAAACATGGGACTTACGCCAAGCTAAACCGGGCTTGGGAGTCGGCTGCGCCCGGCTGTCGTGACAGTGAACGTTGTTAGCAAACTAAAGGACATGCACATGACCATTTTTGACAACTACGCAGCCCGCTACGAGCGTACCCGTGAAGAAGAATTTTCCCTGTCCGAATACCTTGCCCTGTGCAAGAAGGACCCGCTGACCTATGCCAGCGCGCCGGAACGCATGCTGGCGGCGATCGGCGAACCCAAGCTCGTCGATACCCGGCTCGATTCGCGCCTGTCGCGCATTTTCGCCAACAAGGTCATCAAGATCTACCCCGCCTTCCGCGAGTTCTACGGCATGGAAGAAGTTATCGAGCAAGTAGTCTCCTACTTCCGCCACGCCGCCCAGGGCCTGGAAGAGCGCAAGCAGATCCTTTACCTGCTGGGGCCGGTCGGCGGCGGCAAATCGTCGATCGCGGAGAAACTCAAGCATCTGATGGAACAGGTGCCCTTCTATGCGATCAAGGGTTCGCCCGTGAACGAGTCGCCGCTGGGGCTGTTCAACGAAGAAGAAGACGGCGTCATCCTCGAGGAAGACTACGGCATTCCGCGGCGCTACCTGCGCTCGATCCCGAGCCCGTGGGCGGTCAAGCGCCTGCACGAATTCGGCGGCGACATCAACAAGTTCCGCGTCGTCAAGCGCTACCCGTCGATCCTGAAACAGGTCGCCATCTCGAAAACCGAGCCGGGCGACGAGAACAACCAGGACATTTCTTCCCTGGTCGGCAAGGTCGATATCCGCAAGCTCGAGGATTACTCGCAGGACGATCCGGACGCCTACAGCTATTCCGGCGGCCTGTGCCTGGCGAACCAGGGCCTGATGGAATTCGTCGAGATGTTCAAGGCGCCGATCAAGGTGCTGCATCCGCTGCTGACGGCCACCCAGGAAGGCAATTACAAGGGCACCGAGGGCTTCGGGGCGATTCCTTTCGAGGGTGTCATCCTGGCGCACTCGAACGAATCGGAGTGGAAGACCTTCCGGAATAACCGCAACAACGAAGCTTTCCTCGACCGCATCTATATCGTGAAAGTGCCGTATTGCCTGCGCATCTCCGATGAAATCAAGATTTACGACAAGCTGGTTCGCAATTCCTCGCTCGAAAAAGCGCCCTGCGCGCCCGGCACGCTGCGCATGATGGCGCAGTTCGCGATCCTGTCGCGCCTGAAAGACCCGGAAAATTCCAGCATCTACTCGAAGATGCTGGTCTACGATGGCGAAAATCTGAAGGACACCGATCCGAAGGCCAAGTCGCTGCACGAATACGTCGACTACGCCGGCGTCGACGAAGGCATGAACGGGCTGTCGACGCGCTTCGCCTTCAAGATCCTGTCGAAAGTCTTCAACTTCGATAACACCGAAGTGGCGGCCAATCCGGTGCACCTGCTGTATGTGCTGGAGCAGCAGATCGAGCGCGAGCAGTTCCCGCCCGAGCTCGAGCAGCGCTACCACTCGTATATCAAGGAGCACCTGGCGCAGCGCTATGTTGATTTCATCGGCAAGGAAATCCAGACCGCTTACCTGGAAAGTTATTCCGAATATGGTCAGAACATTTTCGATCGCTATGTGACCTTTGCCGATTTCTGGATCCAGGACCAGGAATTCCGCGATCCGGATACCGGCGAAAGTTTCGACCGCGAGTCACTCAACGCCGAGCTGGAAAAGATCGAAAAACCGGCCGGGATTTCGAACCCGAAGGATTTCCGCAACGAGATCGTCAACTTCGGCCTGCGTGCACGTGCAACGAATGGCGGCAAGAATCCGGCCTGGACCAGCTACGAGAAGTTCCGCACCGTTATCGAGAAGAAAATGTTCTCGAATACAGAGGAATTGTTGCCGGTGATTTCGTTCAATGCCAAGGCCAGTGCCGAGGATGCGACGAAGCACGCCGACTTCGTCAACCGCATGGTGGAAAAGGGGTATACCGCCAAGCAGGTGCGCCTGCTGTGCGAGTGGTACCTGCGTGTGCGAAAGTCCTCGTAGAAAGGGTCAAATTTAGTTCCCGGAATTTTTGACCGCCCTGCCAGCCGTGCGCACCCCGCGCATGCACACTGCGTATTAAGATAGGGGGACCGGCGTCGCTGCCGGTCCGCCGCGGGTTTTACCAGGAGGCATGTTTTGACTTACCTCATCGACCGACGCTTGCAGGGCAAGAACAAGTCCGCCATCAACCGCGAACGCTTCCTGCGCCGCTACAAGGCGCAGATCAAGGATGCGGTCGGCCGCGCGATCAAGGGCCGCTCGATTACCGACGTCGAGAACGGCGAAAAAGTCTCGATCCCGGTCAAGGACGTCAGCGAGCCGCATTTCGGCCACGCCCATGGCGGCGTCTGGGAGACCATCAATCCCGGCAATACCGAATACCAGAAAGGCGACCAGTTCAACCGTCCGCGCAGCGGCGGCGGCGGGTCCGGGCGGGGGCGCGCCGGCAACAGCGACCAGACGGTCGAAGACGACTTCATTTTCGAGCTGTCGCGCGAAGAATTCATGAACTATTTCTTCGAAGACCTCGAGCTGCCGAACATGATCAAGACCCAACTGTCGCAGACGGTCGATTTCAAAACCCAGCGCGCCGGCTATAACGTATCGGGTACGCCCTCGAACATCCACGTGCTGCGTTCGCTGCGCGGCGCCCTCGGACGGCGCATCGCCGTTGGCGGTCCCAGCCGGCGCAAGCTGCTTGACGTCCAGCAAGAGCTGCAGGACCTGTTCGACGCCGAGGTGCCCGAAGACGATCCGCGCGTGGTCGAACTGCGGCGCCAGGTCCATCATCTGCGCACCCGCATCAACGCCATTCCCTTCATCGACCCTTTCGACCTGCGCTACAGCAACCGGATCAAGGTGCCGAAACCGAGCACCCAGGCCGTGATGTTCTGCATCATGGACGTCTCCGGTTCGATGGACGAAACGCGCAAGGACACCGCCAAGCGCTTCTTCATCCTGCTCTACCTCTTCCTCAAGCGTGTCTACGAGCGCATCGACGTCGTCTTCATCCGCCACCACACGGCGGCAGCCGAAGTCGACGAGGACGAATTTTTCCATTCGCGCGAATCGGGCGGCACCGTGGTGTCCTCGGCCTTGCACCTGCTGCAAAAAGTCATCGGCGAGCGTTATTCGAACGCCGACTGGAACGCCTACGTCGCCCAGGCCTCCGACGGCGACAACTGGGACAACGACTCGGTGCTGTGCAAGCAGTTGCTCAACAACGGCATCATGCCGAAAGTCCAGTACTACACCTATGTCGAAATCACCGACGGCCCGCCGCAGAACCTGTGGGAGCAATACACCGAGGTCGCGGCGCACCACAGCAACTTCGCCATGCAGAAAATCGTGACGCCGGCCGATATCTATCCGGTCTTCCGCGAGCTGTTCAAGAAGCAGCCCAAGTAAGCGAGGAACGCGATGCCAGACGACCACATCATCCCAAATCCGCGCGCATTGCCCGAACAGTCGGAGTGGACCTTCGACCTGATCGAGCACGCGCACGAGGAAATCCGCCGCGTGGCCAGGAATTTCGGCCTCGACACCTACCCCAACCAGCTCGAAATCATCACCGCCGAGCAGATGATGGACGCGTACACCTCGGTCGGCATGCCGGTGTCGTACAACCACTGGTCTTTCGGCAAGCACTTCCTGTCGACCGAAAAGAGCTACAAGCGCGGCCAGATGGGCCTGGCCTACGAGATCGTGATCAATTCCGATCCCTGCATCGCCTACCTGATGGAAGAAAACAGCCTGACCATGCAGGCGCTCGTCATCGCCCATGCCGCCTACGGCCACAACTCCTTCTTCAAGGGCAATTATCTGTTCCGGACCTGGACCGACGCCGAAGCGATCGTCGACTACATGGTGTTTGCCAAGAACTACATCGCCGAGTGCGAGCAGCGCTATGGCATCGATGCCGTCGAAGACCTGCTCGACTCCTGCCATGCGATCCAGAACTACGGTGTCGACCGCTACAAGCGCCCGGCCAAGCTGTCGGTGGCGCAGGAAGCGGCGCGCCTGAAGGAACGCGAGGAATATGCGCAGTCCCAGGTGAACGCACTCTGGCGCACCCTGCCGCGGCGCGAGGAAGAAGAGCGCAATACGCCGCCGCCGCGCTTCCCGCTCGAACCCGAGGAAAACCTGCTGTACTTCATCGAAAAATACGCGCCGCTGCTCGAACCCTGGCAGCGCGAACTGGTGCGCATTACGCGCAAGATCTCACAGTACTTTTATCCGCAGCGCCAGACGCAAGTCATGAACGAAGGCTGGGCCACCTTCTGGCACTACACGATTTTGCAGCAACTGCATAAGGAAGGAATCGTTGGCGACGGGTTCATGCTCGAATTCCTGCAAAGTCATACGAACGTCGTCTACCAGCCGGCCGCGACCAGCCCGTATTACAGCGGCATCAATCCCTATGCCCTCGGCTTTGCCATGATGAGCGACATTCGCCGCATCTGCGAAGCGCCCACCGACGAAGACCGCGCCTGGTTTCCCGACATCGCCGGCAGCGACTGGAAAAAAACTCTCGATTTCGCGATGCGCAACTTCAAGGACGAAAGCTTCATCGCCCAGTACCTGTCGCCCAAGCTGATCCGCGATTTCCACTTCTTCGCCGTCCTCGACGACGACCGCAGCGACAAGCTGACGATCTCGGCCATCCATGACGAAGCCGGTTACCGCTACGTGCGCCAGCAGCTCGCCGAGCAGTACAACATCGGCAACCGCGAGCCGAATATCCAGGTCTGGCAAGTCAACACCCGCGACGACCGCGCCCTCACACTGCGCCATACCCAGTTCCAGCGCCGTCCCCTGAATACCCAGGCGCACGAGGTGCTCAAGCATGTCGCCCGCCTGTGGGGCTTCGACGTGCGCCTCGAAACTATCGACGCCGCCGGACACGTAGTCAGCTTCCTCGACTGCCGCCGCGAGAAGCGGCACCACCGCTGACGCAGGCCGCGTTCGGGCCCGGTGCCCACGCGGGCAGCCGTAGGGTGGGCACCCGTGCCCGCGCGGAACGATGAACATTGTTGGCGCCCAATGCGTCTGCAAGTCGCCGTTCCACGCCTTACAGCCTCCCTCCCCGCTGACCCATATCAAGTCTTTGTCGTTACATCACCTCCCGGCATACCTCGCGCCCCGCTTTCCCTCCGCTTCTGTTCGCTGCCGAACGCTCATCTTCACCAAAACTGGCTATAGTTTGCGAAAAGCCGTGCATTGCACTATATGATATTTGCCTCATAGCAAATTAGGCATGCAATGTTCGGCGAAACCGACAATGTCACCTCATGTTCTACAGTGTGCAAGTAACGAGCGGAAATGTTGTAATTTTAGTTAGCTTTGTCCTGCGCTTTTTTGCACAGCGGGAGTGCGTCCGGATGAGCTACAACGCCTGTTTTTACAGGCATTTACGCCCGTTTTGACGGCTCAAAAATACCTGTGCAAAAAAGAATTCGTAGGTATAATTCGCCGATGTCCCGGATGCGGCCTTGTCTTTTCGTCGTGTTTTGTGGGTTTAGTAGCTACAAAAAGAGTTGGTATTGGAGAAAGCAGGCATGAATTTTTCACATGAGAAGGAACCGGGGAAGAATATCACTGGTATCACCATTGTGGTCCTGTTGCACGTCCTGGTCGGCTGGGGGATCATCAATGGTCTCGGTACAAAGGTGATCACGAAGGTGCAGGAAGCAGTGGAAACGAAGTTGATTGAAGAAGTGAAGCCGCCGCCGCCGCCGGACACTCCTCCACCGCCGCCACCGCCGGAAATGAAGGCTCCGCCGCCTCCATTCATCCCGCCGGTCGAGGTGCAGGTGCAGCAGCCGCCGCCGCCGCAAAACGTCATCCAGGCCGCGACCAGCACGCCGCCACCGACGACCAGCCTGGCTCCTCCGGCACCGCCGGCGCCACCGGCCCCACCGGCGCCGGCAGCACCGCCAGCAGGTCCGACCCGTGTAGCGGCAGTAGCAGACTTCAGCACCTGCGCGACACCGGAATACCCGAAGTCCTCGCAACGTAACGAAGAAGAAGGCACTACGACAATTTCGTTCCTGATCGGCGTCGATGGCCGGATGGTCGATTCCAAGATCCAGAAATCGAGTGGATCGCGCGACCTGGACCGCGCAGCGCAAGCTGCAATCGGCAAATGCCGCTTTAAACCGGCAATGAACAACGGCCAGCCTGAACAGGCATGGACCGCAGTACAGTACGTCTGGACACTGCCGCAATAACCGAGACATAAGACCGTCTCACAACTTGATTTTCGTTGTCTTTAGATCAGCGAACTGTCTATTTTTATATTTTGGAGGAAGCATGTTTAAGAATACCCGTTTGTCCGCTGTCCTGGCGGCAGTCCTGTTCTCGGTTACGGCGGCATCGGCCCTGGTCTCGGCACCAGCCTTCGCTGACGCACCGGCAACAACCGCTCCGGCCGCCGGCGCACCGGCAGACGCAGCAGCCGCTCCGGCTGTTGACGCAGCCGCTCCAGCAGCTGACGCAGCAGCGCCAGCCGCAGAAGGCGCCGCTCCAGCCGCCGCTGCCGGTACGCAAGAAGAAGTTCCAAACCCATACGGCTTCGAAGCCATGTGGCACGAAGGCGACTTCGTCAACAAGGGCACCATCATCATCCTGTCGCTGATGTCCATGGGTTCGTGGTACATCATCATCACGAAACTGATCGACCAGTCGAAGATCATGCGCCAGTCGAAAGAAACCCAGCAGAAGTTCTGGAAAGCCAACTCGATCGCTGCCGGTTCGGCAACGCTGAAAGAAGGTTCGCCATTCCGCTTCATCGCTGAAACCGGCACCAAGGCAACCCAGCACCACGACGGCGCCCTGCTCGAGCAGATCGACCTGTCGACCTGGGTGACGATGCAGATCCAGCGCGCAGTGGACCGTGTCCAGTCGCGTCTGCAAGACGGCCTGTCGTTCCTGGCAACCGTCGGTTCGACCTCGCCGTTTATCGGTCTGTTCGGTACCGTCTGGGGCATCTACAACGCACTGACCGCCATCGGCATGTCGGGTAACGCATCGATCGACAAAGTCGCAGGCCCAGTGGGTGAAGCACTGATCATGACCGCCTTCGGTCTGTTCGTTGCAGTTCCTGCCGTCCTGGGTTACAACTGGCTGGTGCGTCGTAACAAGTCGGCCATGGAAGATGTCCGCTCGTTCAGCGCCGACGTTCACTCGGTCCTGATTTCGGGTGCGATGAACACGTCGGAAGCTGCACGCGCTGCCGGCACGGCTAAAAAGATTGGATAAATCATGTCAATGAGTGTCGGCTCCGATAGCGGAGATGATGATGCCGTGATGTCAGAGATCAACACGACGCCGCTTGTCGACATCATGTTGGTTCTTCTGATCATCTTCCTGATCACCAGCCCGGTGGTCCTGCAGCTGCAAAAAGTGAATCTGCCGGCGGAAACGAACCAGGTCACCAAGCCTTCGCCGGAAGACATCAACATCACCGTCAATAAAGACGGAGAAATGTTCTGGAACCAGCGACGCATCGCGAATACGGACGAGCTGTTCAAGTTCTTCGCGGAGCAGTCGGTGAAAGTGCCGCAGCCTGCAGTGAAAGTACGTGGCGACCAGGCCACCCGTTACGAGTCAATCGGTCGGGTGATCTACACGGCACAACGTGCTGGTGTGCAAAAGGTCGGTTTCTTGATCGAACCACCTGACAAGAACTGATTACCTGAAAAGGTAACAGTAGTCCTTGTCCGCAGTGCCGGGCTCACGCCTGGCACTGCACTGCACCCCAGTTACCAGAAAGGAAACACCATGAGTATGAATGTAGGTTCAGGCTCCGCCAAGGAAGCCGATCCGGAACCGATGATGGAAATGAACATGACACCCTTGATCGACGTTCTGTTGGTCTTGATTATCATGTTGATTATCACGATTCCAAAGCAAGACCACTCGGTCAATCTGAACATGCCGGTCGGTACCCCACCGCCGAAAACTGAAGAGCCGCGTGTCCACACGGTCGATGTCGACTTCGACGGAACCATTATGTGGGATAGTGTGCCGGTTCCTGACCGTGCAACGCTGGAAGCGAAGATGAACGAGGTCGCTGCCCAGCCGAACCAGCCGGAAGTGCACCTCCGTCCGAACAAGCTGGTCGAGTACAAAGTCGTTGCCGGCGTGATGGCAACCGCACAGCGTCTCGGCGTGACGAAAATCGGCATGGTCGGTAACGAGCAGTTCCAGTAATCGCAACAGGTTTGAACAACACGGCAGGGTTTCCCTGCCGTGTCCATTTTCAAAGAGGATTTTCTACGATGATCAAATTCCGACTCGCCCACCTCGGCCTCGCAATGGCCGCCCTCGGCTTCACCGCAGCAGCTCCGATCATTGGCCTGGCCCCTGTGCACGCGCAGAACGTGAGCGCCCAGGTCGGCAAGCCGCTCCAGGCAGCCCAGGCATTGATGAAACAGGGTAAGCACCGCGATGCCCTGGCAAAACTGCGCGAAGCGGATAACGTCTCTGGCAAGTCGGCACACGAAAGCTACCTGATCGAGCGCGTGCGCGCCGCGGCAGCTTCGTCGGCCGGTGATTACGGCACCGCCGCCAACTCCTTCGAAAAACTGATCGCTTCGGGCAAGCTGTCGGCCAGCGAACGCAACGATTTTTCGAAAGGCCTGATCGGCATCTACATGCGCGGCGGCGAGCTGGGCAAGGCGAATGAAGCCATCCAGCGCCAGCTCAAGAACGGCGACGATCCGACCCTGCGCGCTTACCTGCTGCAGAACTATTACAAACAAGGCAACATCACTGCCCTGGAATCCGAGCTGCGCAACGCCGAGAAGTCGGGTCGCATGTCGGAAGACATGCTCGGCATGCTGGCCAATATCCAGCTCAAGAAGAACGACAAGGCCGGCTACGTCAACACCATCGAAAAGCTGGCGGCCAACTACCCGAAAGCCCAGTACTGGAACGACCTGCTCAACCGCGTGCAGAGCAAGCCCGGCTTCTCGAGCGGCCGCCTGTCGGTCGATGTCTACCGCCTGAAGCTGGCCAACGGCCTGCTGAAAAAGCCGAGCGAGTACATGGAAATGGCCCAGCTCGTCATGCAGGGCAAGGCTCCGGCCGAAGCCCTGAAGGTGATCGACAAGGGCTACAAGGCAGGCGCCCTGGGCACCGGTCCGGACGCCGAGCGTCACGGCCGCCTGAAAGCCCTGGCCGAGAAGAACCTGGCCGAGCAGAACAAGAACATGGCTGCCCTCGAAGCCGAATACCGGGCCGCCAAGGACAACGATATGCTCGTCGCCCTTGGTTACAGCATGGTCCAGTCGGGCCAGGCTGACCGCGGCCTGAAGCTGATGGAGGCCTCGATCAAGGCCGGCGGCCTGCGCTACCCGGACGAAGCCAAGCTGCGCCTCGGTGAAGCCTATGCCGCAGCCGGCAAGAAGTCGCAAGCGATCAGCACCCTGCGCGGCGTCAGCGGCAAGGAAGGCACTGCCGACCTGGCGCGCTACTGGATCATGGCGATCAACAAGCCACTGGCCTGATAAAGCGCCTTGGCAGTGCATGGAAACGCCACCTGTTCGCAGGTGGCGTTTTTTTTTGCCGGTTCCCAAGTAGCGATCCGCAATGGATACGTGCGTTGAGCCCGCAGGCGGCAGATGGGCAGCAGGCCATTGCAACAAGTCTTTACCGTATAATCAAGGTTTCGCCCCGAGGCATCGTCGTCCACGCGCTGCGTGGCCTGACCCGCCGGGCATTCTGGAACCACCAATGAAGGTATTTCGCGGACTTCCCAACGATGCGGCGCGCGCTCCCTGCGCGCTCACGATCGGCAATTTCGACGGTGTCCATCGTGGACACCAGGCCTTGCTGGCGCGCGTCCGGGCGGCAGCCGACCAGCTCGGCCTGGAAGCCGCCGTGATGACGTTCGAACCGCATCCGCGCGAATACTTTGCCCAGCGTAGCGGCGACCTCGCGCGCGCGCCGGCGCGCATCGCCAACCTGCGCGACAAGCTGGGCGACCTGTCCGATGCCGGCATCGACCGCGTCATCGTCGAACATTTCAACGAACATTTTGCGGCGATTACGCCCCAGGACTTCATCGAGCGCGTGCTGGTGGACGGCCTGCACGTGAAATGGCTGATGGTTGGTGACGACTTCTGCTTCGGCGCCAAGCGCGCGGGCAATATCGCCATGCTCGAAGAAGCGGGCCGGCTCCACGGCTTCCAAGTCGAAACCCTGCCGACCGTGCGCGAAGGCGACCAGCGCATCTCCTCCTCGGCGGTGCGCGCGACGCTCGCCGCCGGCGACCTGGACGCCACCGGCGCCCTGCTCGGCCACCCCTACGTCATTTCCGGCCACGTAATCCACGGCCAGAAACTCGGCCGCACGCTCGGCTTTCCGACCCTGAACCTGCGCGTCATGCATCGCCCCGCCCTGCAGGGCATTTTCGTGGTGCAGGTGCACGGCCTGGCCGACGCGCCACTGCCGGCCGTCGCCAGCCTCGGGGTGCGCCCGACCGTGGAAGACGCCGGCCGCATGCTGCTCGAAGTGCACGTGTTCGACTACGACCGCCCCTGCTACGGCAAACTGGTGCGCGTCGAATTCCTGGAAAAGCTGCGCGACGAAGAAAAATATGTCGACCTCGATACCTTGACCGCCGCAATCCACGGCGACGTGCAGAAAACCCGCGCCTGGTTCGCCCGCCGCGATGGTGAGCGCGATGGCGATCGTGACCGGGCCGCCCTGGCCGTTCGATACCGGTCGCCGCCACCACGGCAAGCCGCGCCGCCGCACTGACCGCCCTTGACCGAATTTGACGCAGGACCGAGCAACGTCTCCTGCGCCGCTGCACCACCTGCAGCATCCCGAATATCCCCTACTGAAAAAACATATGTCCGAAAACAGCAAACCTGCCCAGAACACCCCCGCCCAGAAGGGCGGCAAGAAGCCTGAGAGCAAATACCCGGTCAATATGACCGACACGCCCTTCCCGATGCGCGGCGACCTCGCCAAGCGCGAGCCGGGCTGGGTTAAGGCCTGGCAGGACAAGAAGGTGTACGAGCGCGTGCGCAAGGCCGCCGCCGGCCGCCCGAAATTCATTCTGCACGACGGTCCTCCCTACGCGAATGGCGACATCCACCTGGGCCACGCGGTCAACAAGATCCTGAAGGACATGGTCGTCAAGTCGCGCACCATGGCCGGCTTCGACGCGCCATATGTGCCGGGCTGGGATTGCCATGGCATGCCGATCGAAATCCAGATCGAAAAACTGCACGGCAAAAACCTGCCGACGGCGGAAGTGCTGCAAAAGGCACGCGCCTATGCGCTCGAGCAGATCGACCGCCAGCGCGCCGGCTTCATCCGCCTGGGCGTGCTCGGCGAATGGGACAACCCCTACATGACGATGGCCTACGATAACGAGGCCGACGAACTGCGGGCGCTGGGCAAGCTGCTCGACAAGGGCTATGTCTACCGCGGCCTGAAACCTGTGAACTGGTGCTTCGATTGCGGTTCGGCCCTGGCCGAAGCGGAAGTCGAATACCAGGACAAGCGTGACCCGGCGATCGACGTCGGCTTCCCCTTCCTGGAGGGCGAAAAGCTGGCAGCCGCTTTTGGCCTGCCGCAGCTGCCCACGATGAACGGCTTCATCGTCATCTGGACCACGACCCCATGGACGATCCCGTCGAACCAGGCGCTCAACGTCAATCCCGAAGTCACCTACGCCCTGGTCCAGACCGAGCGCGATGGCCAGCCCCTGCTCCTGATCCTGGCCCAGGACCTGGTCGAGTCCTGCCTGCAGCGCTACAAGCTCGAAGGGCAAACCATCGCCACAACGATGGGCGACAAGCTCGAAGGCATGCGCTTCAGGCACCCGATGCACGCGGCCGATCCATTTTATGACCGCAGCTCGCCGGTCTACCTGGCCGATTACGTCACGACCGAGAGCGGCACCGGCGTGGTCCACTCGGCGCCGGCCTATGGCCAGGAAGACTTCCAGTCATGCAAGGCGCATGGCATGAAGGACGACGAGATCCTGAAACCGGTGATGGGCGACGGCCGCTTCGCGTCCTCGCTGCCGCTGTTCGGCGGCCTGACGATCTGGGAAGCCTCGAAGCCGATCTGCGCCGCGCTGACCGAAGCGGGCGCCCTGTTCGAACTGAAGATGTTCGACCACAGCTACATGCACTGCTGGCGCCACAAGACGCCGATCGTCTACCGCGCGACGAGCCAGTGGTTCGCCGGCATGGACATCACGCCGAAAGATGGCGGCCCGACCCTGCGCGAAGCGGCGCTGGCCGGCATCGACAAAACCAAATTCTTCCCGGACTGGGGCCAGGCGCGCCTGCACGGCATGATCGAAAACCGTCCGGACTGGACCCTGTCGCGCCAGCGCCAGTGGGGCGTGCCGATGGCCTTCTTCATCCACAAGGAAACCGGCGCCCTCCATCCACGCACTCCCGAGCTGCTCGAGCAGGTCGCCAAGCTGATCGAACAGAACGGCATCGACGCCTGGCAAACCCTGGACCCGCGCACGCTGCTGGGGGACGATGCCGACACCTACGAAAAGAACAAGGACACGCTCGACGTCTGGTTCGATTCCGGCGCCACCCACCAGACCGTGCTGCGCGGCTCGCATGCCCAGCAGTCGCAGTTCCCGGCCGACCTCTACCTCGAAGGCTCGGACCAGCACCGCGGCTGGTTCCACTCGTCGCTCTTGACCTCTTCGATGCTCAACGGCGAGCCGCCCTACAAGGCGCTGCTGACCCACGGCTTCACGGTCGACGAGCACGGCAAGAAGATGAGCAAGTCGCTCGGCAACACGATGGCGCCGCAAAAGATCTCGGACACGCTCGGCGCCGACATCCTGCGCCTGTGGGTGGCCTCGACCGACTACACCAGCGAGCTGTCGATCAGCGAAGAGATCCTGAAGCGCGTCACCGAGTCCTATCGCCGCATCCGCAACACGCTGCGCTTCCTGCTGGCGAACACCTCGGACTTCGATCCGGCCAGGCACGCCGTGCCGGTGGCCGAGATGTTCGAGATCGACCGTTATGCGATCGCCTCGATGGCCGCGCTGCAAGCGGACATCGGCGCCCACTTCGAGCGCTACGAATTTCACCCGGTGGTGTCGCGCCTGCAGAATTACTGTTCGGAAGACCTGGGCGGCTTCTACCTCGACATCCTGAAGGACCGCCTGTACACCAGCGGCGTGGAGTCGCCTGCCCGCCGCTCGGCGCAGACCGCGCTGTGGCACATCGCCCATTCGCTGCTGCGCGTGATGGCGCCGGTGCTGTCGTTCACCGCCGAGGAAGCCTGGGCCGTGTTCGCGGGCCAGCAGGCCTACGCGGACAGTGACGAGACCATCTTCACGCAGACCCTGTGGAGCTTCCCGGAGCAGCCCGACGCCGCGCAGCTGCTGGCCAAGTACGCCGCCTTGCGCGCCGTGCGCGCCGACGTCACCAAGCAGCTCGAGGAACTGCGCGCCTCGGGTGCGATCGGCTCTTCCCTGCAGGCCGAGCTGACGCTGCGCGCCGCGGGCGACAAGCACGCGCTGCTCGCCAGCCTCGACGACGACCTGAAGTTCGTCTTCATCACCTCCCAGGCGACCGTCGAACAGGCCGCCAACGAGAGCGAGGAAACCGTGCAGGTGACGCCGTCCGATGCGCCGAAATGCGAGCGCTGCTGGCACTACCGGCGCGACGTCGGCCAGCACCACGAGCATGCAGGGCTGTGCGGCCGCTGCGTGAGCAACCTGTTCGGCGCCGGCGAAGCACGCCGCTTCGCGTAAGCTCCCCGGCGCCAACCGCCATGCCGCCCACGCGGCATGGCGGTTTCCTTTATCTACCAAGACCGTTCCATGGCAACCAAGAAAAAATCGACCATCTCCACCATCCATAAAAAATCCGGCGCCGGCATGGGCCAGTGGCTGGGCATCGCCTTCATCATCGCGCTGGCCGACCAGCTGACCAAGATCACGGTCGAAAGACTGTTTACGTATGGCGAAACGCGTCCGGTGACGGAATTCTTCAATCTGGTGCTGGTGTATAACCCGGGCGCCGCCTTTTCCTTCCTGGGCGACCAGGGCGGCTGGCAGCGCTGGTTCTTCATCGCGCTGTCCGTCGTTGCCGTCGGCTTCATCCTGGCCATGCTCAAGCGCCATCCCGGCCAGCGCCTGTTCTGCCTTGCGCTGGCGCTGATCCTGGGTGGCGCCATCGGCAACGTCATCGACCGCATCGCCTATGGCCACGTGATCGACTTCCTCGACTTTTACTGGCGCGGCTGGGGCCATTTCCCGGCCTTCAATATCGCCGATATCGGCATCAGCATCGGCGCCATGCTGTTCATCCTCGATGAACTGCTGCGCGTGAACAAGAACCCCGGTTAACGGAAAACGCAGAAACGGAGAAACGGCGATGAGCATGGACCTGCAGGGTAAGAAGATCGTCCTCGGCCTGTCTGGCGGCGTGGCTTGCTACAAGGCCGCGGAACTGTGCCGCGCGCTGGTCAAGCAGGGCGCGCGGGTCGACGTCGTGATGACCGAGGCCGCCACCCATTTCATCGGCCCGGTGACCATGCAGGCCCTGTCGGGCAACACCGTCTGGCTGGATCAGTGGGATCCGCGCATGCCGAACAACATGGCCCACATCGACCTCACGCGCGGCGCCGACGCCGTGCTGGTGGCGCCCTGCTCGGCCGACTTCATCCGTAAACTGGCGCACGGCGCCTGCGACGACCTGCTTTCGACCCTGTGCCTGGCGCGCCCGCATGGCGTACCGCTGCTGGTCGCCCCGGCGATGAACGTCGAGATGTGGCAGAACCCGGCTACCCGGCGCAATATCGCCACGCTCGTCGGCGATGGCGTCAGGATCTTCGGCCCGGCCGCCGGCGAGCAGGCCTGCGGCGAAACGGGCCTCGGGCGCATGCTCGAACCGGAACAGCTGCTCGAAGAACTGGTCGCCGCCTTCCAGCACAAGGCCCTGGCCGGCAAGCGCGTCCTGATCACGGCCGGCCCCACCTTCGAGGCGATCGATCCGGTGCGCGGCATCACCAACCTGTCGTCGGGGAAGATGGGTTATGCGATCGCCCGCGCCGCGCGCGAAGCCGGCGCCGAGGTGACGCTGGTGTCCGGTCCCACCGCCCTGCCCACGCCGCATGGCGTGCGCCGTATCGACGTGCTGTCGGCCAGCCAGATGATGGATGCCGTCATGGCCCAGGTCAGCGGCCAGCACGTGTTCGTGGCGGTGGCGGCGGTGGCCGACTGGCGCGTGGCGAACCCGAGCGAACAGAAACTCAAAAAGCAGGACGGCGGCGGCGCGCCCCAGCTCGAGTTTGCCCAGAACCCGGACATTCTCGCGACCGTCGCCGGCACCGTATCGCCCTCCGGCTGGCCCTACTGCGTGGGCTTTGCCGCGGAATCGGAAAACCTGGTCGCCTACGGCGCGGCCAAGCGCGAGCGCAAGGGCATTCCTCTGCTGGTCGGCAATATCGGCCACCATACCTTCGGCCAGGACTCGAACTCGATTGTCCTGTTCGACGAACACGGCCACACCGTGCTGCCCCGGGCCGACAAGCTGAGCCTGGCCCGCCAGCTGGTCTCCGAAATCGGCAAGCGCCTGGAGCAGCGCGCTTTCCCTACCTGACTACCGAAAAATACGCATGCAAACCATAGATATCAAGATTCTCGACCCGCGCATGAAGGACCTGCTGCCGGCCCATGCGACCCCCGGGAGCGCGGGCGTGGACTTGCGCGCCTGCATCGACGCGCCTCTGACGCTGGCGCCTGGCCAGACCGTGCTGATTGCGACCGGGCTGGCCATCCACATCGCCGATCCGGGCTATGCCGCGATGATCCTGCCGCGCAGTGGACTCGGCCATAAGAACGGCATCGTTCTCGGCAATCTGGTAGGCTTGATCGACTCCGATTACCAGGGCCAGCTGATGGTTTCGACCTGGAACCGCGGCGATACCGCCTTCACCCTGCAGCCGCTCGACCGGCTGGCGCAGCTGGTGATCGTGCCGGTGCTGCAGGTTGGCTTCAACATCGTCGAGGAATTCGCTTCCAGCGAACGTGGCGCCGGAGGCTTCGGCAGCACCGGAAAACAATAACAGAGGAAGACCATGACCCGCATTCGTCGCTTGCACCCTGCAGCGCTCGCAGTAACCATCTCCGTACTCCTGGCCGCCTGCGGCACCCAGGCCCCGATCCGCCAACCCGGCCTGCCGGGCGCGCTGCCCCAGGCGCCACAGGCCGCCCAGCCGACGCCACAGGTTGAAGCGGCGGCCGAGACGCTGAGCAGGATGGCGGCGCTGCAAGACCGCCTGTACCGCGTCGCCTCGCCGCTGCTGATCGAAAATGCCGAGCTGTGCAAGAAGCAGGCGCGCAACCTGCTGGGCTTTACCGCCAAGAACCGCCATTCCTACCCGGGCATCTACAACGAAGCAGCCCAGCTTGCCTTCCGCATGGACGAACGCCTGCAAGTGACCAGCGTACTGGCCGGAAGCGGCGCCGCCCGGGCCGGCCTGCGCCTGGGCGACGACCTGGTGGCCGCCGGCGGCAAGCCGCTGCCGACCGGGCCCGGCGCCACCGCCAAGCTGGGCGCCGTGTTCGGCCCCCTGCTGGCCGCCGCGCCGATCCTGCCCTTGAGCATCGAACGCGACGGCCGCCCACGCGACCTCGCCATTCCCGTCACGCGCGCCTGCGCCTTCGCCATCGAACTGGGCAACGCGGACAACCTGAACGCCTATGCCGACGGCAGCCGCGTCATGGTCACCCGCGGCATGATCGGCGCCACCCGCAGCGACACCGAACTGGCCTATGTGCTCGCGCGCACGATGGCGCACAATATCCTCGAGCATCCGAAGGCGCAGCGCAATACCGCCACGCTCGACAGCGTCATCGAAAGCCTGCTGCTGCGCGCCAATCCCGACCTGTCGATGATGGGCGGCAGCGCCGGCATCAAGGCCATGCCGTCGAACATGGACGCCGCCGCCGACCGCCTGGCGGTCTTCCTGCTGGCCCGCGCCGACTACGACATCGACGGCGTCGCCGGGTTCTGGAAACGGTTCACGGCAGCCACGCCGGTGACGGTGGCGAACGGCCACACCGCCAACCACCCGGCGATTGCCGCGCGCCTGACGGCCATCGAACTGGCCGTGGCCGATGTCGAGGCGAAGCAGGACGCGAAGAAGCCGCTGCTGCCGTAACGGTCGCCAGGAATACCTGCGCGGCTGATCTTGCTCGGGTTGAACGCGTGAGCGGCGGAGCCGCCCACCCTAGGCTATCATTGCCCCCATGGACAGCCTCGACCTCGAAGTACTCAAGACCGCCGCCGCCTGGCTCGATGCCGGTCACCGCTGCGAACTCGTCACCGTCATCAAGACCTGGGGTTCCAGCCCGCGCCCGATCGGCGCCACGCTGGCCGTGCGCGACGATGGCCGGGTGGTCGGTTCGGTCTCGGGCGGCTGCATCGAGGACGATTTGATCGAGAACGTGCGCGCCCAGGGTATCCGTGCCGACGCCCGGCCCAGGATCCTCAGCTACGGCATCAGCGCGCTCGAGGCGCAGCGCTTCGGCCTGCCCTGCGGCGGCACCATCGAACTCGCCATCGAGCCCCTGCACGCCGCCAGCGGCATTTCCGAACTGCTGGTGCGCCTTGCCGCCGGCGAGCTGCTGGAACGCCGCCTGCAGCTGGCCAGCGGCGCCGTCACCCTGGTCCCCGCAACACCCGGCGCGGTCCTGCGCCTCGACAACGACACCCTGCACACGATCCACGGCCCGCGCTGGCGCCTGTTCATCATCGGCGCCGGGCCCCTGTCGCGCTTCCTGGCGCAGGTGGCGAGCGCCATGGATTACCGCGTGGTCGTCTGCGATCCGCGCGAGGAATACCGCGCCGACTGGAATTTGGCCGGCGTCGAGCTGGTCCACACCATGCCAGACGACCTGGTGCTGGAAAGCCGGCTCGATGCGCGCAGCGCCGTCGTCGCCCTTACCCACGATCCCAAGCTCGACGACCTGGCGCTGATGGAAGCCTTGCGCTCCGACGCGTTTTATGTGGGCGCCATCGGTTCGCGGCTGAACAACGCGAAGCGCCGCGAGCGCCTCAAATTGTTCGACCTGAGCGAAGAACAGCTCGACCGCCTGCACGGCCCGATCGGCCTGTATATCGGCAGCAAGACCCCGTCCGAAATCGGCATCGCCATCCTCGCCGAAATGACGGCCGCCAAGAACGGCGTGCCGATGGCGCTGCTGGTGCCGCATGCGGCGGCGCCGCAGCCGGCCACGCTGGACGCCTGCGCGCGCTGACGGGAAACCGTCAGCAAAGCAAAAAACGGGATGCGCGTTGCGCCCGAGCATGGCACCATGCGCGCTACCCTCACGCCTTGACTATGACCACAGCCAATTTCCTGCGCCTCTTGCTGCTCGCCGCCATCTGGGGCGGCTCCTTCCTTTTCATGCGCATCAGCGCGCCGGTGCTCGGGCCCGCGGTCCTGATCGAATACCGGGTGCTGTTTGCGGCTCTGTTCCTGGCCGCTGTCGGGCTGGTGCTGCGCAAGCGCTTCGAGCTGCGCGCCAACTGGAAGCATTACCTGATGCTGGGCTTTTTCAATTCGGCCCTGCCCTTCCTGCTGTTTGCCTACGGCGCGCGCACCCTGACCGCTTCGGTGCTGTCGGTGCTGAACGCGACGGCGCCGATGTGGGGCGCGCTGATCGGGGCGCTGTGGGCGCGCCAGGCCATTACCGCGCGTACCGGGCTCGGCCTGTTGCTGGGCACTGCGGGCGTAGCGCTGCTGGTCGGCTTCGACGACGTCTCGACCCTTCCCGGCGCCGGCCTGGCGGTGGCGGCCGCGCTTGCCGCAGCGCTGTGCTACGGCATTGCTACCCAGTATGCCAAATCCGCGAAAAGCGTCGAACCCTTCGCCAACGCCCATGGCACGATGTGGGCCGCGACCTTGCTGGTGCTGCCGGTTCTGCCCTTCTTCCCGGCGCCAGCCAGCCCGACGCCGGGCGTCTGGGCGGCCGTGCTGGCGCTCGGCGTGCTCTGCAGCGGCATCGCCTACCTGATCTACTTCCGCCTGATCGCCGAGGTCGGCCCGACCTCGGCCCTGACCGTGACCTTCCTCAATCCCGTGTTCGGCATCCTGTGGGGCGCCTTGTTCCTGGGTGAAACGGTCGGCTGGCACACGCTGGCCGGTTCCGGCATCGTGCTGGTCGGCACGGCGCTGGTCACCGGCTTCGTGCCGCGCTTCGGCCGCGCCGCGGCAGCCGTGCCGGGAAAATGAGCACGCACACCGTTTCGCTGGCCTTGCCGGCCGCCTACCGCAGCGACGACGTGCTCGCCTTTCATGCGCGCGATGCCGAAGGTGTGGCCGAGCAGGTGCTCGCGGGGCGTGAGGAGGCGCGCATCCGCAAGGCGGTATTGCTCGGCGGCGTGCCGACCTTGCTGGACGTGACACTGACGTCAAGCGAAGCCTTGTGCACGATCGACGCCGATGCCGAGCTCGACGAGGCCACGCTCGCGCTGGCGATGCAAGCCCTGGACAGCATCCTGGCCTTGCGCATCGATCCGGCGCCGTTTGCCGGCTTCGTGCGCGACGATCCGTTGATGAGGCCGCTGGTGGAGCGCCAGCCCGGCCTGCGCATCGTCCAGTCCGCTACCGTCTTCGAAGCCCTGACCTGGGCCATCATCGGCCAGCAGATCAACCTGCCGTTCGCGATCAGCCTGCGCCGCAGCTTCATCGAGCAGGCCGGCCGACGCCACGGCAGCGGCCTGCTGTGCTATCCGGAAGCAGCAAACGTGGCCCGGCTCGAGCTCGACTGCCTGACCAGCCGCAAGTTTTCGCGCGCCAAGGCCGAGACCTTGCTGCGCGTTGCGCGCCTGGCGGCGGAGGGCAAGCTGACGCTCGAGCTGGGCGACGACCTCGAACAGGCCAGCGCCGCTCTCCTTGTCATCAAGGGCGTCGGCCCCTGGACCGTCAACTACACCCTGCTGCGCGGCTACGGCCATGCGGACTGCTCGCTGCACGGCGACGTGGCGGTGCGCACGGCGATCGGGCGCTTGCTCGGCACGACGGACAAGCCCGGCATCGCCGGGGCCGAAACCTGGCTGGCCGCCTATCGGCCGCACAGAACAATGGCGGCCGCCTACCTCTGGGCGTCTCTCTGAAAAGGCCTCAGCACCACCTGGGCACGCCCTGGAACTGCTGCGCGCCCTCCCCTGAAAACCGGATCAGCTCGGACAACGGCACCGTCGCCAGGTTTTCGCTGCCGTAATGGCCGCCAAGCGCACTGGGGATCTTGAGGCAATACTTGCGTCCTTCGGCGAGCGGCCCGAGCGTGGACTCGGCCAGGTCGACCAGTTCCGGCATGTACCAGTCGTTCAGGAAATCCTGGTTGTAGGAGAGCGCATCGAGGGCGGCGCGGTCTTCGGCGACCGGCTCACAGCTGAGGTCTTGCGGACGCAGGCGCCAGAAGCTGCCGTCGGCGTCGCGAATCAACAGGTTGCCGAAGGCGTTCACGCCCAGTACCTCCACCGCCGTCAACCCTACCCAGCCCCAGGCTTCGTTGATGTCGTCAACAGGTATCATACTTGCACCCGAGAGTTATGCGTTACCGGTTCGACAGTGCCGAGCCCGGCAGGTGCCGCGAAACCGACGCGCGCTTGATCCAGGTCGATGAAAAACCGGGCGGAAACGAAAAAGCCGCTCATTCTTTTAAAGGAATGAACGGCTTTCGTTTTCTTGCAAAGACGAATTCTGGTTGCGGGGACAGGATTTGAACCTGTGACCTTCGGGTTATGAGCCCGACGAGCTGCCAGACTGCTCCACCCCGCGTCTGTGAAACGAATTATACGCGCTCGAGCCCGTTTAGGCAAACCTTATGCTCGGCCAACCCCCTTCCGCAGCATCAAATGACGCCTTGCCCCCTCCCCTCCCGGCCGGGGGCGGCGTCACAGCCGGGCGAATCAGGTGTAAAGTAGGCATACGTTCATTTTTCCCGCTCCCTATGAAATTCTGTTCCGAGTGCGGCCACGCGGTCGCGCTGGCCATCCCCGACGGCGACAACCGGCCGCGCCATGTGTGCACGCAATGCGCAACGATTCATTACCAGAACCCGAAAATGGTGATCGGCTCGATTCCCGTATGGGAAGACCCCGAACGCAAGGGCAGCTTGCAGGTGCTGCTGTGCCGGCGCGCGATCGAGCCGCGCCACGGCTACTGGACGCTGCCGGCCGGCTTCATGGAAAACGGCGAGACGACGGGCGAAGCGGCCCAGCGCGAAACCGAAGAGGAAGCCGGCGCCAATATCGAGCTCGGCAATCTGTTCACGCTGCTCAATGTCGCCCACGTACACCAGGTGCACATGTTCTACCTGGCGCGCCTGCGCGACCTCGACTTCGCAGCCGGCGAAGAAAGTCTCGAAGTAAAACTCTTTACCGAGCAGGACATTCCCTGGGACGACCTCGCCTTCCCGACCATCCGCACGACGCTGGAACTGTTCTTCGCCGACCGCGTCAAAATCCGCGAGAGCCGTGGCACGATCGGTTACGGCGTCCATTGCCACGACATCCATCGGCCGATGATTGCCCCGCGCGAACCCGACTGAATCACCCCATGATCCCCTGGCTCGAGGCAAATACGCCGTTCCCCGACGTATCCGAGGCGCTGACGATCGACGCGCCGGGCCTGCTCGCGGCCGGCGCCGACCTGTCGCCGCAACGCCTGTTGCAGGCCTACCAGAACGGCATCTTCCCCTGGTTTTCCGAAGGCCAGCCGATCCTGTGGTGGAGCACCGATCCGCGCATGGTGCTGTACACGGCGCACTTCAAGGTGAGCGACAGCCTGAAGAAAACCCTGCGCCGCGTCGAGCGCAGCCGGACCAACGGCGGGCGCTGGCAGGTAAGCTTCGACACCGACTTCGAGGGCGTGATGCGCGCCTGCGCCGGGCCGCGCAAGGACGGGCCGGGCACCTGGATTTCCGAGGACATCATCGACGGCTATACCGGGCTGCACGCGATGGGCCACGCGCACTCGGCCGAAGTCTGGCTGGACGGCGAACTGGTGGGCGGCGCCTATGGCGTCTGCATCGGCCACATGTTTTATGGCGAGTCGATGTTCGCGCGCGTCTCCGATGCCTCGAAAGTCGCGCTGGCCTACCTGGTCGCCTTCTTGCGCTCGCACGACGTGCGCATGCTCGACTGCCAGCAGGAGACCGGGCACCTGGCCTCGCTGGGCGCGGCGCCGATCCCGCGCAGCCGCTTCCTGCAGCACTTGCGATCCGTGATCCGGGAGCCGAAAATCAGCCACTGGGAGGTGGTGCCGCCGCTGCCACCAGGCTTGACTGCCAGTTAATTATCTGCAAACTGATCGAACCGTGCGCACCCGCGCTTTCGTTAATATAGACCCTTCACGTCGTCCAGAGAGTCTTGCATGACGCACCTAAATGACCTGCCTTTCTCCACGCTGCAGTTCTACACGACCGCGCCCTACCCGTGCAGTTATCTCGACGCACGCCAGGCACGCTCGCAGGTTGCCACGCCTTCGCACCTGATCAACGCCGACGTGTATTCAGAGCTCGTCAAGAACGGTTTCCGGCGCAGCGGCATCTTCACCTATCGCCCGTATTGCGATGGTTGCCAGGCCTGCATCCCGGTGCGCGTGCGCTGCGCGGAGTTCGCGCCGAACCGCGCCCAGCGCCGCGCCTGGAAGCGCCACGGCAACCTGTCCGCCATGGTCGCCAACCTGTCGTTCTCGGACGAGCACTACGCGCTCTACCTGCGCTACCAGACCACGCGCCACGTCGGCGGCGGCATGGACCAGGACAGCCGCGACCAGTACGCCCAGTTCCTGCTGCAAAGCCGGGTCAACACCCGCCTCGTCGAATTCCGCGAGCCAGACGGCACCCTGCGCATGGTATCGATCATCGACGTGCTCTCCGACGGCCTGTCCTCGGTGTACACCTTCTTCGACCCGGACCTGCCGGGCGCCTCCTTCGGCACCTATAACGTGATGTGGCAGGTCGAGCAGGCGCGCGAACTGGGGCTCGCCTATGTCTACCTCGGCTACTGGATCGAGCAGAGCCCGAAGATGGCTTATAAAATCAATTTCCGGCCGCTGGAGGCACGGATCAGCGGCCATTGGGGCATCCTCGACCGCTAGCGCGGAGTGCGGAGCGCCTGACAACGCCGTCAGGGCAAGGCGCAGCGTCGAAGACAGTACGCTAGTACGGCGAGACGATGCAACGCCGCCATGGCGGTTTTGTCAGGCGCTCAAGGTACAATTGGCGCGCCCCTATTTACGAGCGCCCCATGCCCGACAAAATCCTCTACACCCTGGCCCGCCCGCTGCTGTTCACGCTGCCAGCAGAAACCGCCCACAACCTGACCCTGCCCGCCCTGCGCAGCGCCGCATCGCGCGGCATGACCGGCGTGTTCGCCAAGCCCGAGCCCGATCCGCGCGTCGTCATGGGCATCACTTTTCCGAACCCGGTGGGCCTGGCCGCCGGACTGGACAAAGACGGCGCGTATATCGACGGTTTGGCCGCACTCGGCTTTGGCTCGATCGAAATCGGCACCGTGACCCCGCGCCCCCAGGCCGGCAACCCGAAGCCGCGCATGTTCCGCATCCCCGCCGCCCAGGGCATCATCAACCGCATGGGCTTCAATAACGGCGGCGTCGACCGTTTTGTAGCCAACGTCAAGGCTTCGCGCTTCTACCAGGAGGGCGGGGGCGTGCTGGGGCTGAACATCGGCAAGAACGCCGATACGCCGATCGAGCGCGCTGCCGAGGATTACCTGCACTGCCTGCGCAAGGTCTATCCCTACGCCAGCTATGTCACGGTCAACATCTCGTCGCCGAACACGAAAAACCTGCGCCAGCTGCAGGGCGCTTCGGAACTCGACGCCCTGCTCTCGCTACTCAAGGCCGAGCAGACGCGCCTCGCCGACGACTATGGCCGCTACGTGCCGCTGACGCTGAAGATCGCACCCGACATCGACGCCGACCAGATCCGCGACATCGCCGCGGCCCTGATGCGCCACCGGATCGATGGCGTGATCGCCACCAACACCACGCTCAACCGCAAGGGCGTCGAGCGCCATCGCCACGGCAAGGAGACCGGCGGCATCTCGGGCGCGCCGGTGTTCGACCTCTCCAACATCGTGATCCGCGCCCTCAGGAAGGAGCTCGGCGACGCGCTGCCGATCATCGGCGTCGGCGGCATCCTGTCGGGGGCGAATGCGAAGGAAAAGATGGCCGCCGGCGCTCAGCTGGTGCAGCTGTACAGCGGCCTGATTTACCGGGGGCCGTCGCTGGTGCGCGAGTGCGCGGCGGCGCTCAAGGCATAAGAAGGCCGCATGCAAGGCCGGCAGGACAGGGCATTCACCCGTTTTTCAAGCTGTCGTTGATCGATTTCGCCGCCGGGGCACTGAGGCTGGCGGCGAGCAGCCTGACCGGGGCCGGCAGCGCCAGCGTGCTGCGCAGGGCAAGCAGCAAGGTCCGTTCCGCCCAGGCGTCGGTCAGCGTAATCAATTTCAAGCCCATCGAGCGCACATGGGGTTCGGCTGCCAGATAGGGCAATACACCGATGCCCAGGCCGACCATCACCATCCGGCAGACCGCATCGAAGCTGCGTACCTGGATACCCAGCTTCAGCGGCTTCTCCAGGCGGCTGCATTCGGCGCGCAGCCGTTCGGCAAGCGACGTCGCTTCCGAGAGGCTGACGAATTCGTAGTCCAACGCATCGGCAAGCGCCATGCTGGCATGGATGGCCAGCGGATGATCCTGGGAAACGATCAGAACCAGTTGGTCCTTGCGGTAATCGAACACTTCCATGTCGCCGACTGTCGTGCGGTCGGCAAAGATGCCGATATCGGCACGGTTTTCACGCACCGCCGCGACCACGTCGGTACTGTTGCGCTCTTCGAGGCTGATCCGGATACCTGGATGTTCACGCCGGAAACGGGTCAAGTCGTCGGGAAGAAACTGGATGACCGCCGACGTGTTGGCCCAGATGCGCACTTGCCCCCGGCTGCCCGCCGCGAAATCGGAGAGCGCGCCCGACATCTTGTCGACATCCTGGAGAATACCGAGCGCATGCTGGGAACAGGCACGGCCTGCTTCCGTCAGGGTGATGCCGTTGGCATGCCGGTAAAGCAGCCTGGTGCCGAGATGGGTTTCCAGGTCTGAAATGCGCTTGCTCGCCGCGGCCACGGCAAGATTGGACTGCTGCGCGCCGCGTGTAATGCTGCCAGTGCGCGCAATTTCAATGAACAGGCTGAGCGTCACCAGATCAAACCGCGCATAGTTCACAAGCTCTCTCCTTGACCATTGATGTTTCAGCAAGCTTGCATTTTGCCATACGCGCACCGATGGGATTCCCGATGCTTAAAACACCCAGGCTTCCTCTCCCTTTCGCCATGCCTCGTAGGCCTTGATCTTGTCGGAATGGCTGAGTGTCAGCGCGATGTCGTCCAGGCCATGAAGCAAGCGGTGCTTGCGCGATGGCTCCAGTTCGAAGCGGCTTACCCGGTGCTCACCCGGCCAGGCGATCGTTTGTGCCTCCAGGTCGACCGCCAGGCAAAAACCAGGCGTGCGGTCGCAGGCCTTGAACAAGTCGTCGACTTCTTGTTCTGCAAGAACGACCGGCAGCAAGCCATTCTTGAAGCAATTGTTGTAGAAAATTTCAGCAAACGACGGTGCGACGATGACGCGCAAGCCGTAATCCGCCAGGGCCCAGGGGGCATGTCGCGCGAACTGCCACAGCCAAAGTTTTCTCGGGCAAGCAGAATGCTTGCACCCTGGTAGCGCGGCTGATTCAATACAAAATCCGGGTTCAAGGGGCGCGTGCTGCAGTCCTGGTCCGGTTCGCCGATGTCCAGGTAACGCCAGGCATCGAACAGGTTCACGCCAAACCCGGAGCGCCGTATGGATTTCAAAAACTGCTTCGGAACGATGGCATCGGTATCGACATTCGCGCGGTCCAGCGGCGCCACCAGCCCTGCATGCGTGGTGAACTTTTCCATCAGTGCCAATCCCTTATGTCGACAAAGTGTCCCATGACGGCGGCCGCGGCGGCCATTTCCGGGCTCACCAGATGGGTACGCCCGCCGGCGCCCTGCCGGCCCTCGAAGTTGCGGTTCGACGTCGAGGCCGAGCGCTGGCCGGGGCGCAGCTGATCGGCATTCATTCCCAGGCACATCGAGCAGCCGGGCTCGCGCCATTCAAAACCTGCTTCCTTGAAAATGGTATCGAGCCCTTCGGCCTCGGCCTGTTGCTTGACCAGCCCGGAACCCGGCACCACCATGGCCAGCTCAACGTTGTGCGCGACTTGCCTGCCGCGCACGATGGCGGCGGCCGCACGCAAGTCTTCGATGCGCGAGTTGGTGCAGGAACCGATGAACACGACATCGACATGGATATCGGTCATCGGCGTGCCAGGCGCCAGGCCCATGTAGGCCAGGGCATGCTCGATGCCGGCGCGCCTGGCCGGATCCGGTTCCAGTGAGGGATCGGGCACGATGCCGTCGACAGTCGTTACCATCTCGGGAGACGTGCCCCAGGTGACCTGGGGCTTGATCAGGGCCACGTCGATCGCCACGACCTGGTCGAAGGCCGCGTCCGCATCGCTCTTGAGCGTGCGCCAGAACGCCACAGCGCTTTCCCATTGCGCTCCCACGGGTGCCTGCGGCCGGCCTTGCAGGTAGTCGATGGTTTTATCGTCCACGGCAATCATGCCGCAGCGCGCGCCGGCTTCCACCGTCAGGTTGCACAGGGTCATGCGGCCTTCCATCGACAAGGCAGTTACCGCATCGCCGGCATACTCGATCGCGTAGCCGGTCGCTCCGGCGGTGCCGATCTTGCCGATCATGGCCAGCGCCATGTCCTTGGCCGTGACGCCCGCAGGCAGCTTGCCCTTGAAGTCCACCCGCAGGTTCTTCGATTTCCTTCCGAGCAGGCATTGCGTCGCCAGGACGTGCTCGACTTCCGAGGTACCGATACCGAATGCGAGGCAGGCAAATGCGCCATGGGTGCTGGTATGGCTGTCGCCGCACACCACGCTCAAGCCCGGCAGGGTGATTCCCTGCTCCGGCCCGATGACATGCACGATGCCTTGCCGCTTGTCCGTCATGCCGATTTCCGTAATCGCGAATTCGCCACAATTTCGTGTCAGCGTCTCCACCTGCAGGCGCGAGACCGGATCATTAATGCCGGCGCTGCGCTGCGTGGTCGGAATATTGTGATCGGCCACCGCCAGGTTCGATGCAATCCGCCACACTTTGCGGCCGTGACCGCGCAAGCCTTCGAATGCCTGCGGACTCATGACCTCGTTGAGCAGGTGGCGGTCAACGTACAGCAAGGTCGTGCCGTCGTCGTCGACGTGCACCACATGCCGCGTCCACAGCTTGTCGTAGAGCGTCTGTGCCATGTTCTTCCGTCCTCTGCCTAGTGTGAAAACGTTTGCGCGAGCCAGGCCGGCGGCGCGAAGCGGCGCAGCCGTGGCCCGGCCTGGGCGAGCTGGCTGAACACGGGCCGGCCAATCAGGCCGGACATTGCATGCACGACCTCGATCAAGGCGTCGAACTGCACGCCCGTATGCTGTCCCATCGCTGCGAACATGTGTACCAGCTCTTCCGTGCTGACGTTGCCGCTGGCGCCGGGCGCGTACGGGCAGCCGCCCAGGCCCCCCAGGGCGCCGTCGAAGCGGTCGATGCCGGCATTGAATCCGGCAAGGGCATTGGCCAGACCCATGCCGCGCGTGTTATGCAAGTGCAGTGTCAGGGGCAAGCCCGGCAGCGCCTGCTGCAAGCGTTCGCACAGGCTGGCGACCTGGGTCGGATACCCCATGCCGGTGGTGTCGCAGACGGTCATGCCGGCCGCGCCCGCATCGGCCAGGGTCCTGGCAAGCAAGACTACTTCTTCAGCGTCCACTTCGCCATCGAAAGGGCAGCCGAACGATGCCGACAGCGAGACATTGCATGGCAGCCCGGCGCCTTCGGCGGCACGTATCACTTGCTGCAAGGTCGCCAGCGACTGGGCGCGCGTCATGCGCAGGTTGGCGCGGTTATGGGTTTCACTGGCCGACATGACCAGGTTGATTTCGTCCGGCCGGCCCGCCGCGGCCCGCTCCATTCCCCTCAGGTTGGGCACCAGGGCGGTGTACTTCACGCCGGGCACCCGTTCGATGCCAGCCATCACCGCTTCGGCGTCGGCCAGCGTCGGAATCGCCTTGGGCGATGTGTACGAAGTCACTTCGATTCGGGCAAAACCGCAGGCCGACAGGGCATCGATGAAGGCGATCTTGTTTTCAGTGGCCACGAAATTGCGCTCCATCTGCAAGCCGTCACGCGGCGCCACTTCGTTGATCTCCAGGCGGCGGCTCATGAGACGACTCCTTTTTCCTTCAATGCCGCAATCTCGGCCGCAGACAGACCGGCGCCAGCCAGTATCTGCTCGGTGTGTTCGCCAAGCGCAGGTGCGCGCTTGCGGACGGCACCGGGATTGGCCGACAATTTCGGCATGACGCCGGGTACCTCGACTTCCAGCCCGTCCGCGCTCCGTATTTTTTCGATCACGCCACGCGCGCGGTAGTGCTCGTCCTCGGCGATATCCTTGGCTGAATAAATGCGTCCGGACGGCACGCCTGCTTTCCTCAAGTCGGACACTGCCGCTTCGATGGAGAGCGTTGCGGCCCAGGCCTGGATCGCCGCATCGAGCTCGTCCACGCGGCCGGCGCGCCCGTCGTTTCTTGCCAGGCCAGGATCGGCAGCAAGGTCGGCACGTCCGACCAGCAGCATCAGGCGCTTGAAGATCGAGTCGCCGTTGCCGGCAATCAAAACATACTCGCCGTCCGCGCAGCGGTAGGCATTCGACGGGGCGATGCCGGGCAAGGCGCCCCCTGCCGGTTTGCGCACCGTCCCGAACGCCGAGTATTCGGGCAGCAGGCTTTCCGTCATGTTGAAGACCGATTCATACAGCGCGACATCGATCATCTGGCCAGCGCCGCCCTTGGCGTCGCGCTGGTACAGCGCCAGCAGGATGCCGAGCGCGCCATGCAGGCCTGCCAGCGTATCGCCCAGCGACACCCCGGCGCGCACCGGTACCCGACCGGGCTCGCCCGTAATGTAGCGCATGCCTCCCATGGCTTCGGCAATGGCGGCGAAGCCAGGCTCATCGCGCTTCGGGCCATCCTGGCCATAGCCGGAAACGCGCAGCATGATCAGGCGCGGATTGAGACGGTGCAAGTCCTCCCATCCCATTCCCCATTTTTCCATGGTGCCAGGCCGGAAGTTCTCGATCAGCACATCGGCTGACTCCGCGAGTGTGCGCACCAGTTGCTGCCCTTCGGGCGTGCGCAAGTCGATGCAGATCGAGTCCTTGTTGCGCGACTGCGCCTGCCACCAGACCGAGGTGCCCTGATGCAGCATGCGCCACTTGCGCAAGGGATCGCCATCGCCCGGCGTTTCTACCTTGATCACTTCCGCGCCAAAATCGGCCAGCGTCTTGCCGGCGAACGGCCCGGCGATCAGTTGTCCTAACTCCAGAACCCGGATGCCGGAAAGAATCTGATTAGTCATAAGTGAATGTAGTCGTCGATGTGAACTTGTCACTCAGTGTGAGCGCAAGACGCCGGCGAGCGAACCTTTAAATTCGCAATTCACCCTTCGTGGAATGCGAAGGCTTCGTGGAACGCGAAGGCAGGCCACTTGTTAATACGAATGCAAGACGGTAAATAAGCCGGTAGATTCAGGGTCAGCCTTGGCTTTGTCCCAACCCGCGGTCGAGCGCGGCGCCAACTTAAAAAATCACATCGACAGGAGACCTACCATGTTCCGAAAACTTGCCTGCAGCATGCTGCTGCTCACCTCAGCCACTGCACTCGCCCAATCGCTTCCCTCCAAGCCCATCACGCTGATCGTTCCGAATCCTCCTGGCGGCGTGGTCGACACCGCGGCCCGCGTGCTCGGCCAGCCACTCGGCCAATTCCTCAAGCATACCGTCGTGGTGGACAACCGCCCTGGCGGAAGCGGCAATATCGCCTATCAGGCGGTGGCCCGCTCCGCACCGGACGGCTCCACCCTGCTGGTGTCGTATTCGGCATACCACACCGCCAACCCGGCGCTGATGACAAAGCTGCCGTGGGCGCCCAAGGATTTCACGCCGGTTGCGCTGCTGGTGACTGCCACCAATGTCGTCGCCGTGCATCCTTCGCTGCCCGTCAACACGCTGAGCGAACTGATCGCCTATCTGAAAAAGAATCCCGGCAAGATCAGCTACGCATCCCAGGGCAATGGCTCGCTGTCGCATATCGGAACCGAGTTGTTCAAGCAGCAGACCGCCACCGACATGCTGCACGTTCCTTACAAAGGTTCTGGCCAGGCCATTGCCGACGTACTGGCCGGCCGCGTGCACGTCTTCATCACGACGCCGCCATCGGTGATGCAGCATGTCCAGTCCGGCAAGCTGAAGGCGCTGGCAATTGCCGGCAAGACCCGTCATCCGATGATGCCGACGGTGCCGACGACGGCCGAAGCGGGCTTGCCGGACTTTACGCTGGAAGCCTGGGTCGGCCTGTTTGCGCCGACCGGCACGCCTCCTGCCCTGGTGACGCAACTGAGCAACGGCGTCAAGCAAGCGCTCGAGACGCCGGAAGCCAAAAAGCTGGCCGCCGGCCAGGGCGTCGAAGTGCGTTACATGAATCCGGCCGCCCTGGACACCCTCGTCACGACCGAACTCGGCTACTGGAACAAGGTCATCAAAAAGGCCAACATCACGCTGGATTGATGGCGAAACGACGGGGTTTCCGTCGTTGTACCGCATGCCTTGCCTATGACAGCCATCCTTTGTCATAGGCATTTTATTTGTCAGGCTACTTTGGGATCACGCCATGAAAAACTACCGTATCGGACAGATCGTCCCCAGCAGTAACACCACCATGGAAACCGAAATTCCGGCGATCTTGCGGGCGCGCGAAATGGTCTTGCCGGAACGCTTCACCTTCCACTCCAGCCGCATGCGCATGAAGCGCGTGACTAAAGAAGAGCTCGCTGCGATGGATGCCGATTCCGACCGCTGTGCACTGGAACTGTCCGACGCCCGGGTGGACGTGCTCGGCTATGCCTGCCTCGTTGCCATCATGAGCATGGGACGTGGTTATCACCGGGTGTCGGAAGAGCGCCTGCATGGCCGCACCCGGGAAAACGACGCGCCTGCGCCCGTGGTGACCAGCGCCGGTGCGCTGGTGCATGGGCTGGGCAAGATCGGCGCCAAAAAGATTGCCGTCATTACGCCGTACATGAAACCCTTGACGGACATGGTGGTCGATTACATCGAGCACGAAGGCTTCGAGGTGCTCGACTGCATTTCACTCGAGATTGCCGACAATCTTGCTGTCGGCGCCCGCGATCCGAATGCCTTGATCGAGATCTCGAAGCGCCTCAATACCGCCAATTGCGATGCGGTGGTCTTGTCTGCCTGTGTGCAAATGCCTTCGCTCTCCTCCATCCAGCCGGTGCAGGACCGCATCGGCTTGCCGGTGCTGTCGGCTGCCGCCTGCACCGCCTATCAGATGCTGGAAAAGCTGGGTTTGCAAACCATGGCGCCGCATGCGGGGGCTTTGCTATCCGGTAAATATTGAACCATCCTGTTCTTCAGCGGGGCCGGAATATGTGGAACAACTGGTCCGGCCCGATCGAAAAATAATCGGCGGGACCGCCGCCACGCAGGATATGGCCTGCGGCCGCGGTATCGTAGACGCCGTTCGTGAGCGAGGCTTCGGCAATATGCACGCCCACGACTTCGCCGAGTGTCAGCCAGGTCGGCACCAGGTCGCCATTCGCGCGCTGCAACTGGATGATCTGGGTGACCTGGCATTCGAAGGACACCGGGCTCTCGGCCACGCGCGGCGCCTTGACCAGGCGAGATGGCGCGGCCGTGAGCCCGGCCAGCGCGAATTCATCCACTTCCGGTGCGAGCGCCGCGGAGGTGCTGTTCATCGCTTCCGCCAGCGGCCTGGTCGCCAGGTTCCAGACGAATTCCCCGGTCTCGCGCACATTGCGCAGCGTGTCTTTTTCGCCAACGCTGGCAAAGCCAACGATGGGCGGCACATAGTTGAAGCCGTTGAAAAAGCTGTAGGGCGCGAGGTTCGCCACGCCTTCTCCGCTCAAGGACGATATCCAGCCGATCGGACGCGGTCCGACGATGGCATTGAAGGGGTCGTGGGGGAGCCCATGACCGTTGCGGGGTTCGTAGAAATGGATAGTCATGGGTGGATGCGTCCTGCGCCTCGGTGAATGATTCGTTCGCCCCCCCCATCAGCGGGCTCAGGGCTGGACAGGAATGCGCTTGTAAATGCCTTGCTCGCCAAGCAGGCACGTAAAATCACGCGTCAGGTCATGGCTGACCGGGCCTGCCGAGGCGTCGATCTGCAGGATGCCGAAATTGCACAGGCTTTGCGCGAACAGCCTGAGCGCACGCTGGCGCAGCGCGATGCTGTAGTGCGACAGCGGCCGCTGGCAGATGACCAGGTGGCACTCGTTGAACGACGCGTCCACGCTGAGATCGTGCTGGCTGTAGATGATGTGCTGGCGCAGCCGGTGGTGCAGGGTAAATCCCGTCTCGGTCTGGATGACATGGTCGGACAAGGCCGTCTGCCCGCCCCCTTGCGCATGCTGCGCATCGCGCTCCCGGAAGCTGGGAGCGGCCAGGTGCAGGTCCGCGATCTGGCCCAGCACGTCTTCATTCGCGTTGGTTACGAACACCTGGGTGCGCGGCAGCAGCCCCTCCTCTTCCAGCATCACCATCAGCTGGGTCAGGAAGGCGGCGTCGGCGCATTCGGCGATCCACAGCACCGGCCAGGCCACCGAACGCAGCAAGGGCAGCGCCGCGCAGCGCAGCGCCATGAAGGAAGTGGGCCTGGTGAAAAAACCGCCCTCGTTTTCGCTGACAAAACTGAACGCCGCCCGCGCCGCCGCCGCGTCATGCAGGATCTCGCCCTGCAGGCTCGAAATACTCGCCGCCTGGCGCTGCTCGCGCAAGCTCGCCAGGCGCGCCAGCAGCCATTCGCGCTCGAAGCCGCGCAAGTCTACCCCGTGGCGGCGGTATGCGGCCTCGGCGAACAACTCCGTCTCGAGCAGCAAGACGGAACCCGCTTCAGTTGGCGTCGTCGCGTTCAATGACCTAGCCATACGCGCATCAGGGACAGCAGCTGGCCCACGTCGACCGGCTTGGTGATGTAATCGCTGGCGCCCGCGGCGATACACTTGTCGCGGTCGCCCTTCATCGCCTTGGCGGTCAGGGTGATGATCGGCAGCGACTTGAATTTGGCGATCTTGCGGATCGCCCGCATCGTGTCATAGCCATCCATTTCCGGCATCATGATGTCCATCAGGATGATCTCGATGCCCGGCGTCTCTTCCAGCATCTTGATGCCGTCCTTGCCGTTTTCGGCGAAGTGCACCTTCATCTGGTAGCGCTCCAGCACGGTGCTGAGCGCGAAGATGTTGCGCAAGTCGTCGTCCACCACCAGCACGCTGCGGCCGGCCAGGTCGCCCTCGGCGGCATGCGCCTTTTCCAGCATGCGGCGCTGCTCGTCGGGCAGGCGCGCCGGGGAACGGTGCAGGAACAGCGCCGTTTCATC
Organism: Telluria sp. LT2P34; assembly: GCF_059685915.1. Taxonomy (NCBI): domain Bacteria; kingdom Pseudomonadati; phylum Pseudomonadota; class Betaproteobacteria; order Burkholderiales; family Oxalobacteraceae; genus Telluria; species Telluria sp. LT2P34. Next base: position 342,172 of record NZ_JCASIN010000002.1, read on the forward strand.
GAGCAGGCGTTCGCGCGAACGGGCGTCTTTCACGACAATCGTCTTGGCGAAGCGCTTGAGCTTGGTGACCTCTTTGCGGCTCAGTTCTGCAGCGGTGTAGACCACCACCGGCAGGTCGCGCAAGGATGGATCTTCGCTGATGGTCTCCAGCACGGCGAAACCATCCATGTCCGGCAGGGTCAGGTCGAGCACCATGCAGTCGAAGCGGCGCGTGCCTAGCAGCTCGAGCGCGGCGGCCCCGCTATTGGCCGACACCAGCTCGAGGTCGGACTCGCCGATCAGCTGCATGATGTCACGCAGCTGCACTTCGTCGTCCTCGACAATCAGCAAACTGCGTTGCGTCTGGTTCATGAAGCGCTGGATCTGGTTGAACTCTCCCTCCAGGCGCTCCGCGTTGACCGGCTTGTTGAGGTAGGAAATGGCGCCCTGGCGCAGCGCCTTTTCACGCTCGCGCATTTCCGACATGACGTGCACCGGGATGTGGCGCGTGCCCGGATCGCGCTTCAGGCGGTCGAGCACCATGTAGCCGTCGGTATCGGGCAGGTCCAGGTCGAGCAGGATCGCGATCGGCAGGTAATCGCGGGCCAGCGTCAGCACCGATTCGCCGGATTCGGTCACGATGCCGCGCATGCCGCGCGCCCTGGTCTGCGACAGCAGGACGTTGGCGAATTCCGGGTCATGCTCGACGATCAGCACCGACTGGTCGCCGGCGAGGATCAGGTTGCGGTCGTCCAGGTCCGGATCGTGCACATTGACCTGGGGGTTGGTGCTGGAAGATGGCAGCGTCAGCACGCCCGGAATCTGCGCATTCGGCACAAAGGCCGGCGCATAGTGGTCGGCGTACATGCGCGGTTGCGTCTGCTCGTTCGCCGGCGAATAGGTATGGAAGCCGGCATAGTTGTACGGCAGGTAAAGCGTGAAGGTGGAACCGCTGCCGACCACGCTGGTCACGCGAATCTCGCCGCCCAGCAGGCGCGCCAGTTCGCGCGAAATCGACAGGCCCAGGCCCGTGCCGCCGTAGCGGCGCGCGGTACTGCCGTCGGCCTGCTGGAAGGCTTCGAAGATGAGCTGCAGCTTGTCGGCGGAGATGCCGACGCCGGTATCGGTAACGGAGAATGCCACCACCGAATCCGCGCGGCTCAGGAATGGATGGTCCGGCGACCAGCCGCTCTGCACCAGGCCGATGCGCAGCGTCACCTCGCCGTTGGCGGTGAACTTGAAGGCGTTCGACAGCAGGTTTTTCAGGATCTGCTGCAGGCGCGTAGTGTCGGTCATCATCGCCAGCGGCAGGCTTGGATCGAGCTGGATGAAGAATTTCACCAGCTTGGCCTCGGCCATGTGGCGGAAGGTGCGCTCGACGTAAGTCGCCAGCACCGGGAAGCGCGACTCGCTCACTTCCAGGGTCACGGTGCCCGACTCGATCTTCGACAGGTCGAGGATGTCGTTAATCAGGGTCAGCAGGTCCGAGCCGGAGCCATGGATGGTGCGGGCGTACTCGACCTGGTTATCGTTCAGGTTGCCGATCGGGTTTTCACTGAGCTGCTGGGCCAGGATCAGCAGGGAGTTGAGCGGCGTGCGCAGCTCGTGCGACATATTCGCCAGGAACTCGGACTTGTACTTCGAGGAGAGCGCAAGCTGGGTCGCTTTTTCTTCCAGCGCCAGCTTGGCCTGCTCGACCTCGCTGTTCTTGCGCTCCACTTCGCTGTTCTGGTCGGACAGCAGGCGCGCCTTTTCCGCCAGCTCCTGGTTGGTTTGCTGGAGTTCCTGCGCCAGCGACTGCGACTGGGTCAGCAGCGACTCGGTACGGCTGTTCGCCTCGATCGTGTTCAAGACCGCGCCGATGGAACCCATCAGCTGGTCGAGGAAGCCCATGTGGGTCTGGGTGAAGCGCTCGAAGGATGCGATTTCAATGACCGCCTTGACCTCCTGCTCGAACAGGATCGGCAGCACCACGATGTTGGTCGGCGGCGCCGAACCGAGGCCCGAGGACACGACGATGTAGTCGCGCGGGACGTTGGTCAGCCACATGCGCTGCTTCTCGATGGCGCACTGGCCCACCAGCCCTTCGCCCGGGGCGAACGAGGTCGGCAGCGCATTGTCCGGACGGTAGCCGTAGCTGGCGATCATCTTCAGGCGCGGCTTGAGGCCGTCGGCGTCCATCATGAAGAAGACGCCATGGTGGGCCGAGACCAGCGGCGCCAGCTCGGACAGGATCAGCTTGGTGACCTCTTCGATGTCGCGCTGGCCTTGCAGCAAGCGGGTAAAGCGCGCCAGGTTCGACTTCAGCCAGTCCTGCTCAGCGTTTTTCTGCGTCGTTTCCTTCAGGTTGCGGATCATCTCATTGATGTTGTCCTTCAGGTCGGACACCTCGCCGCGCGCTTCGACCTGGATCGAACGCGACAAGTCGCCGCGCGTCACGGCGGTCGCCACTTCGGCAATCGCGCGCACCTGGGTGGTCAGGTTTGCCGCCAGCTGGTTGACGTTCTCGGTCAAGTCTTTCCAGGTGCCCGAGGCGCCCGGCACACTCGCCTGGCCGCCCAGTTTTCCTTCGACGCCGACCTCGCGCGCCACCGAGGTCACCTGGTCGGCAAACACCGCCAGCGTGTCGGTCATTTCGTTGATGGTGTTGGCCAGCGAGGCGATCTCGCCCTGCGCCGCCACCGTCAATTTTTTCTTCATGTCGCCGTTCGCCACGGCGGTCACCACGCCCGCGATACCGCGCACCTGAGCGGTCAGGTTGGCGGCCATGAAGTTGACGTTCTCGGTCAAGTCCTTCCAGGTACCGCCCACGCCCTTCACCTGCGCCTGGCCGCCCAGCTTGCCTTCAGTGCCCACTTCGCGCGCAACGCGCGTCACTTCGGATGCGAACGAGGACAGCTGGTCCACCATGACGTTAATCGTGTCTTTCAGTTCCAGGATCTCGCCCTTGGCGTCCGCCGCGATTTTCTTGGACAGGTCGCCGTTCGCCACGGCGGTGGTCACCTCGGCGATGTTACGCACCTGGCCCGTCAGGTTCGAGGCCATGAAGTTCACGTTGTCGGTCAAGTCCTTCCAGGTGCCCGCCACGCCCTGCACGTTCGCCTGGCCGCCGAGTTTTCCTTCGGTACCCACTTCGCGCGCCACCCGCGTCACTTCAGACGCAAAGGAGCGCAGCTGGTCGACCATGGTGTTGATCGTGTCTTTCAGCTGCAGGATCTCGCCGCGCACGTCCACCGTAATTTTCTTCGACAAGTCGCCGTTTGCCACGGCGGTGGTCACGTCGGCGATGTTACGCACCTGGGACGTCAGGTTACCGGCCATCGAGTTGACCGAGTCGGTCAAGTCCTTCCAGGTACCCGCGACGCCCGGCACGTTGGCCTGGCCGCCCAGCTTTCCTTCGGTACCGACTTCGCGCGCCACGCGCGTGACTTCCGACGCGAACGAGGACAACTGGTCCACCATCACGTTGATGGTGTCCTTCATTTCGAGAATCTCGCCCTTGACGTCAGCGGTAATTTTCTTGGACAAGTCGCCGTTCGCCACGGCGGTCGTCACTTCCGCGATGTTACGCACCTGGCCCGTCAGGTTCGAGGCCATGAAGTTCACGTTGTCGGTCAAGTCCTTCCAGGTACCGGCCACGCCCTTCACCTGCGCCTGGCCGCCGAGTTTGCCTTCGGTACCGACTTCGCGCGCCACGCGCGTCACTTCGGACGCGAACGAGGACAGCTGGTCCACCATCACGTTAATCGTGTTCTTCAGCTCCAGGATCTCGCCCTTGGCGTCAGCCGTAATCTTCTTCGACAAGTCGCCCGTCGCCACCGCGGTGGTGACGTCGGCGATGTTTCGCACCTGGCCGGTCAGGTTACCCGCCATCGAGTTGACCGAGTCGGTCAAGTCTTTCCAGGTACCAGCAACGCCCGGCACGTTCGCCTGGCCGCCCAGCTTACCCTCGGTACCGACCTCGCGCGCCATACGCGTCACTTCCGACGCGAAGGAGTTCAGCTGGTCCACCATGACGTTAATCGTGTTTTTCAGCTCGAGAATCTCGCCCTTGGCGTCGGCGGTAATGGTCTTGGACAAGTCGCCATTCGCCACCGCGGTAGTGACCTCCGCGATGTTACGCACCTGGCCCGTCAGGTTCGAGGCCATGAAGTTCACGTTGTCGGTCAAGTCCTTCCAGGTACCCGCCACGCCCTTCACCTGCGCCTGTCCACCCAGCTTGCCCTCGGTACCGACCTCGCGCGCCACGCGCGTCACTTCGGATGCGAAGGAGGACAACTGGTCCACCATGACGTTAATCGTGTCTTTCAGCTGCAGGATCTCGCCCTGTGCATCGGCCGCGATCTTCTTCGACAAGTCGCCGTTCGCCACCGCGGTGGTCACCTCGGCGATGTTACGCACCTGGCCCGTCAGGTTACCCGCCATCGAATTGACCGAGTCGGTCAAGTCTTTCCAGGTACCCGCGACGCCCGGCACGTTCGCCTGGCCGCCCAGCTTACCCTCGGTGCCGACCTCGCGCGCCACGCGCGTCACTTCCGACGCGAACGAGGACAACTGGTCGACCATCACGTTGATCGTGTCTTTCAGCTGCAGGATCTCGCCCTTCGCGTCGGCCGCGATCTTCTTGGACAAGTCGCCGTTCGCCACCGCGGTGGTCACTTCCGCAATGTTGCGGACCTGGCCGGTCAGGTTACCCGCCATCGAGTTGACCGAGTCGGTCAAGTCCTTCCAGGTGCCGGCAACGCCCGGCACGTTGGCCTGGCCGCCCAGCTCACCCTCGGTACCGACCTCGCGCGCCACGCGCGTGACTTCCGAGGCGAACGAGGACAGCTGGTCCACCATGACGTTAATCGTGTCTTTCAGCTCGAGGATCTCGCCCTTGGCGTCCGCCGTAATCTTCTTCGACAAGTCGCCGTTCGCCACCGCGGTCGTCACTTCCGCGATGTTACGCACCTGGCGCGTGAGGTTACCCGCCATCGAGTTGACGTTCTCGGTCAAGTCTTTCCAGGTGCCGCCGACGCCCTTCACCTGCGCCTGGCCGCCCAGCTTGCCCTCGGTACCGACTTCGCGCGCGACGCGCGTCACTTCGGAAGCGAACGAGGACAGCTGGTCCACCATGACGTTAATCGTGTTCTTCAGCTCGAGAATCTCGCCCTTGGCGTCGGCCGTAATCTTCTTCGACAGGTTGCCGTTCGCAACCGCCGTCGTGACTTCGGCGATGTTACGCACCTGGCCCGTGAGGTTACCCGCCATCGAGTTCACCGAGTCGGTCAAGTCCTTCCAGGTGCCGCCCACGCCCTTCACTTGCGCCTGGCCGCCCAGCTTGCCTTCGGTACCCACTTCGCGCGCCACCCGGGTCACCTCGGAAGCGAAGGAGGACAGCTGGTCCACCATGACGTTAATCGTGTCTTTCAGCTGCAGGATCTCGCCCTTGGCGTCGGCCGCAATTTTCTTCGACAGGTCGCCGTTTGCCACCGCGGTGGTGACTTCCGCGATGTTACGCACCTGGCCCGTCAGGTTCGAGGCCATGAAGTTGACGTTGTCGGTCAAGTCCTTCCAGGTGCCGCCCACGCCCGGCACATAGGCCTGGCCGCCCAGCTTTCCTTCGGTACCGACCTCGCGCGCCACCCGCGTCACTTCGGACGCAAAGGAGCGCAACTGGTCGACCATGGTGTTGATCGTGTCCTTCAGCTGCAGGATCTCGCCGCGCACGTCGACCGTGATCTTTTTCGACAAGTCGCCGTTTGCCACGGCGGTGGTCACTTCCGCGATGTTACGCACCTGGGAGGTCAGGTTACCGGCCATCGAGTTGACCGAGTCGGTCAAGTCTTTCCAGGTACCGGCCACGTTCGGCACGTTGGCCTGGCCGCCGAGCTTACCCTCGGTACCGACTTCGCGCGCCACGCGCGTGACTTCGGAGGCGAAGGAAGACAGCTGGTCGACCATCGTGTTGGCGGTGGTCGCCGCACGCAGGAACTGGCCGCGCAGGGGACGTCCGTCCACTTCGAGGGCCATGTTCTGGGACAGGTCGCCTTTTGCCACGGCGCCGATGACGCGCGCCATCTCGGTGGTCGGGCGCACCAGGTCGTCGATCAGGGCGTTGACCGAATTGATGATCGTGGCCCAGCCGCCGCCCACGGTGGGCGGCGTCGCGCGCTGCAGCAGACGGCCGTCGTGGCCGACGATACGGCTGACGCTGACGATCTCTTGCGCGATCTTGTCGGAGTTTTCAATGATTTCGTTGAGCGTGTCGGCGATCTTGCCGTTCATGCCAGTCAGGTCGGACGGCAGCCGCACCGAAAAATCACCGCGGCGCAGCGCGACCAGGGCGGTGACGAGCTGGCGCGAATCGAGGGCCTCCTCGGCAAGGCGCGCACGTTCGGCGCTTTCTTCCATGAGCTCGTTGACGATTGCAGCCAGGGCGGCGTTGGCGCCGCCCAGCCCAAGAGGGACCCGAACGCTGAAGTCTCCCTGGCGCATGGCCGTGAGCGCATTCAGTAAAAGTTGCGAATCGAGGTCCACTGCGGACTCTTCAACGATGTTCATGGCGTGGCTCCTGATGATGAACCGGTATTTTGAGTGCGCTTGCCCTTTCGATCAAGCAATCTCGCACTGTGCGCGAATAAAAATACCGGGTCAAACAGGCGATGCGGCGCGAAAGGAACACATCAGGGAAACTTTAGGACAGGCTCATTGCAAGCTTGTCATCCCGGTCAAGCCGCCGCCGCTTCCGCCTGCAAGCTGCGCTCGATGTCGGCGCGGGTGAATCCCGGCGCGAAGCGTTCGATGAAATGGTAGGCATAGGCCCGCAAATAGGCCCCGCGCCGCACAGCCAGGCGCGTCACGTTGGGTGCGAACAGGTGCGCGGCCTCGATCGCTCGCAAGCCCTTGTCGCGGCCCTGATCAAAAGCCATCGAGGCGATGATGCCGACACCCATCCCGAGCGAGACATACTGCTTGATCACGTCCGAATCCATCGCGGTGAGCACGATGTCGGGCGTGAGGCCGGCCGTGTTGAAGGCGTCGTCGATATGGCTGCGGCCGGTGTAGCCGACGTCGTAGGTGATCAGGGGGTAGGCCGCCAGGTCTTCCAGCCGCAAGGGCGCACTGTCCAGCAAGGGATGGCCGTCCGGCGCCACCACCACATGGCTCCAGCGGTAGCAGGGAAACGACACCAGGTCGGGAAAGGCCGACAGGCCTTCGGTGGCGATGCCGATGTCGGCGCGGCCCGACAGCACGTATTCGGCGATGTGTTCCGGTGCGCTCTGCTGCAGGGCGATGCGCACGCCCGGGAAGGCGCTGCGGAAGGACTGCACCACCTGCGGCAGCGCGTAGCGCGCCTGGGTGTGGGTCACCGCCACGGTCAGCGTGCCGCTGTCCTGGCCGGCGTATTCCTGGCTGGCCTGGGACAGGTTTTCCGCTTCCACCAGCAAGCGCTCGACGATTTTCAGGATGCCCTTGCCGGGACCGGTCAGCCCGGTCAGGCGCTTGCCGTTGCGCTCGAAGATGACGACGCCGAGTTCATCTTCCAGTTCGCGGATCTGGCGCGACACGCCCGGCTGCGAGGTGAACAGGGCGGTGGCGACATCGGTGAGATTGAAATTGCGGCGCGCAGCTTCGCGCACCGAGCGCAGCTGCTGGAAATTCATATGCCGCCGCCCTCGTCCACGAAGACCTGGATCTGGCGCGGACGCACCAGCAGCGTTTCGCCATCCTTCAACCCGAGGCGGGTAAAACGCTCGTTCGGGATCACCGCTTCGATCAGTTCGGCGTTGTCGAGGCGCTCGAGGTCGAGCTGGGCCAGCGGGCCGATCGCATGGGCGCGGCGCAGCTTCACCGCGATGCCCTTCTGCCCGGGCGCGAAGCGTTCGACTTCGAGGTCGTGCGGGCGCACGTAGCCGATGCCGTCGGCGTTCTGCACCGTGCCGTGACCCGGCGCGTCGAACAGCGCGTCGCCGCTGGCCAGCACGCCGTCGTGCACGCGGCCGTGGAACAGGTTGACGTTGCCCAGAAAACTGTAGACGAAGGGCGAAGCCGGGGCGTTGTAGACGTCGGCCGGCGTGCCGAGCTGCTCGACGCGGCCCTTGTTCATGACCACCACCTGGTCGGCCACTTCGAGCGCTTCTTCCTGGTCGTGGGTGACGAAAATCGAGGTCACGTGCAGGTCGTCGTGCAGGCGGCGCAGCCAGCGCCGCAGTTCCTTGCGCACCTTGGCATCGAGCGCGCCGAAGGGTTCATCGAGCAGCAGCACCCGCGGCTCGACCGCCAGGGCGCGCGCCAGGGCGATGCGCTGGCGCTGGCCGCCGGAGAGCTGCGGCGGGTAGCGGTCCGCGATCCAGTCGAGCTGCACCAGTTCGAGCAGCTGCTTGACCTTGTCGCGGATCTGCGCTTCGCTGGGGCGCTCGCGCCGCGGGCGTACGCGCAGGCCGAAGGCCACGTTCTCGAACACGGTCATGTGCTTGAACAGCGCGTAATGCTGAAACACGAAGCCGACCTGGCGCTCGCGCACATGGCTGGTCGACGCGTCTTCGCCGTCGAGCAGCACGGCGCCCGAATCCGGATGCTCGAGGCCCGCGATGATGCGCAGCAGCGTGGTCTTGCCGCAGCCCGAAGGCCCCAATAAAGCGGTCAGTTCGCCGTTCGGGAACTGCAGCGAGACGTCGTCGAGCGCCTTGAACTGGCCGAACTGCTTGCGGATGTGTTGGACTTCGATCGTCATTGCATGCGCTCCGTAGTGCCGGCGTCAGCACGCATGGACAGGTGCAGGCGCCATTCGATAAAGGACTTGATGGCCAGCGTCACCAGCGCCAGCAGCGCCAGCAGCGACGCGATCGCGAACGCGGCCGTGAAGTTGTATTCGTTGTAGAGGATTTCGACCTGCAGCGGCATGGTGTTGGTCTCGCCGCGGATATGGCCCGACACCACCGACACCGCGCCGAACTCGCCCATCGCCCGTGCATTGCACAGGATGACGCCGTACAGCAGGCCCCACTTGATGTTCGGGAGCGTCACGCGCCGGAAGGTCTGCCAGCCCGAGGCCCCCAGCACCAGCGCCGCTTCCTCTTCCTCGGTGCCCTGCTGCTGCATCAGCGGGATCAGCTCGCGCGCCACGAAGGGGAAGGTGATGAAAATGGTCGCCAGCACGATGCCGGGCACGGCGAACAGGATCTTGATATCGTGCTCCATCAGCCACTCGCCGAACCAGCCCTGGGCGCCGAACAGCAGCACGTAGATCAGGCCCGCGATCACGGGCGAGACGGAAAACGGCAGGTCGATCAGGGTCAGCAGGATGCTTTTGCCGCGGAAGTCGTGCTTGGTGATGGCCCAGGCGGCGGCGACCCCGAACACCAGGTTCAGCGGCACCGAGATGCCGGCCGCAATCAGGGTCAGCTTGATGGCCGACAGCGCGTCCGGATCGACGATCGCTTCGACATAGGTGGCCCAGCCGCGCTTCAAGGCTTCGGCAAACACCGCCACCAGCGGCACGAACAGGAACAGGGTCAGGAAAGCCAGGGCCACGGCGATCAGGGTCCAGCGCACCCAGTTCGGCTCGAAGGCATTGGTTTTCATCGGGCGCCGCGCGGCGGGCGCGGCGGTGATCGGTTTATCTAAAGGTGGGGTAACGACGGCGCTCATTTCTTGCCTGCCCTTCTGCGGGTCCAGGCCTGCAACAGGTTGATCGTCAGGAGCAGGATGAAGGAAAACACCAGCATCACCACCGCGATCGCGGTGGCGCCGGCGTAGTCGTACTGCTCCAGTTTGGTGATGATGAGGAGCGGCGTGATTTCCGAGACCATCGGCAGGTTGCCGGCAATGAAAATCACGGACCCGTATTCGCCGGTGGCACGCGCGAAGGCCAGCGCGAAGCCGGTCAGCAGCGCCGGGATAATCGTCGGCAGGATCACGCGGAAGAAGGTCTGCAAGGGGCTCGCGCCCAGGCTGGCGGCGGCTTCCTCGAGCTCGCGCTCGGCCTCTTCCAGCACCGGCTGCACCGTGCGCACGACGAAAGGCAGGCCGATGAAGGTCAGCGCGACGACAACGCCGAGCGGCGTGAACGCGACCTTGATGCCGAGGGTTTGCAGATACTGGCCGATCCAGCCGTTGTGCGAATACAGGGCGGTGAGCGTGATGCCGGCGACCGCGGTGGGAAGGGCGAACGGCAGGTCGACCAGGGCGTCGATGAAGCGCTTGCCCGGAAAGCGGTAGCGCACCAGTACCCAGGCCACGATGCCGCCGAATACGACGTTCAGGCTGGCGCCGATCAGCGAAGCGCCGAAGGTCAGTTTGTAGGAGGCGATCACGCGCTCGGAGGTGACGGCGGCCCAGAATGCTTCCCAGCTCATCGTGAAGGTCTTGAGGAAGACCGCCGACAGCGGAATCAAGACGATCAGGGCCAGGTAAAAGATCGTGAACCCGAGCGACAAGCCGAAGCCGGGCATGATCCGGCCTGGTGTTTTGGTCATGGCTGCCTTATTACAAATTCTTCTATTGGAGCGTAATAATCTCACTAAGAACTCATAAACCAAACGAACCATTCTTTATTTACATAGACGAAATAAGCTATTAGCGCGACGGGGCCAATCGATTCGTTCTTTACAGCACCAGCTTCGCCGCCACACCGGTCAGGGTGACAGCCAGCAGTCCGCGCAGGAAGCGTTCCGGCACCTTGCGCGCGAGCATGGAACCCAGGGTAATCCCGGGCACCGAACCCACCAGCAGGGTCACCAGCAGCATCCAGTCGATCGTGCCGAGCCACCAGTGCCCCAGCGCGGCAATCGCCGTCAGCGGCACGGCATAGGCGATATCGGTCCCGGCCACTTCCGCCGGGCTCAAGGTCGGATACAGCATCACGAGCAGGGTCGCGCCGATGGCGCCGGCGCCGATCGAGGAAACGGTGACCAGCACGCCGAGCACGGCGCCCGAGAAAATGGTGGCGTTCGTCAGCGCCCTGCCCTGCAGCTGGCGGCCCGGTTTGGCCTGGACCCAGGCCAGCATGCGGCGCCGGAACAGCAGCGCGACGACGGTCAGCATCACCGAACCGGCGATCGAATAGCGGATGACCTGGCCAAGACGGGCATCGATGGCGCCGAACTGGTGCAGCGCCAGCGTGGTAATGAGGGCGGCAGGAAGCGCGCCCAGGCAGAGGCGGCGCACGATGGCCCAGTGGACGGTGCCGTTGAAGCGGTGGGTGATGGTGCCGGCGCCCTTGGTGACCGAGGCGAAGGCCAGGTCGGTGCCGACCGCAACGGTTGGCGAAACGCCGAACATCAGGGTCAGGAGCGGCGTCATCAGCGACCCGCCGCCCACGCCCGTCATCCCGACCAGAAGCCCGACCGCAAAGCCGGCGGTGATATATGTCAGTAGCATGCTTGTCCCAGAGTAGAACCCAAGAGTAAGCCGGGTCAGCCGTGGGACAAAGGATGGGTTTCTTATTTGCTTATGCGGTAGTTCCGCGTGGGCACGGAGTGCCCACCCTACGAAACCCGCTTACTTGTTCGGCTGCGGCGTCAAACGCAAATACGGGCGCAGCGCCGTGAACCCCTTCGGATACTTTTCAGCAATCACGGCCGGATCCTGCACGGTCAGCGGAATGATGACATCGTCCCCATCTTTCCAGTTGCCGGGGGTGGCCACCGAATAGCCGTCGGTCAGTTGCAGGGCGTCGATCACGCGCAGCACTTCGTCGAAGTTGCGGCCGGTGCTCATCGGATAGGTGATGGTCAGGCGGATCTTCTTGTTCGGGTCGATCACGAACAGCGAGCGCACGGTGGCCGTCGCCGACATTTCCGGGTGGATCATGTCGTACAGGGTAGAGACCGTTTTATCGGCGTCGGCGATGATCGGGAAGCCGACCACGGTCTGCTGGGTCTCTTCGATGTCGCGGATCCACTCGCGGTGCTGCTCGGCGGGGTCGACCGACAGGGCAATCGCTTTCACGTTGCGCTTGTCGAATTCCGGCTTCAGTTTGGCCGTCAGGCCCAGTTCGGTCGTGCAGACCGGCGTGAAGTCGGCCGGATGGGAAAACAGCACCACCCAGGAATTGCCTGCCCATTCGTGGAAGCGAATGCGGCCGATGCTGGAATCCTGTTCGAAGTCGGGGGCGGTGTCGCCCAGGCGTAAGGTCATGGTCATCTCCAGGAGTTGGACGCTTTCGCGGCGCCACCATGACGCCGCACAGCGGAAAGCCATTGTGCGGCATTTTTGACAAGTTTGCCGCGACCGCGCAGGGAGATTACATGAAACGGCTGTAGAGCACGGTGCCCCAGGTGAGAACGGCCAGCAGGATCGTCAGAGCGACGGCGGCGCCGCCGAAATCCTTGGCATTCTTCGACAGCGGATGGCGTTCGAGCGAGATGCGGTCGACGATGGCCTCGATCGCCGAATTGATCAGCTCGACGATCAGCACCAGCAACATGACGCCGACCAGCACCAGTTTCTGGAAGCCCGACACCGGCAGCAGCAAGGCGGCAATCGTCGCCAGCGCAACGATGACCAATTCCTGGCGGAACGAATGCTCGGTGCGCCAGGCCGTGGCCAGGCCCTGCATGGCAAAGCTCGTTGCATTCAGGATGCGCCTGAAGCCGGCCTTGCTCTTGAATTCACTGACTGGTTGTTCCATTACATGTCCAAAAAGGCAAGCAGAACGGCCATTATGCCCGTTCCATGCCTGCGATGGAGCAGCATCATCCTAGATGTTTGCCACTAGGAAATTCTTGGCTGTATTTCGCATTATGGTATAAAGTGAAGCGATACTGCACTGCACCAAGCCCATCATGAAAATCGACACCCTTGAAGCGCCGAAGACATCGATCCAGGTGATCGAGCGCATGGTTGCCCTGCTCGATGCGCTGGCAACCTATCCCGATCCGGTCAGCCTGAAGGAATTGTCGAAAGTCTCGGGCCTGCATCCCTCGACGGCGCACCGCATCCTCAACGACATGGTGGCAACCCGCTTCGTCGACCGCGTCGAGCCCGGCACTTACCGGCTCGGCATGCGTCTGCTGGAACTGGGCAATGTGGTGAAAAGCCGGCTCTCGGTACGGGAAGCGGCGCTCGACTACATGCGCGCCCTGCACAAGAAAACCCAGCAAACGGTGAACCTCTCGGTGCGCCAGGGCGACGAGATCGTGTATATCGACCGCGCCTTTTCCGAGCGTTCCGGCATGCAGGTGGTGCGCGCCATCGGCGGACGCGGCCCGCTGCACCTGACTTCTACCGGTAAGTTGTTTCTGTCGGTGGACGAAGCCAAGGCGATTCGCGCCTACGCCACCCGTACCGGTCTCGCAGGCCACAACAAGAATTCGATCACCGACCTGGCCAAGCTCGAGCGCGAGCTGAGCCTGGTGCGCGCGCGCGGCTATGCGCGCGACAACGAGGAGCTGGAGCTGGGGGTGCGCTGCATGGCGGCGGGCATCCACGACGACAGCGGCAAGCTGGTCGCCGGCCTGTCGATCTCGGCGCCGGCCGACCGCCTGCAGGACGAGTGGCTGGACGATCTGGTCCAGACCGCCAGCCAGATTTCGTCGACCCTGGGTTATCGGGACGTCGCTTAGCGGATCGTCGGCACGGTTACCGGACGGAACGCGGCGTGGGCGGCATGCGCCGCCTCGCTTGCCGCCGCAGCAGCCGTGGCGGCGCCGTTGGCGGCAGCCGGGCGCAGCGTGTCGGGCGTCAGCGCCTCGAGCCAGCGCCGCATGCGGCCGGCATCGGCGGTTCGCGACATCTTGCCCTTCGAATCGAGGAAGACCATGATCACGTTGCGACCCTGGATCGTGGCCTGCATTACCAGGCAGCGCCCTGCTTCGTTGATGAAACCGGTCTTTTGCAGGCCGATGTTCCAGTCCGGCAGCTTCACCAGGTAGTTCGTATTGTTGTAGCGCATCGGCCGCCCGCTGGCCTCGACCACCCAGTTCGGATCGGTCGAATACTGGCGCAGCAGCGGTTTCTGGTGCGCGTAAGCCACCAGGCGCGCCAGGTCGCGCGCGCTCGATACGTTGCGGCTCGACAGGCCGCTGGCGTCGACGAAATGGGTGTCGTTCATGCCCAGCGCGCGCGCCTTGGCGTTCATTGCTACGACGAAAGCGTTGATGCCACCGGGGTAGTTGCGTCCGAGTGCCGCCGCCGCCCGGTTTTCCGAACTCATCAGCGCGATATGCAGCAGGCTGTTGCGGGTCATGCGCGCGCCGACGGGCAGGCGCGAGCTGCTGAACTTCTGGCGGTCGACGTCGTCGTTGCTGATGACCAGGGTTTCGTCCAGGTAGAGGTTGGCGTCGACCACGATCACGCCGGTCATCAGCTTGGTGATCGAGGCGATCGGCAGCGCAACGTTGGCATTTTTCTCGAACAGCACTTCGGACGTATTCTGGTCGAGCACCAGGGCCACGCTCGAGCGCAGCGACAGCGCATCACGGGTCTGGTGCAGGCCGGCCATGTCGCCGGCAGTGCGCAGCGCAGGCGCCATGATGACCGGTGCCGCCCGGCGCGCCATATGGTAGGTCACGCGGCGCTTGCCGCGCACGGTCTCGACGCGGCGCACCATGCGCTGGCGGCCATCCAGGGCCACCGCAGCGGCCAGGTCCTTGCCGCGCTTGCCCTTGCGTTTGGCCTTGGCGACCTGCTTCCGAACGACTTTTTTCTTGACGACGGGACGCTTGCCCTTTGCCGCACGGGCCTTCTCGGCGCCCGCACCGGCACCGGCGCCAGCGCCCGCCCCGGCAGCCGAAACAGGCTCGGCCATCAGGAACAGCGAGATCAGGGCGGCCAACAGCAACTTCAACATTTTCTACTTTCCTTCACACGGAACGGATGAGGCATTGCCCCAGTGTAATCATCCACAAGTCAACTGCAAGCGAATTTAACATTTGCTTCGGCTATTTTGCCGCAATACAACGATATGCGTCATGCATGGCGCAACTAAACCTGCCCTTGTCTGCCAAGCGCAACATGACACACGCGCATGTCTTTACGCGTCCCGGAACGGGGAGACATGCCCGTATTTACTCCAGGATGCGCACGAACGAGGCCACCGGCTCGCGTTCGGTGACGAGCGTGTTTTCGACCCTGGTGCGGTCGGCCCAGCCCAGCGCCATGCCGCAGACGACGGTTTCATTTTCCGGCAGTTCCAGCTGGGCGGCAATGATTCGGTGATACTGGGTAAACGCCGCCTGCGGGCACGTGTCGAGCCCGCGCCCGCGCGCCGCGACCATGATGTTTTGCAAGAACATGCCGTAGTCGAGCCAGGAGCCCTGCTCCATCACGCGGTCGATCGTGAAGATGAGGCCGACTGGCGCGTCAAAAAAGCGGAAATTGCGTGCGTGCTGTGCGGCCATGCCCTCTTTATTGTCGCGCGTCAAGCCGAGCAGGCTGTACAGGTCCCAGCCGACTTTTCGCCGGCGGTCGATGAAAGGCGACACCCATTCGCGCGGATAGTAGGCGTATTCCTCGGTGTGCTGGCGCGACTGGGCCGGGTCCTGGTGGACGGCCAGGATCGCGTCGGACAGGGCTACGCGCGCCGCACCGAGCAGCACATAGACTTTCCAGGGCTGGGTATTGGTGCCGGACGGGGCGCGCGCCGCCACTTCGAGGATGCGCTCGATGTCCTCGCGCGCGACCGGCTGGTCGAGGAAGGCGCGGGTCGAACGGCGCGAAGTGATCGCGGCGTCGACCGCTTCTTGTTGTGGGTTTGAAATCATGTCAGCTCCGGTTTCTTCATCACGAATGCGACCCCCGCCACGGCCACCAGCATGCCCAGCAGGGCCAGCGGTCCGAGCGTTTCGCCAAACAGCAGCCAGGCCATGATGGCGGTTGTCGGCGGGGTCAGGTACAGCAGGCTCGTTACCTCCAGGGCGGCGCCCCGGCTGATGAGCCGAAAGAGCAGGAAGATCGCGCCGATCGAGAGCGCGAAAATTGACCACAGGAGCGCCCCGATGAAGCGCGCGCCCCACTCTACTTTAGACAGCGACAAATCGAACTGTTCCAAAAGAATCGCCAGCGGCAGCAGTGCCGCAATCGACACCGCGAACTGGATCGCGGTGCCGACCCGCAAATCGAAACTGGGGCAATAGCGCTTCTGGTACAGCGTGCCGGCGGTGATCGACAGCAGCGCCATCACACAATACAGGATCGACTGGAAGGACAAGCCGTCCGTCGCGGTCTTGGCCGCCACTACCAGCGCTACCCCGCCCAGACCCAGCAGCAGGCCCAGCCACTGGCGCGGCCGCACGTGCTCACCGATCAGGGGCGCGGCCACCGCCGTCAGGATCGGCTGCAGGCCGACGATCAGCGCCGACAGCCCGGCCGGCATGCCGATCTTGATCGCACACCAGACGCCGCCCAGGTAGCCCGCCTGCAGCAACAGCCCGGCAATCGCGATGTGCAGGACACGTCCGTGCGGCCAGGGCGCGCCCCATACCAGCAACAGCGGCAGCAGCACCAGCAGCACGCCCGTGCAGCGCAGCAGCAGGAAGGTCAGCGGCGGTGCATACGGCAAGCCGAACTTGGCGACGATGAAGCCGGTGCTCCACAGCACAACGAAAAACGCCGGCAACAGCCAGCGGTGCGTGGAGCGGGGAACTAAGGTGGTGTCGGCCATGGCATGGGGCGCCAGGGACCGGGGATTCCGATGAGCGCAGGACAAGTCTAGCATAGGGCGCCGCTGCACTTCAGGACGCAAGCGGAACGCCGATCGGCCGATGCGCGCAGCAATCTCTATTGCCTCGAAGTATTTCTTCGGATGCAACAAAACAACAGACGAGGATGCCATGGTGCAACGCACCAAATTCGCTTGACGTGCATTCAAAAACCGGCCAAACTTGCTTCTGTTGCGGTGCACCATACTTTCGAGGCACCGGTCAAGGGACCAGCAACATCGGTTCCGGCAGCATACCTTCCTATAACGTTTGTTTGGAGATCCACATGTTTGCAATCCCAGAGCAGTTCTCGAATGCCACCAAAACCAATTTCGAAGCCCAGTTCGCACTGTTTTCGTCGCTGAGCGCGAAAACCTTCGAAAGCATGGAAAAGCTGGTCGAGCTGAACATCGCTACCGCACGCGCCGCCATGGAAAACAGCTCGAACACCGCCCGCCAGCTGATGTCGGTCAAGGCGCCACAAGAGTTCTTCCAGGTTGTCGCTACGCAAGCCCAGCCTGCCGCTGAAAAAGCTGTCGCCTACAACCGTCAGCTGGCCGCCATCGCCACCGGCACCGGCGCCGAGTTCTCGAAAGCCGCCGAAAGCCAGATCGTCGAAGCGAACCGCAAGGTCATCGCC
The DNA here is from genome assembly GCF_059685915.1 of Telluria sp. LT2P34. Classification (NCBI taxonomy): domain Bacteria; kingdom Pseudomonadati; phylum Pseudomonadota; class Betaproteobacteria; order Burkholderiales; family Oxalobacteraceae; genus Telluria; species Telluria sp. LT2P34. The sequence goes on from NZ_JCASIN010000002.1 coordinate 359,419, forward strand.
CTGGTCGACGAAGTGAGCAAGAATGCTCCTGCCGGTTCGGAGACGTTTGTCGCCGCCATCAAGACCGCCATCAGCAATGCCAACGCCGGCTACGAGCAGTTCAGCAAGACCAGCAAGCAAGCTGTCGAAACCGTCGAAAACAACGTGAACAGCGCCGTGTCGCAGTTCACCCAGGCTGCCGCCAAAGCGCCTGGTTTCGCCGCCAACGCTGCTGCTGCCGCCTAAGTCATTTCCCTTGCGGCCTGCTTCGGCAGGCTGTAAAACAACGGGCCGCCTGAGAGATCAGGCGGCCCGTTGGCGTTTACGGCGGCGCAATCAGAAGCGCACCATGCCCCAGGCGCCGCTGCATTGGTGGTCGGCGTCGAAGTCATCCAGCAGGGCAATGCCTCCGCCGGATGCCACATCCAGGCCGAGCACCGTGGAGGGCCCTGTAAACGACGGCCAGTCGGCCGCTACCCGGGCGCCGCTGTTCGGGTTGCCCGTTTTCGCGAAATTGGTCCAGTAGCGCGCCATGGCCGCCTGCAGCCGGCGCCGTTCGTCGTTGCCGAGCTCGCCCATGTTGTACAGGTATTGCAAGTCGTAGGAATGGGCGGCGCCTTGCGGGAAGCTGAGGGTGTAATCGCCCTCCGCCATGCCGACGGTGGGGAGGGCCGTGCGGTCGCGAAATTCGTACATCCACACCGGCGTGCCTTGCGCGGCGATGCGCTGGCACGTGCGCAAGGCCGGGCAGGCAAAGCCGAGGTCGGTGGCCATGGCTGCCGTCGCCAGGCTCGGCTGAATCGCCGGGTCCGCGCCGTAATTGGCCAAGGGATAGAAAGTGCTGAGCACGGCATCCACGTCGACGCCGGTGCCCGCCGTCAAGGCAGCGACCGTCGGGGCATACGCCGCTGCCGGCAGCGCAAAACAGGCATTAAATCCAGCATCAACGCCGGCATCCAGCGGGTCGACATGCGGCGGGCGGGCCGCCGCCCTGCGCGCGGCCTCGCCGATGGCAAGGTAGAGCGCATATTCGTCCCGGGTGCTGCCGATCACCAGCGGCACGCGCATGTTCTCGCCGGCCAGAAAACTCGCCTTGACCGGCTTCGGCAGCACCTTGCCGTCGACCGAAGGCACCATCACCGGCAAGGCGGCGGCCATGGCGTCGGCAAGATACCTACGGACGACGACGTCCGGCAGGCTGCGCAGACAGGCGGCGTCGATGTGTCCCGGGATGCAATCGACGCCGTCGACGCCGGCCGCCTTCGCGGCATCGATCGCCGCATCGACAATCGCGGCGCTGGCAGCGCCCATCTGCGCCGCCGTCAGCTGGCGGTCATTGCCGTAATTCCCGCTCTGCACGATGGCCTTGTGAAACAGGCCCTGCGAGCCGGGCGCGGCCAGATGGACCATGACGCAAAAGCCGCCGGCCGATTGACCGAGCAAGGTCACATTCTGCTGGTCTCCCCCGAAGGCGGCGATATTCTCCCGCACCCACCTCAAGGCTGCCTGCTGGTCCATGATGCCGTAATTGCCCGCCGCGCCGTCGACGGCCAGGGCCGGATGCGCGAGGAAGCCCATCGCGCCCAGCCGGTAGCCGACATTGACGACGATCACGCCCTGCGTGACCAGTGGCGACGGGTCGGCGTAGACCACCGCGCCACCGGTATGAAAGTTCCCGCCATGCAGGTTGACCATCACCGGGAACGGACCCTGCCCTGTCGGCGCATGCACGTCGAGGTAGAGGCAGTCCTCGCTGTCGCCCATGAGCCGAAACGGGCTGCTGCCGGTCTGCAGGCTGGGCGCCGCCGAGCGGGTATGCGCCAGCGCGGTGCTCCACGGTTGCGCGGGCGCCGGCGCCGCCCAGCGCAAGTTGCCAAGCGGGGGCGCCGCGTAGGGAATCGCGAAATAGCTGCGCATGTGCAGGCGGTCGATGGCCCTGACCCCACCGCCGCCGGTCTGTGCAATATCGGGCGCGCCAGGAAAGCTCATGTGCCCAGCTCATTCACCGAGATAAGCCGCCCGCACCCGCGGATCGTCGAGCATCGCGCGGGCGTCGCCGGTCATGGTGACCAGGCCCGAATCCATCACGTAGGCGCGGTGCGCGGCCTGCAGCGCCAGGCGCGCATTCTGTTCGACCAGCAGCATCGTGATGCCCTGCTTCGACACGTCGCGGATCACTTCGAAAATCTTTTCCACCATGATCGGCGCCAGGCCCATCGAGGGTTCGTCGAGCAGCAGCAGCGTCGGGTGGCACATCAGGGCGCGCGCCATCGCCAGCATCTGCTGCTCGCCGCCGGACAGGGTGCCGGCCAGCTGGGTCGACCGTTCCTTCAAACGCGGGAACACGCTGAACCATTTTTCGATATCGCGTTCGATTTCGGCCTTGTCGGTGCGCGTGTAGGCGCCCATCAACAGGTTTTCACGGATGCTCATGCGGGTGAATACCCCGCGCCCTTCCGGCACCATCGCCAGCTTTTGCTGCACCAGCTGGTGCGCCTGGCGACCCGCCAGCGGCTGGCCGAGATAGGAAATCGATCCTTCCACCTTGCACGACGGCAGGGTGCCGGTGATGGCTTTCAGGGTCGTCGTCTTGCCGGCGCCGTTCGCGCCGATCAGCGTGACGAGTTCGCCGCGGTTGACTTCGAGGTCGAGGCCCTTGACGGCCTTGATGCCGCCGTAGGACACCTTCAGCCCGGCGATTTTGAGAACGCTGCTGCTCACGCTGTTCACTAAGTCGCTCATCAGTGCGCGCCCCCGAGATAGGCCGCGATCACGGCCGGGTCTTTCTGGATGTCGAGCGGTACGCCTTCGGCGATGCGCTTGCCGTACTCAAGCACGGTGATGCGGTCGCACAGGCCCATCATCAGTTTCACGTCGTGTTCGATCAGGAGCACGGTCTTGCCTTCGTTCTTGATCTTCACCAGCAGCTCGCGCAGGGCCAGCTTTTCGGTGGCGTTCATGCCGGCCGCCGGCTCGTCCAGCGCCAGCAGTTGCGGGTCGGTGGCGAGCGCGCGCGCGATTTCCAGGCGGCGCTGGTCGCCATACGAGAGGAATTTCGCGGTGCGGCCGGCGAACTGGCCGATGCCGACGAAATCGAGCAATTCCTGGGCGCGCTGCCTGATCGCGGCTTCTTCCAGCCGCGCCGCCTTGTGGCGGAAGATAGCGCCGAAGACGCCCTGCTTCGTACGCACGTGGCGCCCGACCATCACGTTTTCCAGCGCCGTCATTTCACCGAACAGGCGGATATTCTGGAAGGTGCGGGCGATTCCCGCCTTGGCCACCGCATGCGGGGCCGAGGGCGAATACGCCTTGCCGGCCAGCTCGAAGACGCCGCTGTCGGGCTGGTAGAGCCCGGTGATGACGTTGAAGAAGGTGGTCTTGCCGGCGCCGTTCGGGCCGATCAGGCCATACACCTGGCCACGCTGGATTTGCAGGCCGACGTCGGTCAGCGCCTGCAGGCCGCCGAAGCGTTTGTTCACGCCCGAGACGTTCAACAGGAAGGGCTCGCGCATCGTCATGCCGCCGCCTCCTTCTCGCTCATGTCATCGTCGCGCGCCAGCGCCGCCGTCGGGCGGTCTTCGCGGTTTGGCGACGGCCACACGCCCGCCGGCCGCACCAGCATGATCAGCACCAGGGCCAGGCCGTAGAGCAGCTGGCGCAGCACTTCGGCTTCGATCACGACCTTGCCGAACACCGCCATCTGCGCCGGCTCGACGACGTGGCGCAGCACTTCCGGCAAGGCGGCCAGCAGCACGCCGCCCAGCACCACGCCCGGGATGTGGCCGATACCGCCCAGCACCACCATCGCCAGCACGGCGATCGATTCGGTCAGCGAGAACGATTCCGGAGAAACGAAACCCTGGAAGGCGGCGAACATGGCGCCGGCCACGCCGCCGAAGGAGGCGCCCATCGAAAACGCCAGCAGCTTGACGTTGCGGGTGTTGATGCCCATGGCTTTCGCCGCGATTTCGTCTTCGCGGATCGCGACCCAGGCGCGGCCCAGGCGCGAGTGCTGCAGGCGGCTGGTGACGAAAATGGTGGCGATGCACAGGAACAGGAACAGGAAATAATAGGCGTTCACCGAGGGCATCGCATAGCTGCCGATGTAGACGGTGGACTGCGACCCGGCCTCGCCGGCCAGCGAAACGCCGAACACGCGGATCGGGTCGATCATGTTGATGCCCTGCGGCCCGTTCGTGAAATTGATCGGGTCGTTCAGGTTGTTCATGAAGATGCGGATGATCTCGCCGAAGCCGAGGGTGACGATGGCGAGATAGTCGCCGCGCAGTTTCAGGGTCGGGGCGCCCAGCAGCGCGCCGAACAGGGCCGCCACCAGCCCGGCCAGCGGCACGATCGCCCAGGCCGACAGGTGGATGCCGTTGAGTGCGATCTCCGGGCCGAACATGCTGACCAAGGCAGCGCCGATCGCGGGGTGGTAGTTCACCACCGATTCGAGCAGGGCCGCGAACTGCGGCGACGAGAACAATCCGGCCAGGTAGGCCCCGACCGCGAAGAAGGCGATGTAGCCGAGATCAAGCAGGCCGGCGAAGCCGACCACGATGTTCAGGCCGAGCGCCAACATGATGTAGAGCAGCGCGATGTCGATGATGCGCACCCAGGAGTTGCCGTACATGCCGGCAATGAAGGGGAAGGCCAGCATCGCCACCAGCAGCAGGGCCATCGAGACGTAAGCCTTGCGCGGGTGGTGGTGGACGTCGAAAGTCATCAGAGCCATGGTATCCCCTTAAGCCCGGTCGGCCACGCGTTCGCCCATGATCCCGGACGGACGCAGGGTGAGCACCAGGATCAGCACCACGAAGGCGAAGATATCCTGGTAATGGCTGCCGAGGAAGCCGCCGGTCAGGTCGCCGATATAGCCGGCGCCGAGCGCTTCGATGATTCCCAGCAGCAGGCCGCCGATCATGGCGCCGTAGATGTTCCCGATACCGCCCAGCACCGCCGCGCAGAAGGCCTTCAGGCCCGGCAGCACGCCCATCGTAAAAGTGATCGAGGCGTAGTTGGCGCCCCACATCACGCCGGCCACGGCGGCGAGTGCGGCGCCGATGGCGAAGGTGGCGACGATGACGCTGTTCGAGTCGACGCCCATCAGGCCGGCCACGCGCGGATTTTCGGCCACCGCGCGCATCGCGCGGCCCATCCTGGTGCGCTCGACCAGCAGCACCAGCGCCACCATCGCCAGCGCGGCGAGCACCAGCAGCAGCACCTGGGTTTGCGAAATCATCGCCCCGCCGATCATGATCGGCTCGGACGACAACAGTTGCGGAAAGGGCAGCGGGTTGCGGCCCCAGAAGGGCATCGCCATGACGAAGGTCTGGAGCAGGATCGAAACGCCGATGGCGGTGATCAGGGGCGCCAGGCGCGGCGCATTGCGCAGGCGGCGGTAGGCGACCCGCTCGATCAATACGTTCACCAGTATGGCCGCCGGTATGGCGCCGAGAATGGCGAGCGCCAGCTGGAGATAGCCCGGCAGGCCAGGGAAATAATTCTCGAGCACTTGCAGGATCGACAGGCCGACCATCGCACCGATCATCAGGACGTCGCCGTGGGCGAAGTTAATCAGGTTCAGCACCCCGTAGACCATCGTGTACCCGAGCGCGACCAGTGCATACATGCTGCCTAGCACCAGCCCATTGAGTATCTGCTGGACAAAAGTCTCCATCGTTCGCTGCCTCGCTCTTCCAATAACAAAAACGGCACCCGGATGAGTCCGAGGTGCCGCCGCCATCATAACGAGATTTTTATCGAATTCACAATGGATAATTACCGCGGCGCCGGATTGGCGCCGAAAAGCCAGCCACGTCCTTACAGCACTTCGGGACGGATCCCGTCCAGGCCCTTGGGCAGCGGGAAGGTGACGTGCTCCTCGACGCCCTCGAGCGCGCGCACGCTGGCGCCGCCCAATTCCTTGAGGCGGTCGATCACGGCCTGCACCAGCACTTCCGGCGCCGAGGCGCCGGCGGTGACGCCGATGCGCTTCTTGCCGACAATCCAGGCCGGGTCGATGCCGACGGCGTTGTCGACCATGTAGGCCGGTGTGCCCATCTTGTCCGCCACTTCGCGCAGGCGGTTCGAATTCGAGCTGTTCGGGCTGCCGACCACGACCACGACTTCCACTTGCGGCGCCATGAATTTCACGGCTTCCTGGCGGTTGGTGGTGGCGTAGCAGATGTCGCCCTTTTTCGGCTCCGAGATGCCGGGGAAGCGGGCTTTCAGGGCGGCGATGATCTCGGCGGTGTCGTCGACCGACAGCGTGGTCTGCGACACGTAAGCCAGGTTATCCGGATTGGCCACTTGCAGCCTTGCCACGTCCTCCACCGTTTCGACCAGGTGCATGCCCTCTTCCGCCTGCCCCATCGTGCCCTCGACTTCCGGGTGGCCGTCGTGGCCGATCATGATGATCTCGGCGCCGCTCTTGCGCATCTTCGAGACCTCGACGTGCACCTTGGTCACCAGCGGGCAGGTCGCATCGAAAATCTTGAGACCGCGCGACTCGGCTTCCGCGCGCACGGCCTTCGAGACACCATGCGCCGAGAACACCAGCGTGTTGCCGGACGGGACGTCATCGAGGTTTTCGATGAAGATGGCGCCCTTGTCGCGCAGATCGGCCACGACATAGGCGTTGTGGACGATTTCGTGGCGTACATAGATCGGCGCGCCGAACTGCAACAGGGCGCGTTCGACGATCTCGATGGCGCGGTCGACGCCGGCGCAAAAGCCGCGCGGCTGGGCAAGCAGAATCTCGTTTTCCATCATCTTTTCCTTGATCACAAGACCGAAATCAGTTTGACTTCGAAATGCAGCGCCTGGCCGGCCAGCGGGTGGTTGAAGTCGAACAGGGCGGCGTCATCCTTCATCTCGCGCAGCATGCCTGCGAAGCGGCCCCCGCCGGGCGCGGCGAAGTCGACCAGGTCGCCCGCCTTGTAGTCGGCGCCGGGCACCGAGTTCTCGTCGAGCGTGGCTTTCGACACCCACTGCAGCAGCTCCGGGTTGCGCTCGCCGAAAGCGTCGAGCGGGCTCAGCGTGAACGTCCTGTGCTCGCCTTCCTCCATGCCGAGCAGGCGCTCTTCCAGGAAAGGCGCGAGCTGCCCTTGGCCAAGCATCAGGGTCGCGGGATTGGTGCCGAAGGTCGTGACGATGTCGGCGCCCTCGGCGTTCGCCAGGCGGTAATGCAGCGTGAGGTAGGCCGATTCGGTGACGACAGCAGGAGGAGCGTTGGACATGTTAATTGTTGTGACGGGCAAACCGCTATTGTAAGCCACCGCTGCCCTTCTCGCCTCGCGGCCGCTGCTTTTTATGGCAGCGGCGCCACGCTGGGCAAGGCGTGGTGCAATGGTGTTATTGTTTTCGTTTATCGAATGTACAAACTACAGGATCCGTCCATGATGAAACAGGAAGCAGAGCTGGAATACGCCGGTTTCTGGCTGCGCGTCTGGGCCTCGCTGATCGACACCGTTTTTTTGTTGCTCATTACCGTGCCGCCCTTGTTCGCGATCTACGGCAGCGCTTACTGGGAATATGAAGGCTATCTGCAAGGGCCCGCCGACATCCTGATCTCCTATGTCATCCCTGCCGTGCTGGTCGTCGTAATGTGGCGCAAGCTGGGCGGTACGCCGGGCAAGATGGCCATCGGCGCCACCGTCGTCGATGCCCGTACGGGCGCCGCACCAAGCATGCTCCAGTGCGTTGTCCGTTACGTCGGCTACTACGTGTCGCTGATCGGGCTTTTCCTGGGATTTTTCTGGATCGGCATCGATCCCCGCAAACAGGGATGGCACGACAAGATGGCGGGCACGGTCGTGATCCGGCGCAAACGTGGCGCCAATGCGCCGGTCAGTTTCGAGGCGAAGCCAGGCAGCTGACGCTCGCTCGAGCGCCTGTTCGCGCGCAGGGGCCGCACGTTTCGACTTCCTCAGTACGCCCTCTCCTGGTCGCCCGATAATCCGGTCTCACGCAGCCAGGCGTCCCTGCCGGCGCGTGCACCGAGTGAGGGATCATGGGCATCAATCATTGGCCGGAACAGGACCGGCCGCGCGAACGGCTGGCGCGCGAAGGGGCGGCGGCGCTGTCGAACGCCGAACTGCTGGCGATTTTCCTGCGCGTTGGCGTGCGCGGCCGCAACGCGGTCGAACTCGGCAGCCACATGCTCGACTATTTCGGCTCGCTGCAAAGGCTGCTGCACGCCACCCCGCAAGAGTTTTCACAGGTAAATGGCCTGGGACCGGCAAAATACGCCCAGCTGCAGGCGGTGATGGAGCTGTCGCGCCGCGCGATCTCCGAGGAATTCTTTCGCCAGGCGCTGTGCTCGCCGGACGTCGTCAAGAACTACTTGCGCGGCAAGTTCGGCTTGCAAGCCTACGAATCCTTCGTGGTGTTGTTTGTCGACGTGAAGAACCGCCTGATCGATTCCCAAGAAATGTTTCGCGGCACCCTGACCCACACCAGCGTCTACCCGCGCGAAGTGGTGGTGGCGGCATTGCGGCGCAATGCCTCGGGTGTCATGCTGGCCCACAACCATCCGTCCGGCGTCGCCCAGCCGAGCGAAGCGGACCTGACGCTGACCCAGGCCCTGGTCAAGGCCCTGGCCCTGATCGATGTACGAGTGCTCGACCATTTTGTGGTGGCGGGGACACAGGTGCATTCCTTCGCCGAGCATGGGCAGCTGTAAGGCTGCTGTTCAGTAAACTTTGTGAAAACAAGGCGCTAGCCACGATTTTACAATTGTTAAATCACGCGACATGCACAAGACACACTTGTTTTCTGCAAGTGATTGATTCCGCGATGGTTTTCACGCTATACTCTCGTTTTTCCGAATTCGGAAGTTTATTTTTAAGGAGTGCGCTATGGCACGTGTCTGCCAAGTTACTGGCAAGGGTCCGATGGTTGGCAACAACGTCTCCCACGCAAACAACAAAACGAAACGCCGTTTCCTGCCTAACCTGCAGAACCGCCGCATTTTCGTGGAATCCGAAAACCGCTGGGTCTCGCTGCGTTTGTCCAACGCCGGCCTGCGCGTCATCGACAAGCTGGGCATCGACGCTGTTCTGGTCGACATGCGCGCTCGTGGCGTTAAAGTTTAATTAGGGAGCTATCATGGCAAAAACTGGCCGCGACAAAATCAAGCTGGAATCGACTGCAGGTACCGGTCACTTCTACACCACCACCAAGAACAAGCGCACGATGCCGGCGAAGATGGAAATCATCAAATTCGACCCGAAAGCACGCAAGCACGTTCCGTACAAGGAAACCAAGATCAAGTAATTGGTCCTGGTGCCGTACAAAGAAAGCCGCCCACGCAAGTGCGCGGCTTTTTTGTTTATGCACCCTTGGTGACAATCTGTGCATTTCTGGCAAGATTAGCTGGGTATAGTAGCGGTGTCCCAAATCCGACACCCTCGACACCACCGTCACCATGCCCCGCCGCACCCACGTTCTTTGCCGCGCCGCTTACGCCGTCCTGCTCGCGGCCGCCCTGGGCGCGCATGCCGCCGCTGTGGAGGCCCCCGCCTATCCGAACACACGCGGATTCGGCGTCGGCTTCAATGACGGCGAAGAATGGTATCTCCAGTGCATGCGCGTTGCCCACCTTGCGCCGTCGCCCGCCTACGCCGCCACGCCCGTCCTCGATTTCTTGCCTACCAGGGCGACCGAGCACTACTACCGCAAGCGTGACCACGCTGCCACCACGGCAAGCGAATGGCGCCAGGTGCGGGAATCTGCGCTGGCGCTCGGCGACGACGCCGTGCTGATGATGTTGCATGCCAACGGCTACGGTACGGCGCGCGACGCCGATCGCGCCCTGTATCACGCCTGCCGCCTCGATACGGCCAAAGCCGAGATGGAAGCACGGGTCGAGCATCTTGCCGCCGGCGCCATGGCGTCCGACGGCCCGCCTTTCGACTTGTGCGATCACATCACGAGCGGGCGCATGGGCGGCGTCTGCACTTCCATCGACGAAGGCCGGGCCGACCGCGTGCGGCGCGTTCGCCTGGACCGGTTCGCCGCAAGCCTGGCGCCCGACGCGCGCGCGGCCTTCGCGCTGCTGCGCAAGGCTGCCGATGCGTTCGCCGAACAATCGACCGGCGAGGTCGACCTGAGCGGCAGCGGCGGCGTCGGATTCTCCTTCCGGCATGGTGGGCGACGCGACAACGAGTTCGTGGAAACCGTATTCAAGGCGGCGCGCGGCACACTTGCGCGCACCGACGCGGCGCAACTTGCCGGGCTCGACCGGCAGTTGGATGCGCACTACCGCAGGGTGCTGGCCATCCCATCCAAGAACGACAAGCACCCGGAGCGCCTTGGCTATTCGACGGTGGCGCGGAACGATGTGCGCGCCAGCCAGCATGCCTGGCTGGCCTACCGCGATGCCTGGCGCGCCTACCTCGCCACCGTGCGCCTGCCGGTCGACCCGGCGTCGGTGCAGGCCGAGCTGACCCGCCAGCGCATCGCCCAGCTCAAGCGCATGTCGGAATGAGGGACGAAAAAAAAGCTCCCGAAGGAGCCTTTTTCGTTTGCTGCATTGGTACGCGGTCTTATGCGTAGCTGCGCAGGCGCATCGAGAATTCCTGCAACGACTTGATGCCCGAGGCTTCAGCGCGGGTACACCAGTCCTGCAGTTGCTGGAGCAGCTGGTCGCGCGTGGCGTGCGAACGTTCCCAGATCGCGCCCAGCTCGACGCGCATGTGGTGCATCGTTTCCAGCGCCTTGCTGTGCTTGAAGAGCTCGACGAGCTGCTCTTTCTGCGACAGTTCCAGCTTGGCCGGTTCCTGCTGCAGCAGCTTGCGCGAAGACTTCAGGAACGGCTTTTGCAGTTCGGCCTTGTGCGTCAGATGCTCGAGTTCTTCGTGGAAAGCGCGCTTGACCGACTTGGTGTACTTCGCCATCACGTCGTAGCGGTTGGTAATCACCGATTGCAGAGTGTCGAGGTCGGCCACGATCTTGTCCTTGGCAAACTTCGGCTCCGGCGCAACTTTCTTCACCTTGGCCAGGCCCATCATTTCCAGGGCGCGGATATAGCCCCAGCCCATGTCGATCTCGTACCACTTGCTCGACAGCTTGGCCGAGGTAGCATGGGTGTGGTGGTTGTTATGCAGCTCTTCGCCGCCGATCAGGATGCCGAACGGGAAAATGTTGGTCGCCGCATCAGCGCAATCGTAGTTGCGGTAGCCCCAATAGTGACCCAGGCCATTGATGATGCCGGCCGCGGTAATCGGAATCCACATCATCTGGATCGCCCAGATGGTGATGCCGATGACGCCGAACAGCGTGAAGTTAATGAACAGCAGCGCGATCACACCGGCCAGGCTGTACGGGGTGTACACATTGCGCTCGATCCAGTCGTCCGGGGTGCCGTGACCATACTTGGCCAGGGTTTCCTTGTTCTTGCTTTCGACCTTGTACAGCTCGGCGCCCTGGAACAGGACTTTCTTGATGCCGCGGGTGACCGGGCTGTGCGGGTCTTCCTCGGTATCGCATTTCGCGTGGTGCTTGCGGTGGATGGCCGCCCATTCCTTGGTGACCTGGGCCGTGGTCAGCCACAGCCAGAAGCGGAAGAAGTGACTCGGAATGGCGTGCAGTTCCAGCGCCCGGTGCGCCTGGTGGCGGTGCAGGTAAATCGTGACACTGGCAATGGTGATGTGGGTGACGATCAGCGTGTAGATCACGACTTCCCAGCCGCTAAGGCCAATCAAGCCGGTATTCATGAATTCCAGTACGGAATGCAGCATGTTGCTAAAGCTCATTAAGGCTCCAAAATAATTGCTTGTCTAGGCACGCCGTCTTTCTGGGAGAAGGTCGCACAGGGTGGTCGAGGGGGACCACACCGCAGGCCATATTCTACGCACTTCCGATGACGCACGGCACGAGCGGGGCCGGAATGTGCACTTCCCGGAACAAATCTGCACGATAGCGTTAGCATATCTACACTATACAGGGGGCATTTGCAGCATTTGCGGCGGCAAACCGAGCCGAATCGCGCCTGAATGTACTAGCGCATAGATATTCTGGTTCACGGCGGAGATGACCGAACCGCCGCCCTTTTCGGCGTCGACGATCGAAAAGCCCAGTTCCAGCTCGTAGCCGGTCGGACCGAAAGCATTCAGTTGCACCGACGGCGCCGGGTCCTCGACGACACGCTCGACGCCGTCGGCCTGGCGCAGCAGCAGCGCCATGACGTCGTCGAGATTGCTGTCGTAGGCGACGATCAGGCGCGTACTCAGGCGCACGGCGCGGTTGGTGCCGAACTGGTTCAGGACGACACCGGTGATCAGCATTTCGTTCGGCAGCAGGGTTTGCGTGCCGTCCAGCGCCTGCAGCGTCGTGTAGCGCGTATTGATGCGGGTAACGCGCCCGGAATACTTGTCGACGGTGATCGGGTCGCCGATGGTCAGGCTGCGTTCGAGCAGGATAATGAAGCCCGACACATAGTTGCTGGCGATCCTCTGCATACCGAGGCCGAGGCCGACGCCAAGCGCCCCGCCGAAGACCGACAGCACCGTCAGGTCGAGCCCGACGAGACGCAGGCTGACCAGCAGCGACACCACGATCAGGATCGCGCGGCTCATGCGCGCCAGGACCACGCGCAGCGAGCTGTGCATGCGCTCGATGCCCATCAGGCGGTCTTCCAGCGCAGCGCCGGCCCACAGCGCCAGCATCATCAGGACCACGACCGAGACCAGGCCTTGCAGGATGCCGAGCAGCGAGGGACGTGCCTTCCCGATCGGCAGTTCCTTGTTTTCGAGGAATTTGATGATGTCCGGCCACATGCCGGTGAGATAAAGCGCAACGCCGACCCAGACGATGGTCGCCAGGATCTTTTCGGAGGTGTGCAGCGCCGGACCAATCTGGCCGTGGCGCGCAAACACGCGCCGCAGCAGATAAAAGACGATGCGGATCAGCGCCATCGAGCCGAATACCGGCAGGGCCACCCGCAGCAGGTTGACGTTCTGGTGTCTCTGCAGCAGAAGGATCGCCAGCCAGACGCCGCCGGTGATCAACAGCGGCGCCAGTACCCGGCCGAAGCCTTCGACGCCGATGCGCTGGATGGCATTCCGGGAATCGTCCTCATGCAGCCAGCCGCGCCGGATGAAGCGCGCCAGCAGCAGGCCGAACACGACCGCTCCCAGGATGGCCAGCGCCTGCCACAGGATACGGGGATGGCTGATGTCCTCGAGCAGTTCCTGCAACAGGTCGGTCAACGGCATCTGATTGGTGCTCCTTACTCTTCGTCTGCGGTGTCTTCCGCGGGCGCCGCCTTGGGCGCCTTGGGGACCATCGGTTTACGCTCGAGCACGGCGGCGAAGAAGCCGTCGGTGCCATGCTTGTGCGGCATGAGTTTGAGGTACTGGTCCATGTCGAGGTCGATCTTTTGCTCGGCCAGGACTTTGCTCATCGGCACCAGATCGAAATCCGGGTGCGCGGCCAGGAATTGCTCGACGATGAAGTCGTTCTCTTCGTTCAGCAGCGAGCAGGTGGCGTACACCAGGCGTCCGCCGCCCTTGAGCAGGCGCGCGGCGCCGGCGAGAATCGCAGCCTGCTTGACCTGCATCTCGGCCACGGCGCTCTCCGGCTGGCGCCATTTTACGTCGGGATTGCGGCGCAGCGTGCCCAGGCCCGAACATGGCGCGTCGACCAGCACGCGGTCGATCTTGCCGGCCAGGCGCTTGATCTTGGCGTCGCGCTCGTGCGCGATCAGGACCGGATGCACGTTCGACAGGCCACTCCGCGCCAGGCGCGGTTTCAGTTTCGCGAGGCGCTTTTCCGACACGTCGAAGGCGTACAGGCGGCCGGTGTTGCGCATCGTCGCGCCCAGGGCCAGGGTCTTGCCGCCGGCGCCGGCGCAGAAATCGACCACCATTTCGCCGCGGCGCGCGGCCACGATCTGGGCCAGCACCTGGCTGCCCTCGTCCTGCACTTCGATCGCGCCATCCTTGAACAGCGGCAGGTTTTGCAGCGTCGGCCGTTTCAGCACGCGCAGGCCCAGCGGCGAGTATGGCGTCGGCGTGGCGGTGATCGGCGCTTCGGCCAGCGTGGCGATGACTTCATCGCGATTGGCCTTGATCGAATTGACGCGCAGGTCCAGCGGCGCCGGCGTGTTCAGCACGGCTGCCAGTTCCTTGGCCTCGGCCTCGCCGTACTGGGCGACCAGCTTGTCGTACAGCCACTGCGGCATGTTGGCCTGCGCCAGCGGCGGCAGCAGGTTGCGGTCGATTTCCTTGATGCGCGTGAGGAATTCGTTTTCTTCGTCGGACAGGCCGCTGAGCGACTCGATGCCGACCGTTTCCGACAGGCCCAGCAGCGCCAGGCGACGCATCGACGGCGTGCCGCCAGTGCCACCGAACTCGGTGAAGAAGGTCTTGTTGCGCAGGACGGAATACACCGCTTCGGCAACGACGCCGCGCTCGCGCGAACCGAGGCGCTGGTGATCCTTGAAGTAACGCGACAGGGTGACGTCGGCCGGGGCCGTGAAGCGCAAGATCTCGCGCAATACCTCTTCGGTACTGCCGAGTATCGCTGGTGGCAATCTCATGAAAATCCTTGAATATATGAACTACTTGAATTAAATAGGGGTGGTGGCGAGCTGGGTGTCCGCTATGCGAACCTCGCCTTGTTCGATGCGCAGCCTGTCTTCGATGAACAGGCGTACCGCGTAGGGGTAGAGCTTGTGCTCCTCGAGCAGCACACGCGCCGATAGCGTCTCTTCGGTGTCGCCCGGCAGCACGTCAACGCGTGCCTGGGCGACCATCGGTCCATGGTCGAGCTCGGCCGTCACGAAATGCACGGTCGCGCCGTGTTCCTGCTTGCCCGCGGCGAGGCACTGGCCATGTGTATCGAGTCCCGGAAAATCCGGCAGCAGCGACGGGTGAATGTTCAGCATCCGCCCCGCATAATGTTCCACGAAGGGCGCCGTCAGTATCCGCATGAAACCGGCCAGTACCACGAGGTCCGGTGCGAAGCGGTCGATTTCAGCTTGCAGCGCGGCGTCGAACTCGGCACGTGTGGAAAAATGCTTGCTCGGCACGACCACGGTCGGGATGCCCTGGGCCTCGGCAAACGCCAGTCCTTTGGCCTCAGGCCGGTTGCTGATCACCGCGGCAATCCGCGCCGGCCACCTTTCCGACTGCGCAGCACGGACGACCGCTTCCATGTTGCTACCTCGGCCAGAAATGAGGATGACGATGTTTTTCATAGCGCGCATTGTACCGTATTGACCTGCGCCAAATACGACAGCGCCAGTACGGCCCCATAATCAGAAACCGGCCGCGGCCAGCTGCGACGGACTACTGGAACGAGTAAAAAACGCGGAACGGCACTTTCTTTTCGGCCCAGTATTCGGCCGCATCGCGGAACACGTCGAGCAGGGTCTCGCGTGCTTCCTTGTCGAATTTCTGAGTGTGGGGCAGTTGCTCGAGCACCACCAGGAAGCCGGGCTGGGGACCGGCGCCGGAAATCGTCTCGGTCAGACAAGTGCGCAGGGCGTCAAAATTCTTGCTGCAGGCCTTGGGGAAATAAAAGTTCTCGCCGATGCGGGCGCATACCTGTTGCTTGGTCAGCGTCGTGGCGCAATGCGCGTACAGGAAATGGTGACCCATGCGTACCGCTTCTTCCAGCAGTTCCGGCACGCGGTAGGCGCGAATAGCCTGCACAAGATTGGACGGCACTCTCATCAACAAACTCATTTTTCCCTCAAGTTGATTTGGTGTGTGGCCGGGGCCGACGCTGTTCTCCTAATCGTTTCCGCGCGCCAATAAATCACAAGCGCAAGGGTACTCTTTTGTGGTAACCGAAGCAACCCGAATGTGCCGGAATGCCGTGTTTGTGAAAGGATTCGCCGCTTTTCAGGCCTTTTGACCCCGATTTTTGGCATCTTTCCGTATTTTTGCGATTCTTGGCAGGAGTGCCCGGAGCCGTTACATTTTGTTGCCACACAGGGCCGCGAAACAGTCACAGCCGGATTAACATACGCGGGTGGACGTACCCACCAATCCTGCACCGACTACGAGGTCCCTCATGAACATGCCATCGAAACTACTGATTTCCGCCCTGGGGCTGTGCGCCCTCCCGCTTGCCCAGGCAGCGCAATTCGAAGACTTCGGACGCGTGGTGCGTGTCGAGCCGCGCGTCGAGCAGTTCAGCCAGCCGCGCCAGGAATGCCGCACCGAATACCAGCAAGTGCCGGTGCAGCAGCAGCGCGGCGCCGGTGGCTCGATCGTCGGCGGCATTGCCGGCGCCCTGCTCGGCAACCAGATCGGCGGCGGTAACGGCCGCGTGGCAGCAACCGCCGCCGGCGCGATCGCCGGCGCCGTGGTCGGCGACCGGGTCGAAAACAATGGCCGCCAGTACAACAACGGCGTCCAGGAACAGGCCGTGCGCCAGTGCCGCACCGTCGACGCCGTCGATTCGCGCACGGTCGGCTACGACGTGACCTACGAATACCGCGGCCAGAACCACACCGCCTTCATGCAGCGCGACCCGGGCAACCGCGTGCGCCTGCGCGTGTCGGTGGAGCCGGACCAGTATTAAGTTTGCCTCCGTTCCCGTTGCGCTTGCGCGGCGGGAACCCAACCGCTGATAATAGGGCGATTCCACCAGGCCGTCCTATGCTCATCAAACGCAAATCCATCGAACAAGCCGAATCCTCGCGCCGTCCCGCCCGCAAAGCCAAATTCGCCCCCGTCACCTTGTCCGAACAGGACGGCGTGCGCTATCTGCATTTCGGCACCGAATGGGTGCAAGGCGCGATGCGCATCCGCAAGCCCGACTGGCCGGAACTCGAATACGCGCAGCAGATGATGGCCTGGATGCTGTTCAAGGAAGCGCCCCGCAACATCGTCCAGCTCGGACTCGGCGCGGCCACGCTCACCAAATACTGCTACCGCCAGTTTCCCGAGGCGCAAGTGACGGCCGTCGAACTCAATCCTTCGGTCATCTCGATCTGCGTCACCATGTTCAAGCTGCCGCCAGAGGATGAGCGACTGAACCTGCTCGAGATGGATGCGCTCGACTTCGTGAACGACCTCGATAACCACGGCAGCCTCGACGTGATCCAGTGCGATTTGTACGACGCCACCGCACGCGGCCCGGTGCTCGACACACCCGAGTTCTATACTGCCTGCAGGGACTGCCTGGTCGACGACGGCATCATGACCGTCAACCTGTTCGGCGACCATCCGAGCTACAACAAGAACATCAAGGCGATGCGCTTCGCCTTCGCCCACGTGATCTGCCTGCCGGAAGTACACGACGGGAACGTCGTGGCCCTGTGTTTCAAGACCAAACCGGAACTCGACATCGCGGTCCTGGCCGCGCGCGCCGCGCAGATCGTGGCGACGACCAAACTGCCGGCCAAGTCATGGGTCAAGGGGATCGAGGCTGCGCGCTGAAGCGTGATGCACATGCGTCACGCCCGGCACTAGCGCAAACCCGAACCACCGGCTATAATCCTGCCTCTTTCGGGTCGTTAGCTCAGCTGGTAGAGCAGCGGACTTTTAATCCGTTGGTCGCAGGTTCGAATCCCGCACGGCCTACCACGAATTTGTTGCAGCAATGAAGGCGTCATGAGTGATCATGACGCCTTTTTTGTTTACTCAAGGCCTTCTATCAACTAGAAGTCTAGTCCAATCGTATTACTAAAGGACTTAGCTGATTCAAGAGTTAGCAGAGCGAAGTGAAGCCACGACTGAATCCCATAGGCGAATTGCTTCATCTTTTGATATCAACGTCTTCGTCTGTGACCCGTCTTCGAGTGGCTGCGCCGTTTCAAACGTCAGGTCGATACGCGGGGCTGCTTTACTAGGTAACGAGCGCATAGTCTCCAATGTAAATTGGAGTTCACTTGCATCTTCGTCCTCAGTTGTTTGCGCTGAACCCAGCCATTCCTGTGCGCGCATACCCCCAACAGTACGTTCGCCGGCGCGATACACCTTATGGCGAACGTTAAAAATCTGCAGCAATGACTCCGGCCCTGACATCCGTTTAAGCAATGAAACACTAGCGTCTGGGGCGTAGGTGTCAGTATTTACTTCGAATTGCGCGCCTTTGCCGTTTCTAAACAGAAAACTGCCTATCTCTGACCGGAAATCTCCCGGGATCTTGATTGTGCCCAGACAAAACTGTTTATTATTAGCTGCACTTCCCTCTTTATCCAATTCCTTAATTCCTTCGGCAAAGCGGATCAGCCTTTCCTCTGCAGCAAGATACCCATTTTGAAATGAATGCACGCGGGCAGTAACAACGCTGCTTCCGCGAAGCACAAAAATTTCGCTAACGTAAGCGTCATCGATTTCTTGAACACGAAACAAAGTAGCTTCATTACCTAGCGATCTCACCTCGCGAAGAACATTGACTGGGGAATCACTGGCACCCTCCAGTTCCGCCTTACGCTTTTGCAGCGTAACCGCAAACTTGGACGGTTCCATCCCGGCGCGCACTAGAACATCCATTGCTTCGTCCTCCGCAACAGCACTTTGCTCTTTGAAAATTCCAGTAGTCACTAAAGACGCGGTAAACGAGTTCGGCAACTCGATAACACTGCGTCCAATACAATGTTGTAATTTTCGCTCGTGACTCTCAACTTGCATTTTGATTCCCTCATCATTTTTTGAAGTACAACCAAAGACAATCATCAGCATTGTTAGAATTAATGGGATTTTCTTCATTCTTGATCAGCAAGCGCTGCCAGTTTGGTTATTGCGTAATGGGTTACTTGCTGAGCTATCGGGTAGTTTTTATAAGCTGGCTCGTGCTGTATTCCACCGAGCGAAAACTGTTGCAAGATGCTGCTCCCACCAGTTTCGCGTGGATTCCCCCCTGAGCGAGCTGGAACGGTCCCATCACCGGAGCTATCATGCCCGCCACACCGGACTTCCCAATGGCTGGTTTCAACAGCGATAGCAATTGCGACCGGCGAAATGGCGTGGGCAGTGGTTTGGGTAGTCTTTTCTCCCCCGATGTAAAGATTATTAGAACCGTCGGTTCTAATGTCGCGATGACTCATCGCTAGAATCGTACTTGATGGTGGACCAGCGGCAGAATCCATATGGAGATTTCCTCTCGCTATGCTCCAGCGAATCTTTGAAAAACTTTCCTTTCCAGACCCACCTCCGTAAAACACATAGCTCTTCTTATGATATTTGCCGGCAAGGCCACGGTGAAATTCTTTTGCTATCGCTATATTTTTAGAAAATACGTTCCAGCTAATCGGCGTTCCGCCCTCCGGCTTTAGCCATTCCTCATTAACAAGCCCCCACCATCTATTTCGCTCCAGGTAGATTTCTTTGTACGGGTCTGCAATTGGAAGCGACGCGATGGTTTTTCCAGTTGAATCAGTTATTTCTAACCACCCTCGCCCATAACTTTCTGAAGGTAAAAGTTGCAGTGCGCCCGGCGACTGCGCGAACACTGCGGTCACTTCCTTACCATCTGAGCCGATTACTAGCCCTGCCACGAAATCCTCATCTCTCATTCCGACTTTGCAACGTCTGTAAGCGACCGCCGCTCCAGTTGCCGGCATCACGCCGTGTACGACTCCTGCAATTTTGTCGCTCATCAAGGGGAGTTGACTACACGCCCGAGCAACCAACCCACCCATTGAATGCGTCACTAGAATTACTTGGGTGCACTCTATTTCTCCAATATTGTTGTCAGAAATAATACTCTCGATCCTTGCTTTTAGGTGTTTAGCTGCATCCTGATTAGAAGCAAGCCAGTTGTATCCAAAAGCATAGATTGGAAAGTTTGACTTGCATCGCTTGAGCAAGTCGTCTGATGTAATGGGATCGACTGAATAGCCCGCCTCTGCCACATCGGGCAAGCCGTGCATTTTCATTATTAAACCCGATTGCAAGCGCGTACCCAGCTTCTCCATGACCGTTGTTGGTTGTCGTACCGTTGAATTCGAAAAATCCGTCCAATTGGCTGGGTTCGGCTCGGCGTTTATTTTCTCGTCCAGCCAAAGGAGAAATTGGTGGTAACTTGCCTCCGAAACTTCACCCCAACCCCGATTCTTGTAGTGCTGTTCGGTATGGCCACCTGACGAATTGCGCGTTGGAACAGCTCCTCCTGCGTAGACTTTTGTACGACCGGGATGGAGAATTCGCTGTCGATCGCCAGCATTCTTTCTGGCCCATGCGGTGGCCAATTTAACCGGCACGCCTTTAACTCCATTTAAAAGCCAGACGGGCGTGTTTTTTAAGTTACAGAGGTTTGATCCCATAATTCCTGGGACGAAGATTATCGGTATTGTACGTGCCGGAGGCAGCCTCAACTTGACTGCATCAAGCAATGCGGTATCGGTAAGCTGCCAATCTGCTTGAAGTCGGCCATTTGCGCCAGGGTGCATCTGTTTGAAGCGTTCTTTTGCCCACTTTGAATAGTCCATTTGCCACCCTTCATTATTTGCTTACCCGCCCTAGAATTGTTATGCGTACCTGCTCGGGAGAAAAACCCTGTTGGAGTGAAATCATGCCGTCGTCATCCGTCACGCCTTCTATCGCTCCCCCATCTGCACGCGCGATTGAGTAGCGCGCGTTCTTTACAGGATCTCCAGCTGGATCGACTAACTGAAATTTTTCATCGAACTTCATTAGTCCGCGTGGCAGGGTAGGTAATTTGACGTTTGTATTGCCCGGGCCACTGAAACTCTTCTTCCCCGCGCGCACAACAATCTTTCCCGGACACTGCACCGTAATATTCCCGCCTTCGATCGTGATATTCGCCCCGCCCGCCGTCGACAAGCTGATCCGCTTCGCCGCCGCCCAATCGATATGCGCATGCGCACTGATCACGTTCACTTCGTCCCGCGCCTGCACCTTAAGCGCATCGCCCTGCGCCTGGATGTCGATTGCGTCTTTCGCCGCAATCAGCTGCAAGCCCAGGCCACCCTCCCCGGCCTTGACCGCGCCGCCCAGCACCCCGATGGCCTGGCCGGTCTGCATGCGCATCTGGCCGCCGACAACGAACTGCGTGTCCTGCCCGCTCATCAGCGTGACGGTCTCGCCATTCGCAAGCTGCAGGCTGTGCGCCGCCACCGCACCGAACCCGTCCTAGGCCGCGATGGCGATGACGGCGTCTGTCGAATGCGGCAACTTGCCCTTGCCCCCGCTGGTATTTTTTGCTGCGGCATCTGCCAAGCCCACCTCGAGCGAGTCCGCGCCGACCATCCCCGATACGGAAGTCAGCAAGGCTTTCAGTGGCGCCGCCTTGTCATCCAGCGCACTCGCGTTCGCGCGCGACGCGCCCAGGTGGGCCGCCAGGCCGACGGTCTGATGGGTGACAGCAGCCGCACTGAAGGTCTCCGCCAGCTTCACGGCCTGTATCAGCATTGCGATTCCGGCCGCGTTGTCGGCCGCCGCATCGCGCGCCATGGCGCTGTGCGTGATCTGGTAGCTCGACACCAGCAAGCCTCTCCCTGCCCGTAGCGCGCCGTAAGCATCGGTGCGCAGCTCGGCGCCGAGCCCGCGAAAGCTGCCGCGATAATTGTCGGCGGCGTGGATCAGGTGGCCGAGGGTGAGTTCGCTCCATGCGTGCGTGCTGCGCAGCTGGACGCGTCCCTGCGCATCGGTATCGTCGAACAGCAGCTGGTTGTAGCCCGCGCCGCCGAATTCCTTGCTGCGGATGCCCCATTGGGCCGCCAGATTGCGGTGACCGCCGCTCTCGCCTGAGGCGCCATGCCAGACCGGACTGTTCCCGCCGGCCAGGTTGCCCTGGGCTGAAGTGGCGTGATCATTCGCTCCAGCGAAAGGCGAGCCTCGCTCTGTCGACGGGCTGGCGCCGCCAGGCGTCGGTGCGATGCCGCCCTCTCCTCGCCCGTTGTACAGGGCGCCGACAATGACCGGCCGGTCGATGTCGTTCTCCAGGAACTGGACCAGCACTTCCTGGCCGATGCGCGGCAGGAACTGGGCGCCCATGCCGCCGCCGGCGGCGCGCTGGACAACGCGCACCCAGCAGCTTGCATTGCCGCTGTCCTGCCAGTGAAAGCGAATGCGGACCCGGCCGAGGCGGTCGCAATAAACTTCGTCGGCGCCCTTGGGCTGGTCGCTACCGTCGGCGCCGATGACGATGGCGCTCTGGGCGCCGTGCGCCGTCGGTTTCCGGTCGCGGCACGCCGGCCGCCAGGGCGTAGCAGCCTCGATCGATTCGAAGCAGTTCGCGTAACCGGTCTCCTGCGCCTGGGCGACGACGAGGGCAAAATCGGCCGGGCGGTCGTCGTGCTTGAATTGTTCCAGCAGCTCGGGAATCGGCCCGAACAGCTCGGCCAGGGCGTGGCGGGCCGGCGGCGGCATGTTGTTGACGCCGACGCTGGTCACTTTCAGTACCGTGAAGCGCGCGCGCTCGCCGCATGCCTGTAGGGGCGTACCGGATATCGCCAGGCGGGTGCCGGCGCGCAGG
Organism: Telluria sp. LT2P34; assembly: GCF_059685915.1. NCBI lineage: Bacteria > Pseudomonadati > Pseudomonadota > Betaproteobacteria > Burkholderiales > Oxalobacteraceae > Telluria > Telluria sp. LT2P34. The sequence goes on from NZ_JCASIN010000002.1 coordinate 381,802, forward strand.
GTGCGCACGGTCGAGCGTCCCTGCCACAGGGCGCGGCGGGCTTCGTGGCCCTCCATGCGCAAATCGGCGTAGCGCCGTGCTTCGGCGCGGGTCGTCCACGCGTACTGCCCCGGCACATCAAAGAACTCGAGGTCGGGCAGTTTGTCATGGCGGTAGTGCGAGGGCGAACTCGTCGCAACCGCCTGTTTTGCCTTGTAGTCGTAGCTGAGCAGGCTGACAAGCGAGGCGTGCAGACGTTTGCCGGCGGTGAGCGCCTGCACCGTGTCGTGCCGCTCGGTCGCGCCCACGCCGTGATAGCGGATCGCGTCATCCAGCGCCACCGTCGCGTCGTCGGGTATGGCGTCCGCTTCGCGGCTGTCGGCGAACAACACGAGGCCCGGGCCCTCGTCGGTGTGCTCGAAGCGCCAGGACAGGCCTTCTTCGGCCAGCAGCCGGGCAAGGAATTCGAGGTCGGACTCGCGGTATTGGCAGCAATAGCTGCGCGGCCGCGCAGTGGCCATGAACGAGGACGTTTCCGCACTCCAGCGCCATCTGGCGAGCGGGCGATAGGGCTGGAACACGGCGTCGACGATGTCCGGCACGCGCTTGTCTTGCCAGACGCGACTGTTGCGAACCTGTTCCAGGCGCCACAGCCATGGTGTAAGGCGCAGTCGGCAGCGCGCCAGGCCGCCGTCGCTGCCTAGCTGCTCGACTTCGGTGATGTCGCCAGCGTAACGAGAGCGCGTCCCATTCGCCAGGCTCACGTGCAAGGCGGCGGTTTGCCCCAGCAGCGCGTCGGGCCGCACCTGCACCGATGTCGACAGGACGATCACATCGCGAACGCCGATCGCGTCGACCGCATCGCTGGCACTAAAGGCTTCCACCAGCAGGGTGCGCGAGCGGTATTCGTCATCGCCGATCGACAATTCATACAACCTGCTGGCGCTGGAAAACTCCGCCAGCGCGGCGGTGACCTGGTCCACCAAGGCGGTATGCATGCCCAAGAACGCTCCTTGTAGGTTTTGCCAGATTTGCCGGGTGTACGCGGCAAATCAATGCATTGCAACGATATAAGTTCCAATCGTGTGCAAGCTTGCGCAAGCGCATGTGGATTGCCAAAGAGCAGTTTTCGCCACGGCGAACGCGCACATTCCTACTGAAACGAATCCAGGGTGCACAAATGCTAAAGTGCTTACACATCAACACCCGAGGCTCTTCGTGAAATTCCTGCAAAAAATTGGCGCTGTTGGCTATATTTCGGTCGCCCTGCTGTTCTTCGCCTGCGGCTTCGCACTGATCGTGATGGGCGCCATCGAAATCTGGTCGGCGCTGCTCCCATCCGGCGAGCAATCGATCCAAGAGCGCTTTCGGCTGATCCTCGAATGCATCGGCTTGCTGACGATTGCCGTGGCTGCCCTCGAACTGGGCCAGACCGTGCTGGAAGAGGAAGTGCAGCGTGCGGTGCACGTGGGCTCGCCCACCCGGCTGCGCCGCTTCCTGTCACGCTTCCTGATCGTGGTGGTCGTGTCGCTCGGGGTCGAATGCCTGGTCGGGGTCTTCCAGTTCATGCATACCAAGCCAGAATTCCTGCCGCATGTCGCATCGATCGGCGTGGCTGCAGCCCTCCTGCTGGCGAGCTGGGGCCTGTTCGTCCGGATGAACGTCGAAGCCGAAAAGCTGGAACCGGAAGCCATGCGCGAGGCCAAGGCGGAAGACAAGGATGTCGAAACCTGAATGAAGTCCTTGGACTTTCACAAGAGTCCGGCTATAATATTGCCTTCTTCGGGTCGTTAGCTCAGCTGGTAGAGCAGCGGACTTTTAATCCGTTGGTCGCAGGTTCGAATCCCGCACGGCCTACCAAAGATTCAGCGAAAACGCCAACCTTCACGGTTGGCGTTTTTGTTTCCGCGTCCGAAGCGGCGCCCGAACCAGCCTCCGAACCAGCCCCGTGTTCCAGACCATCACCGCCCCCGTCCACCACGAACTCCTCATCAAGAAGAGCCGCTTCATCGCGTGCGTGCAGCCGATGGCGGACCGCGCCGGTGCGCAGCAGGTGGTTGCGTCCCTGCGCGCCGCGCACCCGGGCGCGGCGCACGTGTGCTGGGCGCTGCTGGCGGGCGGGCACTCGGCTGCGGTCGACGATGGCGAGCCGAGCGGCACCGCCGGCCGGCCAATGCTCGATGTGCTGCGCCACCAGGACCTCGACGGCGTACTGGCCACCGTCGTGCGCTACTTCGGCGGCGTCAAGCTCGGCGCGGGCGGCCTGGTGCGGGCCTACACCGACAGCGTCGCGCAAGCCTTGTTGGGCGCGGAGAAGGTCGCGATCGTGCGCCTTGCCTCGCTTCGTTGCGTCGCGCCCTACGCCTTCGAGGGCATGATCCGGCGCGAACTCGAGGCGGCCGGCGCCATCCTCGAGGACGTGATGCATGGCGACGATGTCGTCTTCGCCTTCAGCCTGCCCGAGGCGGCTGTCGACGCCTTCGGGGCCCGCCTGAACGACACCAGCCACGGCCGGATCCGCTGGATCGACGCGGACGATTCCTGACAACGGCTTGCCCGGCGATACCGCCGGGTGCACACCGCGCTACCCCGCCGCCAGGCCTTACCCCCTGCCCTGTCTCGTGACAGCATGCGCACCTGTGTTGTCCAACCACTGACAGGTGCCCCATGCGCTTCTTTCGTTATTCCCTGCTGCTCCTCCTCGCCGCTTTGCTGGCGGCCTGCGCCTCGACCCACACCCGCAGCGCGCGTCACGCCGGCAGCATCGTCGACTACCTGTATCCGGCAGCGAGCGTCGCGCCGAAACTCGAGCCGACCGTGACCGAACTGCGCTTGCCGGTACGCGTCGGCATCGCCTTCGTCCCCGGCTCGCACACCGGCATGGCGCCGTCGGAACAGGAAAAGCACCTGATGCTGGAGCGTGTGAAAGCTGCCTTCGCGTCGCACACCTACGTCGGCAGGATCGACGTCATTCCCTCGTCCTACCTGCGTCCAGGGGGCGGCTTCGACAACCTCGACCAGGTGGCGCGCATGTTCGATGTCGACGTCGTCGCACTGCTCTCCTACGACCAGGTGCGCTTCAACGACAACAACGGCATGGCGCTGCTGTACTGGTCGATCGTCGGCGCTTACCTGATCGCGGGCGACCAGTACGATGTCCAGACCCTGCTCGATGCGGCGGTGTTCGACGTCAAAAGCCGCAAGCTGCTGTTTCGCGCGCCGGGCAGCAGCCAGGTCAAGGGAGTGGCGTCGATTGCCGCTTTCAGCGAAGAAGCGCGCGTGGCGCAATCGCAGGGCTATCACGAAGCCCTGGGACGCATGATCCCCCAATTGCAGGCGGAACTGGGCAAGTTCCCCGAGCGCGTGAAAGCCAATCCGCAGCAATTCAAGGTATCGAAAGAGGCCGGCTACAAGGGTGGAGGCGACGCCGGCTGGCTGGGCGCGCTGGCAGCGCTGGCTTTTCTGGTACTCGGCCATGCGCGGCGTCGCGCCGCCTGAATCGGCCAGGGTCGCGACTGGCCTGGCGCTGGCCTGCCTCGGCCTGGCCTGCCTGCCCGAGACGCTGCGCGCCGGCCTGGCATGGGAACGCGAGGCCATCCTGGCCGGGCAGTGGTGGCGCCTGTTGAGCGGCCACCTGGTCCATTTCGGCATGCCGCATGCGCTGACGAACGCACTGGTGCTGCTGGCCGCCGGCTCGGTCATCGAGCGCAGTATCGGGTCCGCCCGCCTGCTGCGCCGGGTCGTGCTGGCCGGCGTCGCGATCTCGCTGCTGCTGGCCATGCTGCCCGGCCTGACGGAATACCGCGGCGCATCGAGCCTTGCGGCGATGCTGCTGGTCGCCGCCGCCGCGCTGCTGTGGCGCCATGCCGGACACTGGCGCCCCGCCCTGCTGGCGGGCGGCGCCGTCATCGCGGCGGCGACCGTTTTTCAGGCGCTCGGCGTCGGCGCTGGCCTGTCCAGCCTGCCCCAGGGCGTGGCCGTGGCCTGGCAGGCGCATCTTCTTGGCGCGGCCTGCGGCGTCGTGGCAGTCCTAGACCAGCAGCGGCCCGCCTAGCGCGCGGCAGGCTTCCTCGGCCTCGGCGCGGATGTCGGCCAGCATCTCGGCGTCGACCACGAGGTCGAGCGCGCTGTCGGCATGGTTGGGCAAGGGGTCGGCCGCTCCGCCCAAAGGCGAAGCAACTGCGGCGTACTGATTGGCCAGCAGCAGCGTGTCGAGCAGGGTCGAGGGCGGCATGTTGATCCATGCCTTGCGCAGTTCGCCGATGGCCTCGGCCACCGGGGCCGGCACGGACAGCTTTTTCATCACTTCCGTGGCCACCACGTCTTCGCACAGCTCGCCCCAGTTTTCAGGGTCGTCGTCGAGCAGCCCGGGAAACTCGTCGGCACGCGACAGCAGATAGAAACCGCCGACCTCGTGGATGATGCCGGCGAACAGCGCCGTGTCGGGATTGACGCCCGTCACGCGGCGCGCCAGCACGCCGGCCAGGGCCGCCACATGGACGGTGTGCTCCCACAACTGCTCGGCCTTGGCGCGCAGGCCAGGGTCGGCGATGCGGCTGCCGAACTGGCGCACGATCAGGCTGGCGACGAGCGCCTGCAAGCGCCGGTAGCCGATCCGCGTGATCGCCGCGCGCACATTCGTGATGGGTGGCCCGCCGCCGCCGCCGAAGGCCGCCGAATTGGACAGCGCAACGGTGCGCGCCGCCAGTTGCGGCTCGGCCAGCACCAGGCGGATCGCTTCGTCGAGGGGACAATCGGGGTCGTCGAGCGCCTGCTGCAGGCGCAAGGCTGCATTGACGCTGGAGGGGAAAGTGATCTCACCGCGGGCTGCCTGCGCCACGATGTATCCAAAGGCTTCGAGTTTATTCACCCGAAAATTATACCTAAAGGCCGAGGCGCCGCCCGATAAAGGGCAGCGCCGCTTCATGCACCCTGCTTATTTCGCCTTGTTCGTGCTCTTTTCGGTAGCGGCGCCGTCGACTTCTTTGGCGGCCCTGTCGGTACGGTTCATCAGCGTCGTCGCCCTGCCCTTGTTGTCGACCAGGCAGGCGGTGTCGGCGCCGCCGGCTTTCTCGCACTTGGCGACCGCGGCGGCCTTGACCGGATCCTTGGTATCGGTGCTGGCGATCAGGCCGGCGCTTGCGGATGGCGCGGTGGACGCGGCGCCCGTGCGTCCGGCCCTGGCGTCTGCCAGCGCGGCGGTGCGCACCGCCTTGGCGTTGTCCATGCAGCTGTCCTTCGCGGCGCCGCTCTTGGCGTCGCACTGTTCCCTGGCCAGTTCGTACTCGGCTTCGGCGAGCTTGGTGCGGGCGTTGGCGCGGCTCTGTTCCGAATTGTTGTACCTGGCGATGCCGTCGGACTCGCTGCGAGCACGGTCGGCTTTGGCCTCGGCCATGCAAACGTCCTTGTCATTGCCCTTCCTGGCGTCGCACTTCGCGCTGGCCGTCTGGTAATCGGCTGCCGCCTTCTGGCTGAGGGTGCGGTAAGCAGCGGCGTCGTTGGCCGGGGCGGGAGCGGCGGCGAAACTGGCGCCGGCCGCGGCGGCCAGCAAGGTGGCGAGCAATGATTTCATGGTGGAGTTCCCTGATGTGATTGTTGTAATCGGATGATTAAACGCCCCACCCCACGCACCATCTGTGCGTCAACGTACCCTTACAGGAAATACCACGAATGCCGGCGAACCTGGCCGAATCGGATAAGGGCCGCTAATCTTGCAGCAGTCCCTGCCGCCAGAGCGGCGCCGCATCTTCGAACGGCGCCCCGGTCTGCGCAATGCTGGCGGCGTCGCGCGCCAGCGCCACCCAGGCCCGGGTATCGTGGCCACCGCGCGACACGGTCTGCGCATTGCGTACCTGCTCCAACCAGCCATGCACGCGGCCGTAGGCGGCGGGATTGCGATGCCGGGTCCAGGCCAGCGCCGCCAGGTCGGCGTAGGCTTCCTCGCGGCGCGACTCGCGCAGCGCCTTCGAGGCGGCCAGCAGGCGCGGGTCGCTCGCGCTTTCCTCGCCCACTTCGGCAAAGCCGGCCGGCAGCGCCTTCCAGGCGCCTTGCGCATGGCGCCAGCAATGGGCCACTTCGTGCGCCGCCATCGCTTCGATGAGTTCGCCCTGGCGCTCGGCCGGCACGCTGGCCAGCAAGGTCTCGGCTTGCGGATTGCCGCGCAGCGACAGCACCAGCTTGCAGCGGCCGCGCTCGAAGCCCATCGCCAGCGGCACGTCGGTGGGGCCTGCCTGCGGCTGGACGATGACGTCCACGGGTAATTGAAGGGTGCGGGAATACGCCAGGACCGGGCTTGCCGCTTGCAGCCAGCGCTGTTCGAGCGCGGTCAGTTCGGCGGCCTGGGCGAGATTGCTGGCGAGCAGCGAGAAGGACAACAGGGATTTGAACATGGGAGATTTCCGGGTTCGGTGAAATGCCTTAAAGCAATTCTAGAACCCAGAATATCTTCCCAATCAGAAATATTTTTGTGGGTTTTCAAGCCGACAATGCTAAAGCCTTCCTGTGCGGCTTCGAAACAACAGGGGCGCTCGTTTCCGTGTGCATCTTGAAAACGCTGACCACGTCGGCCAGCGTCGCCGCCTCGTCCTGCAGCGAGGCGGCAGCGGCGCTGGCCTGCTCGACCAGGGTGGCGTTCTGGCGCGTCGCCTCGTCCATGCGGCCGATGGCGGCATTCACCTGCTCGATGCCGGCGCTCTGCTCGGCGCTGGCCGAGCTGATTTCGGCCATGATGTCGGTCACGCGCTTGACGCTGTTGACGATCTCGTCCATCGTGCTGCCGGCCTCGTCGACCAGGCGGGCGCCGGCATCGACGCGCTCGACCGAGCTGCCGATCAGCGCCTTGATTTCGCGCGCCGCCGCCGCCGAACGCTGGGCCAGGTTGCGCACCTCGGTGGCAACGACCGCAAAGCCGCGGCCCTGTTCGCCGGCCCGAGCCGCTTCGACGGCGGCATTCAGCGCCAGAATGTTGGTCTGGAAGGCAATCCCGTCGATCACGCCGATGATGTCGACCACCTGCTTCGAGGAAGCGTTGATCGAGGCCATGGTCTCGACCACCTGGGCCACGACGGCGCCGCCGCGCAGCGCCACGCTCGAGGCCGATTCGGCCAGGGCATTCGCCTGGCGGGCGTTGTCGGCGTTCTGGCGCACGGTATCGGTCAGCTCCGTCATCGAAGCGGCGGTGTCTTTCAGCGTGTCGGCCTGGTTCTCGGTGCGGCCACTCAGGTCTTGGTTGCCGGCCGCGATTTCGGTCGAGGCATTCGCGATCGTCAGGGTGCCGTTACGCACCTGGGACACGATCGCCACCAGGCTGTCGCGCATGCCCTTCATCGCGAACAGCAGGCTGGTGTTGTCGTCGGGCGCGGTGTCGATCTGCACGCCCAGGTTGCCGGCGGCAATGCTGCCGACGATGCTGGCTGCATAATCCGGCTGGCCGCCGAGCTGGCGCAGCAGGCCGCGGCTGATGAACCAGGCGCCGAGCGCCCCGCTCGCCACGGCGATGGCGCACAGCACCAGCATCCAGGTAAAGAAGCTGCCGCTCAGCGCCCGCGCTCCGCCCGCCGCATCCTTGTTCAATTTTTCCTCGAGGTCGATCAGGACGTTGACGCTGGCCAGCCAGCCGACGAAGGCCGGGCCGGCTTCGCCAGCGAGCAGCGTGCGCGCGCCTTCGAGGTCGCCGGCGCGGTGCAGCTCGGCGACTTTGGCGATCAGCGGCATGGTCTTGCGCTCGTCGGCCTTGATCGCCGCCAGTGCGTTTTTCTCTTCAGGCAGGATGTCGGTGCGGGCAGCGAACAGCGCATCGAGCGCCACGGCCGCGGATTCATAATTGGCTGCCAGCGAAGCGATGCGCTCGTTTGCCACCTTGGCCGCAGCCGCGTCGGCGGACAAGACCACGTCGCGCAGGGCGATGGCGCGGTCGTGCACGCTTCCGCGGAAATTGATCGCGTGGCGTTGCTTGACGTTGTTAACGTCGTTGATGTGGTTCAGGGTGGCGTCGATCTGGCCGACGCGGCTGACCGCCAGGGCGGTCAGCACCATCATCAGCGCCAGCAAGGCACCGAAACCCAGCGCCAGCCGGGTGCCGATAGTCAATTTTGAAGAAGACATTGAGGACTCGCTAAAGTATGTCCGGAACATCGCTCCGGCGGCGGACAGGGCAGATATGGATGGTTATTGCCCTGCGGAAAGACCGAAACTATAGCAGAATTGCCCTCAGGTATTTATCCAGTTAATCAAATACAACAATTTTTCCGGCAAAATGTTGGCGGGCTTTGCCGGATTTGACAGCGAGTGACTATTAGTGGCTATTTCGTGTTCCCGGCGCTCAGACTGGCCGCCGTCACGAAGGCTGGACGGATATCGTTCGGCACCGCTTTCATCTTGTCGAGCGCCTTTTGCACATCGGGCCGGATGACGACGTATTTCGTCATCATCGCCTTGGCGCGCGCATAGTTGCCGGTCGCCTCGATCGTCAGGAACTCGCGGTCGAGGTCGATCACGGCCTGCTTGATCTTCTTGAAATCGACCGAGAAAGTGCCGTCGCCATGCGACACGAAAGCGCCCTTGTCGAGCAGGTAGTTGACCTGGATTGCCATGCCGCGCGCATGCGACGAGGACAGGCCGAAGTGCAGCGTGCGGAAGCTCGAAGCCAGGAAGGTGTTGTACAGCTTGCGCTCGGCTTGCACCCCCTGCCCCAGCGTGTCCTTCAGCAGGCCCTTGTCCATCATGTAGCGCAGCGCCCACAGGCCGGTGACGTCGGCCTTGGCTTCCTCGATGGTCGAATAGGCCTCCTTCAGCTCCTGGCGCGGGGTCGATTCCTTGCCGCCGACCCTGGTGCTGTGAGGTCCGAGGCCGTGCATGATTTCGTGGGCCAGGATGTGGGTGAAGAAGGAATCGAAATCGAGGTCCTTCCGGTCTTGCGGGCGCAGTACCAGCTGCGTGATCGGTTTCAATGTCGAGGCGAACTTCGCTTCCTGGATGTTCTTCAGCATGACGCGCTTCGAGCCGCGCTCGCGGATCACGCGCTCGTCGTTCGGCAGGTTGTAGGCCGCGGTCTGCACGCCCATGTTGCCGTCGCCGGCGCCATACAGCTGGTTCACCACCACCATCGGCGCCATCGCCCCGACCTTCGGATTGCGGTACTGCTTGTCGACCGGCAGGTTGTCTTCCAGCTCCTGCATGTGCTTGCCGAAGAAGTTCAGCTTCTGGGTTTCCTTGGCGTCGCGCACGCTGACATAGGCCTCGAAGGCGGCCTTGTAGCCGAACAGTTCGTCGTTATAGGTCTCGTACGGGCCGATCGTGATGTCGACCGGCGAATCGAGGTCCATCCAGGCAAAATCCGAGGCCAGGTAATCGTTCGACAGGAAAGCGTCGGCGCGCAGGTTCAGGAATTTTTTCAGCGACGCGTTGTCGGTGCTGACGGCGGCTTCGCGCAGCAGCTTGGCTAATTGCTCCAGCTCCGGCTTGTATTCCTCCGAATATTTTACGGTGCGGAACTTGCCGTCCGGGCTGCTGCGGATGACCGTGAAATACCACTGCGCCGCTTCCTTTTCCGTCGCCGGGAGCGCATTCATCCAGGTCTCGAGCTCGGCCTTGCTGGCCCTGGCCGGATAAAAATTCGCGCCGTCGGGCTTGCGCGCCGGGATGGCGATGCCCGCATACGCGGGCGGCATGAACGACGTGTTGTTGTCGAGGATGGACCAGGGTCCCTTGTTCAGCCAGAAGGCCTGCTGGCGCGCGCGGCCCAGCGGAGAATTGTCCTTCTGCAGGGCCGCCCACAGCGCTTCGTTGCCGGCCCAGCGCTGGCGCAGCTGCAGGGTATCGATGACCTTTGCCGCTTCGATCAGTTTCGCGATCGCCGCGCGGTCGCCTTTCGACAGCGCCGCGATATCCGCACGCAGCTCGACCGGGGCGAAGCGCTTCGCCATCGCGTTCAGTTCGGCGACGCTGGCGGCTTGCGGCTTGGCGGCGGGCGCGTCGGCCGCATGGGCCGCATTGACCATGCTGGCGGCAATCGCCAGTACGATTGGAGCGAAGAAGTATTTCATGGGTCCCCTGGATTGGTTGAAAGGCAACCGGGGAATTGTAATACGGTTGGCGAGGCGGACCGGCGTTTCACCCGCCCCACGCGTCATACAAACATCAACGCACCGTCGCCAGAGGCGCTGCTTCCTTCCACCCGCCGCCCAGCGCACGCGCCACCGCCACCGAGGCCAGCAAACGCTGGGTCTGGATCTGGGCCGCGGCGCGGTCGGCCGCCAGTGCGCTGCGCTGGGCGTCGGTCACGTCGAGATAGGTCGACAGGCCGTGCTCGTAGCGTGCCCGCGCCACCAGCAGGGCGCGGGCGGCGGCGGCCTGGGCTTCGGCCTGCACCTCGCCCTGCTGCTGGCGGCCCTGCGCATCGGACAGCGCATCTTCGACTTCGCGCAGCGCGCCGAGCAGGCGGTTTTCGTGGTTCGCCAGCGCTTCCTCGTAACGCGCCCGGTACAGGGCCAGGTTGGCGGCATTGCGGCCGCCGTCGAACACCGGCAGCGACAGGGCCAGCGGTCCGATGGAGAACTGGCGCGCGCTGCCGCTGGCCAGTTCGCGCAGCGACTCCGACGCAAAGCCGAAATTGCTGGTCAGCGTGAGCGCGGGATAAAAGGCGCCTTCGGCCACCGCCGCCTGCGCATTTGCCGCGCGCAGGTTGGCGACGCTGGCCGCCAGGTCCGGGCGTTGGGCCAGCAGGCTGGCGGGCAGGCCGACCGGAATGTGCGGCGGCAGCGGCAGCGCCGTCTTGGCCAGGGCCGGCACCAGCGGCGCCCCCGGCGTGGCGCCGACGAGCAGCGCCAAGCCATGCTCGACCAGGCGGCGCTGGCGCTGCACGTCGTGCAGGTCGGCTTCGGCATTGGCGCGCTCGATGCGCGCACGCGATACGTCCAGCTCGTTCGACAGGCCGCCCTCGAAGCGCGCCTCGACCAGGCCTTGCGCCTCGCGCCGGGTGGCCAGCGCCTCGGTCAGGATCGCGCTTTCCCGGTCCAGTCCGCGCAGCTGCCAGTAGGCTTGCGCCACCTGGCTCGAGAGCAGCAACAGCACGCCGTCGCGGTCGTCCTGCGCGGCCAGCGCCTGGGCGTCGGCCGCTTCGACCACGCGCCGCACGCGGCCCCATAAATCGAGTTCATAGGACAGCGCCGCGCCGACCGCGAAGTTGTTGCCCTCGACCGCGCGTCCGCCCAGGGCGAGCGCCTGGGAAGTCTCGGCCGAGGTGCGCGCATTCGATACGCCCGCGTTCAGCGACAGGTTGGGCGACTGCCCGGCGCGCAGCACGCCCAGCTGGGCCTGCGCCTGCAGCAGGCGCTGCCCGGCCGCCCTGGCGCCCGGGTTGTCGCGCAGCGCGCGCTGTTCCAGGCTGCTCAAGGTGGCGTCGTCGAACACGGTCCACCAGCTTGCCGGCAGGCGCGCGGTATCCGGCGCGGTATCCGGCGCGGCATCCGGCGCGGTATCCGGCGCCCTGGCCGCATGGTGGTAGGCCGGCGTTTCGATCGGTTTTGGTGCGACGAAATCGCGGCCGATGGTGGAGCAGCCGCCCGCCAGCATGGCCAGCGCCGCAGCCACGCCGGCGCGCTTCGTAAAGGAATCGAACATCGTTTTTCTCATCTTTTTAAAAGAGTTCAATGGCCGCCACCGCCGGCGCCGCCGGGCGACTTGACCTTGTCGGCCAGCCAGACCATGGCGATGCAGCCCACCAGGATCAGGCCGACGATCCAGAAGGCGTCGTTGTAGGCCATGACATAGGCTTCGCGCCGCACGACGCGGTCCAGCACCGACAGCGCCTGCTGCGCGGCCGTGGCCGGGTCGACGCCCGACGCCACCAGTCCCTGGGTGATCTGCTCGATGCGCTGCTGGGTCGGCGCGGCGTAGCTGGAGACCGACTCGCCCAGGCGCGCCGAATGGAAATGCTCGCGGTTGGTGAGCGTGGTCGCCAGCATGGCGATGCCGATCGAGCCGCCCAGGTTGCGCGTCATGTTGAACAGGCTCGAGGCCGACGGCATGTCTTTCGGCGCAATCCCGTTCATCGCGAAATTCGACAGCGTCAGCATCACGAAGGGCTGGCCGATGGCGCGCACCACCTGGGTGAAGGCCAGCTGGTCGTAACCGCTGGAGGCGTCCATGAAGGCGTTCATCAGGCAGGAGCCGCCGAATAGCAGCAGCCCGAAACTGCACAGGATGCGGTTGTCGACTTTCGAGGACAAGGCGGCGGCAAACGGCATCACCAGCAGCTGCGGCAGGCCGACCCAGGCGATCACTTCGCCGATCTGCATCGGCGTGTAGCCGGCGATCTGGCCCAGGTAAAGCGGCAGCAGATAGGACGAACCATACAGGCCCATGCCGGTGACGGCCGACAGCACGGTGGCGACCAGGAAGTTGCGCTGCCCGTACAAGCGCAGGTTGACGAAGGATTGCTGGCGCGTGAAGGCAACCGTGATCCAGCCGAGGATGCCGATCAGCGCCAGCGCCGCGAAGTTGATGATGAACTGCGAATCGAACCAGTCCTTCGAATTGCCCTCTTCGAGGAAGATCGTGAGGCAACCGAGGCCCATGGCCATCAGGCCGATGCCGAGCCAGTCGGCGTGGATCAGCGAGCGGATCTGCATCGGCTCGCGGTCCAGGCCGTACATCATGCCGGCGATCAGCAGCACGCCCGGCACCCAGTTGATATAGAAGATCGATGGCCAGCCGTAGAGCTCGGACAGGTAGCCGCCCAGGGTCGGGCCCATGGCCGGCGCCAGGGTCGCGGTGAGGCCGAAGATGGCCATGCCGACCGCGCGCTTGGAAGCGGGCAGGCGCGTCATCACGAGCGTCATCGCCATCGGAATCAGGGCGCCGCCGGTGAAGCCCTGCAGCATGCGGAACACGATCATGCTCTCCAGGTTCCAGGCGGCCCCGCACAGGGTCGAGAACGCGACGAACAGCGCAGTGGTGCCGATCATGTAGCGGCGCACGCCGAAGGCACGCGCGAACAGCGCCGTCATCGGAATGACGACGATTTCGGCGCACAGGTAGGCGGTGGAGATCCAGGAGCCCTCTTCCTGGGTCGCATTCAGCGTGCCGAGGATGTCGCGCAGCGAGGAATTCGTGATCTGGATGTCGAGCACCGCCATGAAGGCGCCGAGCATGCCGGCGGCCACCGCGATCCAGGTGCGCAGGTCGACCCGCGCGCCTGCTGCGGGCGCGCCCGGGAAGACGCCCGCCGCGTCCTTGGTGGTACTGGTCATGGGTGTGCCTTAGCGGACAGGCTGCGGGGCAAGCTGAGCTGCCTGGGCCGGCGGCCCGACTTCCTGGCGCATGTCGACTTCCGCTTCCACGGACATGCCCGGCACCAGGCGCCCGGCCAGGCGCTGCACGTCGGCCGGCGCCAGGGTGATTTTCACCGGCACGCGCTGCACGATCTTGGTGAAATTGCCGGTCGCGTTATCGGCCGGCAGCAGTGCGAACTGGTTGCCAGAGGCCGGCGAGAAGCTGTGCACGCGGCCCACCAGGTGTTCGCCCGGCAGCGCGTCGATCTCGAGGCTGACCGCCTGGCCGGCCTTCAGACCGGCGAGCTGGGTTTCCTTGAAATTGGCGGTGACCCAGACCTTGTCCTCGACCACGGCCACCAGTTGCTGGCCCGGCTGCACGCGCGCGCCCACTTCCACGCTGCGCCGGCCGATGCGGCCATCGACGGGCGCCAGGATGCGGCTGTAGCCGACCTGCTGCCGTGCGTCCTTCAACTGCGCCTGCAGCACCCCGATCTGGGCCTTGGCGACGTCGCGCGCGGACGAGGCGGCGGCGATCTGGGCCTCGGCGGCGGCCGCGTTGTCGCGGCGCGCGTCGACGTCGGCGGCGGCCGCCGTGCGCGCGGCGTTGGCGCCATCGACCTCGGCCTTCGAGACGGCCTTCATCTGCTTCGTGTACAGCTGGCTGAAACGCTCGGCGTCCTGGCGCGCGCGCAAGGCCAGCGCCTGCGACTGCCCGATCTGCGCCTTGGCCGCCGCGGCCTGGGCCCGCACCTGCGCCACCTGGGCGTCGGCCTGGATCACCTGTTGCCGGGCGCTGGCGATCTGCGCCTCGATCTGCTCGACCCGCACCTGGCCGTCGGCGGGATCGAGTTCGGCGATGACGTCGCCGGCCTTGACGCGCTGGTTGTCCTCGACCAGCACGCGCGTGACGACGCCGGCGACGCGCGCCGAAATCGGGTGGATGTGGCCGGAAACATAGGCGTTTTCGGTGTCGACGAAGTGCTGCCCGCGGTACCACATGCGCCCGCCGGCAAGGAGAGCCGCCAGGGCGATCAGCCCGACCACGGCCAGCACGCGCTTGTTGGGCGGCGTCTTGCCGGCCGCAGCCGCTGCTGGGGGAGGAAGGGTGCCGGGCGGCTTGTGCTCGATTGGCGCCTGCGTCTGGGACATGTTGCAACTCCAGGAAAGATTCAGTCCGCCATTATTCGACAAGCTCACGCGTTCGTCAAGAAATGAAACGATTGCATTTCATTTGGAGCTGTTTTACAGTGAGGGCATGAGCAATGTCACGAGCAACAAGATCACCAGGGGCGCCACCAAGCCGTCCGCGAAAGCCGCGCCGGTGCGCGGCGTCGGACGCCCCAGGGCGAGCGAGGTCGAAGCGCGCACCCAGGACCTGATCGACGCGGCCGCGCGCCTGTTCCTGGAGAACGGCTATACGCGCACCAGCCTGGAAGCGATCGCGCGTGCGGCGCGGGTGGCGGTGCGCACCATTTACGTGAAGTTCGGCGGCAAGGCGGGCCTGCTCGACGCGGTGCTGCTGTCGCGCCGCGACCAGTTCTTCCAGATGCGCGACATGGAACACGACCTGCGCCCCTTGCGCGAGGTGGTCGACGATTTCGCGCGCCAGTTCTTCGACCTCCTTTGCAACGAACAATTGATCGCGATGCAGCGCGTGGTGATCGCCGAGGCGCCCGGCAATCCGGAACTGGCCGACACCTTCCATGGCGCCGGCCCGCGCCTGACGCGCGACATGCTCGAACGCTTTTTCGCGCGGCCCGATGTGCGCGCGCAATTGCGCACCGATCTGCCCTTCGAACAATTGCCTGTTTTCCTCACGAGCTGGATTTCCGGCGACCCCATCGGACGCCTGGTATTTCCGCAGCTGCAGCCGGCGCCTGCCGAGGCCCATCGCCTGCTGGCCGAACGCCTGGACATGTTCTACCGCGCCGTGCTGCGCTGACCCAGCCCCTGAAGAGAATGTGCGTCATCGCACCGATCTGGTGCAAACGTATATGCAACACTGATAGCCTGATAAGAAGGAGGGTGTCATGGCTATCAACAAGAACATCTCGGCAGCAAGCTGCAAGGGGGGCATATGAGCAAAAGTTCACGTTACGAGTGGCGCGACCAGCAAGCGTCTCTGCACGAACGCATGAAAGGTTTTCTCCAGAATCCGGGTAACGAACAGCTTGAAGCCGTCCTTGCCGAAATGCGCGCCTATGCCGACGCTGCCCGCTCGGGCCACATCGAGATTCCACAGAGCTGGACCAGCTATAGTTGACCGCTTTCCTGCGAAGCAATATCCTTGCTTGTAATACAAATGCCGCCCGGCTCGCGCCTCGCGGCATTTTTCATGCCATGTCCCGAAATTGACCCTGTTCAATGGGGGAAATAATTGACGAAATTGCCGCAGTCCTGATACAAACAATGGACACACTGTTGAAATTATCAGTGCTTACCCCTTGGGGATTCCGGTATCATCCGTAGTGAAATCATCAATTTTTATTATCATCACGGCAAAAAAGGATCGGCGCATGACTACCACGACACGACCGTTCAGCGGACTCGATACGGACAAGCGCGGCGATCCCTGGCAGGCGGAGTTCGACACCATCCGCCACGAATTCGAAGAGCGCATCGCCCAGCTGCTGGCAGAGAGCGGCGACAAGGCCGACCTGCTGGCGCGCGCCATGCGCGCCGGCACCCTGGGCGCCGGCAAGCGCATGCGTCCGCTCCTGCTGATGCTGGTGGCGCGCGACCTCGGCTGCCGCTCCCCTGCCCTGGTCGACATCGCCTGCGCCGTCGAGATGGTGCATGCCGCCTCGCTCATCCTGGACGACATGCCCTGCATGGACAACGCCATGCTGCGCCGCGGCCAGCCGACCATTCACGTCCAGTTCGGCGAGGACGTCGCCATCCTGGCCTCGGTCGCCCTGCTCAGCCGCGCCTTCGGCATCCTGGCCACCGCCCCCGACATCCCGCCGCTGGTGCGCGCGCGCCTGGTCGCGAAGCTGGCGGAGACCGTCGGCGCCCAGGGGCTGGTGCGCGGCCAGTTCGAGGACCTGCGCAGCGGCGGCCATCGCAGCGCCGAGGAAATCGCCACCACCAACGAACTCAAGACCGGGGTCCTGCTCGGCGTATCGGTCGACATGGCCGCCATCGTCGCCCAATCGGACGATTGCGTCGCCCAGTCGCTGCGCGCCTTCGCGCTGGCTGCCGGCCATGCCTTCCAGATCCGCGACGACTTCCAGGATGGCCCCGGCAACGACAGCGCCGTCACCGGCAAGGACACCGGCAAGGATATCGGCAAGGCCACCATCATCAACGCCCTCGGCCGCGAGGAAGCACGCCAGCGCCTGGCCGGCCACCTCGACGACGCCGACCGCTTCCTCACCGACGCGATCGGCAGCAAGCATGGTGGCGGGCAGCACACGCGCCGCTTCGTCGACACCCTGTTCGCGTGCGGCCCGGGCCCGCGCTTCGCCGCCCAGGTCCAGGTCCAGGGGCAGGCTCAGGGGCAGATGCGGGTGCGCCATTGAGCGCTGCCAGCTAGACAAGGAGCCCGCATGTCCCATTTCGGCGTGGTGGCTCCCGCCTTCTACAGCCATTTCAGCGCCATGTCCGCGCTCGCGCTGGCGCTCGTCGCACGCGGGCACCGCGTGACCTTCTTCCAGCAGGCGGACGCCGCCACCTATGTGCGTGATGCCCGCCTGGGTTTCCATGCGCTGGGCGCCGCCAGCCATCCGGCCGGCTCGCTCGCCGCCTCGCTCGCGCGCGCCGCCAATCCCGGCAGTCCGCTCGGGCTGCGCCGCGTGATTACCGACATGGCGCGCACCACCACCATGCTGTGCCGCGAACTGCCGGCCGCGCTCGAGGCCTTGAACATCGATGCCCTGATCGTCGACCAGATGGAAGCGGCCGGCGGCCTGGTGGCCGAAAGCATGAAGCTGCCCTTCGTGTCGGTGGCGTGCGCGCTACCGGTCAACCGCGAGCCCGGCATACCGCTGCCGGTGATGCCCTTCGACTGGAGCGAGAGCGAACGCGCGCTCCAGATCGTCGAAGGCAGCACCCGCGTCTACGACTGGATGATGGGGCCGCACAGCGAGGCGATCGCGATTGAAGCGCGCCGCTTGAAGCTGCCGGCGCGCGGCGCGCTGCACGAATGCTTGTCGCCGCTGGCGCAGATCAGCCAGACCGTCGCCGGCTTCGAG
The DNA here is from genome assembly GCF_059685915.1 of Telluria sp. LT2P34. Lineage (NCBI taxonomy): Bacteria > Pseudomonadati > Pseudomonadota > Betaproteobacteria > Burkholderiales > Oxalobacteraceae > Telluria > Telluria sp. LT2P34. Next base: position 399,248 of record NZ_JCASIN010000002.1, read on the forward strand.
TTTCCGCGCAAGGACCTGCCCGCGCACTTCCACCATGTCGGCCCGCTGCGCTCGGCAAACGCGACAGCGCCGGCGCGGATCGAGGCCATCCCCGACATCGACCCCGGACGCCCGTTTGTCTTTGCCTCGCTCGGTACGCTGCAAGGCCAGCGCTTCGGCCTGTTCAAGCGCATCGCCAAGGCTTGCCGCGCGCGCGATCTGCAGTTGCTGATTGCCCACTGCGGCGCCCTGGACGAGCGCCAGGCGCTGGCCTTGCAGCGTGCCGGCGCCACCTGGGTCTGCGCGTTCGCGCCGCAGGAGGCGGTGCTGGCGCGCGCCGACGCCGTCGTCTCGCACGCCGGCCTGAACACGGTGATGGATGCGATCGCCACGCACACGCCGATCCTGGCGCTGCCGATCGCCTTCGACCAGCCCGGCGTGGCGGCGCGCGTGTGCCAGGCCGGCATCGGCCTGAAGGCGTCGGCGCGTTTCGCCGGCAGCGCCACGATCGGCAAGCAGCTCGGCCGCCTGCTCGACGAACCCGGCTTCGCCCGCCACAGCGCGCAGCTGGCGCACAGCGTGCGCGGCGCCGGCGGCGCCGAACGGGCCGCCGACATCGTCGAGCAAGCACTGGGCCTGGGGCTGCCGGCCGGGGACGTCGTCAGCCATGCATGAGCAAGACCACGACCTGATCCTGGTCGGCGGCGGCCTGGCCAACAGCCTGATCGCGTGGCGCCTGCGCAGCCAGCGCCCGGACCTGAACATCCTGCTGCTGGAAAGCGGCGCCCGGATCGGCGGCAACCATACCTGGTCCTTCCACGACAGCGACCTGGACGCCGCCCAGCGCGCCTGGCTGGCCCCGCTCGTGCATGCCCGCTGGCCGCGCTACGACGTGCGCTTTCCCGGCCATGCACGCACCCTCGAAGGCGGCTATGCCAGCATTGCCTCCGGCGATTTCGCGCGCGTGATCGAAGCGGCCCTGGGGACATCGCTGAGGACAAGCGTGCAGGTGAGCGCGCTCGGCCCGACCTGGGTCACCCTGGCCGATGGCCGAACCCTGCATGCCGGCGCCGTCATCGATGGCCGCGGCATCCGTGCCAGCACGCGCCTGGCCCTGGGCTACCAGACCTTCCTTGGCCAGGAAGTGCAGCTGGCCTCGCCGCACGGCTTGTCCGCACCCGTCATCATGGACGCCAGCGTCGAGCAGCAGGACGGTTACCGCTTTGTGTACCTGCTGCCTTTCGGCCCGAACCGCCTGCTGATCGAAGACACCCATTATGTCGACGGCAAGCAGTGGGAGCCGGAGCGCCTGCGCGCCAACATCGCGGCCTACGCGGCGGCGCGCGGCTGGCATATCGACACGGTCATCCGCGAAGAACACGGCTCGCTGCCGATCGTACTGGCGGGCGATATCGACGGCTTCTGGGCGGACTTGCACGGCCAGCCCTGCTCCGGCCTGCGCGCCGGACTGTTCCATCACACCACCGGTTATTCGCTGCCGCACGCGGTGCGCCTGGCCGAGCGTGTAGCCAACCTGCCCGACCTGCGCGCGCCCAGCCTGTTCGCCGCCATCCACGACGAGGCGCGCCAGGCGTGGCGCGCCCAGCGCTTTTTCCGCCTGCTCAACCGCATGCTGTTCCTGGCCGGCAGTCCGAACAAACGCTGGGCCGTGATGCAGCGCTTCTACCGCCTGCCGGCGCCGCTGATCGCGCGCTTCTACGCGGGGCGTCTGCGCCTGCGCGACAAGGCGCGCGTCCTGTCCGGCAAGCCGCCCGTACCCGTGCGCCAGGCCATGGCGGCGGCATGCAAAATCCACCCGAACCAGATCAGGAATTCCGAATGAATGCATCGAAAAAAGCAGTGGTCGTCGGCGCCGGTTTCGGCGGGCTGGCCCTGGCCATCCGCCTGCAGGCCAGCGGCATCCAGACGACGCTGCTGGAAAAACGCGACAAGCCGGGCGGGCGCGCCTATGTGTATGAGGACCAGGGCTTCGTGTTCGATGCCGGCCCGACCGTCATCACCGATCCGTCCTGCATCGAAGAGCTGTTTACCGTCGCCGGCAAGCGCATCGAAGATTACGTGGAAATGCTGCCGGTGGCGCCCTTCTACCGCCTGTGCTGGGAAGACGGCAGCTTTTTCGATTATGCCAACGACCAGGAAGCCCTGGACCGTCAGATCCACGCGCGCAATCCGCTTGATGTGGCCGGCTACCAGCGCTTCCTCGCCTACTCGAAGGAAGTGTTCGACGAAGGCTATATCAAGCTCGGCGCGATTCCCTTCCTGTCCTTCCGCGACATGATCGCGGCCGGTCCGCAGCTGGCGCGACTGCAGGCCTGGCGCAGCGTCTACAGCATGGTCTCGCGCTTCGTGCAGGACGAGAAGCTGCGCATGGCCTTCTCGTTCCACTCGCTGCTGGTCGGCGGCAATCCCTTCGCCACCTCCTCGATCTACACGCTGATCCACGCGCTCGAGCGCAAGTGGGGTGTCTGGTTTCCGCGCGGCGGCACTGGTGCGCTGGTCAAGGGCCTGGTGCGCCTGTTCGAGGACATTGGCGGACGCATCGAACTGAACGCGCCGGTGGCGAAAATCGAAACCACGGGCAACCGCGTCTCGGGCGTGCGCCTGGAAGACGGCCGCCTGTTCCTGGCCGACTCGGTGGCCTCGAATGCCGACGTGGTCCATACCTACGGCTCGCTGCTCGGGCAGCACCCGCGCGGCGTGAGCGAAGCGGCCAGCCTGGGCAAGAAGCGCTTCTCGAATTCGCTGTTCGTGATCTATTTCGGCCTGAACCACCACCATGCGCAGCTGCAGCACCATACGGTCTGCTTCGGTCCGCGCTACCGCGGCCTGATCGACGAGATTTTCAAGGGCGGCGCGCTGGCCGACGATTTCTCGCTCTACCTGCACGCGCCCTGCGTCACCGACCCTTCGCTGGCGCCGCCCGGCTGCGGCAGCCACTACGTGCTGGCGCCCGTGCCGCACCTGGGCAACACCGACATCGACTGGGACGTCGAAGGGCCGCGCTACCGCGACCGCATTTTCGACTACCTGGAAGAACGCTACATGCCGGGCCTGCGCAGCCAGCTCGTCACCAGCCGCATCTTCACGCCCTTCGATTTCCGCGACCAGCTCAACGCCCACGTCGGGTCGGCCTTTTCGCTGGAACCGATCCTTACCCAAAGCGCCTGGTTCCGTCCGCACAACCGCGACAAGGAGCTATCGAACCTCTACCTGGTCGGCGCTGGCACCCATCCGGGCGCGGGCGTACCCGGGGTGATCGGCTCGGCCAAGGCGACGGCCGGCCTGATGATCGAGGAGGCCGCCGCATGAACGAAGCGCTGCTCCAGCACGCGACCGAAACGATCAAGGTCGGCTCGAAAAGCTTCAATGCCGCCGCAAAGCTGTTCGATCCGGCCACGCGCCGCAGCGTGCTGATGCTCTACGCCTGGTGCCGCCATTGCGACGATGTCGTCGACGGCCAGGAGCTCGGGTCCAGTCCAGTCGCCGGCCCGGTCGCCAGCCCTGTCGACCCCGCGCGCGAGCTCGCCCTCCTGCGCGAGCAGACCGCGCGCGCCTATGCCGGCGACGCCATGAGCGACCCCGCCTTCGCCGCCTTCCAGGAAGTGGCGCTGCGCCATGCCATCGCCCCGCGCTTCGCTTTCGATCACCTGGCCGGCTTTGCGATGGACGTCGAGGGCGCGCGCTACGAAACCATCGAGGACACGCTGCGCTACTGCTACCACGTGGCCGGCGTCGTCGGCCTGATGATGGCCGAGATCATGGGGGCGAAAGACCCGGCCGTACTCGACCGCGCCTGCGACCTCGGCCTGGCCTTCCAGCTGACCAACATCGCGCGCGACATCGTCGACGACGCCCGCAACGGCCGCTGCTACCTGCCGGGCGAATGGCTGCGCGAAGCCGGCATCCCGCCCGCCGAACTGGCCTTGCCGCGCCACCGGGTGGCGCTGGCCAAGGTGGCGGCGCGCCTGGTGGACCATGCCGAACCGTATTACGACTCGGCCGCCGACGGCGTCAAGGCCCTGCCGCTGCGCTCGAGCTGGGCGATCGCCACCGCGCGCAACGTCTACCGCCAGATCGGGATCGAAGTGAAAGCGCGCGGGCCGCGGGCCTGGGACGAGCGGGTCGGCACCTCGAAGGCGACCAAGCTGTGGCTGCTCGCCAGGGGCGGTCTTAGCGCGCTCGGTTCGCGTGTCGGGACGATGCCGCCGCGTCCTGCGCATCTGTGGCAGCGTCCAGGTGCGGCTTTCGAGGCGCACCGCCATGCAACGCCTGCAACTGCTTTTTGAGGGTGACGACCGGCGGCGCGTACAGGAAGCCGAAGGACACCGCGCCGTCCTTGCCCGACACCGCGTGGTGCATGCGGTTGGCGCAGCATCGCCCACACGGCGATTGACGCGCCTTTGTACTGGCAAACTTCACAAGGAAATCCAATGAATCAGCTATTGCGCATCATCTTGTCTGGCGCCGTGCTGCTGGGCATGACAGCGGCCTCGGTTGCCTCGGCCGCCACGGTCGAGGTCCGCGTGTCGGGCGTAACCAACGCCAAAGGAAAGGTCAGCGCCGCCGTGTGCGACAAGGAACGCTTCCTGAAACAGTGTGTCTACAGCGCCTCGGTGCCGGCCCAGGCGGGTTCGACGACCGTGATCGTGAAGGACGTCCCTCCAGGCACCTGGGCCGTGCTGGCCTACCAGGACGAAAACAATAACGGTGAACTCGACCGCAATTTGATCGGCCTGCCGAAGGAGCCGTATGGCTTCAGCCGCGACGCGCGCAACAAGTTCGGGCCGCCGCGCTTCGAAGACGCCGTCATCGAAGTCGGCGACGCCCCCACCGTGACCGAGGTGCGCCTGCGCTGAGCGGGCCTGGAGCGCTAGGCGGTCGCCGAGGCGTCGTGGCGCTGGGTCTGGTCGCCGCCGTCGAGCACGCGCATCAGGAAATGCACCTTGCGCGGCGCACGGTGACGCTCGTGGATGTCACGCGTCAGTACCTCGACCCGGCGCGGCTGCATGGCCAGCTGGCGCACGTCGACCGTCGCATCCGCCGTGTGGCCGGCAAACTGCTCCGCCAGGTGCTGGGCGACGGTGCCGTGCAAGGTGACCGGCACACCCTGAACCGTGGTGATCAGCTCGAAGGCGCGCGATTGGGGCAGGACGAATACCGTCCCGACATATTCAGTGCCGTGCTCTTCCATGTCAGTCTCCTCGCAGTTTCTGTGCAGTTTCCAGTAACACGCAACGATGCGTTGGCGCGGTTGTGAGCCCGCCGGGTCGCCTCTTCATCATAGCAAGCGTGCGGCAGGGTGCAATGGGAATATGTCGGGTGATCGTCGACGTAGGGTGGGCGGCTCGTAAGTCAGGCCCCCGGCCTGACTTACCTCACGCGTTCAACCGGTGCAAGATCAGACGAGCGAGCGGATCGTACGTGATTTGAACGCGTGAGCGGGATTTTAGTCCCCAGGACTAAAATCCCCCGCCCACCCTACGAAAACACGGACGACAAAAAAACGGAACCTCGCGGTCCCGTTTCGTTATTGCAATGTCCGTGAAGCTCAGCGCTTGCGCGGCGGCGGCAGGTCGGTGCAGACGCCCTTGTAGACTTCCGCCGCCATGCCGATCGACTCGCCCAGGGTCGGGTGCGGGTGGATCGTCTTGCCGATGTCGACGCCATCGGCGCCCATCTCGATCGCCAGCGCGATTTCGCCGATCATGTCGCCGGCATTCGTGCCGACGATCGCGCCGCCGATGATGCGGCCGGTCTCGACCTCGAACAGCAGCTTGGTGAAACCTTCGTCGCGGCCATTGGCCACGGCGCGGCCCGAGGCGGCCCACGGGAAGTGGCCCTTCTCGATCTGGATGCCCTGCTGTTTCGCTTCCTCTTCGGTCAGGCCGGCCCATGCCACTTCCGGATCGGTATACGCCACCGACGGAATGACTTTCGCGTCGAAATACACTTTTTCGCCATGCGCCGCTTCCGCCGCCACGTGCGCTTCGTGCACCGCCTTGTGGGCCAGCATCGGCTGGCCCACAAGGTCGCCGATGGCGAAGATATGCGGCACGTTGGTGCGCATCTGCTTGTCGACGCCGATGAAGCCGCGGTCCGTCACGGCCACGCCTGCTTTATCGGCGGCGATCTTCTTGCCGTTCGGGCTGCGGCCCACGGCGACGAGCACCATGTCGTAGAGCTGCGGCTCGGGTGCCGCAACGCCGGCTTCGGCCGACTCGAAGCTGACCTTGATGCCCTCGGCCAGCGCTTCCACGCCGACGGTCTTGGTCTTCAACATGATCTTGTCGAAGCGCTTCTCGTTGTACTTCTGCCAGACCTTGACCGCGTCGCGGTCTGCGCCCTGCATCAGGCCGTCCATCATTTCGACGACGTCGATGCGTGCGCCCAGGGTCGAGTAGACGGTGGCCATTTCGAGGCCGATGATGCCGCCGCCGATGACCAGCATTTTCTTCGGCACCTGGCGCAGTTCCAGCGCGCCGGTCGAATCGACGATGCGCGGGTCTTCCGGCACGAAGGGCAGTTTCACCACCGACGAGCCGGCGGCGATGATCGCCTTCGCGAACTTCACCACTTTTTTCGCGCCGTCGGCACCAAGCACTTCGATGTGGTTCGGGCTCAAGAACTGGCCCACGCCGGTCACCACGTTCACCTTGCGCGCCTTGGACATGCCGGCCAGGCCGCCGGTCATCTTCTTGATGACGCCGTCCTTGTAGGCACGCAGCTTGTCGATGTCGACATCGGGCCTGGCGAAACTCACGCCCAGGTCGCCCATGTGCGCGGTCTCGTCCATGATGTGCGCCACGTGCAGCAGCGCCTTCGACGGGATGCAGCCGACGTTCAGGCAGACACCGCCCAGGGTCGCGTATTTTTCGACCAGCACCGTGTTCATGCCGAGGTCGGCCGAACGGAAGGCGGCCGAATAACCGCCGGGACCGGCGCCCAGCACCATCATCTCGCATTCGATGTCGACCTGGCCGCTGTAGCTGGCCGCGTTCGGCGCCGGCACCGCGCCGGGGGCGACGGCGTTGGCCGGGTGCGCGGGTGCGTAGGAATCGGTGGGGCTGGGCGGCACTCCGCCAGCGGCGGCGGTCGGCGCCACGGCCTGGGCGCCGATCTGCGCCGCCGGGGCGGCAGAAGGCGCAGCAGCGGCAGCCGGCGCGGCGGACGCGCCCTCGCCCGCCTCCTCGATCATCAGCAGCAGCGAACCTTCGTTCACCTTGTCGCCGACATTGACCTTCAGCTCCTTGACCACGCCGGCGTGGGTCGACGGAATTTCCATCGAGGCCTTGTCCGATTCCACCGTGACCAGCGACTGGTCGACCTTGATCGTGTCGCCGGGCTTGACCATCAGTTCGATGATCTCGACGTCCTTGAAATCGCCGATATTCGGGACTTTTACTTCAACAGTGCTCATTCGGCGCTCCTTACAGAAGGGTCTTGCGCAGGTCGGCCAGCACTTCGGCCAGGTAGGCGGCGAAGCGTGCGGCGCCGGCGCCATCGATCACGCGGTGGTCGTAGGACAGCGACAGCGGCAGCATCAGGCGCGGCTGAAAGGCAGCGCCGTCCCACACCGGCTTCATGGCCGACTTCGACAGGCCGAGGATCGCCAGTTCCGGTGCATTGATGATCGGCGTGAATGCCGTGCCGCCGATGCCGCCGAGCGAAGAAATGGTGAAGGTCGCGCCCTGCATGTTCGCCGGGCTCAATTTGCCGTCGCGCGCCTGGGCGGACAGCTCGCCCATCTCGGTCGCGATCTGCGACACCGTCTTCTTGTCCGCATCCTTCACCACCGGGACCACCAGGCCGTTCGGGGTGTCGGCCGCAAAACCGATGTTGTAGTACTGCTTCAGGATCAGGTTGGCGCCGGTCTCGTCGAGCGAGGCGTTAAATTGCGGGAATTTCTTGAGTGCGGCGACGCTGGCCTTGATAACAAAAGCGAGCATGGTCAGCTTGACGGTCGACTTCTGCTTGGCCAGCGCAGCGTTCGAATCGACGCGGAACTGCTCCAGGTCGGTGACGTCGGCTTCGTCGAAGGTCGTCACGTGCGGGATCATGACCCAGTTGCGGTGCAGGTTCGGGCCGCTGATCTTCTTGATGCGCGACAGCGGCAGCAGTTCGGTCGGGCCGAACTTCGAGAAGTCGAGCGACGGCCATGGCAGCAGGTCGAGGCCGACGCCGGAGCCGCCCGCTTTCGCCGGGGCCGCAGCCGAGGTGGGACCCGCGGCCATCACGCCCTTGACGAAGTTCTGCACGTCGAGCTGGGTGATGCGGTTCTTCGGACCGCTGCCCGGGACGCGTGCCAGGTCGACGCCGAGTTCGCGCGCGAACTTGCGGATCGATGGCGAGGCGTGGGATTTGGAACCGTTGGCAGGTGCAGCCTCGGCGGCTGGGGCGGCGGCCGGCGCCGGCGCGGCGGCAGGCGCAGGAGCAGGTGCGGGCGCCGCAGCGGCAGCAGGCGCGGCAGCCGGAGCGGCAGCAGGTGCCGGTGCAGCTTGGGCAGCCGGCGCAGGCGCAGCGCCGGCGCTTTCCTCGAGCGTCAGCACCAGCGACCCTTCGGCCACCTTGTCGCCGACCTTTATCTTGATTTCCTTGACGACGCCGGCGTGGCTCGATGGGATTTCCATGCTTGCCTTGTCCGACTCGACGGTCACGAGCGACTGGTCGACCTTGATCGTGTCGCCCGGCTTGACCATCAATTCGATGACTTCGACTTCCTTGAAGTCGCCGATATCCGGGACTTTGACTTCCACAATGCTCATAGTGTTAGCTCCGTTATTTTTTGTATGGTTGCCATTCCTCCCCCACGGGGGCGGAATGGCGAAAACACCACTTACATTTACTGGGTCACAGGATTCGGCTTGTTGGCGTCGATGCCGTACTTCTCGATTGCTTGCGTCACGATCGACATGTCGATCTTGCCTTCGTCGGCCAGCGCGCGCAGGGCGGCGATGGTGACGTAGTAGCGGTTCACCTCGAAGAACTCGCGCAGCTTGGTGCGCGAATCGGAGCGGCCGAAACCGTCGGTGCCGAGCACTTTATAGCTGCGGTTTTTCGGCACATAGGCCCGGATCTGCTCGGCAAAAGCGCGCATGTAGTCGGTGGTCGCGATGATCGGGCCGTCGGTCACCTGCAGCAGGGACGTGACATACGGCGTGCGCTGCGGGGCGGTCGGGTTGACCATGTTCCAGCGCTCGCAATCCTGGCCGTCGCGTGCCAGCAGCGTCAGCGACGGGGCGGACCAGATGTCGGCCGCGATGCCCCAGTCGTTCTTCAGCAGCTCGGCGGCAAAGATCGACTCGCGCAGGATGGTGCCGCAACCGATCAGCTGGACGCGGTGCTCGGCTTCCTGGCCGGCCTGGAACAGGTACATGCCCTTCAGGATGCCCTCTTCCTGGCCTGCTTTGAGGCCCGGCTGCTCATAGTTCTCGTTCATGATGGTGATGTAATAGAACACGTCTTCCTGTTCCGTCACCATGCGGCGCAGGCCGTCCTGGATGATCACCGCCACTTCATGGCCGAAGGTCGGATCGTAAGGCAGGCAGTTCGGGACCGTGGCCGCGATGATGTGGCTGTGGCCGTCCTCGTGCTGCAGGCCTTCGCCGTTCAGGGTCGTGCGTCCCGCGGTGCCGCCCATCAGGAAGCCGCGCGCACGGATGTCGCCGGCCAGCCAGACCAGGTCGCCGACGCGCTGCATGCCGAACATCGAATAGAAGGTGTAGAACGGGATCATCGTGCGGTTGTTCGACGAGTACGAGGTCGCCGCGGCGATCCACGAACTCATGCCGCCCGCTTCGTTGATACCCTCCTGCAGGATCTGGCCGGCCTTGTCTTCGCGGTAGTACATGACCTGGTCCTTGTCGACCGGCTCGTACAACTGGCCCTGCTGGTTGAAAATGCCGATCTGGCGGAACAGGCCTTCCATGCCGAAGGTACGCGATTCGTCGACCAGGATCGGCACGATGCGCTGGCCCAGGCTCGGGTCTTTCAGGAGGCTGGTGATGACGCGCACATAGCTCTGCGTGGTCGAGATTTCGCGGCCCGCCGCGGTCGGCTCGAGCACGGCCTTGAAGGACGACAGCGGCGGCACGACCAGCTGCTCGTCGGCCTGCTGGCGGCGCTGGGGCAGGTAGCCGCCGAGGGCCTGGCGGCGCTCGTGCAGGTATTTCATTTCCGGCGAATCGTCGGACGGCTTGAAGAAGGGGATCTCGGCCAGCTTGTCGTCGGGAATCGGGATGTTGAAGCGGTCGCGCATTTCGCGGATCGCTTCATCGTCCAGCTTCTTGGTCTGGTGCGCGGTGTTGCGCGCCTCGCCCGACTTGCCCATGCCGAAGCCCTTGACGGTTTTCACCAGCAGCACGGTCGGCGAGCCCTTGTTCTCTTGCGCGTTCTTGAACGCCGCGTAGATCTTGTGCGGGTCGTGGCCGCCGCGGGTCAGGCGCCAGATGTCGTCGTCGCTCATGTTGGCGACCATCTTCAGCAATTCAGGATGCTTGCCGAAGAAATGCTTGCGCACGAAGGCGCCGTCCTTGGCCTTGTAGTTCTGGTATTCGCCGTCGATGGTTTCCATCATCACCCGCTGCAGGATGCCGTCCTTGTCCTTCGACAGCAGGGCGTCCCACTGCGAGCCCCAGATGACCTTGACGACGTTCCAGCCGGCGCCGCGGAAGTCCGCTTCGAGTTCCTGGATGATCTTGCCGTTGCCGCGCACCGGGCCGTCCAGGCGCTGCAGGTTGCAGTTGACGACCATGACCAGGTTGTCGAGCTGCTCGCGCGAGGCCATGCCGATCGCGCCCATCGATTCCGGCTCGTCCATCTCGCCGTCGCCGCAGAAGACCCAGACCTTGCGGTTCGCCGTATCGGCGATGCCGCGCGCGTGCAGGTATTTCAGGAAGCGCGCCTGGTAGATCGCCATCAGCGGGCCCAGGCCCATCGAGACGGTCGGGAACTGCCAGAAGTCCGGCATCAGTTTCGGGTGCGGATACGAGGACAGGCCCTTGCCGTCGACTTCGCGGCGGAAGTTCAGCAGCTGCTCTTCGGTGATGCGCCCTTCGAGGAAGGCGCGCGCGTAGATGCCGGGCGAGCTGTGGCCCTGGATGTAGAGCAGGTCGCCGCCGTGGGTCTCGGTCGGGGCATGCCAGAAGTGGTTGAAGCCGATGCCGAGCATGTTGGCGAGCGAGGCAAAGGAGGAGATGTGGCCGCCCAGGTCGCCGTCGGCGCGGTTGGCCTTGACCACCATCGCCATCGCGTTCCAGCGCATCCACGAGCGCAGGCGCTCTTCATATTCGAGGTTGCCGGGGCTGTTCACGTTCAGGTGGGCCGGAATCGTGTTGACGTAGGCGGTGTTGCTGGAGAACGGGATATGGGCGCCACGGCGGCGCGCCAGGTCGACCAGGCGCTCCATCAGGTAGTGCGCGCGGTCGGTACCTTCGTTTTCGATGACCGCTTCCAGCGCGTCGAGCCATTCCTGGGTTTCGAGCGTGTCCGGGTCGTTGGCGGCCTGGGCCGTCAACTGATCGAGTTGAGCTGACATTGATGCGTCTCCTATTGTATGGTGCCCCACCCGATCTCCAGATCGCCGGTGGCGGATTGTTTTGAACAACTAAGCTGAAAATGACTGTAGATTCTACCAGTGAGATCGCGCATTTTCAAATTACGATATATCATTTCATAATGTGAAATAGGCTATGTGCCGTGCATAGCCAAATGCTCGTCCACCACCTCACCTGTGAATATGACAACGAACCACGGAGCGCGGCGCGCGATACCCGTGCGCGCCGTATAATTTCGTTTTTGTCCAGTGACGAACCCCACCATGCCAGCCCAACTGATCGACGGAGTACAACTTTCCCAGCAACTGCGCGCCGACATCGCCGTCCGCGCCGCCAAGCTTTCCGCCGCCGGCCAGCAGCCGGGACTGGCCGTGATCCTGGTCGGCGAAGACCCGGCCAGCCACGTGTATGTGCGCAACAAGGTCAAGGCCTGCGCCGAGGTCGGATTTCATTCGGTGCTGGAACAATACGATGCCGACCTTACCGAATCGGCCCTGCTCGCCCGCATCGACGCCCTGAACGCCGACCCGGCCATCCACGGCATCCTGGTCCAGATGCCGCTGCCGCGCCACATCAATCCGGGCAAGGTCATCGAGGCGATCGCCACCAGCAAGGACGTCGACGGCTATTCGGTGCTGTCGGCCGGCGAACTTCTCGCCAACCTGCCCGGTTTCCGGCCATGCACGCCCTACGGCTGCATGAAACTGATCGAATCGACCGGTGTCGATTTGCGCGGCAAGCACGCCGTCGTCATCGGCCGCTCGAACACGGTCGGCAAACCGATGGCGCTGCTGCTCTTGCAAGCCAACGCCACCGTGACCATATGCCATAGCGCGACCCCGGACCTGGGCCTGTTCACGCGCCAGGCCGATGTCGTCATCGCCGCCGTCGGCCGCCGCAACATGGTCACCGCCGACATGGTGAAACCGGGCGCGATCGTGATCGACGTCGGCATGAACCGCGACGAGGCCGGCAAGCTCTGCGGCGACGTCGACTTCGCCAGTGTGCGCGAGGTGGCCTCGCACATCACGCCGGTGCCGGGCGGGGTCGGTCCGATGACGATCACGATGCTGCTGATGAATACCGTCGAGTCCGCTGACCGCGTGCTCGGAAAGAACCAGGAAAGCCTTGGCCACGCCGCGGGGATGGCTCCCGTGCCGGGCACCGCTTGAACCCATAAGGAATCGCCATGACCAATAGCACTAATCCTCTCCTCGATTTTTCCGGCCTGCCGCGCTTCGATGCCTTCCGCCCGGAACACGTCACGCCCGCCATCGAGGGGCTGATCCAGGAGGCGGCCGCGGTCGTCGCCCGGCTCGAAGCGCCAAGCGACCAGGTGAGCTGGGAGAATTTCGTGGTGCCGCTCGAGGAAGCGACCGAACGCCTGGGCCGTGCCTGGGGCATCGTCAACCACCTGAACCACGTGGCCGACACGCCGGAACTGCGCGCCGTCTACAACGAAAACCAGCCGAAGATCACCGAGTTCTGGACCGCGCTGGGCCAGAACGAAGCCTTGTTCGCCAAATACAAGGCGATCCGTGCCGGCAGCGACTACGAGCGCCTGTCGCCGGCGAGAAAGCGCATCGTCGAAAACGCCTTGCGCGACTTCCGCCTGGGCGGCGCCGAACTGCCGGAAGATAAGAAGGAACGCTTCGCCGCGATCCAGGAACAGCACGCGGCCACCTCCACGCGCTTCTCGGAAAACGTGCTCGACGCCACCAACGACTACAAGCTTGTCGTCGAGGACGAAGCGCAACTCGCCGGCCTGCCGGACGATGCGAAAGCCGCCGCCCGCGCCGCGGCTGAGGCAGAAGGCAAGGCCGGCTGGCAGTTCACCCTGCACTTCCCGTCCTACTTCCCGCTGCTGCAGTTCGCCGAAAGCCGCAGCCTGCGCGAAACGATCTACCGCGCCAGCGCCACCAAGGCCTCGGAAATGGGCACCGTTTTCAGTGAACGGGAAAAATGGGACAACACGGCCAACATCGCCACCCTCCTGCAACTGCGCAACGAGGAAGCCAGGCTGCTCGATTTCCGCAACTTCGCGGAAGTGTCGCTGGTGGCAAAAATGGCCGAGAGCCCGGAACACGTGATCGCGTTCCTCGAAGACCTGGCGCGCCGCGCCCGTCCGTTCGCCGAGCGGGACCTGGCCGAACTGCGCGCCTTCGCGAAAGACACGCTGGGAATCGACGACCTGCAGGCCTGGGATGTGGCCTATGCATCGGAAAAACTGCGCGAGCAGCGCTATGCCTTCTCGGCCCAGGAAGTGAAGGAATACTTCCCGGAGCCGAAGGTCATCGAAGGCCTGTTCAAGGTGGTGCAGTCGCTGTTCTCGGTACGGATTTCGCTTGATTCGGCCCCGGTCTGGCATCCGGACGTGCGCTTCTACCGCATCGAGCGCGACGGGCAGCTGATCGGCCAGTTCTATTTCGACCTGTACGCGCGCGCCGGCAAGGGCCAGGGCGCGTGGATGGACGACGCCAGAGGCCGCCGCGTGACGCTCGGCGGTGTCGTGCAGACGCCGGTGGCCTATCTGACCTGCAACTTCACGCCGCCGGCGACCGTCGACGGCAAGCTCCAGCCCTCGCTGTTCACGCACGACGAAGTAACGACCCTGTTCCACGAATTCGGCCACGGCCTGCACCACATGCTGACCGAAGTCGAGGAGCTGTCGGTCTCCGGCATTTCGGGCGTGGAATGGGATGCGGTCGAGCTGCCTTCCCAGTTCATGGAAAACTTCTGCTGGGAGTGGGACGTATTGCAGGGCATGACGGCGCACGTGAAAACCGGCGAGCCGCTGCCGCGCGCGCTGTTCGAGAAGATGCTGGCCGCTAAAAACTTCCAGTCCGGCATGCAGACGCTGCGCCAGGTCGAGTTCTCGCTGGTCGACATGCACCTGCACACCGACTACGATCCGGCCAGCCAGCAGAGCGTGCAGGAACTGATCGACGAGGTGCGCGGCAAGTTCTCGATCATGATCCCGCCCTCGTTCAACCGTTTCCAGCATTCGTTCGGCCATATCTTCGCAGGCGGCTACGCGGCCGGCTATTACAGCTACAAGTGGGCCGAGGTGCTGTCGGCCGACGCCTATGCCGCCTTCGAGGAAGCGCTTGAAGCCGGCGGCGGCGAACTGTCGGCGGAAACCGGGCGCCGCTTCCAGCGCGAGATCCTGGCCGTGGGCGGCTCGCGTTCGGCGCTCGAATCGTTCAAGGCCTTCCGCGGACGCGAGCCCTCGATCGACGCCCTGCTGCGCCATAGCGGCATGAACGCCGAATCGGCAGCGGGGTTCGCAAAACCGGCGGGCCTGTAAGGGGACAAGAGGCGATTCCCGGTGCATTGCGTCGGGAATCGCCCCAAGCGCGGCGCTCCGGATTACAATCGCAGCCATGACCCGGATCGACTTCCATACCAATATTCCCGACAAACTCGCCTATGCCTGCCGCCTGGCGCGCAAGGCCTATGCGGCCAAGGCGCAAGTCGTGCTGCTGGCCGAGGACGCCGAGCAGGCGGCGGCCCTGAACGAGGCCCTCTGGACCCTGTCCGACACCGATTTCCTCCCCCATGTGCTGGCGGACGACCCGCTGGCGCCGGATACGCCGATCATCATTACCCATAGCGAAGACGCCGCCCTGCCGCACTTCGACATGCTGGTCAACCTGACGCAACGCACGCCGACCACGTTTGCCCGCTTCGCGCGCGTCTTCGAGATCATCTCCCTTGACGCACTCGACGCCGCCGCCGGGCGCCAGCGCTACGCTGCCTACAAGAAGCAGTCCTATCCCCTGACCCACTTCGTCGCAGGACAGTCATGAACCAGAATCCAGCGTTTGACAGCAGCATTCCCGTGTTGACCGAAGTGGTGATCGAGCCGGCCCCCGCCGAGCCGATGGACTCGGAACCGGCCGACGACATTCCAACCCTGAGCGATGCGCTGCCGATTCCGGCCGCGCCGGTGACGCAGGCAAGCGCCGTCGCCGAGCCCGACTGGGACGCGTTCGAACAGCGCATCGTCGAACGCATCGTGGCGCAACTGCAGCCGCAACTCGAGGCCGTGGTGCGCAATGCCCTCTCCTCGGCCGCCGACCAGATCCACATCGGCCTGCGCCAGACGGTCGAGCAGATGGTGGCGCAACAGGTCGCGGTAGCACAACACCAGGCGCTCCCATCAACGTTCTGACTGGAGTAGACATGATCATCGAACGCATCGCCTTCGTTGCTGCCCTGGGAGCAGCGCTCGCTGTTGCCGGCGCCGCCCATGCCCAGCAGGTGGTCAAGATCGGCCACGTCGCTCCCGTTTCCGGCCCGAATGCTCACCTCGGCAAGGACAATGAAAACGCCGCCCGCATGGCGATCGACGAGCTCAACGCAAAAGGCTTCACCATCAACGGCCAGAAGGTCACGCTGCAGCTGCTCTCGGAGGACGACGGTTCCGATCCGAAGCAAGGCACGGCCGTGGCGCAGAAACTGGTCGACGCCAAGGTCAAGGGCGTGATCGGCCACCTCAATTCCGGCACCACCGTGCCCGCCTCGAAAATCTACAACGACGCCGGTATCCCGCAGATTTCGCCGGCCACCACCGCCACCCAGTACACCAGGCAGCGCTTTCCCGGCGCCTTCCGCGTGGTGGCGAACGACGCCAAGCTCGGCGGCACCCTGGGCAAGTATGCGATCGACAACCTGAAGGCGAAGAACATCGCCGTCATCGACGACCGCACCACTTACGGCCAGGGCGTCGCTACCGAGTTCCTGAAGGGCGCCAAGGGACCGGGCGTGCGCATCGTCGGCAAGGAGTTCACCAGCGCCACGGCCACCGACTACACGGCGATCCTGACCTCGATCCGCGCGAAAAAGCCCGATCTCGTCTTTTTCGGCGGCATGGATTCGGTCGGCGGCCCGATGCTCAAGCAAATGAAAGCGCTCGGCATCAATGCCCGCTTCATGGGTGGCGACGGCATCTGCACCGAAGCCCTGGGCCGCCTGGCGGGCGACGCCGTCGGCGACGGCAAGGTCATCTGCGCCGAAGCGGGAGGCGTGGCCGGCCCCGCGCAGGAAAAGGCCATGGCCGACTTCCGCGCCCGCTTCAAGCAGAAGACCGGACAGGAGGTGCAGCTGTATGCGCCCTATGTCTACGATGCGGTGATGGTGATGGCGGCCGCGATGCAGGCGGCAAAATCGGCCGAGCCGATGAAATACCTGCCGGAGCTGAAAAAGATCAATTACCAGGGCGTGACCGGCCCGATCGCCTTTGACGCTTCTGGCGACATCAACAATGGCGCTCTGACCCTGTATACCTACAAGGGCGGCAAGCGCAGCAGGCTCGACGTCATCCGCTGATCGACGGCATCAGCAGAGATAAGCGGACGAAAAAAAAGCGCGCTGGCCAATGCCGTCGCGCTTTTTGCGTTTTACTGCTGCCGCTTTTATTTAGTGGCCAGGATCCATTTGACCAGGCTGCGCGCATCCGCTTCGCTCACTTGCGAATTCGGCGGCATCGGGACCGAGCCCCAGGTGCCATTGCTGCCCTTCATGACTTTAGCGACCAGCTTGTCTTCCGCGCCTTTTTGGCCGGCATACTTGGCAGCCACATCCTTGTAGGCAGGGCCGACCACCTTGTTCGACACCGCATGGCAAGCCATGCAATTCTTTGCTTTGGCGAGATCGGCCTGCGCGAACGCGACGGGCGATGCAAGGACCGACAAAACACCGCACAAGATCAGGGACCGTTTCATGTAACTCTCCAGAAGTAATGATGGCATTCTACCGCGTTTCCAGGCGGTGACTGCCCACCGTCACACTCTGTAACCTCGCTTACGTTTTATGGTTGCGGCATTGCCACTAAGCGCCCTGCAGGCTCTGTTATTTTCCACAGAGCACTAAAATCTTTGTAAGATGGCCGGATTCCGGAGGAAAACCATGCCCTTGATCCTGTTAATTGCCGCGCTCGTCGCCCTGCGTTTTTTTGAAGTCTGGCGCTTTGCCGAGCTGTCCTGGTGGTGGATCGTCGCCCTGATGGTGTTTGCCTTCGTCTGGTTCGAATACATCGAAAAGATGCTGGGCTGGGACAAGAAGAAAGCGCATAACGAAGACGAAAAGCGGCGCCAGGCGCGCGTCAAGAATACCTTCGACAAGCGTAAATAAACGCGCCGCAACCTCAACGTGAGTCCCCTTGCGCCCCTTGCAGGCTAGAATGGGTCTTCATTGCGGGCAAGAGGGGCATGCATGGCACAGGGGCCGAACAGTCACTGGACTTCCGAGCAGGCGAGCGCTTTCAGCGACTTGATGCTGCGCGAGACGCGGCAGTACGGGATTGTCTTCTACGAGGACGATTGCCGCATCAGCGGCTGGAACGAAGGCGCCTATTTTCTTACCGGCTGGACCGCCGACGAGGTGCTGGGCCAGAAGACGGCGATGCTGTTCGTACCAGAAGACCGCGAACGCAAGATCGACGAGCACGAGGCGAATACGGCCCGGATCGTCGGCGTGGCCGAAGACCAACGCTGGCACATGCGCAAGGATGGCTCGCGCCTGTGGTCGAGCGGGGTGTCGATCCGCATGCCCAGCGCCCCCGGAGCAGCACCGCGCTTCATGAAGATTTTCCGCGACGCGACCCACCTGCGCACGCGCATGAAATACCTGGAAAACATGGTCCAGGACTGCAAGGCCCAGCAAGTCGATAAAAACGTCTTCATCGGCACCATTGCCCACGAAATGCGCAACCCGCTCGCGCCCCTGAAGACGGGCCTGGAACTGTTGAAACACCTCCCCGGGAGCGACCCGCGCCATGAGCAGCCGATCCGGATCATGGACCGCCAGGTCGGCTTCCTCGATCGGCTGGTCGAAGACCTGGTCGACCTGACGCGGGTGCAGTCCGGCAAGCTGAGCATCTCCTACGAATGCATCCGCCTGCAGGACTGCCTGTTCGAGGCCATCGACAGCTGCCGCGCCGCGGCGCAGGCCAAGAAGCTCACGATGGTCGACGTGTTGCCGCCGCTGCCGATCGAGGTCGAGGTCGATCCGCGGCGCCTGCTGCAGGTCTTCCTCAACCTGCTCAACAACGCGATCAAGTACACGCCCGAGGGTGGCACGGTCTGGGTCACGGCAACAGCCGACCAGACCCATTTCGTGTGCAATTTCAAGGACGATGGCCAAGGCATCAGCCCCGAGCTGCTGCCGCGCATTTTCGAGGTGTTCACGCAGGCGCAGGACACCAGCGCCGCGCGCGGCGCGGGACTCGGGATCGGCCTGGCGGTGGTGCGGGAGATCGTGTCGCTGCACCAGGGGACCGTCGAGGTACGCAGCGAGGGGCCCGGCCGCGGCAGCGAGTTCCTGGTACGCATTCCGCTGCGCCAGCCGCACGGGTCGGAACCGGAACCCTTGCCGGCGCCCGACGGCGGGGGCTGATCAACCCGTCACCGCCCCCTTGCTCGCGCTCGAGGTCAGCGCCGCGAACTTCGCCAGCACCCCGCGCGTGTAACGCGGGGCCGGCTGCTTCCAGGCCGCGCGGCGGCGGGCGATTTCCTCGTCCGGCACATTCAGCTCGATCAACAAGGCGGTGGCGTCGATCGTCACCGAATCGCCCTCTTCCACCAGCGCGATCGTGCCGCCCTCGAAGGCTTCCGGCGATACGTGGCCGACCACCATGCCCCAGGTACCGCCCGAGAAGCGCCCGTCGGTGATCAGGCCCACCGATTCGCCCAGCCCCTTGCCGATCAGCGCCCCGGTCGGCGCCAGCATTTCCGGCATGCCCGGCCCGCCCTTCGGTCCCAGGTAGCGCAGCACCAGCACGTCGCCCGGGTTGATGCGGTTGGCGAGGATCGCGTCCATCGCCGAATACTCGTCCTCGAACACGCGCGCCGGGCCGGTGATGACCGGGTTTTTCAGGCCCGTGATTTTCGCCACGCAGCCTTCCGGCGACAAATTCCCCTTCAGGATGGCCAGGTGGCCCTGGGCGTACAGCGCCTTGTCGAGCGGGCGGATCACGTCCTGTCCGGCGGGCGGCGTCGAGGAAACCTGCGCCAGTTCCTCGGCCAGGGTGCGCCCGGTAATCGTGATGCAGCTGCCATCCATCAGGCCGGCGTCGAGCAGCAGCTTCATCACCTGCGGCACGCCGCCGGCCTTGTGCAGGTCGGTCGCGACGTACTGGCCGGACGGCTTCAGGTTGCAGATCACGGGGACGCGGCGCCGCACGCGCTCGAAATCATCCAGGGTCCATTCGACATCGGCCGCGTGGGCAATCGCCAGGTAATGCAGCACGGCGTTGGTCGAGCCGCCGGTGGCCATGATCAGCGACACCGCATTCTCGATGGCGGCGCGGGTGATGATGTCGCGCGGTTTCAGGTCGCGCTTCACGGCCTCGACCAGCACCCGCGCCGATTCGGCGCAGGATGTCACCTTCTCCTCGTCGGGATTGGCCATGGTCGAGGAATACAGCAGCGACATGCCGAGCGCCTCGAACGAGGACGACATGGTGTTAGCCGTGTACATGCCGCCGCAGGAACCGGACGAGGGGCAGGCGTTCTTCTCGATGCCGTCGAAATCTTCCTGGCTCATGCGCCCGGCGCTGAACTCGCCGACCGCCTCGAAGGCCGAGACGATGGTCAAATCCTTCCCTTTCCAGTTGCCCGGCTTGATGGTGCCGCCGTAGACATAAATCCCGGGGACGTTGGCGCGTGCCAGGGCGATCATCCCGCCCGGCATGTTCTTGTCGCAGCCGCCAATCACGACCACGCCGTCCATCCACTGGCCGTTGACGCAGGTTTCGATGCAGTCGGCGATCACTTCGCGCGAAATCAACGAAAACTTCATGCCTTCGGTACCCATCGACATGCCGTCGGAAATGGTCGGCGTGCCGAATACCTGGGGATTCGCACCCGCCTCCTTGACGGTCGTGACCGCGATGTCGGCCAGCTTCTGCAGGCCCGAGTTGCAGGGCGTGATGGTCGAGTGGGCATTCGCGATGCCGATCATCGGCTTGTCGAAGTCTTCCTTCTGGTAGCCCATTGCGTAGTACATCGAGCGGTTCGGACTGCGGGCGACGCCCTCGGTCACCATGCGCGAGCGGCGGTTGTAGCGTTGGTCGGCCATGCTTGACTCCTTCGATAACGGTTTATCAAGAATGCCTTGCGCCGATAGCCGCGTCAAATATAAGATTTGCACGGCTGTGATATGCACAGCATATCGACACAGCTAAAAAACATGGAAACGCATATCGATGAATCTTGAGCTTCGCCAGCTGCGTTATTTCGTCACCGTCGCCGAAGAGCTGCATTTCGGCCGCGCCGCCGAGCGCCTGCACATGACCCAGCCGCCGCTGTCGCAGGCGATTGCCGCCTTCGAGCTGGCGCTGGGCGCGCCGCTGTTCCTGCGCAACCGGCGCCAGGTGAGCCTGACGCCGGCCGGGAGTGCTTTGCTGCCCGAAGCGCGGCGACTGCTCGATGCGGCCGCCGGCCTGCCGGCGCTGGTGCGGCGCGCCGCCGCCGGCGAAGCGGGCCGCCTCGCCCTCTCCTTCGTGACGCCGGCCGACTACAGCGTACTGCCGCCCCTGCTGCGCGACTATAGCGCCGCCTTTCCCGCGGTACAGCTGGTGCTGCAGGAAGCGACCACCGACGTCCAGATCGACGATCTGCTGCAGGGGCGCATCGACGCCGGCCTGGTGATTCCGCCCCTGCCCGAGAAAGCGCAAGCGAGCCTGGATTACCGCAAGCTGCTGGAAGAACCGCTGGTACTCTGCCTGCCGGCCGGCCTGGTGAAAGAAAGCGGACCGGTGGCGCTGGACGCGCTGCCGCCCCTCCCCTTGATTATTTTCCCGCGCAGAAGCGCCCCCGCCCTGCACGACGCCATCCTCAGCTGCTTCCACGACGCCGGCATCGTGCCGGCAATCGGCCAGGAAGCGATCCAGATGCAAACCATCGTCAGCCTGGTGTCGGCAGGCATGGGCTTGGCACTTGTGCCACAATCCGTGTCGAACCTGATGCGCCCCGGCGTAGAATACCGAGCCCTCGCAGACCCTTCGCCGCTGGTGGAACTGGGCGTCTGCTGGCGCCGCGACAGCGTGTCGCCCGTGCTGCGCGCCTTTTTGGAATTAACAAGGAAAGAAACATGCTAGTACACCCGAATCCGGACCCGGTCGCCATCTCGCTCGGCCCGCTGGACATCCACTGGTACGGCCTGATGTACGTGGTCGCGTTCGCGCTGTTCCTGATCCTGGGGCGCGTGCGCATCAAGCAGCCGCATATCGCCGCCCAGGGCTGGAAGAACGAAGACCTGGACGACATGCTGTTCTACGGCATGCTCGGCGTCGTCATCGGCGGGCGCCTGGGCGAAGTGCTGTTTTACCAGCCGGCCCATTTTTTCGCCAATCCGCTCGAGATTTTCAAGGTCTGGCAGGGCGGCATGTCCTTCCATGGCGGTTTCCTGGGCGTGCTGGCCGCGATGGGCCTCTGGGCGCGCAAATCGAAGCGCAACGTGCTCGACGTGTATGACTTCATCGCGCCGATGGTGCCGCTCGGCTACGCTGCCGGGCGCCTCGGCAACTTCATCAACCACGAGCTGCCGGGCCGCGTTGCCGACCCCAGCCTGCCGTGGGCAATGCTCTGGCCCGACGGCAGCGGCCAGAGTTTCCTCGACGGCCTGCGTCACCCGTCGCCGCTGTACCAGATGCTGGTCGACGGCATCCTCGTGTTCCTGATCCTGTGGCCGTATGCGCGCAAGGCCAGGCCGCGCCTCGCCGTCGGCGCCATGTTCACGCTCTTGTATGGCTGCGCGCGCTTCTTCACCGAGTACTTCCGCGTGCCGGACTGGGAAACCACGGTTGCCGGCTTGCCGATCACCTCGGGCCAGGTGCTGTCCTTGCCGATGATCGTGGCGGCGCTGGCCATGCTGGCCTGGGCGTATTCGCGTGAAAACCGCAGGGTGGCCCCCCCCGTGCCCACGCGGAACGACGCGCGGAGTTAGCTTTCGGGTGGGCACAGTGTGCCCACCTTACGCGGCCTTCAAGAACATATAGGCCGCCAGCGCATACAGAATCACCGCGAACACCTTCTGCAACTGGCGCACCGGCATCTTGTGCGCCGTGCGCGCGCCCAGCGGCGCCAGGCTGACGCTGGCCACGGAGATGATCGCCAGCGCAGGCACGTAGATATAGCCCAGCGAATACGCGGGCAAGCCCGGCTCGCCCCATCCGTAAAAGATGTTGGCCAGGGTGCCGGCCAGCGCGATCGGGAAGCCGAGCGCGGCGCTGGTGGCCACCGCATTGTGGATGCGCACGTTACACCAGGTCATGAAGGGCACCGAGATGAAGCCGCCGCCCGCCCCCACCAGCCCCGACAGGATGCCGATGATGCCGCCGGTGGCGAACATGCCGGGCGCCGCCGGCAGCTCGCGCGCCGCCGCCGGTTTTTTATTGATCAGCATCTGGGTGGCAGAGAACGCGACGAAGATGCCGAAGAACAAGGCCAGCACCGAGGAATTCATCTGCTTGCCGATCCAGGGCCCGATCATCGAGCCGACCACGATGCCCGGCGCCAGCATTTTCACGACATGCCAGAGCACCGCGCCATGCTTGTGGTGGGCGCGCACCGAGGACAGCGAGGTAAACATGATGGTGCCGAGCGAGGTGGCGATCGCCATGTGCACCACCAGCTCGTCGGGGAAGCCGCGCGCGGTGAAGATCATCGTAATGAAGGGCACCAGCACCATGCCGCCGCCAATGCCGAGCAGGCCGGCGGCAAAGCCGCCAAAGGCGCCCATGGCCAGCAGGGCCAGGATCAGCAGCGGGTCCATGCGCCCTCCGTGCAGGGGGCGGGCCGGGAAGCAGAACGAAAATCAGGAGGGAAAGCCATCGACACAGCGGTATCCTCTAAACAATTGAGCAGATGAGCAACAGAGTCTAGTCGATGGCTGCTCAAATGTCGAAGCGTGGTTCAGCTGCCGCTGTCGACCGGCAGCTTTGCGCCCAGCCAGCCGCTGATCCCCGCCGACATCACCCGCACATCCGTATGGCCCAGCCGCTCGGCCCGGCGCGCCGCGTTCGGCGCCTTCCGGCACAGCGGATTGGAGCAGTAGAACACGAGCGGCGCGGCGCGATCGGCCGGCAGCAATCCGCCGTCGAAATCCGGCGCCAGGTTGAGTGCCCCGGGAACGCGCGCCTGCAGCCAGGACTGGCGCGCATTCAGGTCGATCACCGTCAGGGCGCCCTGCCCCAGGCGCTCGTGCAGCTCGCGCGGAGCAATTCCCTTCAAACCCATCAGCATGGCGAACATGGCGGCTCCTTAACCCTGGACCACAGCGCCTGCGCGCATGCAGCGCAGGATGGCGGCCAGCAGCGCCACGGCAAGGATGGCGCCGCCGATCAGGTGCATCGAGGCCAGCGGTGCAAGCAGGCTTGCGGCCATGTAACCCAGGCCGCCCAGCACCAGACTCCAGCCGGCAAAGCGCCGCGCCGCCTGTTCGCTCGCCGGCGAACAGCGCAGCCGTGCCAGCGCGACCAGGGATTTCGGAATCGCATTCGCATAGACCACGACGACCAGGCCCAGCAACACGCCGCTCAGCCGCTGCGCCATCTCGACGCTCAGGTAGTCGGGCGCCGCCCAGCGCAGGACGAAGGAGGCGGCGAGGATGAAGGCGGCGCCGGCAAGCGCGCGGGTCAATGGGACAGTTTTCATGGTTTTTCCTGTTTCGATTCGACTTCGGCATGGCCGTCCTCCGGCCGCGTGACCTGCAATCCAAACGCCTGCGCAAAACCGAGCAGCGCTTCTTCCAGCACCGACAGCTTGAGCCGGTAGGTGATGTTGCGCCCCTGCTTCTCGGCCTCGATCAGACCGGCGCCGACCAGCACGGCGAAATGCGCCGACATGGTGGGCTTGGAAACGTCGAACATCTCGGCGAGTTCGCCCGCGCCGATGGGTCCGGCTTGCAGGAGCTGCAGGACTTTGCGGCGGGTGGGGTCGGACAGGGCTTTGAAGACAGTGCTCATGAAATGATTATTAGCTAACCATCTAACTATGTCAAAGGATTTTCGGCGTTCGCTCGGTTGCCACGGTGACTCAAGGCGTTTCGCGCAACAGTTCGAGAATCCGCTTCCACTGGCCGGCGGTGACCGGCGAAATGGAAAGGCGGCTTCCTTTCTGCAAAAGAAGCATGTCTTCGAGTTCGGGAACAGTGCGCATTTCCGCCAGCGGCAAATAGCGCCCCTGCTCTTTTGCGCGGACGTCGATGGAAATCCAGCGCGGCTGCTCCATCGTCGCTTTCGGGTCGAAGTATTTGCCGGCGCTGTCGAACTGGGTGGCATCCGGATACGGGGAACTGGCCACTTCCGCAATCCCGGCGACACCGGGAACGGCGCAGCTGGAGTGATAAAACAGGATGCCGTCGCCGACCTGCATCGCGTCGCGCATGAAATTGCGCGCCTGATAATTGCGCACGCCAAACCAGGCCACGGTTTGCGCTGGCGCCCCGCGAACGTCGTCGAAACTGACTTCGTCGGGTTCGGATTTCATCAACCAGTACCGCATTGCACCGCTCCACGAAAATAGTAAACCGCGCGTCGCGTTAAAAACATGCGCGCATAAAAAAACGGCTGCGCGCCAATGGCCGCAACCGTTTTCAGGAATAAGTGCCCCGCCTGTGCCGTTTTTTGCCGGCATCCCGAACCTAAAGGCTCAAGGTGGTCACAGTCAGTCCAATTTCGGGTTCGTCGAACTAGCGACGCTCACGCCCATCGAAAATATCCCGCAACCTATGCACGTAAATGGTTCAAGGAATATATGGCAATCTCGAACACCGCAGGGTGCTACGCAGTTTACTCGCTTGAACCGGCAAGTCAAACGAATTTGGCCGCACGGGAGAGATTTTCTTGCGGTGTCAGGCTGGCCGCAGGGCGGCGTCGAGGACGGTATGCATCGCTTCGATTTTCTGCTTGACTTCCAGCATCGACATGTCGGACAGCGGACCTTGCGGCGACTTGACCGACAGGAATTCCGCGGCGACGCTGAGCGCGGCCATGACAGCGATGCGGTCGTTGCCCTTCACCTTGCCGGAGTCGCGCAGGGCCGTCATCTTGCCGTCGAGGTAGCGCACGGCATCGCGCAGCGTGGCTTCTTCGCCTTCCTTGCAGGCCAGGCGGTAGGGCTGGCCCATGATGGTGACATCCAGGTAAATCATCGGCTGGCCTCGGTATTGAGCGGTGCGTCGGACGCTTCGGCCTCATGCCCTGCGGGCAGCGGCAACTGTTCGATCACGGCTTCGATGCGGTGCTGGGCTTCGACCAGGCGTTCGAGGAGCGCCGTGTTCACTTCGTTCAGCACCACATTTGTCTGACGCAATTGCGCATTTTCATTGCGCAGCGAGCCGACCAGCCGTGCCAGCTGTTCGATCTTGTCGGATAGGTCTTGGAATTCGGAAATCATCCGTAACTATAGGGCGGATATGGTTGCTCAGTCAACAGGCGAGCGTGCCGTGCGCCGGGGCTGAGGGCGGTTTTTCAGCCGGCACCGCCGACCCGCCATGCATACCCTGCGATCTTTTTGATCTTGCTCAATAGCCGCTCAAGGGTGCGGCACGCCCCTTCTTTTTGCTGCTAGTCTCTCCGCTTTGTTCCTGCGCTATAGCTAGTTGGCAAGCCCCTGCGCTTGAGGCAGCACAAACCTCCACAGTGAAATAAGCAAGCCAGCGTCTTGAAATACCACCATGTCGTCCCTATAATTAGCACTCGTTAGTAGAGAGTGCTAACAACCTCTTTCGAGCCGCAACGTGAACACCGGGCGCAAGCGCGATGTCTGCGCGTGGCGGCAACAACGCAAACAATAGCTAGTCCAAACCACTGAATTTTAAGGAGTTTTGCATGAACCTTCGCCCTCTGCACGATCGCGTTATCGTGAAGCGTCTCGACCAGGAAACCAAGACTGCCTCCGGCCTGATCATCCCTGATGCAGCCGCCGAGAAGCCGGACCAAGGCGAGATCCTCGCCGTCGGCAATGGCAAAGTCCAGGAAAACGGTTCGCTGCGTGCACTGGAAGTCCAGGTCGGCGACCGCGTCCTGTTCGGCAAGTACTCGGGCCAGACCGTCAAGGTCGATGGCCAGGAACTGCTGGTCATGCGCGAAGAAGACATCATGGCCGTGCTGGTCAAGTAATCTTCCTCCCTCAGAACATCCCACGAATACACGGAGAACTACAAAATGGCAGCTAAAGAAGTAATTTTCGGCGACGCAGCGCGCGCCAAGATGGTTGAGGGCGTCAACATCCTCGCCAACGCAGTCAAGGTCACCCTGGGTCCTAAAGGCCGCAACGTCGTGCTGGACCGTTCGTTCGGTTCGCCGACCGTCACCAAGGACGGTGTCTCGGTCGCCAAAGAGATCGAACTGAAAGACAAGCTGCAGAACATGGGTGCGCAGATGGTCAAGGAAGTCGCTTCCAAAACCAGCGACAACGCCGGCGACGGCACCACCACCGCGACCGTGCTGGCACAAGCCATCGTGCGCGAAGGCATGAAGTTCGTTGCCGCCGGCATGAACCCGATGGACCTGAAGCGCGGCATCGACAAGGCAGTCGCTGCCACCGTCGAAGAGCTGGCGAAAATCTCGCGTCCATGCACCACCACCAAGGAAATCGCCCAGGTCGGCGCGATCTCGGCCAACTCGGACTACTCGATCGGCGAGCGTATCGCTGAAGCGATGGAAAAAGTCGGCAAGGAAGGCGTCATCACCGTCGAAGACGGCAAGTCGCTGAACGACGAACTCGACATCGTCGAAGGCATGCAGTTCGACCGCGGCTACCTGTCGCCTTACTTCATCAACAATCCGGACAAGCAAGTCGCGATCCACGAGAATCCATTCGTGCTGCTGTGCGACAAGAAGATCTCGAACATCCGTGATCTGCTGCCGGTACTGGAGCAAGTCGCGAAAGCCGGCCGTCCGCTGGTGATCGTTGCCGAAGACATCGAAGGCGAAGCGCTGGCGACCCTGGTCGTCAACAACATCCGCGGCATCCTGAAGACCGTTGCCGTCAAGGCCCCAGGCTTCGGCGACCGTCGCAAGGCCATGCTGGAAGACATCGCTGTCCTGACCGGCGGCCAGGTCATCGCTGAAGAAGTCGGCCTGACCCTGGAAAAGGTCACGCTGGCAGAACTCGGCCAGGCCAAGCGTATCGAAGTCGGCAAGGAAAACACCATCATCATCGACGGCGCCGGCGCTGCTGAAAACATCGAAGCGCGCGTCAAGATGGTGCGCGTCCAGATCGAAGAAGCAACTTCGGACTACGACCGCGAAAAGCTGCAAGAGCGCGTGGCCAAGCTGGCCGGCGGTGTTGCCGTGATCAAGGTTGGCGCTGCCACCGAAGTCGAGATGAAGGAAAAGAAAGCCCGCGTCGAAGACGCACTGCACGCTACCCGCGCCGCGGTTGAAGAAGGCATCGTGCCAGGCGGCGGCGTTGCCCTGCTGCGCGCCCGTGCTTCGATCAACATCAAGGGCGACAACCCTGACCAGGACGCCGGCATCAAGATCGTCCTGCGCGCCATGGAAGAGCCGCTGCGCATGATCGTCCAGAACGCTGGCGAAGAGCCATCGGTCGTCGTCGCAGCAGTCCTGGCCGGCACCGGCAACTACGGCTACAACGCCGCCAACGGCATCTACGGCGATATGGTCGAGATGGGCGTGCTCGATCCTGCCAAGGTCACCCGTTCGGCCCTGCAGAATGCAGCGTCGATCGCCGGCCTGATGCTGACCACCGACTGCATGGTGTCGGAACTGGCTGAAGACAAGCCAGCCGGCGGCATGGGTGGCATGGGTGGTATGGGCGGCATGGGCGGTATGGACGGCATGATGTAATTGCGGCGGCCGCGCCGGTTCGCCGGCGCCCTGTTGCAACAAGAAAGCCCGCACGGCTCGCGCCCTGCGGGCTTTTTATCGTCCGTCCAACTGTGCGCAGGCATCGCGCGCAGCAGCCCATACTGCTTTCATCCGTCTTTCCCAACGAGGATTAACCATGCCAACAGTCAATCTGGATGAACTCGAACAGGCAGCCATGATCGTCGAAGACGGCGCCGGTTCGGTCACGGCCCTGGTGGCGCGCGAGACGGGCATGATTCACAGCCTGAACGACGAGTACATGGACGAGGAGGCGCCGATGCCCTCGGCCTCAAGCGAGGACAGGCGCTATGTGCCGGTGCCGCCTGCGGGGGTGCTTGGGATCGGCGATGCCCTGGTGCTGCGCTTTGCCGCCACCCACCTGGCCGAGGACCAGGCGCTGGTACGCGACTTGTTCAGCGAGCGCGACACCGAGGGCTTCGCGCGCCTGCTGGAAGAGCGCGGCGCGGGCGAGGCCTGGGAAAGTTTTCGCACGCAGGCCACGCACACGGCGCTGCGGCGCTGGTGCGAAGAAAATGGCTTGCAAGCGGCGCCTTGAGCCCCCGCGGCCTTATTTTGCGCGCGCGCGATAGCGCGACAATTCCCCTTTCAGGTAGACGCTGCTGGCCACCGGCTGCCCTCCCCCGCAGCGGACCAGATAATCCTTGCCGCTCATGCTGCTCTCCATCGCCGCCCGCTCGATGAACAACTCGGCAGTGGGAGCCAGATTGCGCTTGACCAGGTAATCGTATTTCTTGCGCAGGTGCTTGCGTGCCTCGGCGCCGTCGTGCCAGCTGCCGTTGCGGTTGAACTGGCAACCGGGCGTGGCGACGTAATCGAGCAGGTGCGCAACTTCGGCCTGGGTGCGCGCATCGGGCGCCGCCAGTGCCGCGCCATGGCAGGCGGCCGCCAGCAGCGTCGCCAGCGCGGTTTGGTACAGCTTCGTCATGCTTCCTCCATCGGTTGCCGGGAACGGCTTTCGAGTCTAGCAGCCCCCGGCATTGCACCTCGTCCGGCAAGCCTTGCAGTCAGGCTGCGGGCAGGTTTTCTGCGCGTGAACTAACAGACGTGGCTGCTCCACAGGCCTATCGTCCCCACTCCATTTTCCGACAGGAGCGAACATGATCAAGGTCACCGGCTATGCGGCGAAGCATTCCTTCAGCCGCCTGAAACCCCATGAATTCGAGCGCGAGGAAGCGGGCGCGCACGAGGTCGAAATCGAGGTGCTGTATTGCGGCGTCTGCCATTCCGACATCCACCAGGTGAAAAACGAATGGTCGAATACCGTCTATCCCTGCGTCCCGGGCCACGAGATTGTCGGCCGCGTGACGAAAATCGGGGCGGCGGTCAAGCGCCATGCCGTCGGCGACCTGGTCGGCGTCGGCTGCATGATCGACAGTTGCGGCCAGTGCGAAGCCTGCCGCTGCGGCGACCAGAACTATTGCGGCAGCCCGAACAGCTGGCTGGCCACCTATAACGGACCGCTGCTGCCGAAAGCAAAAGCCGGCGAAAACATCTATGGGCGCGACAATACCTTCGGCGGCTATTCGAATGTGCTGGTCGTAAAGGAAGACTTCGTGCTGAAGATTCCCGCCAATTTGCGCCCGGAAGTGGCGGCGCCGATCCTGTGCGCCGGCGTCACGACGTATTCGCCGATGAAACGCTGGGGCGTCAAAGCGGGCGACAAGGTCGGCGTGATCGGCATGGGCGGCCTCGGCCACATGGCGGCGAAACTGGCCAAGGCGCTCGGCGCCGAGGTCACGCTGTTCACCACCACCAAGGAGAAAATCGAGGAAGCGGAAAAGCTCGGCTTCAAGGCGGTGCTCGAAAAGGACAAGAAGGCGCTGGCGGAATTGGAAATGCATTTCGACTTCATCCTGTCGACCATCCCCGAAAAACACGACCTGAATCCGTTCGTGGAACTGCTCAAGCGCGACAGTGTGCTGTGCGTGGTCGGCGCGCTGGAACCGATGGCGCCGGTCGACAACATGCAGCTGGCGATCAAGCGCCGCACCATCGCCGGTTCGCTGGTCGGCAACCTGGCCGAGACCCAGGAAGTGCTGGATTTGTGCGCCGAGCACGGCATCGGCCCGGAAATCGAGATCATCCGCATCCAGGACGTGAACGACGCCTACAAAAAGGTGGAAAAGGGCGACGCCCGCTTCCGTTACGTGATCGACATGGCCTCGCTGAAGGAAGAGCTCGACGCGAGCTAGCCTGCCGGGTCCGTCGGCTCGCCCCGACGGACATTTCCAAGCATCAATTTCTGCTTGACCCTCCTGGCGGGCCGGTGCTACTGTACTACCAATACTAGTACACACAGACAGCCCGCCCATGACCTCGCACCGACGCACTCCCCTGCTCATCAATATCACGCCCGGCGACCCGCGCCCGATCGCGCGCCAGATCGCCGACGGCGTGCGGCGCCTGGTTGCCAGCGGCGACCTGCCGGTGGGCGCCGCCGTCCCCAGCGTGCGCGGCCTGGCCCTGCAGTTGACGATCAACCCGAACACGGTGGCCAAGGCCTATGGCGAACTGACGGCTGAGGGCTGGCTCGACGCGCGGCCGGGCCTGGGCCTGTTCGTGGCGCCGCCGCGCCAGCGCCTGTCCGAGGACGAGCGCGCACGCCGCCTCGACGAGGCCGTGGTGCGCTTTGCCGGCGACGTGATCGGCCTGGGTTACGGCCAGGACGCCGTGCTGCGCCGGGTGGCCGACGAACTGGCGCAATGCGCACCGAAAAAGACCGCCTGAGGAAACCGATATGTACGCCATCCAGACCGAGGCACTGTGCCTGCGCTACAAGAACAAGCAGGCGCTCGACCATCTCACGCTGGCCCTGCCGCACGGCGGCATCCATGCCATCGTCGGCGCCAACGGCGCCGGCAAGTCGTCGCTGTTCCGCATCCTGCTGGGCTTTGCCTCACCGACTTCCGGCAGCGCGTGCGTGCTCGGCTGCGACAGCGGCAGCCTGAACCCGGCGCTGCGCGGGCGCATCGGCTTCGTCAACGAGGAACACACCCTGCCCGGCTGGATGCGCATTGCCGAACTGGCGACGATGCAGGCGCGCCAGCACCAACGCTGGAACGCAGGGCGCTATGCCCAGGTGCTGCGCAATTTCAATGTCGAGCCTGGCCAGAAGATCGCCCAGCTCTCGCGCGGCGAGCGCGCCGGCGTCAACCTGGCGCTCGCCCTGGCGCAAAGCCCGGACCTGCTGATCCTCGACGAGCCGACCCTCGGCCTGGACGTGGTCGCCAAGCGCGCCTTTCTCGAGGCCCTGCTCTTCATCACCCTCGAAGAAGACGCCACCATCGTCTACTGCTCGCACCAGATGGAAGAAATCGAGCGGGTCGCGGACAACCTCGTCATCCTCGAGCGCGGCGCCCTGCGCCACATGTCGGCCCCCTGCGACTTTTGCGAGCGCGTGCGGCTGTGGGTCGCCGAATTCCCGTTCCGCCTGCCCGACCTGGCCGGCCTGCCCGGCCTGCTGGAAGTGCGCCTGATCGACGGCCTGGCGCACCTGATGGTGTTCGACCAGCCCGAGGAATTCGGCAACCGCCTGCGCCTGCTGGGTGCGCGCAGCGTGCACGCCTCAAACGTCGGCCTGGAGCGCGCCATCAACGGTTTTCTGGCGCGCGGACATGTCGCGAATGCCCCTGCCATCGTTCCCCTTTCCACCGCCGCCTGAGCATCCCCTCCGAGAAGCCCCATGAAAGAACTGTTCCTGAGCGAGCTGCGCCGCTTTCGCAACGCGGCCCTGGTCGTCGCCGCCCTCCACCTGCTGTTGCTGCTGTGCGCCAGCCGGCTGAGCGAGCCCTTGCTGCTGATCTGGCAGCAGCATCTCGTGTTCCTGCTGTTCTACCTGCTGTGCGGCGCCGGCTTCGCGGTCTACCAGTTCGGCACCTGCCGCCAGCCGAGCCGCTGGATCTGGCTGCTGCATCGTCCGCTGGCGCCGCGCCGCATCGGCGCCGCGCTGGGGGCGGCTTCCCTGCTCCTGGTCCTGCTGGCGATCGGCATGCCGCTGCTGGTCGCGGTCGGCGCTACCGACCTGCTGAGCGCGCGCACGGTCGACCTGCGCCACTACATGATGGTCCTGTTCGTCGTGATCGCCTGCATGAACGCCTGGCTGGCCGGCGCCTATGTGATGCTGTGCGGGCGCCTCGGCGCCGCCGTCGTGGCGGTGCTGCCGGCCCTGCTGATGGGGCGCCTGGCAACCGGGTTCGACCTGCTGCTGCCCGCCGCCCTCTCCACCTGCCTGCTGGCGGTCCTGGCCCTGGGCGCTTTCAAGCCCGAGCGCACGGCGCCGCCACGCCATCCGCTGGCCCTGCTGGCGGCCGGCCTGCCGCTGCAGCTCGGTTTTTATTTCGTCCTGCTTTGGGGCGGCACCTTCGCTTTCCAGTACGGCCAGATGCTGGCCGGCGTCCACCCCTTGAGCGCGCCGGTCGCCCCGGCCGGCGGCCACACCGAACTGACCCGCGCCGACGGCCGCGCCGCCTTCTCGCTCGCTCTGGCAGTGTCAAACGATCCGCGCGCCGCCCACTGGCGCGGCCAGCTGCCGCTGCTCGACATCGGCCACGTATCCCCGATGACGCGCCAGCTTCCGCTGCGCCACCAGATCACCAACCTGGATAACGCGCAGTGGACCGACAGCGAGCGCCACACGGCCTGGGCCTTCAGCCACGACAGCATGCGCTTCGAAGGACGCGACCTGCACACCGGCGCCGCGGGCGGCAGCTTCGGCGCCGATGGCGCAGCCTGGCAGCCCGCCTTCGATGCCGTGCCGCTGATGGACGGGCCCTGGCTGATGCTGCCGCAGCAGCTGCACCGCTTCGACCTGGCCGGGCGCCGCCTCACCGAGGTGCTGGCGCTGCCGGCGCCGGAAAAGCTGACCGGCGTCCCGAAGGAGATCGGCAAGCGTTGGTATGTGCTGACCGACCGCCGCCTGCTGGTGTATGCGCGGCTCGAGGATGGAAGTGCGGCGCCGGCGCGCCTGCTGTT
This sequence comes from Telluria sp. LT2P34, assembly GCF_059685915.1. Taxonomy (NCBI): domain Bacteria; kingdom Pseudomonadati; phylum Pseudomonadota; class Betaproteobacteria; order Burkholderiales; family Oxalobacteraceae; genus Telluria; species Telluria sp. LT2P34. Next base: position 432,632 of record NZ_JCASIN010000002.1, read on the forward strand.
CAGCGTCGCGCTGCCGGGACGCTTCCCGGGCCTGGAGCGGGTCGACGTCGCGCCGCTGCTCGACGGTACCCTGCTTTCGTTCAACCACGGCCGCGGGATGGCCGAAGGCGAGCCGGATGCGCGCCAGACCGTGCTGTTCGTGGACGAGGCCGGGCAGGCGCAAGCCGTGGCCGAGCGCGCGCTGACGCACGATTTTTCGCCCTTGTTCGAACACAAGGCATGGTGGCTCTCGCCGCTGACCCACGCGGTGCTGGCGCTGCCGGCGCTGATCGAGAACGGCGAGATGGCGGCGGCCGGCAAGAGCGCGTTTGCCGATGCGCTGACCCTGCCGCGGCCAGCCGCGGTGCAAGCCTGGGCAGCGTGCGTGGCGCTGCTGTCGGCGCTGGCCGCATGGTGGTGGCTGGGCCGCGGCAGCGCGCCGCGCTCCCGGCGCATCGGCTGGATCGCCGCCGCCTTCGTGCTCGGGCCGCCCTGCCTCGGCGTGCTGGCCCTGCTCCAGCCGCGTACCGCGGCAGCTTCTTCACGCGCAGGCAAGGGCCTTCCCGCCGCCGCCTGAGCCTGCTCTCGACACTGGAGTCACCATGAATTACCTTGCACAAGGGGCGCAGGCCCTGCTATGCCTGGCGTGCTGCTTCGCCGCCGCGCCGGTTCATGCAGCGTCTTCGCTGCCGAGCGCACTCGCGGCCAGCGCGCGGCAGGCCCCGGCGCCCCTGCTGGCTCCGGATGACTTCAGCCGGCCGGCCGGCGTGCGCCAGGCGCGCCTGTCGCCCGATGGCAGCCAGCTGGCCTACCTCGAGGTCGAAGGCGAGGCCGCCGCCCTGTTCGTGCTCGATACCGACACCCGCAGGACGCGGCGCCTGCTCGCGCTCGGCACGGACGCGCAATTGCACTGGGCCGGCGGCGCCCTGCTGTTGATCGTCGACGACGCCGGCGTGTCGGCGCTGACAGTCAAAGACGGCGCCAGCCGGCGCGTGGCCGCCCTCGGCGGCGAACGGGCGCGGCGCTTCGCCGGCGTCGATCCGGCCCTGCCCCATCACCTGCTGGTACGCGAATACGATCTTAGCCGGGGCCGGCACCGCCTGCTGCGCGTCGACGCCAGCGGCGGCGGCCGCGAACAGCTGCTCTACGACGATCCGCGCGAGGCGCGCGATTTCCTGATCGACGCCGCCGGCGCCCTGCGCCTGGTGCGGGTGGACGATGCGCAGCATCGCCAGCTGGTGCTGCGCGCCGCCGGTGGCCGCTGGCATGAAGTGACGCATTGCGCGCCGTTTCGCGCCTGCCGCCTGCTGGCCTTCTCCGGCGACGGCGAACGGGTGCTGATGCGCACCGTGCACGAGGACGACCGCGAGGTGCTCGCCGAAGTCCCCCTCGCCGGCGGCGCGGCGCGCGTCCTGCACACCGACCCGCTGGCGGTGGCCGACCTCGGCGCGGTGGTGCTGGCGCCGCGCGCGCATCCCGGCAAAGAGCGGGCGCTGCTGGCCGCCTACGACCTGCCGGTGCGCCGCCACTACGGCTTGAACCCGGCGGCGCGCGCGGGACTGGCCGACGTCACGCGCCTGCTGCCGGGCGCCGCGCTGTCGATCGACGTCGGCACGCGCCGCTGGCTGCTCGCCGAACGCGGAGCGCGCCTGAGCCAGCCGCGCTTCTGGCTCTACGATCCCGCCGCGCGCAAGCTCGCGCCGGTCCTGGAGGCCGAACGGACCCGCGCGCGGCCGCTGCCGCACAGCCTGCTGGCGCCAACGATCGCGTTGCACTACAAGGCCTCCGATGGCGCCACCGTGCACGGCTACCTGACGCTGCCGCCGGGACGCGCGCCTGCCACGCTGCCACTGCTGACGGTGGCCCATGGCGGCCCCTGGAACCATGTCGACGCCAATTACTCGGCCCTGGTCCAGCTGCTGGCGAACCGCGGCTATGCCGTGTTCCAGCCGAATTTCCGGGGATCGACCGGCTACGGCCAGCGTTACCTGCGCGCGCCCGGCCCTGATTTCGGCAACGGGCGGGCGCAGGCCGACATCGTCGACGGCGTGCGCTGGCTGCTGGCCCAGGGCGTCGGCGACGCGCGCCGGCTCGGCATCCTCGGCGCCTCGTTCGGCGGCTACGCGGCCTTGCTCGGCTTGAGCCATACGCCCGAGCTGTTCCAGGTCGGCATCGCCCTGCAGCCCGACACCGACTTTGCGCGCACCCTGCGCCTGGCCGCAGCCGCGCCGGCGCGCGATGGCGAGGCGCCCTTCGGCGCCCTGCTGGCGGCGCGGGGCGTGCCCATCGAGGACGCCGCGGCGATGCGCCGGCTGGCGCTGGCCGCGCCGGCGGCGCAGGTCGCCGCCGTGCGCAAGCCCCTGCTGGTGGTGGCCGGCGCGCGCGACGAGATGATCGAGATCGGCGCCGTCACCGATTATGTGGCGCACCTCCGGGCGCGCAAACACCCGGTCAGCCTGCTGGTCGCACCCGACCAAGGCCATGCGATGCGCGCGCCCCTCGCACGCAGGGCCCAGCTGCACCTGGTGCTGCGCATGCTGCACGCCCACCTGGGCGGGCCGCCGCCCCCGGCGCCGGACAAGGAACTGGCGGATTACCTGGCGCGCAACCTGCGCACCGATGGCGCCGCCCTGCTGAAGTAGCGGACAGAAGTTTGCCTGGGAGCACAGCTTGGATTAGTATGGCCGCACGATTTCACGAGGTTCCACATGACCCCACGCGGCCCATCTTTCGACTCCGTGCGCCTGCTGGCCTGCGCCGCCCTGGCCGCCGCGCTCGCCGGCTGCCAAGACAAGCAGGCGCAACCCGCGCCACCGCCGCCGCCGCCGCCGAAACCGGCCATCGTCCAGCCCCAGCCCCTGCCAGCCGTCACCAAGGAACAGGCGATGACCGCCCTGCTGGCGCTGCCGGAAGTGAAGGCCTGGTCGAACGAGATCGAGAAGCAGTCGCGCGGCAAGGCGCATGGCGCCATCATCGAAGATGACCAGGCGCCGCGTACCCTGAACGGCAGGCAGTACTGGCAGCTGAGTTTCGTCGAGAACCGCCAGCAATCCGTGCGCCGCCGCGAGAGTTTTCTAGTTGCGCAAGCGGGCGGGCAGATCCTGATCGAAGACCTGGACAAGGACAGCGTGCTGTCGCTGGACGAATGGCGGCGCCAGATCCGGCGGGTGGAGTTGAAGTCCGCCGACTGATCCAGCCTGGTTCACATCAGCCAGCGCCAGATGCCGGCCGCGCGCCCGGCCATCGGAATGTGGAGCCAGGTCGCCAGCAGCCAGACCACGAGGCCGCCGCCGAGCGCATGGGCGCCAAAACCGCCGAAGCGCGCGCGGCCCTGGGCAATCGCCTGGAAGGGCCAATAGCTGGTGCGTCCTTTCCAGGCTGACCACCCTTGCGGATCGAGTCCGGCCTTCTTGCGGTCCTGGAGTGCGGCGCCGACCAGGGACAGCACGATGATGGCCACCGCAACGATGATGTTTTTTGTCACCGGATACACCAGGATGTGCACCACGCCCCAGATCGCGAAGGCCCACAGCATCGGGTGCCGGGTAATACCGAACACGCCCTGCGCCTGCGCGCTCGCTGCATGCGTGGCGCCGGGCATGGCCGGATTGCGGATCAGCGAGCCCAGCAGCAAGATGGAAGCGATCAGCATCAGGAAAGTCGCCAGCGCCCACAGTCCGTCGCCGACGTCCCACAGCGGCGTCGTCACCGGGGCTTTCTTGTAGGCCCATGATATTGCCCACAAACCGGCCAGGGCGACGATCGAATACAGGGCCAGGAAGCCTTTTTCGCCCAGTGCGGCAACCAGGGGCCGGCGCAAGGGATGCGACAGGATGAAATGCGAGCCTACGAAAAAGCCGGCACATGCCAGCAGCAACATCATTGTCTCCATGTGCCCTCCATCGTTGTTATTCTGGCAGCACCAACTATAGCAACACCCACGGGATAGAACACCATGATTTTTTCGGCACTCCAGGACGCATGGACGCGGCGCCAGGTCGGCAAGCGGCAACTGGCCGCACTCGCCTTCGTTTTCGTCTGGTTTTTTGTGGGCGGCGTCGCGCACTTTGTCGTGACCGACCTGGAAGCGAGCATCGTTCCGCCCTATATTCCCTGGCCGGTCGAAGCGGTATTGATCAGCGGCGTCTTCGAACTGCTGGGCGCGTTCGGCATCCTGCTGCCGTCGACCCGCAAGGCGGCGGGGATCGGCCTGTTCCTGCTGACGCTGGCGGTGACGCCTGCACACGTGTACATGCTGCAGCGGCCGGAGCTGTTCGGAGTGCCGCTTTGGGCGCTCTGGCTGCGCCTGCCGCTGCAGGCCGCATTGCTGTGGCTGATCTGGTGGAGCACGTGGCGGCTGCGGCGCCGCGCTTGATGGTTGATGGCGGAAGATCGCAGTCAGTTGCGGTCTCGCCACAGTCAACCCGATTTCACCAGGCCTGCGGCAGCGTGCATTTCATGCGCCGCTCGCCAGCGTCATATAATGAGGGTCGGCAATTTTTTTGCAGCCGAGCTTGCGGCGAATTCGGCCTGGCTTCTTTGAAAGAACAGCATGACACTGGCGACTGACCAAAACTTCCACGGGCATGCCCTCTCCCCGACCGGCCTGCAGTTCATCGCGATCCGCGACGCGGTCATGGATCACTGGGAACGGGAAGTACGGGAGCGTGTCGAGGGCGCGCGCAATCTGCTGCGCCCGGTGTTGACGAACATGCTGCCCGCGTTCTTCGACAATATCGCGCAAGCCCTGAGCCCGGATCATCCACGCGAACAAGCATCGAGCGGCACCAACGCGGCCGGCGTGCATGGCAGCGAACGGGCGCGCACGACGCCCTTCGGCCCCGACCAGGTGGTGCACGAGTATCACATACTGCGCGAGTCGATCGCCATCGTCGCCAAAGGCCGGGTTGAACTCGGCGACGCCGAATGGGCCATCATCGACCAGTCGATCAATGCGGCAACGCGCGAGGCGATCCGCGCGTACACACGCATTCACGAGGAGCTGCGCCACAAGGTGGCCGCCGCCCTTTCGCATGACATGCGCACGCCGCTGTCGGTGGTCGCGAATGGCGCCCACATCCTGAGCCTGACGTCGGACTTGTCGCGCGTCCGGCACGTCGCGGCCAGGATCGAGGCGAACACGGACCGGCTTGAAGAAATGATTGCGGACCTGCTCGATGCCTTGACCTTCCAGGGCGCGGCGAAGATTCCCCTGCACCTGACCCGCTTCGACATGCTCGACCTGGCGCGGGAAACGCGCGAGCAGTATTCCCACGGCCACGACAACGATGCCACCATCGCCGTTTCCGGCGAACCGGTTACCGGATACTGGTGCCGCGCCTCGCTGCGGCGCGCCCTGGAAAACCTGATCAACAACGCGATCAAGTATGGCGACGGCAGTACCGTCAACATCATCGCGCGCCAGGCACGCGGCCGCCTGATGCTGAGCGTGCATAACGAAGGCAATCCGATTCCCGAAGAGCAGCACGACCGCATCTTCGAGTATCTGCGCCGCGAGACAGGCCCCTTGTCAGCCACCGGCTGGGGTATCGGCCTGCCCTTCGTGAAAGCGGTCGCCGAGAGCCATGGCGGCAGCGTCACGGTGGACAGCTCGCCCGATCTGGGCACGACCTTCATCGTCGACATTCCAGTCGATTGCCGGCCCTTCGTCGACGGGACCGGCGCCCTGCTGCATCAAGCCGTCGTGCCGAACCAGGCGCCGTAAGCGGGCAGTGTCACGCGCCCCGCCGCCGCATTGCCCGGCAGGCCATGGCCTGTCAGGTCCTGCGCCGCGGCCGTCTCCGGCCAGTCGATACTCACCGCTGCATTCGACAGGTTGAAGGCCGCCAGCACCGTCGGCTCGCCATCGAGCGTGCGGCGCAGCGCCAGCACCGGTTCCGGCGCATCGAAGAACGCAATATCGCCGCGGGTCAGCTGCGGCAGGGTGCGGCGCCAATGGATGATGCGGCGCGCGGCGTTCAGGGCGGAATCCGGATCGCTCTCCTGCACCGAGGCGGCCGCTGCCAGGTGCGGCGCCGCGACCGGCAGCCACGGTTCGCCGCTGGTGAAGCCGGCGTTCGGCGCCTCGTTCGTCCACGGCATCGGCGTGCGGCAGCCGTCGCGGCCCTTGAACTCGGGCCAGAAGGTGATGCCGTAGGGGTCCTGCAACAGCTCGTAAGGCACGTCCGCCTCCGGCAGCGCCAGCTCGTCGCCCTGGTACAGGCAGGGCGTGCCTTTTAGAGACAGCTGCATCGCCAGCACCATCGCCGCGAACGCGGCTGGGGCCTCTTCGCCCTTCCAGCGCGTCACGACCCGGATGGCGTCGTGGTTGCCGACCGACCAGGAGGCCCAGCCGCCTTTCACGCGCGCCTCGAATTCTTCGACCTGGGTACGAATGTGCGCGGCCGTGAACTGCGGGGTCAGCAAATTGAAGCTGTAGGCCATGTGCAGCTTGTCGCCGTCGGCCGTGTACTCGGCCATGCAGGCCAGGGCATCGTCGGCGCCGACTTCGCCGATCGACACGGCGCCGTATTCGTTCAGCAGCGCGCGCACCTTCTGCAGGAAGGCGATGTTTTCCGGACGCGTCTTGTCGTAGATGTGGGCCTGCATGCCGTAGGGGTTGACGTCGGTGACCGAGGCCGTGTCGCGGCTGGTCGCCGGCGGATTGCTGCGCAGTTCGGTGTCGTGGAAATGGTAGTTGCAGGCGTCCATGCGCACGCCGTCGACGCCGCGCTCGAGCCAGAAACGCAGCGCGTCCAGGTGGGCCTGCTGCACCTCCGGATGATGGAAGTTGAGCTGCGGCTGGCTGACCAGGAAGTTATGCATGTAATACTGCTTGCGCCGCGTGTCCCATTGCCAGGCCGAGCCGCCGAAGACCGACATCCAGTTGTTCGGCGGGTTGCCGTCCGGCGCCGCGTCGGCCCAGACATACCAGTCGGCCTTCGGGTTGTCGCGGTTCGACCTGCTCTCGGCGAACCAGGGATGGGCGTCCGCCGTGTGCGCCATCACCTGGTCGATCATGATCTTCAGGCCGAGCGCATGCGCCCTGGCTACCATCGCGTCGAAGTCGGCCAGGGTGCCGAACAGCGGGTCGACGTCGCAGTAGTCGGCAATGTCGTAGCCGAAGTCCTTCATCGGCGACTTGAAATAGGGCGAGAGCCAGACGATGTCCACGCCGAGGCCGGCGATGTAGTCGAGCTTGGAGGTGATGCCGGGAATGTCGCCGACGCCGTCGCCATTCGAGTCGAGATAGCTGCGCGGATAGACCTGATAGATGATGGCTTCGCGCCACCAGTCCTGGTTTTGTGTGGAAGTCTGGGTCATGGCGATGATCTGTGAGGTGGTTTTTATGCAATATACAGCAGGTTTTCAGAACTGACAATCCGTCGACAAACCGGAAAAGCGAGCATATTTCCTTTGCATTCAATGACTTACATGCAAATAATATTTGCATGCCGCAACGCGAATGTAGCCAGACTACAAACTCCCGCTGATCCGTTATATTTTCCTGTTGCAAAGACTTCAAGCGCGTCATAGCATCCCGGATTGATTCATTCTTCCAGACGCCATGAGCCAGCCGACCTTGACCGCATCGACGGGGAAAATGCCCCGCCAGATTCCCTACATTATCGCCAACGAGGGTTGCGAGCGCTTCAGCTTTTATGGCATGCGCAACATCCTCACGCCCTTCCTGATTTCGACGCTGCTGCTGTTCCTGCCGGAGTCCGAGCGCACCGGCGAAGCCAAGCACGTGTTCCACACCTTCGTCATCGGCGTCTATTTCTTCCCGCTGCTGGGCGGCTGGCTGGCCGACCGCTTCTTCGGCAAGTACAACACCGTCTTCTGGCTCAGTCTCGTGTACTGCGCAGGCCATGCCTGCCTCGCCATTTTCGAGGACAACGTCAAGGGCTTCTATATCGGCCTGGGCCTGATCGCGCTCGGCTCGGGCGGCATCAAGCCGCTCGTCGCCAGTTTTGTGGGCGACCAGTTCGACCAGACCAACAAGGGCAAGGCCAAGCTCGTGTTCGATGCCTTTTACTGGATCATCAACTTCGGCTCCTTCTTCGCCTCGCTCCTGATGCCGCTGTTCCTGAAGAACTACGGCCCGGCCGTCGCCTTCGGCATCCCGGGCGTCATGATGTTCATCGCCACCATCGTGCTGTGGAGCGGCCGCCGCAAATACGTGCACGTGCCGCCGGCGGCGCCCAGCCCGCATTCGTTTACCCGCGTCGCCCGCAGCGCCCTGCTGGCGCACAAGCCCGGCCAGGGCCGCCCGGGACTCACCGTGGCGCTGATCGGTGTCGCCGGGGCGGTCGTGTCGCTCGCCATGTCGCCGCAATGGGGCTTCGTGATCGCCGCCTGCAGCGCGCTGGTGCTGCTGCTCGCCTTTGGCGGCTGGGGCACCTCGATGCAACTCGAGCGCGCCCGCGGCATCCACCCGGACGAAGCGGTCGACGGCGCACGCGCCGTGCTGCGCATCCTGATCGTGTTCGCACTGGTCACGCCCTTCTGGTCGCTGTTCGACCAGAAAGCCTCGACCTGGGTGGTGCAGGCCAACTCGATGATCACCACCTTCAATGTCTTCGGCAACCAGTTCACGCTGCTGCCGGCGCAGATGCAGGCCCTGAACCCGTTGCTGGTGATGATCCTGATCCCCTTCAACAACCTGGTGCTGTTCCCGATGCTCGAGCGCATGGGCTTCATGCCGACCGCGCTGCGCCGCATGACGGCCGGCATCGCCTTCTCGGCCCTGTCCTGGGTCGTGATCGGCACCATCCAGGTATCGATGGATGCCGGCACCCCGACCTCGATGGCCTGGCAGATCCTGCCCTACGCCCTGCTGACGATGGGCGAAGTGCTGGTCTCGGCGACCGGTCTCGAATTCGCCTACAGCCAGGCGCCGGCCTCGATGAAGGGCATCATCATGGCGCTCTGGAGCCTGGCCGTCACGGTCGGCAACCTGTGGGTGCTGGTGGTGAACGCGGCGGTGAAGAACGAGACGGTCCTGACCACGATCGGCAACTCCGGAGTCGGCGTGATCGCCTTCCAGATGTACTTCTTCGCGGCCTTTGCGCTGCTGGCGGCGATCGCCTTCGGCTTGTATGCGAAGCGCTACAAGATGGTCGATTACTACCGCAGCACCGGCGACGCAGCGATGCCGAGCCCGGCCAAGGTCTGAGCGGCCGGAATTGACCCTGATGATCCGCTACGCTTGCCCTATCCTCGCCGCCGCCCTCGCCGCCGCCACCTGTTCCGCGCAGGCGGCCACGCCGCTGCAAGCCTGCAATGGCGCGGCCTCTGCCACCGTCCTGCAGGCGGCCCCACACAAGCTGGAAGCGCGCGCGGTCTGGCTTGACCGGCGCCTGGCGAAATGGCCGGGCGTCACCGGCGCCGGCACGAATGCGGCAAAATTTCGCCTCTACCATTCGCCAAGCGCTTCGATCAGCGCAGTCCAGGGCGCGAAGGTAAGCGGCGCCTCCGGTGCGCTCGAGCTGGGCATGTTCAACGGGCCGGTGCCGGCCGCCGCCGCCGAGCGCTTCAAATATGTCGGGGCCGGCGCCGTCCTGGCCGTCAGCGACGCCGACCTGCCGCGCATCGCCGCCCTGCACCGCGAACAGCTGGTGCTGGTGCGCGAAGCGCCGGACGGCACCGTGCTGGCCGCGACGCGCCTGCAAAGCGCCGGCGCCCTCGACGACCTGTACGCCGAGGCCGAAGGCGTACCCGACCTGGGGGCGACGCCCGCCAATCAACGCACCGGCTTCAAACTGTGGGCCCCGACCGCCCGCAATGTGGCCGTGTGCGTCTTCGAGAGCGGCGCATCGCAAGCCAGCGCCATCCACGCGCTGGCCTTTGACGCGCGCACCGGCGTCTGGAGCGCCAGGCTGCCCGCCGACCTCTCCGGGCGTTATTACACATACGCCGTCGACGTCGTCGCCGGCGACAGCGGCCTGGTACGCAATCTGGTGACCGATCCGTATTCGGTCAGCCTCACCACCGACTCGAAGCGCAGCTATATCGCCGATCTCGCCGCCCCTGCCCTGAAACCCGCCGGCTGGGACGCGCACCGCACTCCGAATACGGTCAGGGCCCAGCCCGACATGGCGGTCTACGAACTGCATGTGCGCGATTTTTCGCGCGACGACCCCACCGTGCCGGCGGCCAAACGAGGCAAGTACACGGCCTTTAGTGAAACGCAGTCGAACGGCATGCGTCATCTGAAAGCCCTGGCCAGGGCCGGCCTCACCGACATCCACCTGCTGCCCGTCTACGACATCGGCAGCGTCCCGGAAGCCGCCTGCGTCGTCCCGCAGCCCTCGGGAGCCCCGGACAGTGAAGCGCAGCAGGCCCTGATCGCCAGGACCGCGCACGAGGACTGCTACAACTGGGGCTACGACCCCTGGCACTACAGCGCGCCCGAGGGCAGCTACGCCAGCGACCCGGCCGACGGCGCGCGCCGCATCGTCGAGTTCCGCGAGATGGTGCTGAACCTGCACCGGGCCGGCCTGCGGGTCGGCATGGACGTCGTCTACAACCACACCTTCGCCTCCGGCCAGGCCGAAAAGTCGGTGCTCGACCGCGTGGTGCCCGGCTATTACCACCGCCTGGATGCCAAGGGCGCGGTCGAGCAGTCGACCTGCTGCGACAACACGGCCACCGAAAACACGATGATGGCCAAGCTGATGATCGAGTCGGCCGAGCTCTGGACCCGCCACTATAAGATCGACTCCTTCCGCTTCGACCTGATGGGCCACCAGCCGCGCGCGGCCATGGAAGCACTGCAGGCGCGCGTGGATAAAGCAGCCGGCCGCCGCGTGCAGCTGATCGGAGAAGGCTGGAATTTCGGCGAAGTGGCGGACGGCGCGCGATTCGTCCAGGCATCGCAGCTGTCCCTGAACGGCAGCGGCATCGGCACCTTCAGCGACCGCGCGCGCGATGCCGCCCGTGGCGGCGGCGCGGGCGACGCCGGCGACGCCGTGGTCAAGCAGCAGGGCTATATCAATGGCCTGGTCTACGACGCCAACGCCCGCGCCGGCGTGCGTCCCGTGAAAGACCTGATGGCCGCGGCCGACATGATCCGCATTGGCCTCGCCGGCACCTTGCGCGGCTACACGCTCACCACCCATGAGGACAAGGCACGCAAGCTCGAGGAACTCCCCTACGGCAACCAGCCCGCGGGCTACGCCAGCCAGCCCGGCGAAGTCGTGAACTATGTCGAGAACCACGACAACCAGACCCTGTACGATGCCAACGCCCTGAAGCTGCCGCTGGAGACGTCGCTGGAAGACCGGGCGCGGGTGCAAGTGCTGGGCCTGGCGATCAATGCCTTCAGCCAGGGCGTGGCCTATTTCCACGCCGGCGTCGACATCCTGCGCTCGAAATCCCTGGACCGGAACAGTTTTAACTCCGGCGACTGGTTCAACCGCGTCGACTGGAGCTACCAGACCAACCATTTCGGCACCGGCCTGCCGCCCGCGCCCGACAATGCGAAAGACTGGCCGCTGTTCAAGCCGCTCTTGGCCGCGCCAGGACTGGCGCCCGCGCCCGAACACATCGCCTTTACGCGCGACGCCTTCCGCGACCTGCTGGCGATCCGCGCCAGCTCGACCCTGTTCCGGATGCGCACGGCCGACGATGTCGTCAAGCGCCTGCGCTTCTTCAACGTCGGCGCGCAGCAGGAGCCAACCGTGCTCGCCGCCCACCTCGACGGCCGCGGCTATGCGGGGGCGCGCTTCAAAGGGATTCACTACCTGGTCAACGTCGACAAGCTGGCCCATGTCGTTACCGACCCGCAGGCACGCGGCAAGCGCCTGCGCCTGCATCCGGTGCACACGGCCAAAGGCGCGGGCGACAAGCGCGCCGCCAGCGCCGGCTACGACAGCCGCAACGGCAGCTTCAGCATCCCGGCACGCACGGCGGTGGTGTTCGTCGAGGAATGACGCAAGCGCCCCCGGCGCCCTTAGCGCTCGCCGCCGGCGGCCCGGCTCCTCCGCTGCGCGAGGGCGGCCGAGATGGCGCCGGCAAGCAACTCCAGCGTATAGGGCTTGCGCAGGAACTGGATGTGGAGCGTGTGCAAACGTCCCGGGTCGACCATGTAACCACTGGTCAGCACTACTGGCAGGCGCGGATGATGGTGCGCAAGCCAGTGCACCAGCCCGATGCCGTCCACGCTGCCCGGCATCATCACATCCGACAGCACCAGGTCAACGTCCTCGAGGTCGGCGGCCATTGCCGCGTCGGCACTCTCGACCACCCTTACCTGTGCCTGCAATTGACACAGCAGTGAAGACATAGTGTCGGCCACAGCCGCATCGTCCTCGACGCACAGGATGCGTACGCCACCGAGCGCCTGCGGCGCGGCGCAAGGCGCAGCCTGGCCACCCTCGCTCCTATCGATCCTGTCGCTGGTGCGCGGCAGCACGATGCCGACGCTAGTGCCGACCGACTGACGACGGATGAAGGCAATGCCCTGGCTCTGGCTGGCAAACCCCTGCACCTGGGACAGGCCCAGGCCGGTCCCCTTCCCGACTTCCTTGGTCGTGAAGAAGGGCTCAAAGGCCTGCTGCGCGGTTCTTTCGGACATGCCCAGACCCTCGTCCGTGACGAAGATACACACGTAGTCGCCATCGAAGTCGTTGGCTTCGGCCAGGAACGGATCGGGCAGGCTGATGTTGCGGGCTTCGAGCACCAGCTTGCCGCCGTCCGGCATGGCGTCGCTGGCGTTGCTGGCGATGTTGAGCAGTGCTGCGTCGAGCTGGGCGGGATCGACCGACACCGGCCACAGGCCTGGAGGCGCCTTCAGGCTGACCAGCATCCCGCGTGCGGCGCTCGCCTGCAGCATCTCGGCGGCCGCATGTAGGTACAGGGGCAGGTCCAGAGTCACGTTGTTGAGGGGCTGGCGGCGCGCGTAGGCCAGCAGTTGCTGGGCTAGGGCGGCACCGCGCCCGCACCCGCGCCGGATGCTGTCGAGCGCGCGCCCGACCGGCACGCTGTCCTCCCTGGGCAGCAGCATGCGCAGCAGAGTTTCTGACCCCGAGATCACCTGCAGGATGTTGTTGAAGTCATGGGCCACGCCGCCGGTGAGCCGTCCAAGCGACTCAAGGCGGCGCGCCTCTGCCAGGGCGCGCTCGACCCGGCGCCGTTCGCTGGTCTCGCGTTCCAGCGATCGGGTGCGTTCCTGCACCGCCGTTTCCAGTCCTTGCGCATGGTGCTCGAGGGCGCGCCATTGGGCGCGCATGGCGAACTGCAGGCGACGCGCTTGCAAAACGGAGCGGATCGCCATCAGCAGCACGTCGCGCGAAGTCGGGCGCTCCAGCAGTGTGATATTGCCGAAGCGCGCCAGGCGCGCGAAGCGCTTGCTGTCGATGCGGGTCAGGTCGCGTCCCGCCAGGGCCAGGAAAGGCAGGTTCGACCACGCCTCCTGGCGTCGCAGTGTCGCGTCGAGTCCTTCCATCGAACAGCGTTCCAGTCCCTCTTCGGTGACGACGGCGCACCAGGCCGCTTCATCGAGGCGGGCATAAAACTCCTCGGCACCGGCGCAGGCGACGACCGCCACGCCCTCTTCTTCCAGCAGGCGCCGGATGGCCGCCTCGTCGCCCGCGATGGGAGCAAAGACAACCGCTACCGCGGCACAGGCGGCGTCGTCACCGGAGCGTTCGTCAGAATTCGAGTTCATTGAGCCCCGACTTATTGACCGGGACATCGACGCGCTCGCCCACCTCCAGGCCGTCGGCGGTCAGGTCGAATTCGCACACGTCGTGTGCGTGGGGCCCGTGGCGCCGTTTCAAGCAGCAGATGGCCTTGCAGACGACGTTATCGCGCTCGTAGTAGCGCAGCGCGATAATGTTGTCGGTGATGATGCTGATCGCATCGGGCTCCTTGGAGGTATCGAGACCGGCGGAATGGGCGCCGACGATGATCGAAGTGACATTCATGTTGCTGAGGTAGGAGAACAGCTCGTTCATCTGCAGCAGCAGCGACCTTTCCTCGCGAATGACGTCCAGATAGGAGTTGATGCAGTCGATGATGATCAGGCGCGCTCCGCAGTCTTCGACGAGACGGCGTACCGACCAGATGAATTCGCCCGGAGAGATGCGCGACGGGTTTACGCGGCGCAGGTGGAACAGCTGCGCCTCGCGCGCGTTCTGATCCTGCTCGATATGCTCGGCCATGCGCGAGCGCAGGGTGATCTCGGATTCGTCGAAGGTGAAGTAGCCGACGTGACATCCGCTCTTCACGGCCGACGCCGCGTACTGCAGGGCGAGGGTCGACTTGCCCACGCCCGACGGGCCGACCACCATCGTCGAGCTGCCGGCGATCAGCGGGCCGCCGACCAGGCGGTCCAGGCTATCGATGTTGCTGAAGACGTCGCGCACCTCTTCGTCGCTGTGGTGCTCCTGGGCGATCAGGCTGGGGAAAACGAGGATCTCATCCTGCTTGATGGCGTAATCGTGCCAGCCGCTCTGGAAGTCCGCGCCGCGCAGTTTGACCACACGCAAGCGCCGTCGCGCCGCGCCGAAACTGCGCTCGATTTGCTCCAGCGTGAGCACGCCATGCACCGCGCTTTGCAGTTCGAATTCGCGCCCGTCGGCGGTCAGGTCGTCGAGCAGGATGACGGTGGACTGTAACGCTCCAAGGCGCTGGCGCAGGTCGATGATCTGGCGCCGGTAGTGGGCGCTGTCGCGCGCCAGCAGGCGCACTTCGACCATGGAATCGATGACGACGCGAACGGCGTCGCTGGCCTCGATACGCTCGGCCATACGCGCGATCAGGGCCGACAGCTCGGTATCGGTCGGCAGCAGGATGGTCTGGGCTGAGCCGGTTTCGGGAGGCAGCGGCATGATTTCTTCAAACGTGATCCCTTCCAGCGACCAGCCGTGGCTGCGGGCGGCAGCCACCAGCTCTTCCTTGCTCTCGGAAAGCGTCAGATACAGGCACTTCTGGCCCAGCGAGGCGCCGTGGATCAGAAAGCGCAGCCCGAGGGTGGTCTTGCCAGTACCGGGGCGCCCTTCAAACAGGTGCACGCGCTGGCGCACCAGGCCACCCCGCAGGACGGCGTCGAGTTCAGGAATCCCGGTTGGGATCCTTTCAATATCGGCATTCATGGAGTGCCCTTCTCGAATTCAAGCAGCAGTTATGGGTGTCGAATGACGATTGTGCAGGAATTATAGATTATGATTTTTGCATCAGTTTTTATGTTGAAAGCAAGAAACTTTCAACGTAGGTGCTTGATACCAAAAGTTTTTTTTGAATCGCGGCGCAAGGTACAATTCGAAGCCATGAAAACGCACCCCTACCTCGCCGAAGTCAGCCTGAAGCCATCGGCGGCCGCGCTAGCGCAGGAGTTTCCCTTCTTGCTGCCGGTGGTGCGCTCGCTCGACCGGCTCGAGACGCATCCGAACGTGAGCTTCTTCGTGGGCGAAAATGGCTTCGGCGGCAAAAAGCCTGTTCATCCTTGACGAACCGGAAGCGGCACTGTCGCCGCAGCGCCAGCTCGCCATGCTCAGCCGCATGCGCGACCTGGTGCAAGCCGGTTGCCAGTTCCTGATCGCCACCCACTCACCGATCCTGATGGCCTACCCGAACGCGATGATCTACGAGTGCGGCGAGCGCGGCTTCCGTCCAGTGAAGTATGAGGACATGGAGCACTACCGGGTCATGCACGACTTCATCGCCAATCCGCGGCGGATGCTGGCCATCCTGATGGGCCAATAAGCCGGAAAACCGCCCTCAACCCGGCAAAGGCGGATTGCTCGCCGCCTTGACCTCTTTCAGCACGAAGGAGGTATACACCTCCTTCACGCCGGGCAGCCCGTTGATGTGAGCGACGGAAAAAATGCCGTAGGCTTCGAGATCTTCGGAGACGACGATCAGCTGGTGGTCGTAGCGCCCCGAGATCCGGAAGCAGGCCAGCACCTGCGGGATCTCCTGCACGGCGGCCTCGAAAGCTTGCAGGCTTTGCGTGTCCTTCTTGTCGAGCGAGATATGCACGATCGCCGTGACCTGGTAGCCCAGGCGCTGGGCATCGAGGCGTGCGTGGTAGCCGCTGATCAGACCTTCTTCTTCCAGGCGCTTGACGCGCCGCCAGCAGGGCGACGTGGTCAGCGAAACCCGCTCGGCCAGGTCCGCGCTCGACAGCCGGGCGTCGAGCTGCAGCTCCTCGAGGATGCGCCGATCGATACGGTCGAGTTTGATACGCGGCTTGTTCATCGACTTACCCATTTCAAGTATCCCGTCCTGATGAAACACCTGTTCCAAAAGCGGCCCTGGAATTAATTCAATATAGCAAAATTTTGCGATAGGTAAAGTCTATAATTTTTCCAATATTCAAAAAAAACAACAATGACAGCTTTGCACTGACTGACCGTATTCGCCCTATTCCCATCGCATTACGTCATCAAGGAGTCGTCCGCATGTCCGCACCCCGCACCCCACTCAAACCTTTCGTCGTCCTGCTGGCGGCCGCTTTCGGCAGCGCCGCCCTGCCGCAGCTGGCGCTCGCCCAGAGCCTTGACCCCGCCGCTCCGGCCGTGGCCCGCGTCATCGTGACCGGCTCGTCGATCAAGCGC
The DNA here is from genome assembly GCF_059685915.1 of Telluria sp. LT2P34. Classification (NCBI taxonomy): domain Bacteria; kingdom Pseudomonadati; phylum Pseudomonadota; class Betaproteobacteria; order Burkholderiales; family Oxalobacteraceae; genus Telluria; species Telluria sp. LT2P34. The sequence continues at coordinate 449,176 of NZ_JCASIN010000002.1, forward strand.
ATCGACGGCGAAACCGCGCTCCCGGTCCAGGTCCTCAAGCGCGAGGACATCGAACGCAGCGGCGCCACCTCGACCGAGGAACTGGTCAAGCAGCTCAGTTCACTTTCGAGTGCGGGTAGTGCGACGACGGTGGCGAACGCCTCCGGCTACGGCGGCGGCAGCATTGCCACCGTGTCGCTGCGCGGCCTGGGCGGCGCACGCACGCTGGTGCTGGTCAACGGGCGCCGGGTGTCGGTATATGGCGGTGGCTCGGCCGGCGCCGCCGGCTCGTCGGTGGACGTGAACAGCATTCCGCTGGCCGCGATCGAGCGCGTCGAAGTGCTCAAGGACGGCGCGTCGGCCGTGTACGGGTCGGACGCGATTGCCGGCGTCGTCAATTTCATCCTGCGCAAGGACTTTGCCGGCTTCGAGGCCAGCGCCAACTATGGCCAGACGGAAGACAATCTGGGACGCGACCGCAAGGTGGCGCTGTTCGGCGGCTTCGGCAACTTCGCCGACGACGGCTGGAACCTGACGGCCAGCGCCAGCGTCCAGAAGACCGATCCGATCCTCGGCTCCGAGCGTGCGTTCGCACGGCGCCTGAACGTCGCCGAGCAGAACGACTACACTTCGTCGATCACCTTTCCCTCCAACGTGGTGCTCGACAACCGCGGCACCCTGGGCAACCCGGCCTTGCCGAACTGCGGTCCGGTGTCGCTGGTGTCGCCGTTCACGCCCACCCGCTGCACCTTCGACAACAGCCCGTCCGTCTCGCTCCAGCCCCTGCTCGAAAAAGCCAGCCTGATGGCCAATGGCCGCCTGCGCCTGGGCGGCGACGCCGAAGCCTATTTCGAATCGGGTTTCACCAAGAACAAGATTACCTCGACCACCCAGGCCGTGCCCCTGTCGTACAACGCCGTCACCACGGCCAGCAACCCCTACGTGCCGGCTTTCCAGCAGCTGCTGGCGCGCTATCCCGGCACGACCGCCAAATACGGCAGCAACATCGGCCGCGGCGGCTTCGTCCTGATTCCGGAAAGCCGCTATTATCCGACCGCCTTCGCCGCCGCCAATGGCCTCACCGGCCTGCCGCTGCTGCTGAACTACCGCGACGTCGCCAACGGCGTGCGCAATACGCTCGACGTATCCGAAAACGCGCGCTTTGTTGCCGGCATGCGTGGCACCCTGGCCGGCTGGGACATGGATTCGGCTGTCCTGTACAGCCAGAGCAAGGTGCATTCGGAACTGCTGACCGGCTACGCCCAGTATTCGCGCGTGCTGCCGATCTTTAACAGCGGCGTCATCAACCCGTTTGGCGACACCGTCGACCAGGCGGCGCTGGACGCGGTACGCGCCGCCGAGTTCCGCGGCACCAGCTATACCTCCAAGACCTCGACCACCTCGATCGACCTCAAGGGCTCGCGCGAGATCTTTACCCTGCCCGCCGGCGCGGTCGGCATGGCGCTGGGCGCCGAACTGCGCCGCGAAAAATTCGCCTACGATCCGTCGGTCGCGATCCAGACCGGCGACATCGCCGGCCTCGGCGGCAATGCCTTCCCGGTGGTCGGCGCGCGCAACGTCAGTTCGGTGTATGCGGAGCTGTCGGTCCCGATCCTGAAAAAGCTCGATGCCGACGTCGCCGTCCGCTACGACAATTACGAGGGCGTGGGCGACACCGTCAACCCGAAAGCCTCGCTGCGCTGGCAGCCGCTGGACAACCTGATGTTCCGCTCGGCCGTCGGCAAGGGCTTCCGCGCCCCTTCCCTGACCGACCTGAATACGCCACAGGCAACCGGCATCACCGGCAACGGCTCGCGCGACTACCTGCGCTGCCCGAACCTGGCGACCGGCGCCCCGCGCGACTGCAATTTCCAGTTCACGACGATCACCGGCGGCAACCCGAACCTGAAACCCGAAAAATCCCTGTCGATCACGGCGGGCGTGCTGTGGGAACCGGTCAGGAACGCCTCGATCAGCCTGGACGCCTTCCGCATCGACCTGGAGGACGCCATCGTCGTCGGCGGGCTGAGTTCCGTCTACTTCCTGGCCAACGCCGAGCGCACGCTGCAATACGCGCAGTTCCTCAACCGCGGCGCGGCCGACGGCAACGCCGCCGGCGTGGGACCGATCGAAACCATCATCCAGACCAACGCCAACCTGTTCCGCACCAAGGTGGCCGGCGTCGACATGGACGGCGCCTACCGCCTGCGCCTGGGCGAAAAAAGCCGCATCAGCGCGCGCGTCTCCGGCACCTACATGCACAAGTACGACACGGAAGGACCGGACGGCGCCTACACGAGCGCCCTCGACCAGGCCCTGAACGCGGCGGGCGGCGTGGTGCTGCGCTGGAAGCACAATGCGGGCGTGACCTGGGAAACCGGTCCGTATGCGGCCACGCTGCTGCAGAACTACCAGAAGGCCTACCGCGACGCCCTGGCCAACCGCGCGCCCGCAGGCTCGCCCCAGCGCAAGGTCGAGGCCTACCAGACCTGGGACCTGCAGCTCGGCTATTCCGGCATCAGCAATACCAAGCTCGCCTTCGGCATCAAGAACCTGTTCGACCGCGAGCCGCCCTACACCAACCTGACCTCCAACTTCCTCGGCGGTTACGACGTCAGCTATGCCGACCCGCGCGGGCGCTTCCTGTACGCCACCGCCACCTATACCTATAAATAAGGGCAGGCCCATGCAAAGACATTCCTACAACGCGATCGGCGCCGCCGTCCTGCTGGCGTGCGCAGCCGCGGCGCGGGCGGCGGCGCCCGATCCCGATACCGCCAGGCGCCAGGGCGAGATCGATACCATCGTGCGCGAGATATCGCCCGAGCGCATCCGCGCCTACGTCCATACGCTGGTGGGCTTCGGCACCCGCCATACGATGTCGGACACCGTGTCGGACACGCGCGGCATCGGCGCGGCGCGGCGCTGGATCAAGGGCGAACTGGAACGCTGCGGCGCGGCCGCCGGCGGCCGCTTGCAGGTCACGCTCGACAGCCACGTCCATCCGGTCATGGCGCGCCTGTCGCGCCCCACCGAGATCGTCAACATCGTCGCCACCCTGCCCGGCGCCCAGGCGCAATCGAAGGAGCGGATGTATGTCGTCAGCGGCCACTACGATAGCATCGTCTCGAACATCATGAACGCCACCGACGACGCACCCGGCGCCAACGACGACGCCTCGGGCACGGCGGCGGTCATGGAGCTGGCCTGCGTCATGGCGAAGTACAAGTTCGACGCGACGCTCGTCTTCATGGCGGTCGCCGCCGAGGAACAGGGCCTGCTGGGGTCGGGGAACTGGGCGAAACAGGCGCGCCAGAACGGCTGGAACGTGGCCGGCATGATCACCAACGACATCATCGGCAACTCGCGCAGCGACGAAGGCAAGGTCGACGACAGGCAGATGCGCCTGTTTGCCGAAGGCGTCCCGCCGGGCAAGGAGATACCGGAAGCGCTGCGCGCCCTGGTCGCCACCGGCGGCGAGAACGACACCCCGACGCGCCAGCTGGCGCGCCACGTCAAGGAGACGGGCGAGCGCTACGTCCCGAACTTCAAGGTGACGATCGTGAACCGGCGCGACCGTTACCTGCGCGGGGGCGACCATATCCCCTTCCTGGAGCAGGGCTTCCCGGCCGTGCGCTTTACCGAAAACGCGGAAGACTTCAGCCACCAGCACCAGGACCTGCGGGTCGAAAACGGCAAGCAGTACGGCGACCTGCCCCAGTACATGGATTTCAATTACGCCGCGCAGATCGCCCGCGTGAACGCCGCGGCGCTGGCTTCGCTGGCCCTGGCCCCGGCCGCCCCGCGCGAAGTGAAGGTAATCACGAAAAACCTGACCAACAAGACCGAGCTGGCGTGGGCGCCGAACGCCGAACCGGACCTGGCCGGCTACCGGGTCGTCTGGCGCGAAACGACGGCGCCGAACTGGCAGGGCGCGCAGTTCGTCGGCAAGGTCACTACCTTCACCAGCAATCTGTCGAAGGATAACGTCTTCTTCGGCGTGCAGGCGGTGGACAGCAGCGGCAACGCCAGTCCGGCGACGTATCCGCTGCCGGCGCGCTAGCGCGCCGTCTCGAGGATCTCGAACAGCCGTTTCGTGTCGAGCGGCTTGACCAGGTGATGGTCGAAGCCGGCCGCCTGCGTGCCCTGGCGGTCGCTCTCCTGGCCATACCCCGTGACCGCCACCAGCACGGCGCCGGCGGTGGCGGGCAGGCTGCGCAGGCGCTGCGCCAGTTCGTTGCCGTCCATCCCGGGCAAGCCGATGTCGAGCAGGCAGACCTGGGGCGGATCCGCCTGTGCGCGCGCCAGGCCGGCCTGGGCGCCATACTCCACCGCCACCTCGTGCCCCGAGGCTTCCAGCAGCATCGCCAGCATGGCGGCCGCGTCGACGTTGTCATCGACCACCAGGATGCGCAGCGGCGCGGCGCCGCTGGCGGCAGCACCATCGCCCTGCACTTGCTCTTGCGGACCTTCCGCCCCGGCCAGGCGCGGCAGGCAGACGGTAAAGGTGCTGCCCTTGCCGAAACCCGCGCTGTGGCACTGCACGGTTCCGCCATGGAGTTCGGTCAGGCTCCTGACCAGCGCCAGGCCCAGCCCCAGTCCGCCTGCGGAGCGGTCCGAGCTGCGTTCGGCCTGCGCGAACAGATCGAAGGCATGCTGCGCCAGGTCCGGCGTCATGCCGATGCCGTCGTCGCTCACGTGCACCAGCACCTGCTCGTCCCGCACTTCGGTCCTGAGCGTGATGTTGCCGCCGTCTTCGGTGTACTTCGCGGCATTGTTCAGGATATTGCTCAGCACTTGCACCAGGCGCTTGCGGTCTCCCATGACCATGGTCGCGCCCGGGTGCAGGTGCAGGGCCAGGTGGTGGTGGCGCGACTGGATCAGGGGCGACGCCTGCTCCACCGCCTCGGCGACGACGTTGCGGATGTCCTGGGGTGCGTTGTCGAGCGTGACCAGGCCGCGCGTGACGCGCGAGACGTCCAGCAGGTCGTTGATCAGGTGGGTCATGTGGTCGACCTGGCGGCCGATGATGCGGCTGGTGTCGCGCACGCGCGCGTCGTCCAGCTTGCCCATTTGCAGGAGCTGGGCGGCGGCGCCGATCGGCGCCAGCGGGTTTCGCAGCTCGTGCGCGAGCATGGCGAGAAATTCGTCCTTGCGCTGGTCGGCCAGTTTCAGCTGCTCTTCGGCGGCGTAGCGCTTGCTGATGTCACGGAAAAAGAAGGCGATGCCGCCGCCGAGCGAACGGTGGGCCCGCGTTTCGATGCGCATGCGGGTCTGGTCGGGCAGGATGTGCCCGACTTCCACGATGGCCGATCTTCCCGTTTCCATCACATCGAGGAACACCGCTTCGGTGTCGGTGCCTTTCAGTTCCGGCCAGACCTCCCAGTGGTTACGACCGATCACCTCGACAGCATCGCGTTGCGTCATCCGCAGGCCTTCGGCATTCATGCGCAGGATCGACCAGTCGCGGTCGAGCAAGGCAAATCCCTCCGCCATGCTGTCGAAAATGTACTGGCTTTCGTCGCGTTCCTTGCGCAGGCTGGCATGGGCGCGCGACGCTGCTACCGCCGACCAGGTGCGCTCGGCCATCTCACGCGCCAGTTCGGCCTCATCCGGCATCCACCTGCGCGGCGTTGCGCTATGCAGCGCCAGCACGACCTGCAGCCGGCCGCCCTTCACCAGGGGCAGCAGCAGGTCAGCACGGATGCCTACCTGTTCATAGGCCTCGCGGTAAGCGGCGGTGCGCGGATCGCGGGCCACGTCATGGTTGACCACGGCCTTGCCGGCGCGCAGTTCTACGATGACGTCGGGGCCGAAATCCGCGAGTACGCCGGCGTGGCCGGCCATGCTGGGCAGGTCGCCCCCGGTCCAGTCACGCGGGATGGCAAAGCGGCCCCGGGCATCGTCGATTTCCGAATACAGCACGCGCGACACGCCCAGCCGTTGCCCCAGCAGCGCGCAGGCGGCGCCGGTGATCTCGCCGGGGTCATCCAGCGGACGCAGGCGGTCGGCCAGTTGCAGCTGGAATGCTTGCCGCGACTGGATTGCTTCGAGCTGCTGGATTTTTTCAGACAGCGCCAGGCTGGCCTGGTAAGCACCCGTCACGTCGCTACCCTGGGCAAATATGCCGCTGACGCGCCCATCCTGGCTGATGACCGGCTGCAGCAGCATGTCGACATAGCGGTCGTCCGGCAGGCCGCCGGGCTTGCGCTGGACCGTGATTTTGCGTTCGCGCAAGACGATCGGCTTACCCGACTCGAAGGCGCCATCGAGCAATTCCTTGAAACCCTGGCCAGCCAGCTCCGGTAGTGCCTCGATGGCCGGCACGCCGGCCAGCAGCCGATGCCCGACCAGGCCGTAAAACGCTTCGTTGACCATTTCGAAGGTATGGTCTGTTCCCGTCATGACGGCAATAAACCCGGGCGCCTGGTCGAACAGGATTTGCAGCTGGCTGCGTTCGGCATTCAGGATGCGCGTCATCGCTTCGTGCATCTGCGGCCGGTTCATCTGCGGGCTGTCGGATACCGCAGTCGCGTCCTGCTTCAGGTAGTACTTCCTGCTCGCCACGTCGAAGCGATACAGGTCGGTGACGTCGATGGCGTTCTGGCTCACGAAGGCGACCTCGCCGGCCTCGTCGAAGACGGGGCTGTGCACCGCGCTCCAGTAACGCTGGTCGAACACCGTGCCCTCCGGTGTTGCCCGCGGCACCGCATAGCGCAGCAATGCACAGGTGTGCGGCTTGCGGGTCGCGATGGCGAAGGCGATCGAGGCGCGCACTTCGTCGAGGTTGGTCGAATCGGGGTCGGCCGGATTGGCCGGGAAGGCGTCGAAGATATTCTTGCCTACAATGTCATCGGCTGTGCGTCCGGTCGCCGCCAGATAAGCGGGGTTTGCACCAATGATGATGTAAGCCGTATCGATCAGCAGGTAAGGATAGGGCGAGGCGGCAAACAGTGCCGAAAAATCCGGTCGCGTAGTCATCGTTTATTGTCACATAGAATCTAAACCGACGGCGTTCGTGCGAGCGGCGCGCTGCCCCGCTGCTTAACGCAGGGTAGCGAGGAAATCGCTGACGCGCGCCGGCGCGACCGGTTTCGTGAAATGCATGTCGAAGCCGGCTTCACTCGAGCGGGCAAGGTCTTCCTTTGCGCCCCAGCCCGACACGGCAGCGAGGACGCTGCGCTCCAAACCTGCAAGCTGCCTGATGCGGCGCGCGACTTCGTAACCACTCATGTCCGGCATGCCGATATCGAGGAAAGCCACTTCCGGCTGGAACTGACCTGCAATGCTCAGCGCCTGCTGGCCGTCATGGGCAACCCTGAGTTCGTGGCCGTACATCTCGAGCAGCGAGGCGAGGGTCGTCGCCGCATCGACGTTGTCGTCGGTGACGAGGATGCGCAAGCGCTTGCCTGCCCCGGCGGCAGGAGGCGGGGCAGCCGCGCCCGCATGGGCTGGCGCAGCCAGGCCGGGGTCGAGCGGAATCCTGACGGCGAAGGTGCTGCCCTTGCCCGTGCCCGCGCTGAAGGCCGCGACGGTGCCACCGTGCAGGACAACGAGCTGGCGCACCAGCGACAGCCCGATGCCCAGCCCGCCCTGGGAGTGCTGCATGTTGCGCCCGACCTGGCTGAACATGTCGAACACGGACTCCAGCGATTCCCCGGGAATGCCGATACCGTTGTCGGTGACCGAGATGACGGCCTCGCCGCCGTCCCGTTCGACGCTCAAGCCGATGTTTCCGCCCGCCGGCGTGTATTTCGCCGCATTCGTCAGCAGGTTGCCGATGACCTGGGCGATGCGTGCCGGGTCGGCATTCACCGGCAGCGGGGCATCATGCAGCTTCAGGCTGAATGCATGGTGGCCTTTCTCGATCTGGGGACGGCTGGTTTCGACGGCGTTGAACACAATCGACTTCAGCTCGACCGGCTCCTTCTTGATCACGACCTTTCCGTTCGTTACGCGGGCAATATCGAGCAAGTCGTTGATCAGGTGCGACAACTGTTTCACCTGGCGTTCGATGATGCCCCGCACGCTCGTCACGGTTTCCGCACTGTCGGCGCGGATGCGCATGACTTCCAGTCCGGTCACGATGGGCGCCAACGGGTTGCGCAGCTCATGCGCCAGCACCGCCAGGAATTCGCTCAGGTTCTTGTTCGATTTGGTCACCTCGTCGAACAGGACACGCTGGTTCGCCTCGGCCAGGCGCAGCGCCTGCTCGGCCTGCTTTCGCTCGGTAATATCCAGGACATTGCCGACAAAGCCAAGGAAGTCGCCGGTTTTCGAAAACCGGGGCCGCCCGGCATCGATGACCCAGCGGTAGCCGCCATCGGCATGCAAGACCCGGTGCTCGATGCCGAACTCCTGCATTTGCGCGTTCGCTGCCAGGAAGGCCTGGCGTGCCTCGTCGCGATCCTCCGGGTGAATGGCGGCAATCCAGCCAAAGCCGAGCCCCTCTTCTTCGCTTTGTCCGGTAAATTCTTGCCAGGCACGCGACAGGAAAGAACAGCTGCCGTCCCGCTCGGTGACCCAGAACATCGCGGGCGCGGTGTTGGCGAAGTCGAGAAAACGCGACTCGCTGCCCGCCAGTGCCTGCTCGGCGAGGCGCCTCTGCAGCACGACGGTTGCCTGGTTGGCGCTCACTCCCAGCAGCACCCGCTCATGCTGGTTCGGAAAATCCGGCCGGCCGCAGCCGATGACAATCGAACCGATACCTTGTCCGATACCGAAACGAACGACGCCAAAGCGCAGCTGCTGTCCGTCGACGCACTCGGAAATGGTGGCCGGCTCGTTCGGATACGACCCTGCCGGGACCCTGTCGAGTGCCGAGCGTACCGCAGGCAGGCTCAGCTCGGCAGCACCCTGCCCCCTGCTGCGAATGGCTTCGATCGCACGGGTGTCGGCGCCGTCGGCCAGCCGGATATACGCCAGGTCGAGATCGAGCATCGTCAGCAGCACGCCAGGCTGTTGATCACTTCCTCGGGAGCGAGGCCGCTCCAGACCGCCGGCAGTGTCGACAGGGCGACGAGATCGCGCGTCGTGCGGCGCAGGGACTCGATCTCGGCGCCTGCTCCTTCAGGACTGCGCACGTCGGTCATGCAGCCTGCCTGGCCGTGGCTGGATGACTCCGGCCCGAGGTTTTGCGCTCCTCGATTTCCTGAAGAAGCTGCTCCGCCGGAACATAGAACGGATTTTCTTGCAGGAGGCCGCCGATGATGACCATCGGGTGGGTGCGCATGATCTCGATCACGGCGCTGGCGTCGAACTGCGACAGATCGTAGGTGCAGACGACCGGGTCATGCCGGGCGGGCAGCGCCTGGTTCAGGCGCGCCTCGTATTCGACGATATCGTGCACGCCGGGCCGGTCTTCCAGCGCCCATTCCATGTTCGCGATATTGCGCGAAATTTTTCCTGGGGGAGCATTGCCTGGCGCGATCATCTGCAACAGGGTCTCGATCATGCGGTGCTGGTCGAAACGCCCATCCTTGAGATAGGTGTCGCGCCAGTTCAGCACTTCGAGCTGCCCCTGTGCCTCGGCGGCGCCGATATCGACGCCTTCCTGTTCCAGGCGCGCCAGGTGGGCGGCGCGGTGCGCCGGGTCGACGATATGAAAGGCCTTGTCGCCCCGCTCGAAGCCTTCCATGATGAAAGGCATCAGCACCCGGTACTCTTCTTCCTTGGTATGGAAAAAGGCGCAGGCATGGCAGGAATGGGTCAGGGCCGAACCGGCCAGGTGCACAGGGTTCGTTGGGTCAGACATGGAATCACCAGGACTGGAAATGGCGAGGGCTCAGGATCGCCGGATCGGGAACACCGCAGCAAATACCGCAGAAAGTCCGATATCTTGCCAGATATTTACATATCCAGGTGCGAAATGAGCAGCCTGCGGCGTTCGATATCCCCATCCTGGTCGGCCTGGCTGCCCAGCGAAATCCCCACCGCCATGATGTCGATCAGCAGCAATTGCAGGATGCGCGAAATCATCGACAGGAAGGTGGTGCTGTCTTCGGCATGGTCGACCGCCAGGCAGACATGGGCCTTTTTCGCCAGCGCCGACTTGCTGCTGGTAATGGCGATGACGCTGGCGCCGGCGGCGCGCGCCGCGTCCACCGCCGACAGCAGTTCCGGCGCCTGGCCAGCCGTCGAAATCGCGATCACGACGTCGTTTGGTTTCAGCAATTCGGCGGCCAGCAGGAACAGGTGGGCGTCGCCGTGCGCCGTGGTCGGGATGCGGAAACGGAAGAATTTGTGCTGGCCGTCGAGCGCCACCACGCGCGCATTGCCCATCGCATAGAACTCGACCTTGTTGGCGCTGCGCAGCAGTGCAATGGCGCGGTCGATCGCATGCACGTCGAGCCCGTCGCGGAACTTCAGGATCGCCGACACCGTGTTGTCGATCACTTTTGCCGACAAGTCATGGGTACTGTCGCTCATGCGCACCTGGCTATGGCGCACCGGAATCGAACCGGTCAGGCTGCCGGCGAATTTCAGCTTGAATTCGGCCAGGCCCTGGAAGCCGAGCGAGCGGCAGAAGCGGATCACGGTCGGCTGGCTTACATCGGCCAGGCGCGCAATCTCCGCGATCGGCTCGGACAGGACTTTGCGCGGATGCTCGAGCACCAGCGCGGCGACACGCTGCTCGGCCGGCGACAGCTCGTGCTGCAGGTGCTGCACGCGCTCCATCAGGGTATTGGCGCCGCTGCGCCCGCGCAAGTGTTCCGAGAGGATGGTCGAGACGCCGCGCAAGGCGGGATTCGGCGTCATGATGACGTAGGTCGGGATCTGCGACAGGTATTCGGAAAAGCGCCCTTTTGCTTCGAAGCGCGCGCGGAAAGGCGAATCGGCAAACCACTGCGCGATGCGCGGCACGATGCCGCCGCCGATGAAAATGCCGCCGAAGGCGCCGAGGGTCAGCGCCAGGTTCGCTGCCGCCCCGCCGAGCATGCCGGCGAAGCATTCCAGCACTTCCAGGCACAGCGCATCGCCCTGTTCCAGCGCGCCGGCAATGATCTCCGCGGCATTCCGGGCAGGTGCTGCGACACTATTGCGTTGCGCCAGCGCACGGTAGATCAGCTCCATGCCGGGACCGGACAGGATGCGTTCGTTCGAGACGTGGGTCCACTCGCGCCAGGCATATTGCAGGATCGCGAACTCGCGCTCGTCGCTCGGCGCGAAATTCACGTGGCCGCCTTCGCTGCCGAGGGTGACGAAACCGTCGGCGGTCGGAATCACGCCCGACACGCCCAGGCCCGTGCCGGCCCCCAGCACGCCCGACACCGCATGCGGCTGCGGCTTGCCGGCGCCGACCTGCAGCAGGTCGCTTGCCCCCAGGGTCGGCAACGCCATCGCCAGCGCCGTGAAATCGTTGACGATCACGAGCGTCGACCAGCCCATGGTGCGCCGCACTTCATCGGTCGAGAACTGCCAGTCGCGATTGGTCATGCGCACCAGGTCGCCGCTGATTGGATTGGCCATGGCAAAGGCCGCATGCGTGATGCGCTCGCCGCCGTGCTCGGCCAGGTAGGTATTGAGCAGCGGCACGATGCCGGCGTATTCGTCGCAGCGCAGCACCGCCGTGTGGCGCAGCACGCCTGGCGCGGTCTCGAGCGCCAAGCGGGCATGGGTGGCGCCGATGTCGGCCAGCAGGCGCGGACCGTCGGCATAGGAGGCGCGGCTGTTTTTTTGTTCGATTTCTGGTTCGGTGATCATCGCAATGCGTTACGGCTGAATATATAGCTGAGGTAGGTCTGGAGACCGCACAGGATAGCATTGTTTGATTATTATCAAACCGCTGGCAGCAGAAGTTTTAGAGTTTGCCAGCGGCGCTGATGCGCGCAGCGCCTGGGTCATCTTCGTGCAGGCCGATACCCAGCCGGAAGATGAACCCGCAATTGCGCTGTACAGCAAGCTGGGCTTGCGCGAGGAAGTGCTGCACTTCGATATCGCGGTCAAGGCATGACATGCCAGGCCCGCTCGCTGTCGGTCTTGCCTCGTGCGCTGCAGGCGGTTCTTCGTTCATGGTAGGGTGCAGTTTCATCCATGGGAGACACCACGCAAAATGCACGATCTATCCAAATACTCGCTGGCCCAGCTGCGCGCCCTGGAAATACAGGTAATTGACGAGTTGAAAACTCAACATTTCCTTAGTATCAGCAAGGCGCGTGAACAGATTCTTCACATTGCCCGGAATGCCGGGCTGTCTGAAAAGCAGCTTCGCGCCATCAAAGTCGGTAAAGCGCAAAAAAAAGGCAAGGTGCAGGTCAAGTACCGTAATCCGGAAGATCCGACCCAGGAATGGAGTGGCCGAGGACGCCAGCCTGCATGGGTCAAGGCTTGGCTTACAGCTGGAAAATCCCTTGAGGGCGCGAAAGCGTAAAGCCCTTGCAGCCGATCCAGCACCATGGCGTCTCGGTATGAGGTTGCGGATGACGGGTCTCACCTCCCCCGGCAAGCAAACCCATATCTGGTCAGGCTGCATCCCCGTTTGACGCATTGCGTAGCACCGTAGCCATATTCCCTGCAGGCCTTCAGCGTGGCTGTCATGCTGGTGTCCGGCAGCGACGGGTTTTCTGGCAGAATGGCCGATGCCCGGACAGGCTGGCGAACGCTCTCGCGTTTGCGTTGTTCCTTCACCGGCGCGGCTGCGACCACGGTGCGCTCGCGCGGCTTGCGGACCGATGGTTTCGGCAAGGGTGGAGCAGGCTTGCGCAGCGCGGCAGTGGCAGTATCAGTGTCAGGCTTGGGCGGCGTCCGAGGCTCTACACGTTCCTCTTCCGGCGCAGCTCGGGGTGGTGCAGACGGCGCACTCGCAGCGGCGGCGGGCGGATCGGGTTCCAGCATCACCAGGGGCGGCAGCGCAGAAGCAGGAGGGCTCGCGGGCACGGCGCTTGCCGCTGTCGGCTCGGCGGCGGGTCTTTGCGTCGAGGCGTTCACCGCCCTGGCTTCGCGGGGCGTTTCATTCGCGATCAGCGCGAGCGCGCCGGTGTCGGCGCGTTCCTGGTAAAACCAGCGGCCGCCCATGGCGAGCAGCGCAGCCGACAGCACGCAGCCACCGAATAACAGATAGCGCCGGCCCGACGGCGTGAGCCCGGCGGCAGGACGCGTGAACGGCTCCGCGGCTCCGGATGGGGGCGCAGGGACCGTAAAGTCGAACAAGGGGTCTTGCGGGATCGTCGGAGTTTGGGCCCAGTCCCGGATAAATGCAGGCGCCGCCGGAGAAGCGGCAGGCTGAGGCCGTGGCTCGACCCGAGGAGGGAGAGGCTGAGTCAGCTGCTCGGCCGGGCGCCCGGCAGGCTGAAGCAGGCGAGAGGCCGGGCCAACCGCAAGCTTGTGCGGGTGCTCCGGAGGAAGTGGCGCAGGCTCCGGCGATGGCTCAGGCATGGACTCGGCCTGCACAGCGGCGGCTTCCGGCTGCGGCACTGGCGGCACTGGCGGCACAAACTGCGCCTCCAGGGCGGCGATTTCTTCGAAAACGCTGTGCAGCTCCGCCGGTGTCGCTTGCTGCTCGGGCTCGACTGCCGGTGCAGGCATGCGCAGCTCTGCGCCTGGCTGCGGATTTCCGGCGAGTTTTTCCGGCCCCAGCGCAGGCGACGGCGCCAGGCTGGCGTTTTCGCCGATATCCTCTAACAGTTGCGTCTTCATGATGTGCTACCCACTTCCAGGTTCCATAAGCCAGAGCTTAGCGCCTTTTGGAAATGGGGTTCACGCAGTTTGTAAGGAGATGTGAGCCGGCCGGCCAGGAATCACTCCTGCCCGATCAGCACCACCTTGTTGCGCGTCTCGAACTGCACCTTGCCGTTCTTGACGATGGCGCGCGTATTCGAATACCAGTCGCGCACGGTCTGCCCATCCATGAACACGCCACTGACCGGGATCGCGGTCGGCTTGTCCTGCGGCAGGTCCAGCGCCACGACCACGCGGTCGACGACGCCGCCCTTTTCATAGGTGCGCTTGAACGTGTACGGGTGGTGCTGGATCATGCGGTGCACGCCCGCGCCCACCGCCGGATGCGCCTGGCGGAAGACGCCGAGCTTGGCCCAGTGCTCGCGCACATCGCGCACGCGGTTCAGGCCGCGCTGGGCGTTCGACGCCAGTTCATCCCAGTTCATGAACGAGCGCAGCTTGGCGTCGCCCTCGGCGCCCTCCACGCTCAACAGGCGCGCGGTCTCGTCGCCGTAATAGATTTGCGCGGCGCCCGGCGCCAGCAGCAGCTTGTTGGCGCTCTCGTAGGGGCGATGGCGCAGCGCGTCGTAAGGCTCGCCGTCGTCGTGGGAGCTCAGGTAATTCAATACCGTCGCGCCCTTCATCGGACCCTGCAGCGCGGTCGAATATTCGCTGAACAGCTTTTCGTAGCTGTCGACGGCGTCGCGCTTGATCGCGAAATTGATCACGCTGTCGAAGCCCTGCGCCAGGTAGTCGACTTTCATTTCGCCGAGGTCGTAGGCGCGGCCGTGCTTGATTTCGTAGCCATACACTTCCGCCGTCATGTAGAACGGAAGATCGCCCAGCTTTTTCGACGGATTGGCCTTCTTCCAGTCCTCGAAGGCCTGGCCAGCGACTTTTTTCAGGTCCTTCCACACGCCCGGCTCGGTATGCTTGACCGTATCGGCGCGAAAACCATCGATACCGAACTTGCGCACCCAGTCGGCATGCCATTTCATCAGGTAGTAGCGCGGCGCGCGCGGGTAGCCGGTGCGCTTGAAAAAGGCGTCCAGCTCCTTCACTTCGCGTTCGTAGCGCCCTTCCCGCTTCCACTTCGCCACCAGGCTTGGGGGCAGCGCGACCGCACGGTTGCTCTCGGTGCGGATGTCCGGCAGGTTTTTCACCAGCGTGCACTCGATGGTCGTACGCGTGTCCTTGTAGGTGCAGGGCGGGCCGGTGCGCACCCATTCGGCGGGCCAGACCGGGTCGCTGGCGGTTACCGGTCCGGTGTGGTTCATGACCACGTCGAACAGCACGCGCAGTCCCGCCGCGTGCGCCGTGTCGACCAGGGTGCGCAGCTCGGCTTCGGTGCCGAGGTTGGCGTCGATGGCGGTGAAGTCGCGCGTCCAGTAACCGTGGAAGCCATAGCTCTTTCCGGTGCCCTCGTCGGTGCCGGCATGGATCTGCTCGACCGGCGGCGTGATCCACAAAGCCGTGACGCCCAGTTCGTTGAAATAGCCTTCCTTGATCTTGGCCGTGATGCCTGCAAAATCGCCGCCCATGAAACCGCGCAGCAGGGCCGCATCCTTGGCCCGGCCGTAAGCCAGGTCATTGGCGGGATTGCCGTTGTTAAAACGGTCCGTCAGCAGGAAGTAGACGGTCGCGTTCTCCCATACGAAAGGCTTGACCGGGGCGTTCCAGGGCGCGGCGGCATGGGCCGAGCCAAGGCTCAGCATCAGGGAGACGGCAAGTGCGGACAGTTTCATGGAGATGTTCGTAGAGGTTGAAAGATCAGGTGACGACGCTCGGCGCCTGGCGGCCGGTATGCCGGCGCAGCCCGGCGAGGTCGTCGGCGATGGCGATCAGGCTGGCCAGGGCCTGTTGCGTGTCCTGCCCGTGGTGCGCAGGATCGGCTTCGTAGCGTTCGAGGTAGACGCGGACGGTGGCGCCTTCGGTGCCGGTGCCGGACAGACGGAACACGATGCGCGAACCGTCGCTCATGATGATGCGTACGCCCTGGCGCGAGGCAACCGAGCCGTCGATCGGGTCGGTGTACACGAAATCGTCGGCCTGCGCCACGCGGAACTCGCCCAGCGTCTGCCCGGCCAGGTCGGGCAGCTTTGCGCGCAGCGCGCCCATCATGGCGTCGGCTTGCGCGGCGTCGACGGCTTCGTAGTCGTGGCGCGAATAGTAGTTGCGCCCGAAGCGCGCCCAGTGTTCGCCGACCAGCTGCTCGACCGATTTGCCGGTGGCGGCCAGCATGTTCAGCCAGAACAGCACCGCCCACAGGCCGTCCTTTTCGCGCACGTGATTGGAACCGGTGCCGTAGCTTTCCTCGCCGCAGAGCGTGACCAGGCCGGCGTCCATCAAATTGCCGAAGTATTTCCAGCCGGTCGGGGTCTCGAAGCAGTCGATGCCGAGCGCTTCGGCCACGCGGTCGGCCGCCTGCGAGGTGGGCATCGAACGGGCGATGCCTTTTATCCCCGCCGCATAACCGGGCGCCAGGCGCGCGTTGGCGGCGATGATCGCCAGGCTGTCCGAAGGCGTGACCGCAATGCTGCGCCCGACGATCATGTTGCGGTCGGCATCGCCGTCCGAAGCCGCGCCGAAGTCGGGCGCACCGGGCGCAGACATCAGCGCAATCAGTTCGGCGGCATTGACCGGGTTCGGATCCGGATGGTGGCCGCCGAAGTCTTCCAGCGGCTCGCCGTTCATCACCGTGCCGGCGGGGGCGCCGAGCACTCCTTCCAGGATCGCTTTTGCGTAAGGGCCGGAGACGGCGCTCATGCCGTCGAATTTCATCGTGAAGCCGCGCGCGAACAGGGCGCGAATCGCGTCGAAGTCGAACAGGTGTTCCATCAATTGCGCGTAGTCGGCCACCGGGTCGATCACTTCGACCTGCATGCCTTCAAGGGTGCTGAGGCCAGGCGCGTCGAGGTCGACCGGCGGCGCGTCGCTGATGCGGTAGCTGTCGAGGGTCAGGGTATTGGCGAAGATCGCCTCGGTGATCTTTTCGGGGGCCGGGCCGCCGTTGTCGGTGTTGTACTTGATGCCGAAGTCGCCGTCCGGGCCGCCGGGATTGTGGCTGGCCGAGAGCACGATGCCGCCGAAGGCGCCGCGCTTGCGGATCACGCAGCTCACCGCCGGCGTCGACAGGATGCCGCCGCGCCCGACCAGCATGCGCGCCACGCCGTGGGCGGCGGCCATGTGCAGGATGGTCTGGATCGCGTCGCGATTGAAATAACGGCCGTCGCCGCCCAGCACCAGGGTGCGTCCGCCCAGGCTGCCCAAGGTCTGGAAAATCGCTTCGACAAAATTCTCGAGGTAGCCCGCTTGCTGGAATTCGGTGACCTTCTTGCGCAGGCCCGATGTGCCAGGGCGCTGCCCGGCGAATGGCTTCGTCGCCACTGTCTGAATCGTCATGCTCCGCTCCTGTGTATTGAATTCGTTTGTTAATAAAACGTTACGATACGACAGGAGTGGAAAGCGTGGCGCGCAGGCCCGGGGCCGGCTCAGTGACCAAGGATCAGCCGCGCGCCTTGTCCGTCACGGCGAGCGTCAGCAGCGCTGCAATGCCCATGCAGGCGCCGCCCAGCGCCAGGGTCTGCACCGTGTGGCCGTTGAAGAATTCGCGGGTGATGAAACCGAGCAGCAGGCCGCTGACGATCTGCGGAATCACGACGAAGAAGTTGAACAGGCCCATGAAATAACCCATGCGCTTGGCCGGCAGCGAACCCGCCAGGATCGCGTAGGGCATGGTCAGGATACTGGCCCAGGCGATGCCGACGCCGACCATCGGCAGCATCAGCATCGCTTTGCTGTCGATGAAGGCGATGCTGGCCAGGGAGAGTCCTCCGATGGCCAGGCAGACCGCGTGCACGACCTTGCGGCTGGTGGCGCGCGCAAACACCGGCAGGATGAAGGCGGCCAGTGCGGAGACGCCGCCGTAGACGCCGAACATCACGCCGACCCAGTTGCCGGCATCCTGGAAGGCGGCCGACTGGGCGTCGCGGGTGCCGTAGACCGTGTCTGCAATGGCGCTGCCGGTATAGATCCACATCGCGAACAGCGCGATCCAGGTAAAGAACTGCACGAAGGCGAGCTGCACCATCGTTTTCGGCATCTTCGCAAAACCGCTCAGGATTTCGATGAAAGCGACTTTCAGGTTGCGGGCGTGCTTGCGCTCCTGCTGGAAGGCCGCCAGGTCGGGCGGCGGCAGTTCGTCGGCGCTGAAGACGGTCCAGCTGACGGCCAGGAAGAAGACGACGGCGCCGGCATAGAACGAATAGCGCACGGTGTCGGGAATCGTACCGTCGAGCGGCACGTTCGATACGCCGAGCCAGGCCAGGATCTGCGGCAGCAAGGAGGCGATCACGCCGCCGCAGCCGATGAAGAAGGTCTGCATCGCAAAGCCGGCGGTCTGCTGCGAGACGTCGAGCTTGTCGCCGACAAAAGCGCGGAAGGGCTCCATCGAGATGTTGATCGCGGCGTCCATCATCCACAGTACGGCCACCGCCATCCACAAGACCGACGAATTGGGCATCAGGAACATGGCGATCGCAGCCAGGATCGCGCCGATGAAGAAGAAGGGACGGCGCCGGCCCCAGGTCGGATGCCAGGTATGGTCGCTCAGGTAGCCGACGATCGGCTGCACCAGCAAACCGGTGACCGGCGCGGCCAGCCAGAACAGCGACAGCTTGTCCGGATCCGCGCCGAGCGTGGAAAAGATGCGGCTGGCGTTCGCGTTTTGCAGTGCCCAGCCGAACTGGATGCCGAAGAAGCCGAAGCTCATGTTCCACAACTGCCAGAACGACAGGTGCGGCTTGCGCGCGGTGCTAGGCGTTTCCGCTTTGGCTTGTACTTCCATGCTTGTCCCCGATCGGCCCGGATTCGATACCAGGCTCCATGTGTCTGCTACTCTGAATTTGTAGCAAAATAACATGAGGTTTTCCGAGTGTCAATCAGGGGATGAACAGGGTAAAATCACGACGACCACAATTGCCGGATCGGCATTTGTAGTTAAATAACACACCACTACGGAGACAACATGCTCGATATGCAGCGCCGGCTGAGTAAACCCTTTTTCGCCTTGACCAGCCTGCCGGCCACCGCCATGGGCTTTGCGCTGTGCATCCAGATTTCCGCGCTCAGCTGGCTCTTGAGCACCAAATACGGCCTCGACATCCACGAGATCGGCATCGTCTGGGCGGCCGGCCCGCTGGCCGGCATCCTCGGCCAGGTGATCATCGGCTTCATCAGCGACAAGACCTGGTTCTGGGGCGGGCGCCGGCGGCCCTTCATCCTGATTGGCGGCGTGCTCGCAGCCCTGTCGGTGTTCCTGCTGCCGCGGATCGACGTCGTGGCCGACCTGCTCGGCATCGGCAACCTGCTGGTGGTGGCCGTGATCGTCGCCCTGACGCTCGATTTGTCGATCAACATCAGCTTCAACCCGACCCGCTCGCTGATCGCGGACGTCACGCCCGACGGCGATGCGCGCACCCGCGGCTACACCTGGATGCAGACGATTTCCGGCTTCTGGGGCGTGATGGCTTACCTGATCGGCGCCTTCATCAACAACTACGCGCTCATTTCGGTAGGCGTCGTGATCGTGCTGGCCTTCTCGGTGCTGCCGGTATTTTTGATCGAAGAGCCGCGCGAACTGACCCCAAGCAAACAGGACGCCGAAGCGCTAGGGGCGACGCGCACCGAGTGGCCGCAGCTGTGGCGCCTGTGGGCGGCCCATGCCTTTACCTGGTTCGGCGTGCAGTCGATGTTCGTCTACATCATCGCCTTCATCCAGCAGCACGTCGTCGCGCCCGGCGCCACGACCGAACAAGCGGCGGCGCAGTCGGGGCATGTAATCGCGATTTCGTTCGCGACCATGAACGTGGTCGGCTTCCTGCTGCCGGCGCTGGTGCTGGCGCCCGTCGCCGCGCGCATCGGGCGCGTACGCACCCAGGCCGCCTGCGTCGGCATCATGGCGCTGGCCTATTTTGCCATCGCCCTGTTCGCGCGCACCCCGGCCATGCTCTACATCCTGATGGCGGTGGTCGGCATCGGCTGGGCAGCCGTGGTCAGCCTGCCGTTCGCGATCATGAGCGAAAAGGTGGACAAGCGCCGCATGGGCTATTTCATGGGGCTGTTCAACCTGTCGGTGGTGCTGCCGCAGCTGGCCACGACCGTCGTCGGCTACGTGCTGCGCGATGCGCTCGACAAAAGCGTGCTGTTCGTGATTTGCGGCGGCTGCCTGGCGGTATCCAGCGTGCTGTGGCTGCTGGTGCGCGAGGACCAGGCCGTGACGCTTCCAGCCGCGGCGCACGCCCACTGATTTCTATTTCAAGACTCCCACCATGTCATTGACCCGCACCGTCCTCCCGCTGGCTCTCGCTGCCATTCTGGCCTCGCCCGCATTCGCCGCCGGGAGCACTCCTGCGCCAGCCCGGCCGTCGACCGCCCTGCCCGGCGTGCGCCTGCTTCCCGAGCTGCTCGAGATGCCCGGCTTGAACCGCAAGCGCCAGGTGCGGCTCTACCTGCCGCCTGGCTACGCGACTTCAAACAAGCGCTATCCGGTGCTCTACATGCACGACGCCCAGAACCTGTTCGACGACGCCACCTCTTATTCCGGTGAGTGGAAGGTCGACGAAACCCTGGACGCGCTGTCGCGCGAAGGCAAGCTGGAGCTGATCGTGGTCGGCATCGACAATGGGGCCGACAAGCGCATCACGGAACTGAACGCCTGGGACAACCCGCGCTTCGGCGCGGCCGAAGGACGCGAATACACGGACTTCATCGTCAAGCGCCTGAAACCCCTGATCGACACCCGCTACCGCACCTTCCCGGGGCGCGCGCACACGGCGATCATGGGCAGCTCGATGGGGGGCCTGGCTTCGCACTATGCGATTGCGCAGTATCCGCAGGTGTTCAGCAAGGCGGGCGTGTTTTCGCCGGCCTACTGGACGGCGCCGGCCGCCTTCGATTTCGTCGGCACGCATCCGCTGCCGAAGGACGCGCGCATGTATCTGCTGGCGGGGGACAAGGAAGGCGAAGAGATGGTGCCGGACGCGCAACGCATGGCCGCCATCGTGCGTGCGAGCGGGCATCCGCCAGCAGGGAGCGTGCTGAAGATCGTGCCGGGAGCCCGGCACAACGAGGGATTCTGGAGGGGGGAACTGCGCGAGGCGCTGTTGTGGATGTTCGCGCCAGTTAGATAAATCTCGATTACCGGGCGACGCCGGCGCAGAAAGGACTGCGCAAGCGCTCGGCATGAGATGGCGACGGCTCGTCAGGCGCATCGATTCGGGCTGGCCTTGACGGTCGCACCTTGTATAGCCGGACTGCCTGGGCCTCTTCCGCAAGCGCAGCAAAGTGTTTGCCAGCTGCGATTGGGCGAAATGCCGGTCCCTTGAGAATAACCAGCCTCTGTGCGCCATCGCCTTTGTGCGCCTCCTCTACTTGCCCAAGAGAGAAGTGCATGAAGCGGTCGAGAGGAATCAATATGACCTTTGGGACCCGCGGCGCGTTGGTGACCAATACCTTGTCGACCTCCACACGCAACCTGATCACCTTGTCCTGGCATGGACCGGTGATGGCTTCCGGGTCGGAGATCAATCTGCCGTCATCGTCCATCATGTCGACGCCGCTCACGCGGCCGATCAGGATGTGGTCGGCGTGCGCGATCATCTCCTTTAACGACATTTGCACCGGAACCGTGGCCAGTGCGGGCAATTGAGGCAGCGTCAGGGCGACTACCAGCATGGCGTTTTTGAAGATGGCGTGCATGCTTCTTCTGTCTAACGTAGGGTGGACTCCCGAGTCCACGCGGTTCATGCGTTGAAACGGTGGACTCAGGAGTCCACCCTACCCTATCAGGTCGTACGCGGCTTCTTGGTATACGACGGCTTGTCCGACTTGTAGCCCGGCTTGCCGGCCGGCTTGGGGCCACGCTCGGCGCCGAAGGATTTCTTCGGGCCGCCAGCCTTCTTCGGCGCGGGGGTTTCGCCGTCGCGCGTGATGTTGAGCTGCTGGCCGGCCACCCACACCGTTTTCAGGTGGTCGAGCAAGTCCTTCGGCAGGTCGGCCGGCAGGTCGAGCGTGCTGTAATCGTCATAGATCTCGATGCGGCCGATGACCTTCGAGTCGATGTTCGCTTCGTTGGCAATCGCGCCGACGATGTTGCCCGGCTTGACGCCGTTGGTGTGGCCGACTTCGATGCGGAAGGTGGCCATGCCGTCTTCCGGCGCGCGCATCACGCGTTCCTTCTTGAAACCGCTGCTGAAGCCTTCGCGCGGCGCACGCGGGCCACGGTCTTCCCAGCTGCCGGCATCGTCGCGCGACGGGCGCGGCAGGCGCTCGACGAAGTCGGTGCGCGCCGGGCGCTCTTCCCAGGATCCTGCCTTCGGCTCGCGGTCCTGCTTTTCCAGCAGCAGCGGCACGTCGCCACGACCCAGCTTGGCCAGTGCGGCGGCGATGTCGACCGCCGGCACGTTCTGCTCCTGCTCGAATTCCTCGATCAGCGAACGGAACTGCTCCAGGCCACCGGCGGCCAGGGTTTCCGAAATCTGTTCCTTGAACTTGGCGATGCGCACGTCGTTCACGGCCTTGATGGTCGGCAGCGTCAGCTGGGCGACCGGCTGGCGCGTGGCGCGCTCGATCGCTTTCAGCAGGTTGCGCTCGCGCGGCGTGATGAACAGGATGGCGTCGCCGCTGCGGCCGGCGCGGCCGGTGCGGCCGATGCGGTGGGTATAGCTTTCCGGATCCGACGGCACGTCGTAGTTGATGACGTGGCTGATGCGCTCCACGTCGAGACCGCGGGCGGCAACGTCGGTCGCCACCAGGATGTCGATCTTGCCGTTCTTCAGCTGCTCGATGGTGCGTTCACGCGCCTGCTGGGCCATGTCGCCGTTGATCGCCACGGCGGCGAAACCGCGCGCCTGCAGCTTGGTTGCCAGTTCTTCGGTGCCGAGCTTGGTGCGCGCAAAAATGATCATGCCGTCAAATGGCTCGGCTTCCAGGATGCGCGTCAGCGCTTCGAGCTTCTGCATGCCCGACACCAGCCAGTAGCGCTGGGTGATGTTGTCGGCGGTGCCGGTCTTGGCCGCCACGGTCACTTCGGCCGGGTTACGCAGGTAGGTCTTGGCGATGCGGGCGATCGCCGACGGCATGGTGGCCGAGAACAGCGCGATCTGGCGCTCGTTCGGGATCTGCTTGAGGATCTGCTCGACGTCGTCGATGAAGCCCATGCGCAGCATTTCGTCGGCTTCGTCCAGAACCAGCGTTTTGAGCTGGGAGAGGTCGAGCGAGCCCTTTTGCATGTGGTCGATCACGCGGCCAGGGGTGCCCACGATGACTTGCACGCCGCGGCGCAGGGCCTGCAGCTGCGGGCCGTAGCTCTGGCCGCCGTAGATCGGCAGCACGGCGAAGTTCTTCATGTGGGCCGCATAGCTCTGGAAGGCCTCTGCGACCTGGATCGCCAGTTCGCGCGTCGGCGCCAGCACCAGTGCCTGCGGCGCGGACTGCTTGGTGTCGATGCGTGCCAGTACCGGCAGCGCGAACGCGGCGGTCTTGCCGGTGCCGGTTTGCGCCTGTCCCAGCACGTCGCGGCCT
This sequence comes from Telluria sp. LT2P34, assembly GCF_059685915.1. Taxonomy (NCBI): domain Bacteria; kingdom Pseudomonadati; phylum Pseudomonadota; class Betaproteobacteria; order Burkholderiales; family Oxalobacteraceae; genus Telluria; species Telluria sp. LT2P34. The sequence continues at coordinate 472,393 of NZ_JCASIN010000002.1, forward strand.
TCCATCAGCAGTGGAATGGTGGCGGCCTGGATCGGCGACGGTGCTTCGTAGCCGACGTCCTTGAGCGCCTTGAGGAGCGGCGCAGGGAGGTTCAGGTCGGAAAACGATAGGATTGGGGTGTCGGACATGGATGACTTTCGGATAACGATACTAAACCGCCAGTTTACTCCCTCGACGGGAACGGGCGGGCACAATTTGAAAAACGGAAGAGAAACAAGGGGATAGCAGGAAGGCAACAGCCTCATGCATAGTGCATGGGGCTGTTGCGCCCTACCGGACGGAAGGCTTACATCTTGCGCGCTGCGCAGTGGCGCGCGATGTACTCGTCATGCGAAGGCATCACGCTCACGCACTTGGCGATCACGCCGCGCACGCTGTCGAGGTACTCGGCAATGTCGGCCTCGGACTGCACGTCGACCAGCGGGTTGTAGCCTTCGATCGGCAGGTTCTGGCCTTCGAAGACCTGGGTCCAGCCGACTTCCGAGAACAGTTCGTTGTCGACCCGGACCACCTTCCCGCGCGCGCGGTACAAATCCATCTTCTGGCGCAGCGTGCTTGGCACGGCCATGTTCGCGCAGTCCAGCCAGTACGGCGAATCGGTGCGCTGGTTCAGGTGGTAGTGCAGCACGATGAAGTCGCGGATGCGCTCGTACTCGAAGCGCGACTGGCGGTTGAACTCGGTGCGCTCGGTCTGGTTGAAGCCGCGGTCCGGGAAGAAGTCGATCAGGCGCTGGATCGCCGACTGGATCAGGTGGATGCTGGTCGACTCGATCGGCTCGAGGAAGCCGCCGGCCAGGCCGATGGCGATCACGTTGCGGTTCCAGGCCTGCTTCCGCATCCCGGTCTGGAACTTGATCAGGCGCGGGTCGGCCAGCGCCTGGCCGTCCAGGTTCGACAGCAGTGTGCTTGCCGCTTCGTCGTCGCTGATGTAACGGCTGCAGTAGACGTGGCCATTGCCGGTGCGGTGCTGCAGCGGGATGCGCCACTGCCAGCCCGATTTATGGGCGGTGGCGCGGGTATACGGTGTCATGGTCGCGCTGGACTCGCAGGGCACGGCCAGGGCGCGGTCGGCCGGCAGCCAGCCGGTCCAGTCCTCGTAACCGGTTTCCAGGGCCTGTTCGATCAGCAGGCCGCGAAAGCCCGAGCAGTCGATGAACAGCTCGCCGGCGATGCGGGTGCCGTCTTCCAGTTCGACGGCGTCGATGAAACCATCGCCCTGGCGCTGGGTGGCGCGCAGAATCTTGCCTTCGATGCGGGTCACGCCGCGCGCTTCCGACAGCTTGCGCAGGTAGCGCGCATACAGGCTGGCGTCGAAGTGATAGGCGTAGGCGATGTCGCGCAGCGGCGAATTGGGCACGTCGTGGCGCGCCGGCATGAACTTGTTCGCTTTCGCCGCCATGCGCGTGATCGAATACTCTTCCAGCGGCGCGGCTTTTCCGAGGCGGCGCATCTTGCGCCAGTACTGCTCGAAGGGCACCGTCGCCAGGTCCTGGCCGAGACGCCCGAAGCCGTGCATGTAGCGCTCGCCGAGCTTGCCCCAGTTGACGAACTCGACGCCGAGCTTGAAGCTGCCCTGGGTCTCGCGCATGAATTCCTGCTCGTCGATGCCGACCACCTGGTTGAAGCGCTGGATCATCGGGATGGTCGCCTCGCCCACGCCGACGATGCCGATTTCGTCGGATTCGACGAGGCGGATGTTGTAGCGGCCGTTGAGAATGGTCGACAGCGCGACCGCCGTCATCCAGCCGGCGGTACCGCCGCCGACGATGACGATGTCCTTGATTGGTTCGTGTTCTTGCATGTCCCTGCCCTGTACGCGGAAATGCCTCCGCATCAAAAAAACAACCCCTGCGGCATGCGCCGTCAGGGGTTGTATTGTAGCTGCTACCGGATCAGAACTTGTAGCTGGCGCCGAAGTGGTAAGTACGGCCGTAGTCGCGACGGTTGGATGGATTGTTCTCATCCGTCGTGTACTCGAGGAAGGGCGCGTTGTTCCAGTTCTGGGCCTGGGCGAACACGCTCGTGCCCTTCAGCCAGCCGCTCTGGAACTCATACGAGGCCTGCAGGTCGACGATGGTCTCGCCCTTGATGAAGGTGAGCTGCGCGTTGTCCTGGAAGTCCGACACCTGGCCCAGGAAGCTCGAACGCTTGCGCGCCGCGGCAGCGATCTGGAAGCCGGCCTTTTCGTAGTACAGGCGCAGGTTCGTCACCTTGCGCGACAGGCCCGGCAGCGGAATGCTGACCGAGTCGCCGTTCACGTTGGCGAAACCGATTTCCGGCAGTTCGATACCGCTCTTCGTATCCGAATGGTTGACCATCACGCCGAAACCATCGAGGTAGGTCGAGAACATCGAAAACGGCAGGTTGGCCGCCAGCTCGAAGCCATGGATGTTGCCGCCGTCGCCGTTGGTCGGCTGGTTGAACAGGCCCTGGGTCGAACCGGCGAACGGACCGGTCAGCGGCAGCGGCGTCGTCGGCGTGATGAACGGCGCGTAGTCGAAGGCGCGCGGCGCACGCAGGATGTAGGTGTCGAGCTTCTTGTAGAAGACGGCGGCGCTGACATAGCCCTTGTTGCCGAAGTACTTCTCGTAGGACAGGTCGAGTGCCTTGGCGCGGAACGGCTTCAGTTGCGGGTTACCGCCGCTGCCGGTCAGGATCGGGACACCCTGGGTGGCGACGCCGAAGTTCTGGCCGGCGCGCAGGTCGTCCAGGTTGGCGCGCGAGACGACCTTGGCGGCGCCGAAGCGCAGCATCTGGTCGCTGCCCAGGTCGAAGGACAGGTTCAGGCTAGGCAGGACATCCCAGTACTTGTCGCCCTCTTCCACACGCTGCGCAGGGCAGGTTTGCGCGGTATTGCCGACGCAACGGGCCTTGTCGACGACAAAGCCGCCGCCGGTCTGGTCGGTGTGCACGGCCTGCAGGCCGACGTTGCCGCGGTAAGGGAAGCCGAACAGGTTACCGTCCAGGTCACCCATGACGTAGGCGGTGGAGATGCGTTCCTTCACATCCCAGAACTTGTTGTAGATGTCGGCATCGACCTTGTTGGCCAGGTCGTAGATGCTGCCGAGCGAGCCGCGCGGATCCCACGATGCGACGTTGATGCCCGAAGCGCCGGCCTGGGCGACATCGCCGCCTGGCATCGTCACTGCGGCAAACGGACCACCGCCCCTGATCACCAGGCGGCCTTCAGGACCGGTACGCTCCTTGTCGCGCGCGGTGTGGTTGAAGCCATAGGTGGTGGCGACGACCGGGCCCCAGTTGACGGCCGACTTGGCAGTCAGGCGGATTGCCTTGACTTCGTCTTCGACATACGGCTGCGCCAGGTAACCGGCCTGTGGCGACGCCTCGCCGCCGGACCAGCCCATGACGTCCGTCAGGCGCGCAACGCCGCGGTCGGCGTAGTTGCTGCCCGGGGTGTAGCGCACCTGGGTGACGTTACTGCCATCGAAGCCGGTGTAGCTCAGGGTGTCCTGGGCGCGGCCGGCGAGGCCGGCATAGGTTTCGTAGCGCGAGCTGAGCTTGGTCGCCTTGGACCAGGTCAGGTCGGCGGCGGTGGTCCACTCGCCGAACTTCAGCTCGTTGTTCCAGCCGATGGTCTTCAGGTCGTCTTCGGAGCCTTCGTAGTGGTTACGAACGACGCCCTTCCAGTTGGTCAGGGTGCCGCTGGTGGCGACGCCGTTGGTCACGGTGGCGTTGCTCAGCACGTGCGGCAGCTCGTAGGCGCCGCCGCCGTTGTAGGCGACGCCGCCTTCAAAGCCGGTCTTCTTCTGGCCGGTTTCGCCAGCCGAATAGAACAGGTCGACGGTCGACTTGAAGTTCTTGTTCGGACGGAACTGCAGCGAGGCGAAGGCGCCGTCGCGGTTGTGCGAATCGATGACGGTGTCGGCGCCGAAGCCGCCCGGGGTCTTCACGTCCGCGCCGCGGTACGGCATGGTCGCGGTGCCCCAGGAATTGAAGGTCGACTGGCCGCCGCCGACTTCTTCATAGCGGGTAAAGCCCATGGCCACGCCGATGGTGCGGTTGGCGAACTGGTCGATGTAGGACAGCGTGTAGCGGTCGCCGTCGCCTTCAGGCAGGCCGTCGCGCTGCTTGACGCCGAGGCGGCTCTTCTTGTAGCTGACGGCGACGGTGCGCTTGCCGAAGTCCAGCGGCTGCACGGTGCGCAGGTCGATGGTCGAGGCCAGGCCTTGGCCGATGACGCTGGCGTCAGGGGTCTTGTAGATGACGACGGAACCCATCAGTTCGGCCGGGAACAGGTCGAATTCAGGCGAACGGGCATTGCCGGTCGAGGCCATTTCGCGGCCATTGAGCAGGGTGCCGTTGAAGCTTGGCGCCAGGCCGCGCACCGAGATCTCGGCGGCTTTGCCCGAGCTGCGGCCGCGCTGCATGGACACGCCCGGCAGGCGCGAGATCGACTCGGCGACGCTCTGGTCCGGCAGCTTGCCGATGTCTTCGGCCGAAATGGCTTCAACGATCGAATTCGAATTTTTCTTGATCGAGATGGCCGCTTCGATACCGCTGCGGATACCCGTCACGCGGACGGTGGCGACAGGAGTGGCGGTGGTGCTGACTGGCACTTCCTCGCCCACGGCGACGGCCGAATTCGGGGTGTTATTCGTCGTGTCGCCTGCTTGCTGCGCGTAGGCGCTGCCGGCAAAGGCGGTCAGGAAGATGGCGCAGCCGGCTGCGACTGGGCTCAGCTGGAAAGCACGGCTGCCCGTGTTCGCGGCACGCTTGTTTGAAAAGAATTTCATATGTCCCCTCAGGTAAAACAACATGGTGTCCCGAAAACAGCTGCAGAGCCACGGCACGGGATGGTTATTAACGGCTTTTTAGTCGTTCAAACAAGAATTTTGTACTAAAACTAGATGCACTGTCAACGAGCGCATGTTGCAACTACGCCAAATCTTTTACAGGATCGCCCTCTATATAGACAGGACCTGTTCTTCGTTGTATTTGAGCTACAGAAACCTGACTGCATGCGTGTAGTCGGACTACAATTCATTTGCTTTTCACCAATTAAGTGCGGCAAAGCACCTCGACGGTGCGCTTCGCAGTCAGGATCGCGACGCAACGGCGCCTCTTTCTCTTTCCTTGCGAGTTCTCCCATGAAACCATCGCTGCTCACGCTTCTCGTCGCCGTCCTGTCCCTCAACACCGCCGCCGCCGCCGCCATCGAGCACCTCGAGCCGCCCTTCTGGTGGACCGGCATGGAGCACAAGGGCTTGCAGCTGATGGTGCACGGCGCCGGGATCGGGCAACTCTCGCCGCGCATCGACTACCCGGGCGTACGCCTGGTCTCGAACACGCGCCTGGCCAATCCGAACTACCTGTTCATCGATCTCGAGATCGGTGCCGATGCGCGGCCGGGCAAGTTCGACATCGTGTTTACCGGTGGCGGCCGGACCGAGCGCCATCCATACGAGCTGCGCGCGCGTGCGGCCGGCTCCGCCAATCGCCAGGGATTCACAAGCGCCGACGCGATCTACCAGGTCATGCCGGACCGCTTCGCCAACGGCGACCCGTCGAACGATAATGTCAAGGGCATGGCCGACAAGCTCGACCGCAAGGCGGACGGCGGCCGCCATGGGGGCGACATCGAGGGCATCGTTCGACGGCTCGACTACATTGCCGGCCTCGGTTTCACCCAGCTGTGGCCCACGCCCCTGGTCGAAAACGACATGCCGTCCTATTCCTACCACGGCTATGCCGCGACGGATCACTACAAGATCGACCCGCGCTACGGCAGCAACGAAGACTTCGTACGCCTGTCGAAAGAAGCGAAGCGGCGCGGCATCGGCCTGATCCAGGACGTGGTGCTGTCGCACATCGGCAGCCAGCACTGGTGGATGAAGGACATGCCGGCGCCCGACTGGATCAACTTCGGCGGCAAGTTCGTACCGACCCGGCACCATCGCGTGGCCGTGCAGGACCGGTACGCCGCCAAGGCCGATGGCCGCAATTTCACCGCCGGATGGTTCGTCGAGACCATGCCCGACCTGAACCAGACCAATCCGCTGGTGGCGAATTACCTCATCCAGAACAACATCTGGTGGATCGAGTACGCCGGCTTGTCCGGCCTGCGCATCGACACCTACAGCTATTCGGACGGCGCCTTTTTAGCGCAGTACACGAAACGCCTGATGGACGAATACCCGCGCCTGAACATGGTCGGCGAGGAGTGGAGCACGCTGCCGCCGGTGGTGGCGCGCTGGCAGCGCGGCAAGCTCAACTTCGACGGCTATGCCTCGGCGCTCCCGAGCCTGATGGACTTCCCGCTGGTCGACAGCATGCGCAGCGCACTCTCCGCTCCCGACAAGGGCTTCACCAATGTCTACGAAATGCTCTCGCTCGACTACCTGTACCCGGAGCCGAACAACCTGGTCCTCTTTGGCGGCAACCACGACATGGCGCGCATGTTCAGCGTGGCCGGCGAGGATGTCGACCGCTACCGCATGAACCTGGTGTTCCTGATGACGATGCCGCGCATTCCGCAGTTTTACACGGGCGACGAAATCCTGATGACCAGTCCGACCGTGGGACGCGACGATGGCAGCTACCGCCGCGACTTTCCCGGCGGCTGGGCCGGCGACAAGATCGACGCGTTTACCGGCCGCGGCCTGACGCAGCAACAGCGCGCGGCCCAGGACCTGGTGCGCAAACTGGCCACCTGGCGCCGCGGCCAGCCTGTCATCCATACAGGCAAGCTGATGCACTTCGGCCCGGAGGACAATACCTGGGTCTATTTCCGCTATAACGACAGCAAGCGCGTCATGGTCGCGATAAATAACAACGCCAACGAGATGGCGCTGCCTACCGCCCGCTTTCAGGAGATGTTGAAAGGGACCGCGTCCGGCGTCGATCTCCTGACCGGGAAAACGGTCGACCTGAGCCGCGAACTGCGCCTGGCGCCGCGAGCGACCGTCGTCATCGAACTGCCGGGGGCGTGATGAACCCGTCGCGCTGGCTGCTGCCCGCCCTTGTCGTTTCCAGCGCCGCCCATGCGGCCGTCCCCGATGCGCTGTTCATCCGCGGCGGCTTCAACGGCTGGGGCAGCGACAACGCCCTGCAACAGGTGAGCAAGGGCATCTACCAGGCCGACATCCTGATCGGCCCGGGCAACCACGGCTTCAAACTGGGCAGCCGCGACTGGAAACACGAATGGACGCCCGGCGCGGGCGCCGCCGTCAAGCCTGGCCAGCCGCTGCCGCTTCGGACCAGCGCCGGCCCGGAAGCGACGCTGTTCGTGCGCAGCACCGGCACTTACCGTTTCACCCTGGACGCCGGCCAGGCTTCAGCTCCCGTGCTGCGCGTGGTGCGCCTGGCGGACCTCAAGGCCGGCCCGGTTCAGGATCCGCACGCCGGCCGCGCGCAGGTGGCCACGCTCAGCTACGCCACCCACGACGGCCAGCGCGAAAGCGCGCGCTTCTCCTTGCGCGACCCTCAATCCCAGCTGCGCAGCTACACCCATTCGACGACCCAGGCGCTGCGCGACCCGCTGCCGCAACACACCACCTACGCCGAGACCGTGGAGCTGCCCCGTATCCGCAGCGGCAACCTGGCTTTCGACGCCCTGTTCGCATTGGCGGGCAGCGAACTGCGCCAGAATGCAGTGAGCCATATCCGCGACGGTAACTACCGGGGCGGCGCGGCGATTGCCTGCGCCTGTTTCGAGACCGGCGAAAAATGGCATTACGTCTGGACGCGCGATCTTTCGTATGCGGCCGACCTGGGCCTGGCCATGCTCGACCCGGCGCGCGTGCGCAACTCGCTCGATTTCAAACTGTCCGGCTACCGCAAGGAGGTTCCGGGCACGAAAGACGGCCTGCAAATCGTGCAGGACACCGGCAGCGGCGGCAGCTGGCCGGTCAGCACCGACCGCGTGGCCTGGGCCCTGGCAGCCGAGGAAACCCTGCGCCACCTGCCAGAGAAGGAACGGGCCGCGTTCGCGGCGCGCGCCCTGCAGGCGCTCTCCAACACGCTCGAAAACGACCGCATCGCCGCTTTCGACCCGGCCGATGGCCTGTACGGCGGCGAACAATCCTTCCTCGACTGGCGCGAACAGAGCTATGCAGCCTGGATTACCGACGACCTGGCCTCGATGGCGAGCGCAAAAGCGCTGTCGACCAATGTCGTCCATTACCAGGCGCTGAACTTCACGGCGCGCCTGGCGCGCGATGCCGGCGACCTGGCGCGCTCGATGCGCTACGTCGCCTGGGCGCGCGCGCTGAAAAAAGCGATCAATGCGCGCCTGTGGCTGAAAGACGCCGGCATGTACAGCAGCCTCACCGCCGGCCACCTTGCTGGCGCGCCGATGCACCGCTTCGACTGGCTGGGCCAATCCCTGGCGATCGTCAGCGGCGTCGCCGACGAGGCGCAAGCGCGCAGCATTCTCGCCAGCTATCCGCACGGCCCGATGGGCGCACCGGTCGTCTGGCCCCAGCAGCCGGGCGTTCCGGTGTACCACAACCGCGCGATCTGGCCCTTCGTGACGGCCTACGGCTTGAAAGCTGCCGCCATGAGCGGCAACGTGGCCGTGGCCGATGCCGCCTACGACACCCTGATGCGCGGCGCCGCGTTGAATTTGTCGAACATGGAAAACCTGGAATGGCTGTCCGGCCAGCCGCTCCTGCTCGACGAGAAGAACCCGTCCCTGATCGGCCCCGTCATCAATTCGCGGCGCCAGTTATGGTCGGTCGGCGCCTACCTCGGGATGGTGATCGAGAACGTGTTCGGGGTCACGGCCACGGACGAGGGCATCGCCCTGCGGCCGTTTGTGACGACAAAACTGCGGCGCGAGGTCTTCGGCGGCAGCAGCCAGGCGACGCTGCACAACCTGCGCCTGCGCGGCCAGCATGGTCCACGGATCGATGTGCGCCTGCTGCTTCCCGCCGCCAGCGCAGCGCAGGGCTGGCACCAGGCGGGACGCGTGCTGCTCAATGGCGCACCCATGGCGTCGACGATTCCATGGGCGCGCCTGAAAGACGGCGACACCATCGAGATCGAACTGGGCGCCCCCGTGCCCGGCGCCGGCGCGCTGCGCCGCGTGAACGCCGATCCGTATGGCGAGTCGCCCGCGGTCTTCGGGCCGCGCGAACCCGTCATTCGGCAGATCGGCCGCGATGCTGGCGGGCGGGTGCGCCTGCAGGTCGGCGCCAACGGCAACGGCGCTGATAGCGCAAACAAAGCGGTTTATCACATTTACCGGAACGGCCAGCCGGTGGCCCGCAACCTGGCCGACGGCGCCTGGACCGAGCGCGAGGCGGCGCCGAACGCCTGCTACACCGTCGAGGCGCAATTCACCGCCTCCGGCAACCGCAGCCACCACAGCGCGCCGCACTGCGTCGGTCCGGCGCAAGAGATCGCGGCGAGCGATCCCCGCGTCTCGTCGAATCTGAAAACCGCAGGGGAGGCGCCGCACCTGGCCGGCTGGGGCGCGCCGTCGGATCGCTTCGAGGTGCGCGAGCTGCGCATCGCCGCGGCGGGCGACTACCGGGTCCAGCTGCGCTACCGGAACACGGCCAACGCGATCAATCTGGGGGTGAGCGGCGGCGTGAAATGGCTGACGCTGTTCGATGCGTCCGGCCGCACGGTGGCGCAGGGCGTGGTGCAGCTGCCGCACACGAAGCCGGGACATGCCCCTGCCCTGTCGACGCCCCTGGCGGCGCGCCTGGCGGCGGGCTCCTACCGCATCCGCATGAGCGACTTCTACAACATGAGCTATCTGGAGGCGAACGCAGAGTTCAGCGGCGCGGGCGGCAGCGGCGGGCCGTCGAACCGTTTCGATGTGTTCGGGCTTCGCGTGTTGCGGGTGAATTAAGCAAGTCCACCCACGAACCTCAGGCAGCCGAGGCGGGGCGCGCGTCCACTGCCGCTTCTGGCGGCTTGAGCAGCGCCAGGCGCCCTTCCAGCACGCGAAACTCGAGCGGCATGCGCATGCGCGTGACCTCGCCGTCGGTGGCGACCTTGATCGTCTTGCGCGGCGACAGGCGTGCATGGCGCACGACCAGGCGCTTGAATGAGAACGTCAGCACATTGTCGGCGTCGCCCAGGCGTCCCAGGGCGCCGCGCAGCAACAAGCCGATCATGCCGAAGGTGCCGACCACGCGCGGCGCGATGGCGGCCAGCTCGCCCTCCTCCAGCGCCAGCTTCAGCGGCTCGATGCCCATCTGTTCCATCTGCAGCCCGTTATTCCCGACGAACAGCGTGGGCGTGCGGATCTGGCGCGCGATGCCTTCGGTCTCGAGCGTGATGCGCAGCGGACGATGGTGGCCGAGCGCGGTCTTGAGCGCCGACAGGATGGCTACGACGCGGCTGCGGCCGAACTGGCGCTTGTCGTGCTCGCGCGCTTCCAGCAATTGCGGGTAGAGGCCGACGCTGGCGTTGACCAGGAAAATGCGGTCGTTGATGACCCCGACCTGGACCGCCGTGACCTGCGAACTGACGAGCGCACGCACGGCATCGCCCAGGTCTTCGGGAATGCCGTGGGCACGGCCGAAATAATTGAACGTGCCCTGCGGCAGCACGCCGAACAGGCAACCCTGCAGCACCGCCTGGTGCGCCACCGTATTGATGGTGCCGTCGCCGCCGGCGGCCACCAGCACGCCGCCGGTTTCCCTGGCCCGCTGGGCCATGCGGCGCGCGATGTCGCACAGTTCCTTCGGGTCGTCGACGATCTCGAGGTGGCAGCTACGGTTGGATTCCTGCAGCACGTCGCGGATGGTCGAGCAGCGCAATTCGGTTTCGGAATGACCCGAGCTGGCGTTCAGGACGACATAGAAGGCCGCGGTGGGGCCTGGTTCGATAGTGGGCATCGTGGTGGGGCTGCTTTCTGGGATGATCGAACTGACATCATCCTACCACCGGGGAAGCCGCGCTGTAGCACGGCAGGCAGGGGGCGAATGGGCCTCTACCTTACTCGTCCGTCGTCGGCCAGTGATCCGGGTCTTGCAGCAACTGGTACATGACATAGGCGTCGACATAGCCGAGGCGCTTGTGGCGGAAGGCCTTGGGCAGGGTGCCGACAATCGAAAAGCCGAGCTTCTTCCAGAGCATGAGGGCGGCGGCATTCGTGCTGACAATGTAGTTAAACTGCATGGCGAGATAGCCCTGGCGCCGGGCCTCTTCGATGCAGTGCTGGCCCAGCAGGCGGCCCACGCCGACGCCCTGGGCGGCCGGGCTGACCATGAACGAGGCGTTGGCGACGTGGCGGCCGCGCCCGATCTGGTTCGGCATCACGCGGTACATGCCCAGCACGCGTTCGCCCAATGCGGCAACGTGGCAGGTGACGCCCGGCGCGAACCAGTAAGCCTGGGCCGCTTCGCGCGTCGCTTCCGGCTCGAACGGATAGGTTTCGCCCGACGCGACGTGGGCGCTGAAGATGGTCCACATGGCCTCGAAGTCAAGGCTGGCGGCGGTGCGGATCTGAATGTCTTTCACGGGCTGGGCGATTTTATCAAAACTACATGGGCTGGCGATTCTAGCACTGGGCTTCTCAGGCTCAACGCCCGATTCGAAAATCGACGGTGTCCGGCCGCCCGGGCAAGTGCAGCGAGGAGACCGCGCGCGGCGCTTCGGCGATGACGGCGCCGCGCCGCACCACGGCGTGCCGGGCCGCGCGCAGGCGGATCGCCTCGACCGGGCTCGACGCGCCCAGCAACACGAAATCGGCGCGGCAGCCGGGCGCGATGCCGTAGCCGTCCAGCCCGAGGATCCGCGCCGGCGTCTCGGTAATGGCCAGGAAGCACTGGCGCATCGCCTCCTGCCCCGTCATCTGGGCCACGTGCAGGCCCATGTGCGCCACTTCGAGCATGTCGCCCGAACCGAGCCCGTACCACGGGTCCATCACGCAATCATGGCCGAAGGCGACGTCGATGCCGGCCGCCATCAGCTCGGGCACGCGGGTCATGCCGCGCCGCTTCGGGTAGGTGTCGGCGCGGCCCTGCAGGGTAATATTTATCAGGGGATTCGCAATCGCCGCCACGCCCGACTCGCGCATCAGCGGAATCAGTTTGCTGACGTAGTAATTGTCCATCGAATGCATCGAGGTCAGGTGCGAGCCGGCCACCCTGCCCTGCAGCCCGGTGCGCCAGGTCTCGTAGGCCAGCGTCTCGATGTGGCGCGACATCGGATCGTCGGTCTCGTCGCAATGCATGTCGACGCGCAGTCCTTTTTCAGCGGCGAATTCGCACAACAGGCGCACCGACTCGGCGCCCTGCGCCATCGTGCGCTCGAAGTGGGGAATGCCGCCAACCACATCCACGCCCATGCCGATGGCACGCTTGAGGTTGTCGAAGGCGCCCGGACTGCGCAGCAAGCCATCCTGGGGAAAAGCGACCAGTTGCAAGTCGATATATGGCGCCACCCGGCGCCGCACCTCGAGCAAGGCCTCGACCGCGAGCAGGCGGTCGTCGCAAATATCGACGTGGGTCCGGATCGCCAGCAGGCCGCGGCCAACTGCCCAGTCGCAATAATGCAACGCCCGTTCGATCAGCGCTTCCTGGGCCAGCTGCGGTTTCAGCTCGCCCCACAAAGCGATGCCTTCAAGCAAGGTGCCCGACTCGTTTACGCGTGGCAAGCCATAGCTGAGTGTCGCATCCATATGAAAATGGGCGTCGACAAACGGCGGCGTGACCAGGTCGCCGCCGGCGTCGATTTCGCGGGCGCCCCGCGCCGCCAGCCCCGTCTCGACAGCAAGGATGCGCTCGCCTTCAACGCCGATATCGATGTTGCTGCGGCCATCGGCCAGCGTGGCATTGCGAATCACCAGATCCATGAAAGCTCCTGTTCAGAACGTTTAATTGTAGCGAATTCACATCAGAATGCAGGAGAAAAAACCGCATATTTATGGTGTCCATTTGTAACGATGCTGCGACGCAATATTGCAGCGATGACACAGTAGCAAATTTCGCTTTTCAAGGTTCAGCTTCACAGCTACACTTAAAATTGTTGCAGTGCGCCATAACCGAACAAAAGGACCATCGATGAATTCGCTTCCAGAACAGTTCTCCGCAGCACGCCAAGCCCAGCTCGACAATGGCTTCAACCTGATGCGCAGCTTCAGCGATCAGGCGCTCGACCGTACCAGCCGCGTTTTCGCGCTCCAGCTCAATGCCTCGCGCACCGCCGTCGAGCAGTCGTCGAACGCGATGCGCCAGTTGCTGGCCGCGCGCGACCCGCGCGACCTGCTCGAACTCGGCACCCAGTCGCAGCAGCAGCTGCGCACGATGTTCGACTTCAGCCGCGAGCTGTTGTCGATCGCCACCGCCGGCATGAGCCTGCCGATGCTGGGGAACCCGGCCGCCGGCACGCCAGTCCAGGCGGCAACCGAGCAAGCCGCGCCAGAAACCTTCGAGCGCATCGTTGCCGCTACCCAGGACAAGGCCGAGACCGAGACCGAGGTGCAGGCTGCCCCGCCTGCCGAGTTCGCCCTGCCGCTCGAGGCCGAGGCCGAAGCCGAGCCCGAAGCCAGCATCGTCACCTCGAACATCGAGCCCGACAGCGCGCTGACCGCAATCGCCAAAGCCACCAGCGAAGCGCTCGACCTGCCGGTCGCGCCGCCGCACCCGGTGGCCGCCAGCATGCCGGTTGAAGTCGCCGTCGAAATCGAGCTGCCGAAGGTCGAACCGGTGGACGCCACGCCACCGCCGGCCGCCGTCACCGGCCGTCCCGCCGAGACCCGCGGCACCAAGGGCCGCCGCAAGCAAAACTGATCGGGCACGCTTGATCGATCCGTGAGGCGCGCTGCGCCGGGTTGTCAAAGAAAGTAGACTAGCGGGCTTCGGCCCGCTAGTTTTTTTTCGGGCCTTAACGCATGGAATAAATAACAAATGACTCTAGCGAGCTTGGTGGGCGGCTTCGTGCTGCGCCACTGGAAGGCGTACGCATCGTCGGCCGTGATGCTGGTGGGCGTCGCCATCTGCAGCGTCTGGGTGCCGCGCAAGGTCGGCGCCATGATCGACGGCCTGGCCGCGCACCGCCTGTCGTCGCAGGACCTGACCATCGGCATCCTGCAACTGCTGGCGCTCGGCGTGGCCATCTATGTACTGCGCGTGAGCTGGCGCATCCGCCTGTACGGCGCCGCCTACCGCCTCGGGGTCGAGCTGCGCACGCGCCTGTACGCGCGCCTGTCGAACCAGGGGCCGGCCTTTTACCGGAAACAGCGCACCGGCGACCTGATGGCGCTGGGGACGAACGATATCGACGCCATCGAAATGGCGGCCGGCGAAGCGATGCTGGCCGGTTTCGACGGCACCCTGACCCTGGTCATGGTGCTCGGCGTGATGCTGCTCGGCGTCGACTGGCGCCTGGCCAGCATCGCATTGCTCCCCTTCCCGCTGATGGGCCTCGCCTTCTGGTACATCTCGCGCCATATCCACGGCGCCGAAACCGATTCACTTACCCGCTTTTCCAAACTCAACGACCACGTCCAGGAATCGCTGTCGGGCGTACGCACGGTGCGCGCCCTGGGCCTGGAAAAGCGCAGCGCCGAGCAGTTCTCAATCCTCGCCGGCCAGGCCGCGGACGCCAGCTTCACCGCCCACAAATGGGAAGCGGCCTACGAGCCGGCGGTCGGGTTGACCCTGACTGCCGCCAGCACGCTCACGCTCGGCCTGGGCGGTTACCTGGTCTGGAACAATTCGCTGACCATCGGCGCGCTGACCAGTTTCAGCATGTACCTGGGCCAGCTGATCTGGCCGATGTTCGCCGCCGGCTGGGTGCTGTCGCTGATCGAACGCGGCCGCGCCGGCCTGGCCCGGCTGCAGCCGATGCTGGACGCGCCGCTGTCGACCGAGGACAACGGGCAGCTCGACAAGATCGGGGACGGCCCGCTGGTGCTGCGCGACCTGCGCTTCAGCTACGCAGGTGGCGAGGATGGGGTGAGCGGCAATGCGGCGCTGGACGGCGTTTCGGTGACGCTGCGCCCGGGCATGACGCTGGGCCTGGTCGGCCCGACCGGCGCCGGCAAGTCCACGCTGCTGCGCGTGCTGCTGCGCCAGGCCACGCCCCAGCAAGGCAGCGTCAGCTGGGGCGGCCAGCCGCTCACCAGCTACACCTTGTCCACCCTGCGCGCCGCCACCAGCTGGGTGCCGCAGGAGTCCTTCCTGTTTTCGGCCACCATCGCCGAGAACATCGCGCTGGCCCGTCCCGGCGCCAGCCGTGCCGAAATCGAGCACGCGGCCAACATGGCGGCAATCCACGACGACATCCTGCGCTTCCCGCAGGGCTACGACACGCCGGTCGGCGAAAAAGGCATCACGCTCTCGGGCGGCCAGCGCCAGCGGGTGGCGATCGCGCGTTCGCTGCTGGCCGAGAGCGCGCTGCTGCTGCTCGACGACGCCCTGTCCGCGGTCGACACCGGCACCGAGACCCGCATTCTCGAACACCTGGCCGAGCTGCGCGCCGCCCGCCCGGGACTCACCGCGATCATCGCCAGCCACCGCCTGTCGAGCGTCGTCAACGCCGACCTGATCGTGGTGCTGAAGGCGGGCCGCATCGTCGAATCGGGCGACCACGACACCCTGCTCGCACTGGATGGCTGGTATGCCAGCCAGTGGCGCTACCAACAACTGGAGGCCAGTCTGGATGCAAGCTGATACCGCTGAAGACACGCTGGAAAAGCCGGAGAAGCCAATGAGCGCACCGCCGGCGCCCGAAAAAGCCGGCCGCGCCCAGGCCACCCAGGCCGCCGCCCTGCTGCGCCGCGCCGCCTGGCCCGACCGCCGCGCGTTGCTGCTGGCGACCCTGTGGCTGATCCTCGCGGCCGCCCTGGAAGTCATGGGTCCGATCCTGGGCAAGGCGCTGATCGACGACCACCTGGTCCCGCGCAACGCCGACTGGACCCGCATGGCGCTGCTGCTGGGCGGCGCCCTGCTGTCGGGCTGGGCCGCGTCCTGGCTACGCTACCTGCAGCTGGTGCGCCTGTCCGGCATGGCGATGCGCTCGGTGCGGCGCCTGCGCGAATGGGTGTATGGCCACGTGATGCGCTTGCCGATGGCGTTTTTCGATCGCGCCATCACCGGCCAGCTGGTCAGCCGCGTCACCAACGACACCGAGGCGGTGAAAACCCTGTACATCCAGGTGCTGTTCGTCCTGCTCGATTCGACCATCGTTCTGATCGGCACCACGATCGCGATGGCCTGGCTCGACTGGCGCCTGATGCTGATCGTGCTGGCGCTGCTGCCGGCGGTGCTGGGCATCGTCTGGCTCTACCAGCGCCTGTCGGCGCCGGCCGTGACGCGTGCGCGCGCCCTGCGCAGCGAGATCAACGGCCAGATGGCCGAATCGATCGGCGGCATGACCGTGCTCCAGGCCAGCAACGCCGCCGCACGCTTCGGCGAGCGCTTCGCCGCCACCAACGAGGCGCACTACACGGCGCGCCAGGCAGAACTGAAGGCCAACGCCTTTTTGCTGCGTCCCGCGCTCGACCTGCTCAACGTGATCCTGCTCGCCGTCGTGATCTTCAGCTTCGGCCGGCGCGAGATCGGCGCGGTCGAAGTCGGCGTGCTGTACGCCTTCATCAGCTACATCGCGCGCGTGGTCGAGCCACTGATCCAGATCACGATGCAGTTCAGCGGCCTGCAACAGGCGGTGGTGGCGACCGCCCGCGTCGCCACCCTGCTCGATGAAGCCGGCGCCGACGAGCACCTGGCCGGGCGCGCCGCCGGCACCCGGATGGACCCGCGATCAGTCAATCCCGAGGCCCCTGCCGTGCGCGTGCGCGACCTGTCGTTTGCCTATGTGCCGGGCCAGGACGTCCTGCACGACATTGCCCTCGACATCCCGCAAGGCGCTTTTTTCGGCATCGTCGGCCATACCGGCAGCGGCAAGTCGACGCTGCTGTCGCTGCTGCTGCGCTACTACCCGGTCGAGCGTGGGCGCATCGAGGTCTGCGGCGAGCCGATCGCCGGTATCGACAACGAACGCTTCCGCGAAGAAGTCGGCCTGGTGCCGCAAGACCCCTTCATCCTCGCCGCCTCGGCCCGCGACAACATCGACATGGGCCGCGGCCTGGGCGCCGCCCAGATCGAAGCGGCGGCGCGCGCGGCCCACGCCCACGACTTCATCGCGGCGCTCGAGGAAGGCTACGACACCTCACTGGGCGAAGGCGGCTCGCGCCTGTCCTCGGGCCAGAAGCAGCTGATCGCGATCGCGCGCGCGCTGGCGGGCGAGCCGCGCATCCTGCTGCTCGACGAAGCCACCTCGCGCATCGACAGCGCCACAGAGCAGATCGTGCAGGAAGCGCTCGACGAGCTGCGCGGCACGGTGACGATCATCGCCATCGCCCACCGCCTGTCGACGATCCGCGACGCCGACCGCATCATCGTGCTGAACCACGGACGCATCACCGAAGCGGGCGCGCACGAGGAGCTGATGCGGATCGAGGGCGGGCTGTATCAGAGGTTGTACTTGTTGCAGCAGTTGGCGGTTTGAAGTCTTTGTGGCAATTCCGCTAACACATCAAGACCGTCGCATTTTTGCGAATCCCTAAAAAAAAGCGATATTTCTCGTCTGCAACACATCTATAATGACAGATGGCGCGCGTGACTGCGTGGCGCCGGCCACCCTGAAGAGAGAGCTTCCATGTCGGCACAACGCACAAACGGACTGCAAGGCCGTCGCCCCGCGACGCTGCTGGCGGGGCTGTTGCTGGCCGCGCTGTTGCCTGCCTCGTCCGGCGCCTGGGGCCAGGCGGCGACGCCGCTTGCCGGGCGCCTTGCCGAGATCCGCGAGATCAACCGCTTCGTCCCCGAAAAAGCCCTGCCCATGCTGCAGGCAATCGAGGCACAGGCGCGTGCCGGGTCGGTGGACGACAAGGCCGAGCTGCTGGCCCAGCTGTGTATGGCCCATAGCTATCTCGGCAAATACGACCAGGCGCTGGCCGCTTGCGACGAGCTGGTCAAGCTCGGCCGTGTCGAGAAAAACAATGTTGCTCTTGCCAAGGGTTTGCTGCGCAAGGGGTATATCAAATACGACCAGAATGAGTTGGCGCTGTCCCACGAGCTGATCTGGGAGGCCGAGCGCTTAGCCAACACCACGAAAGACACCGACCTGCGCATGCGTGCCGCCGTTTCGGCCGCCGAGGCCCATGCCGAGGACGGCAACTTGCCGCGTGCCCTGGAAGGAATGCAGGCCGCCGTAAGCTACACACGCCAGTACGGCAGCAAGCTCCAGCTGGTGGTGGCGCTCAATTCGTTGGCCAAGCTGTACATTACGATGCGCGAATACCGTCAGGGCTTCGACGCGCTTGACGAAGCCATGCCGCTGGCCGCGAAAACCGTGTCGCCCGGCCGCCTGGCGCTGTTGAAGGCCACTGAATACCGACTGGCAGTTGCCACTGGCCAGATGGCGCGCGCCCTCAGGGCGCAACTCGACGAACTGGCGCTGCAGCGCCAGCTTGGCGCTCAGTCGGCGCTGCCCTTTTCGCTGGTAAACCTGTCGGATTGCTACCTGAAGATGCACGATCACCGCAACGCCCTGGCCTATGGTCTGCAGGCGCTGGCGGCAGCGCGTGCCATCAACAACGAGAACCTGGTCGCGACCGCTCGCGTCAACATTGGCCAAGCCTACCTGGCCAGCGGCCGCGTGCCCGAGGGCAAGCGCAGTTTCGAGCAAGGCCTTGCGATCTACGAAAAATTGAACGACAAGCCGCAGCTGCAGGGCGTGCTGGCCGAATATGGCGATGCGCTCGAACGGGCCGGCGACCATGCGGGCGCAGTCCAGGCATATCACCGCGAACGCGGCCTGTCGAACGAGCTGTTCGAGAAGCGCCGCCAGAAGGCGATGCTGGAACTGCAGGAGAAATACGACGCCGACCGCAAGGGGCGCCAGATCGAATTGCTGCAGCGCGAGAACCAGGTGAAATCGGTCGAGATCGACAACCGGCGCCTGCAGCAGCGCGTCTGGTGGCTGCTGGTGGTGGTGTTCGCGCTGGCCTCGATCGTGGTGGGCCTGCTGTACCGCAAGGTCAGGCAAGCCAATGCCCAGCTGTACCGGAAAAACCTGGAGCTGAAGCAGCAAAGTGTGCGCGATCCGCTCACCAGCCTGTACAACCGGCGCCACTTCCAGGAATTCATGCGCAATTACGTTCCGGCCGACCAGCGCGGCGCGGGCACGTCGGGCGAGGAAATGGTCAGCGCGCTGTTCCTGCTCGACGTCGACCACTTCAAGCACATCAACGACACCTGGGGCCATGGCGCCGGCGACGAGGTGCTGGTGCGCTTGTCGGACAGCCTGCGCGAGATCCTGCGCGAGACCGACATGATCGTGCGCTGGGGCGGCGAGGAATTCCTCGCCTTTTTGCCGTCGATCCCGCGCAGCACGCTCGACGACGTCGCGCGCCGCCTGCTCAACGGCATCGCCGGCACGCATATCGAATTCCAGGGCACGCACATCAAGGTCAATGTGTCGATCGGCTTCGCGCCCTTCCCGCTGGCGCCGGGCGGACAGCCGCTGTCGTGGGAGCGCGCGGTCAACCTGGTCGACATGGCGCTGTACATGGCCAAGGGCCACGGCCGCAACCGCGCCTACGGCGTCTACGGATTCAACAATTTCGGGCGCACCTCGATGGAAGAGATCGAGCAGAACCTGGAGGGCGCGTGGCGCGCAGGGTTTGTCGAGATGTCGATCGTGGCGGGCGGGTATCCGGAGCTGCGCACGAGCGCTTGAGCTTAGCGCGCCGCTTCCTGCATCTTTTCGCCGGCCCGCTCGATTTTTTCGCCGACCTTGCCGGTCGCTTTTTCCAGCCCGCGTCCGGCGTCCTCGGTGGCGTCCTCGATCTTGTCGCGCGCCGCTTCGGTGCGTTCGGCCAGTTGACGGCGTGCTTCTTCGGCTTTGGCGCGCGCCTGCTCGGCGGCCTCGTCGGCTTTTTCGAGCGGGGCGCGCAATCCCTTCGCGACCCTGTCACCGGCCTCGTCCACCGCCTTGCCGGCTTTTTGCGCCGGTCCCAATTCTTGTTCGTCGCGTGTACAGCCGCTGGCCGCGGCCAGCACCAGCAGTGCAGCGAATAGGCTTGTCGCTTTCATGTCTTGCTCCTGTCATCTTGTTTCCGCAAGCATACACCTTGCGCCAACACCTCAGCGCATCATCCCTCCTTCGACCTCATCGGCACGTGGATGTTCCGGCGCGCTGGCGTCGATCTCTGCCTTGAGCGCGCGCGTCTGATCGTCCTCGCCCCAGCGCCGGGTAAAGGTGCGCAGGCGCTGGCGCGCACGGTCGGCCGCGCCCGAAGCCAGCGCCGACTCGGCGCCGCTCTTCGCTTCGCGCCAGGCCTTGTCGCGCTGGCGCTTGCGGGTGCACATGCCGGCGGCGTCGTTCAGGGCCGTTTGCACCTGCTGCAGCTGCTCCGGCGTGGCCCGGGTCTCGCGCAGGGCGATCAGTTCGGTCTGGGCTTCGCGCGCCTTGCATTCCCGGGCCAGGACGATGGCCTTCTCCATCTGCGCTTCGATCCGGCGCGTCGACGGTTTTGCGAGCAGCCAGATGCCCCAGAGCGCGGCCAGCGCCAGGATCCACCAGCGCAGGCGTACCGGGTCGCGCTTCGGAGGCGCGGCAGGCGCCGGGCCGGCCCCGCCGCCAGCTTGCGGCCGCGCGCCGGGCGCGCTCGACAAGGGCGGCACCGATGGCAGCGGCGGCAGCGGCGGCAGCGGCGGCAAGGGGGTCGGGCGTGCGGCAGGCGGGGCAGCCTGGACCGGCGCCTCGGGGACCGGCCTCTCGGGCACGACAGGGACCGGCGCCTCGGGCACGGCAGGCGTCGCCGCCGCGGCGCCGGCCGCGCTGGCCGCGCTGGCCGCACCAGCGGCGCCAGTCCCGGCGGCTACCGCGGCTTCGGCCGCCCGCACCACCAGGCCCGGGCCATCCTGGACCGGGGGCGCCGGCACGGGTGCCACAGGCGCGGCGGCATGCTCCGGCGTGCGCGCAGCCGCATCCGCCTGCGCGGTGCCGCAGTAAGGACAGAAGTTTACGCTGCGCGGCATGGTGCGCGCGCAGGCGGGTTCGATACAGCGGAAAATCGAATCGTGTTGCACAGCGCTCCCTGTTATTGCGGATCCGGGATGCCGTCATCCGGATCGGGAATGGCGGGAACATGCCAGACCCCGATGCCCGGGATGTCGGCCACGGTCTGCCATTTGCCGGACCTCGGATCCTGCGCCATGCCCCATGATTTGGTGGCCAAGTCGATCTCGCCGCGCGCCAGCTGCTGCGCCACTTCCTCGACCGTGAACGGGCCGCGCTGCGCCCCGTTCACGAACAGTTTATAGCGCGTGCCCTGGGGCGTGTTCGGCTGCACCGGCGCCGGGTCCGGAATGGCGGCGGAACCGGCGCCCGCCCCCTGTCCACGTTCGATCACCTGCGCCGCACGCGCGTCGCTGGCCAGGAAGTCCGGGCGCAGGATGCGCTTGTCCAGCGGCCGTTCGACTTCCCAGCTGTAGGCGTCGAGGGCTGAATCGGGCACCGCTTCGGTCCATTCGCCGATGCTTGCCAGCGCGGCGTCGACCGACGCATTCGACAGGCGCGGGTCGAGCGCGATTGCGCGCCGCAGCCAGGCATCGTACAGGCGGCGCGCCGTGATGTTGGGCAGCGAAGGCGACGGCAGCTGGGCGCCGGTTTCGTCGGTCTCCAGGCGCGGCTCGTAGACGCGCAACTGGTAGTGGCGCATCAGGCTTGCGAGCAGCAGGAACTGGTGCGGTCCGAGCGCGGCCAGGCGGTTGCGCACCCCGGCCAGCACCTGCTCGCGGTAGTACGGCGGCAGGCCGTTCGAGCGGATCGCGTACTCGTTACCGATTTGCAGCCACTCGCCGGAGCCCGGCTCGACCTCGAACACGTACTGGCCGCGCGGCTGGAAGGCCGCTTCGCGGTCGCCCGCATCGACCTTGCGCCGGATGACGCCCAGTGCGATCGCCTGCAGGAACCACTCGTAGTCGTCAGCCAGGCGATTGAGTTCGTCCATCGATGGCGAGATCGGGTGGCGAAAGCGCGTCGCATCGAAATGCAGGTGGGTCGGGATCTTCGGGTTCTCGATCTGGTACGAGGCGCGCCAGGTCGGCAGGCCGCGCAGCACCGTCATCGGGTAGCCCGACAGTTCGATGTAGCAGACCGCGCGCCCGGTCACGCCGGTGTTGACGATCGAGACCAGGTCGCCGTGGAAGAAACCGGTCGGAATCGACGCGCGGATCTCCCCTTCCATCTTTCTCCAGGCGGCGGTGTCGCCGACGCCGATGAAGCACTTGAATTGATCGGCATTCGGCGTAAACTCGGCCGAGAAGCGCGCATTCACCCAGGGCATGGCGCTGCGGATCCACTCGGCGAAGACGCGCTGGCGTTCTTGCGGCGTCATCGCGTTCAGGCGGTCGAGCAGCGGGTCGGTGGGCTCGCCGCCTTCGAGTTCGTCGCTCGACAGTTGGGTCTGGGCGCGGCGGAACAGTTTCAATAACAGGTCGGCGCGGGTGCGCTCGTCGCCGAGCTGCGGGAACAAGCGTCCCGAGCCGCCGAATTCGAGCAGCACTTCCTCGCTCCAGGCGCTGACGTCGCCGCTCAAGCGTACCGGCGCCGGCGTCACGTCGCCGGCCAGCTTGATGTAGGTGGCGTGTTCCTGGCGCGCGTCGGCGCGCAGCTGGCTGATGCGCCCGTCGACGGCGCGCAGGATTTCCTGCACGTGGCGCCGCCCTTCCTGGAATTCGCCGGCGATGCCGCTCCACTGGGCGTTGCCGGATTCGTCGGTCGCTTGCGGCTCGCCCAGCCAGGACGACATGCCGCGCATGACTTCGATCGACTGGCCGGCGGCCACCGCCAGCAAGTGGAAGCGCAGGTAGTCGGCGATGTCGCGTTTCAGGTGCGCCATCACTTCGCGCGCCTGGGCGTCCTTGCCGAACAGGCGGCCTGCGGCCTGCGACAGGTTGTTCAGGGATTCCTCGACCTGGCGCGTGCGCAGCGCGTCGCGGATGTCGCGGTAGCGCCGGCCATTGCGCTCGGCGTTGCCGAGGTCGCGCTGCAGCAGGCGCGCTTTCACCTGCTCCAGCAGGGACAGCACGAATTCCAGCCCGCCCTGCTTGCGGTCGTCCAGCAAGGCGTACAGGCGCTCGCGCACGCGCCCCTTCAGGCGTCCGCTCAGCTCGATCGTGTGGCGCTTGATGCGGTCTTCACTGGTCTCGGCGGTAGCGCCGGCCTCGCGGATCGCATCGCGCTCGAGCTGGGGCAGCAGTTCGGCCACGCGCTCGCGCCACTGGCCGATGTCGAAAGCGGCCATGATCCGGTCCATCTCGAGCTGCACCTTGCTCTCGACGCGCTCGAGCAGCGAGCGCCCTTCCTTGTCGCGCAGCAGGAGGCCCGTCAGCGCGTATTCCTGGAACGGATTGACGTCCACGGTGCCCTTGCGGAAGTCCGGGAATTCGTCGAAAGGCAGCTCGCGCATGTCCATCTGCTCGCGCATGAAGGCGTCGCGTTCCTGGTCGCCGGCGCGGCGCGCCAGGGCGCCATCGCGCCCCACCAGGCCGAAGAATTCCTTGACCATCAGCGCCGACAGTTCGTAGGCGCGGATATCCTCGCGCAGGCTTTGCTGGGTGTCGAGCACGGCCTGGCCGAAGGCCGAATAGGTCTTGGAATAGGACAGGCGCATGTCGCCGAAGCGCCCTTCCGGCACGCGCGGATTGAAGGGCCCCAGCTTGTGCTGCTGCTGGTTGACCGCGACCGAGCGCTTGCGGTTGGCGAAATCGGCCGACGCGAAATCCTCGAACAGGGAGTCGGCCACCATCTGGTAGACATCCTTGACGTCCTGGGTGGCCTTGTTGGCCAGGTTCGCGGTGTCGACGAAATACACGTCGTCGAACGGCGCGCCGCGCCCGGTGATGCTGTCCGGGTCCATCCATTTGACTTGCGCGTTCATGTCGCGCATCGCCGTTTCCAGTTCCATCATGGTGGCGTAGGCGTTGGCCTCGGTGCGCTCCTTGTTGGCCTTGGCAAAACCGGACGGCATGAACATCACCAGGTCGACCTGGCTGTCGGCCACTTCCTGGCGCGCGATGGCTTTCGCCATCCAGCCCAGGTCGATGGCGCTGCCGGCGCCGGTGCCGCCCGCGTTCGAGGCGATGATCACGATACGGAATTTCGAGGTGTCGACCTGCAGGCCCAGGCGCTGGTAATTGTCCTTGCGCTCGATGCCGGCGTTACTGCCCAAAAAGTTCAGCGCGCCCTTGATGCGGCCGCGCAGCTTCGGGTACTTATCGAACAAATACAGGCGCGCCACGGCGCGGATCTGCCCTGCCCCTTTCGATGGGTCGATGCCGAGCGAGCGCAGTTTTTTCGGGCGCAGCGGCATCCATTTTTCGATTAATGGAAACCGCGCCAGGCTGTCGTCGGACTCGTGGTATTGCGGCAGGTCGAGCGGCTCCACGAGCCGTTCTTCATCCGTCAGCTTCACCAGTTCGTACCAGGGATCGGTGCGCTGCGACTTGCCCTCGTCGATGATCGAATTGCTGTCGAGGTCGAAGTGCAGGAAGCGCGCGACCGGGAAGTCGCCGATCGATTCGACGCGGGTCGGGTTGTGACGGTTCCACACCGCCGACAGGATGCGGCGGCGGATGCGCATCATCACTTCCATGCCGGTGCCGCCGGCGCCGATGAACAGCGTCGGGCGCAGGTCCACTTTCAGTTCGGACTTGCGGTTGATGTTTGCGGGGGTCGGTAAATCAGCCATGTCTTTTCTTTCCAGGTGCAGTTAGCGGCGGCCGATGAACAGGGCCGCAACCAGGCTTACGAGGCCGACGAAGACCAGCGGTCCGGTGACGCCCAGCGTCAGGTATTTGTTCGCGTTGGCGATGGCCAGCGCGGCCGCCGCCGCCAAAAACGCGAGTCCGACGAACAGCATCCAGCCGGCGCTGCCGGCCGTCGACGGCGCCACGCGGCGCACCACCAGGTGGTGGACGAAGGCGTTACGGGCAAAGAAGAACGCGACCAGCAGCACCAGGAAGATGCCGCCGCCGATGAAGACGTCGCGCGTGGAGGTGTCGGTGGCGCGCACCGGCGCGCCCGGGGTGACTTCCATCGTGCTGACCCCGGCGGTGTCGGGCGTCGTCTTCGGCAGCGGGTCGTCGGGCGTGTTCTTGTCCTGGGGGAGCTTGAAGCCCGGGTCGGTCTGGGTGGTGGCTTGCATGGGTGGGTCCTTTTTTATGGTTCAGCTGATTGTTAACTCAGTCGCACCTGCGCGCCTTCGCGCAGGTCGGTCAACTGGTGGCCGAACAGGGTTGTCTTCAGGCGGGCGACTTCATTGCCCGCCTTGTCGTAAATCGGCTGGATGGCGCCGGCGCGGCTGTGCATGGTGCGGGTTTCGTCGTCGACCGTGACGACAGCCTTGCGCGGGCGTATCCAGGCATAGGCGCCGGCCGCGGCGGCGCCGAGCAAGGCCAGCAAGGCCGCCCCGGCCGCGAACAGGGGCCCGCTGCCGTAGTGCACGCGCACGTCCAGCGGCAGCACCGCGGTCGACGCCTGGATCGACGCCGGCGGAGTGAAAATCTCGGGCAGCGGATCGCCCGGGAACAGCGCCGCCATGCGCTCGCGAAAACCCTGCGACAGGGCCAGTTGCTGGTCCGCCAGGTGCAGTTCGATCGCGCCCGGCAGCACATGCGCCGAGCCGGCCGATTGGAAGGCTTCCATCGACCATTTGCCCGGCAGTTGCGCGATCGGCAGCTGCAGGGTGGATGCCAGCGGCACCGGCTTGCCGGGCGCCAGCGCCTTGATGCGGGTCGTGCCCAGCGCGACGGCGCGGTTCTCGCCACCCAGCTTCGAGCGCGCGCTGAGGGTGGCGCTGACGATGGTGTACGGGTACATCGTGTTTTCCAGGTGCCAGGCGATCTTCGCGGTTGGCGAGGTGGCGTCGGGCGCGATGTCGGCGCGCAGCACGCCGTCCGGGGCGATGGCAAAGGACACGCCCGGCGCGTCTTCGACCTTGCGCGGCACCAGGCGCACCGTATCGCGGTCGAGCGGCTTCAGGCGCGCCGGCGGCTCGGTGATGACGCGGTTGACGCTGCCGGACGCCAGCAGCCGGTCGAGCGCCGCTTTTCCCCCGGCGCCCACGGCGAAGGCGTAGATCATCAGGCCGTTCGCGCGGTAGTGCTGGCCCTGCACCGGCATGCGCAGCGGGAAGGCGAGCGCGGTGCGGATGCCTTTGCCGTTGTGGATCAGCTGATAGAACTCGCGGTTGCGCTCGGCCGTGGCCTGGTCGTTGTTCGGGCTGTTGCGGTTGTTCGTCACCAGCCAGACGATGCCGTCGCGGCCACCGAGGGCCTGGCCCATGGCGGCGCTCACCGCCTCGCCGAGGTCGGTGTCGGCCAGCGCCCCGCCGGGTTTGCGCGCAGTGGCGAGGCCGGCCAGCGCCGCCGTCACCTCGGCGCGCGTGTCCTTGCCGACCCTGGTCGAGACCAGGGCGCGCGGCGACGGCGCGTTCGGCTGCGACTGGTTGAAGGCGGCCAGCACCAGCGAGTCCCCGGGCTGGGCGACGGCCAGCGCCAGCTCGGCCACCAGGGGCTTGAAGCTGGAAGCGGGATCGCTGTAGAAGGGCTCCATCCAGCCCGAATTCTGGACCAGGAAGACGTGCGGCGTGGCGGCCCGGGCGAAGGCGCCCCCGCACAGCAGCAACAGGATGGCAAACACGCGCACGCAAACCGCCGTCACGTCAATTCTTCCAGGCGCCAGCCGCGCATTGCGTTCCAGTCGGGGTGGTGCAGCCAGAGGGCGCCGTCGTACACGAAAGGGACGCAGTCGAGCGGACGGGCCAGGCGGGCGACGTCGTCGAGAATGACGTTGCGCTTGCCGATCCATTCGATGGTGGTACGGGGCACCGTGCGCCCGGACAGCGCTTCTTCGGCGCGGCCGGTATAGGCATGAAAGCGCAGCACCAGGCCGCTTGGCTGGCTGCGGTTGTTATTGAAACTGCGCAGCAGCGGCAGCACCAGCGAATCGTCTTCGTGCACGTCTTCCACGTGCTCGGCCGACCACGGTTCGTCGAGCACCGGATGGCCGCGCCGGAACAGCAGGTTGGCGAACCCGAGGCGCGCGCCGTCGATCGGCTGCACTTGCGGGTTGTCGACGCCGAGTTCAAGGAAGGAATAGGCCTGGCCGTCATGGCCGATATGCCACAGGCGGCCGTCGCGGCTCTGGGTCGGGCCGCCGAAGTCGAGCCTCGGTGTCCAGCCCGCCGGCCATGGCCGCCAGCGCGGCGCCTCGCCCGGGCGCCATGCCAGCTGGCCCTGCTCGTGCAGCCAGAACAGGCGGTTGTCGTAGCCGATCGGGCGCATCCAGCCGCGCGTCGGTGCGTCCGCGCATTCGTAGTTTTCGCCGCTGGTAAAGCCGGTATCGGCGTCGAGCAGGTGCAGGCTGCCTTCGATGATGCACAGGCAGCCGACGCGGCGCCGCATCAGCCCCGGGCTCGAGGCGATCTGGCCCGAGACCAGCATTTCGGTGTGGTAGCTCTCGTTGATCGGATTGATCCAGAGCCGCACCAGGCCCGCTTCGGTCGGCACCACGCCGACTTCGCCGCGTGCGGGCTTGGTTGCGGGCAGCCAGCCGTACTGGCTGGCGGTGAAGCGCAACTCGCTGGCGGGATTTTCGGCCGCCATCACATGCCAGAGCTGGGCCAGCGGATCCCAGTATTGCAGCACGCCGCGGCTTGGGGCCAGCGCCAGCAGGCGCTGCTCGGGAAAACCGTAGCTGCTGGCCGCAAACACGCAGTGGGCGTTCGGCGGCACCGGCATCGAGAGTTCGGCGCGGCCGATGGCAGGCGCGGCCGGGCGCTCCTCGAGGCTCTCGCCCAGCGCCAGCGAGGTGACCGGCAAGCCGTGCGGCACATGGCGGGGCAGCAGCTGGTCGCCGTACGCGCCCCACCAATCCGGCTGGGGTCGGGTGCGGCCGAGTAGTTTTTCGAGCGGGCGGCCGCAGCGCGGGCAAAAGGCGAAGCCTTCGGGATAGATGCCCGCACAGGCGCAGGACAGGGGCAGCGAGGCGCCGAGCAGGTGGGCACAATCAGGCAGCCGGCCGCGCGCATGCGCCTGCCAGTCGATATGCTGCAGGCCATCGCTGGCCTGCAGGGCAAACTGCCCGCTTGTCTCGTCTTCCAGCCAAACGCTGGTCGGCGTTTCCCATCTATATGCCATCGCGCTCCGCCGTGTGTGAAATATGCATGCCGCCGCCCTGACAGGGGGGGCCTTGCTGTCTAAATCATAACTGCCCCGGGCGCTTTACGTCGCGCCGTTTGCCCGGTAGTGCCAGGCGGCACTGTTGGGCTCGAATTATGGGACTTTACGGGGAACGCCGGTGCATAACCGTATAATGCCGGGTCCCTCCGCACGGTTCCCCATCATGACTTTTGCCCCGCTTGCTCCTGCACTGCCTTCGCCCGACCTGCCGGCGCATGCCATCGATGCCGCGGCCGGCAACCTGCGCAATGTCCTCCAGATCGCCATCGAGCACGCGCCGGGACAGCGGGCGCTGGTGGTGTTCGACGCCCGCACCGGTTTGTCGCGCGCCCTGGTCGAGGCCTATCGGCGCAACCTGCCCGGCGCCGCCTTCCTCGACTTCGACAGCGTGGACCCGGCGGCAGTGCTGGCGCAGTTTCGCGCGCTGGCCGCGGGAGACCTGGTGGTGCTGGTGCAGTCGACCAACTTCCGCCTCGAAGCCTTCCGCATCCGCGTCGAGCTGTTCAAGCTGGGCCTCAAAGTCATCGAACACGTGCACCTGTCGCGCATGCCGGGGCTGCAGGGCGAGCACTACATCGAGGCGCTGGCTTACGACCCGGCTTACTTTCGCGGCGTCGGCCGCGCGCTGAAAAGCCGCATCGACAATGCCCCGCACGCCCGCGTCTGCGGCGGTGGCGAGACCCTCGTCTTTGCCTCTCCCCTGGAGCCGGCCAAGCTCAACATCGGCGACTACAGCGACATGAACAACGTCGGCGGCCAGTTCCCGATCGGCGAAGTGTTCACCGAGGCGCTCGACCTCGAAGCGGTGAACGGCCGCGCCCAGATCCACGTGTTCGGCGACACGGCCTACCTGTCGAACCGGCCCGCTGTTCCCGTGACCATCATCGTCGAACGCGGGCGCGTGGTGGGGACCGAGCATGCGACGCCGGAATTCCAGCGCGTGCTCGACATCATCCGCGCCGACGAGGGCGAGGTCTGGGTGCGCGAACTCGGCTTCGGCATGAACCGGGCCTTTACCCGCGAGCGCCGCGTCGACGACATCGGCACTTACGAACGGATGTGCGGCATTCACCTGTCGCTCGGCGCCAAGCACGGGGTCTATTCGAAACCGGGTTTCAAGCGCAAGGACGCGCGTTATCACATCGACGTGTTCGCAGTGACGGATGCCGTGTATCTGGGCGAGGAACAGGTGTATGCGGATGGCGCCTGGAGCGTGTGAACGGAGCGGTCGCGACATTACTGTTGTTTATATCGCCCGCCAAAACAATCAGCATCGTTTATTTCTGTAAGCAAATGCGATTTGCGTGTCCTTCCGTCGTTCGAGCGCCCATACTGGGTTTCGATGTTAACGAAAGGCAGTTCAAATGCTTCCAAACACATGTGGGAAGCAGCCTTTGCGGGTTCTCCTGGTAGACCGTAGCGCCGAAACGCGCGACCTGTTCGCAACGCTGTTCGTCGCCATGGAATATGAAGTGCGCACCGCCACCTCGGTCGGCGAAGCCTTGTTCCACGCTCCCCTGTTCCGCCCCCATGCCGTGTTCACATCCGTGCTCCTGCCCGATGGCAGCGGCTTCGACCTGTGCATGGCCTTGCGCAAGCTGCCGCAAACGGCCGACGCCCTGATCATCGCCATCACCGGCCACGTGGCGCCGGACTCCGCCCAGTTGTCGCAGGAGGCGGGCTTCGACCAGTACCTGGTCAAGCCGGTCGGGCTCACCACCATCCTCGAGACGATGAAGAACGTGTGGGTTCGCGCAGACAAGAGCGCGGCGATTGCCGCCTTGCCCGCGCGCGGAACGACGTCAGCTTGACCCAGGCAGCTTCACCCAGGCGCCCTTGTAAAGAATCGGGCCGCTCGGTCCGGCCGGATCGGGCGAACCGCCCTTCGGCTCGAGGCTGACCGCCAGCACGGCGACGTCGTCGCCGATGCCGTTTGCCGGCAAGGGCAGCGTCAGCTCGCGGCTGGCGCCGAGTACGCCCAGCGAACGCGGCTTGCCCTGAATGGGAACCGCCCACAGCTGCAGCGCCTGCTCCGGGCTCAAAGCCACATTCGCCACCACCCGCACCGTCATCCGTGCGCGCCCGCGCTCGGCCGTCACCACCAGTGCGGGCCTGGCCTGTTCGTCGGTCAGGCTGGCGACATCGCTGACGGGCGCCGTGTCCGGACGCTGTTGCAGGGTCGTCACCAGCAGCAAGGCGGCCAGGCCGGATGAAGCCAGGCCGAGCGTGCGCCACATGGCCAGCGAACCGTGGCGCCAGAACTGCCAGCCGGGTGCTGCTGCCGGGCGCGCGCCCAGGCGCGCGTCGATCGCGCGCCAGACCCTGGCGGGCGGCTGCACCGCCGGCACCAGCTCGGCCATGGCGCCGATCCGGTCATTCCATTCGCGCACGGTGCGGCGCAGCGCCGCGTCGTCGTGCATCAATCCCTCGAAGCGGCGCCGCGCACGCCCGCGCAGCGTTCCCAGTACATATTCGCCGGCCAGGCGATCGCGCAAGGCCTCGTTGCCACGCAGCTTCATGCGACACCCCGTGCGGAGAGACAAGC
Organism: Telluria sp. LT2P34; assembly: GCF_059685915.1. Lineage (NCBI taxonomy): Bacteria > Pseudomonadati > Pseudomonadota > Betaproteobacteria > Burkholderiales > Oxalobacteraceae > Telluria > Telluria sp. LT2P34. The sequence goes on from NZ_JCASIN010000002.1 coordinate 503,119, forward strand.
CTGCAGGCGCGACAGGCTGCGCCGGATCCAGGTCTTGACCGTACCAAGAGGCAGCGTCAGCTTGTGCGCAACGTCGCTGTGCGACAAGTCGTGGAAGAAGGCCATGCCCAGCACCTGCTGGTGCTTTTCTTCGAGCGCCCCCATGCAATCGGCCAGCGCCTGTGCTTCGCCGCTCATCTGCACCGTGTCGGCGGGCGTCAGCGACAGCGAGCCGAGCGCCTCGAGGGCCTGGTCGTCGAGCGCTTCGGCGTCGTCGGTCGCTTCCGCGCGGTTGCGCCGCAGGACGTCGAAGGCCCGGTTGCGCACGATCGTCGTCATCCAGGTCATCGGCGCCGACAGGGCGCTCTCGTAATCGCCCGCATGGTTCCAGATGGCGACGAAGCTTTCCTGCACCACTTCCTCGGCCAGCTCGCGGCGGCCGAGGATGCGCAGCGCCAGCCCGTAGAGCCTGGGCGAACAGGCATCGTAGAGCGAGCGGAAGGCATTTCGGTCGTGGCGGGCGGCTGCTTGCAGCCAGGCCCGCAGCTGCGCCGGATCGGAGGAAGGTGCTGCGGCGTTCATTCGACGCCCCTGAATACGGTCATGTCCATGGTCCTTTTGATGTCGGGAAGAAAAATAACACAGTGAGGGCAAACGACTGCGAAAAAAATAATGAATCCAGTTGGTCTCGGCTTGCGTATATGACCATGCAGTCCGCTTTTACGTGAAACTTTCCGTTGTTCATTCAATCGCGCGACATGCTTGTCAGATACTCAATATCATCAAATTCGCAGCATAAATACATACAAACCACTGAGCAGTTAACCGGAGAGCAGGATGAGACACTTCAAGAAGAAATCCCCATGGATCGCCGCAGTTTTGGCAGGGTCCGCGCTGTTTGCGATGACCGGCACCGCCAGCGCATCGAGCCACCGCGAAGCGCCGTTTTTGACGAATGCGCCGAAAGTCGACGGTACCGACTTCTACATGTTCCGCAGCTATGCACCAGGACGTGAAGGTTTCGTGACCATGATCGCGAACTACACCCCATTCCAGGACCCACAAGGCGGCCCGAACTTCTATCAGTTCGACCAGAATGCCCTGTACGAAATCCACGTCGACAATAACGGCGACGCCAAGGAAGACATCACCTTCCAGATCCGCTTCAAGAACACCTCGAAGCGCCTCGCCGCGACTGTCGGTGGCCAGCAGGTCCTGATCCCCCTCATCAATAACTCGACCATCAGCGGCGTCAACCCGGCTTCGCTGAATGTGCGCGAAACCTATACCATCGACATGGTCAAGGGCGACCGCCGCAGCGGTACCCGCACCCGCCTGGCCGGTTCCAACGGCGCCACCGAGTTCGACAAGCCAGTCGATAACATCGGCGACAAGACCTTCGGTAGCGCCACCGGCTATGAAACCTATGCCAACGCCCACATCTACGACATCGCCGTGCCAGGTTGCGGCACCGGCCGTGTCTTCGTCGGCCAGCGCAAGGAGCCGTTCTACATTGCAGTCGGCAAGATTTTCGACCTGGTCAACCTGAACCCGCTCGGCGCTGAAGTCGACGGCAACAAGAACGACCTCGAAAACAAGAACATCAGCTCGATCGCGCTGGAACTGCCAGTCGGTTGCCTGGTGGTCGCAGGCGAGCCAGTCATCGGCGGTTACACCACGGCCAGCATGCGTCAGGCCCGCCTGATCCAGCCGACCGCAGGGTCGGGCATCAACAACGCAGTCAAGGAAGGCGGCGCCTGGGCCCAGGTTTCGCGTCTCGGCATGCCGCTGGTGAACGAAGTCATCATCGGCATGGATGACAAGGACCGCTTCAATTCGTCGAAGCCGACTGGCGATGCCCAGTTCGCTGCCTACGTCACCAATCCGGTCCTGCCGGCCATCATCCAGACGCTGTTCCCATCGGCTCGCGCTCCAACGAACTTCCCGCGTACCGACCTGGTCACTGCCTTCCTGAAGGGCATTCCAGGCGTGAACCAGCCGAAGAACGTGGTCGCTTCCGAAATGCTGCGCCTGAACACCAGCATTGCGCCGACCGCGCAGGCTGCGCAGAACCCGATGGGCGTGGCCGCTGGCGACAATGCCGGTTTCCCGAACGGCCGTCGTCCAGCCGATGACGTCACCGACATCGCGCTGCGTGTGTCCATGGGCGCACTGTGCGTGCTGACCGGCGCCACCGACGCACTCGGCGTTGGCTGCAAGCCGGCCGATGCTCCAGCCGGCGGCCTGCCGCTGACCGATGGCGTGCGCAAGAACGCCAGCACCTTCAAGGCGGCCTTCCCTTACCTGAATACGCCGCTGCCAGGCAACCAGTAAGGAGAAAACCATCATGTCCAACCATCTCCACAAACGCGCGCTTCTGACCGCCGCGGCGCTGTGCAGCGTACTCGCACTGAGCGCCTGCGGTGGCAGCAGCAACGACAATGACTCGGGTTCGACGACGCCGCCACCGGTCGGCGGCACGCCGCCTCCGGTCGCTGGTGGTGACACGTTCTTCTCTTACGTGTTGTCGCTCGTGGGCGCCACGCCGGAAAACACCGAGCCAGTCGTCATCGACGCCATTGTCGAGACGAAGCCTGAAAACACCGAGCCTGCTCCGGTAGGCTAAGCTGTAGGTATTGCGCGGGACGGTTCGCCGTCCCGCGTTCCCTGTTGCTGGCGGGACGGTTCGCCGTCCCGCCTTTTTATTATCTGGATTTTCATGGCCTGCAAGAGCATCACCGCATTCATCCTCGCCTGCATCTGCTCCATCGGGAGCGCAAGCGCGGCGCCGTATATTCCCGCCAGCGGCGCTCAGGTACTCGAACGCCTGCCCGGCGGCGCCAGCCCGGTACGGCGCGACCTGCAACGCCTGCGTACTGCCCTGGACGCCAATCCGGGCAACCTGGAACTGGCCACCATGCTGGCCCAGCGTTACATCGAACAAAGCCGCCGCGACGGCGACCCGCGCTACCTCGGCTACGCCCAGGCCGCGCTCGCGCCCTGGTGGTCGCAGCCGCAAGCGCCCGCGCAAGTGGCGGTGCTGCGCGCCACCCTGCGCCAGAGCACCCACCAGTTCGGCGCCGCACTGGCCGACCTCGACAGCGTACTCCAGCGCGACAGCGACAACAGCCAGGCCTGGCTGACGCGCGCGACCGTGCAGCTCGTTACCGGCGACGCTGCCGGCGCCCGCGCCAGTTGCATGCGCCTGCATTCGCGCGCCCCCGAGCTGGTAGTGCAGGCCTGCCTGTCCGGCGTCGGCAGCGTCAGCGGCCAGGCCGCCGACAGTTACGAGCGCCTGCGCCAGTCGTATGCGGCACAGCCCGACGCCGACCCAGGCATCCGCGCCTGGGTTGCGACCCTGCTCGGCGAAATGGCCGCGCGCCTGGGCCGCGCGCCGGCCGCCGAAGCCCATTTTCGCGAAGCGCTCGCCCTCGATCCGGGCGACAGCTACCTGCTGGGCGCCTATGCCGACTTTTTGCTCGACGCCGGCCGTCCAAAGGAGGTCGTGCAGCTTTTAAAGGAGAAGGCGGCCGCCGACGCGCTGCTGCTGCGCTATGCCATCGCCCTGAAAACCGCGGGCATGCCTGATGCGCAACGCGCCATCGCCGAACTGGGCGCGCGCTTCGACGCGGCCAGGCGCCGCCGCGACAGCGTCCACCAGCGCGAAGAAGCGCGCTACGAACTGGCGCTGCGCGGCGACGCGGCCGCCGGCGTACGCCTGGCCAAGCTGAACTGGGCGGTACAGAAGGAACCAGCCGACCTGCGCATCCTGGCCGAAGCGGCCGCCGCCAGCAAGGACCCCGAGGCGCGCGCCCTGGTGCGCGACTGGCTGGCGAAAAGCCGGATCGAGGACGCGACCATCGCCTCCACAGTCGCGCGCATGGGCGGCAAGGCATGATGGTCCGCCTGCTTACCGTGCTGGCCCTGCTGCTGGCCTGGGCCCTGCCTGCGCATGCGCACAAGGCCAGCGACAGTTACCTGACCCTGAACGTCCAGGACGAACGCATCGACGGCCAGTGGGACATCGCGCTGCGCGACCTCGAGATGGCGGTCGGCATCGACACCAATGGCGACGGCGCCCTGACCTGGGACGAGGTGCGTTCGCGCCACGACGCCATCGCCGCGTATGCGCTGGCGCGCCTGAAGCTCGCCAGCGACGGCGATGCCTGCACCCTGCGCGTGGTCGAACAGCTGATCGACAACCACACCGATGGCGCCTATTCGGTGCTGCGCCTGCAAGGCAGCTGCGCCGCGCCGGTGACAAAGCTCGCGGTCGATTACGGCCTGCTGTTCGACATCGACCCCCAGCACAAGGGCCTGCTGCGGCTCACCCATGGCAGCTTCACCAGCGCCGCCATCTTCGCGCCCGACGCCCGCCTGCAAACGCTGGCGGTGGCCGAGCCGGCGCGCTGGCGCCAGTTCGCCGACTACGTGCGCCACGGCGTCTGGCATATCTGGATCGGGTTCGACCATATCCTGTTCCTGCTCTCCCTGCTGCTGCCGGCCGTCCTGATACGCAGCAAAGGACAATGGCAGGGACGCGACACGCTCAAGGCCTCGAGCATCGACGTCCTGAAAATCGTCACCGCGTTCACGCTGGCGCACTCGCTGACCCTGACCCTGGCCGTGCTGGGCGCGCTGTCGCTGCCCTCGCGCCTGGTCGAATCGGCGATCGCCGCCTCGGTCATCCTGGCGGCGCTGAACAACATCTGGCCGCTGGTGCACCGCTGGCGCGCGCTGGTCGCCTTCGTGTTCGGCCTGATCCACGGCTTCGGCTTTGCCAGCGTACTGGCCGACCTCGGGCTGCCGCAGGGCGCGCTGGCGCTGTCGCTGGTCGGCTTCAACGTCGGCGTCGAACTCGGGCAGCTGGCGATCGTCGCCGTCTTCCTGCCGCTCGCGTATTTCTTGCGCCACAGCGGGTTTTATCGGCGGGCGGTGATGACGGGCGGCTCCGTGGTCATTGCGCTGATCGCGCTCGTGTGGCTGGTGGAGCGGGTGTTCGACCTGAAGCTGATGGCATAAGCGTGTGATGGAAGGCAGCGGGCGCAATCGCGCCTGCTGCCTTCCATCGCACCATGGTGCATCCCGTCGCAAACCGCCTGCACGGGCTTGGCTTTAATGCAATCGTATGGTTTTCAACCATACCGGCCGAGCGATGCCCCTATTCCCTTCCCGCACCCTGTTGTCCACGCTTTGCCTTGCGCTGGCATGCGTGTCGACGCCCTTGCCCGCGGCCGCGGCCGCCGGACAGGTTAGCGTCGCGCTTGTCGATGGCCACAAGCTCGAATCGCTCACGATCCGCCATCCAGCGTCGAAAGCCGTGGTGGTATTCGAGAACGGTTCGCGCGCCACCCTCGACGGCTGGGACAAGGTTATCCAAGCCGTAAGCCCGGGCGCGACGGTATTCGCCTATAACCGGCCCGGCTACGCCAACAGCGCTGCGACCACGACAGCGCGCGACGGCGATACGATCGTCGAGGAACTGCGCGCCATGCTCAAGCAAAAAGATCTGGTGCCGCCCTACGTCCTGGTCGGCCATTCGCTGGGCGGCCTGTACATGCAGCTCTTCGCCAGGCGCTATCCCCACGAGGTCAAGGGCCTCGTGCTGGTCGATTCGCTGTACCCGGGCATCGTCAAGAAGCCTGAAGACTTTCCGTTTGCCACGAAAGTTGGAAAATGGCTGTTCTTTTCCGAGACGGTAGCACGCGAAATCGACGCCATCCACGCAACGGGCGAAGCGGTGCTGGCGCTCCCCGGCATCGACCACATGCCGATCATCCGCCTCGTCAACCGGCCACAATCGGCGACTGCGATTCCCGTCGATTTCGGCGCCTTCAACGTCGATGCCAGGACGCGCGCCCTGGTAGGCCAGCTGTATCCAAAAGCGAAAACCATCGTCGCCGATGCGTCGCACCAGATGCAGCTGAGCCACCCGGCGCTGGTCGCCGGCGCGATACGTGACGTGTTGAATAAAACCGCCACCGCCGACGAGATCGCCCGCATCGAGCGCGGCTTGCGCCAGCCGGTCGCGGTCACTGGCCAGCCGGCGACGCGCACGCTGTCCGACGAAATGCGCCGCCTGAACGTGCCGGGCGTGAGCATTGCCGTCATCCGGGGCGGCAAGCTGGCCTGGGCGCAGGGCTTCGGCCTGACCCAGGCCGGCGGCGCGCCCGTCACCGCCGCAACGCTGTTCCAGGCGGCCTCGATCAGCAAACCGGTGACCGCCATGGCCGCGCTGCGCCTGGCCCAGGAAGGCAAGCTCGATCTCGACGCGGACGTCAACACCGTCCTGACTTCCTGGCGCCTGCCCGCTGCCGGCGATGCCAGAGTCAGCCTGCGCCAGCTGCTGTCGCACACGGCTGGTACGGGCGTATCGGGCTTTCCCGGCTATGCGGCCGGCACACCGGTACCGAGCCTGGTGCAGGTGCTCGACGGCGCCGCGCCGGCGAATACCAAAGCGGTGCGTGTCGACGCCGCGCCGGGCGGCGCCTGGCGCTATTCCGGCGGCGGCTACAGCATCGTCCAGCAGGCGCTGATCGACCGAACGCGCCGGCCCTTCGCAGCGCTACTGGCCGACACGGTATTGAAACCGATCGGCATGCAGGACAGCAGCTTCGCCCAGCCGCTGCCGGCGACGCTGCTGGCGCGCGCGGCGCTGCCGCACGACGCCAACGGCAAGCCCTACGCCGGTGGTCCCTACACCTATCCGGAACTGGCCGCCGCCGGGTTATGGACAACGCCGAGCGACCTCGCCCGCTTTGCCATCGACCTGCAGCGCAGCGCCGCCGGCGCCAAGGGCGTGCTGTCGCAGGCAAGCGCGCGCAGCATGCTGCAGGAGGTGAAGAACCGCTACGGCCTGGGGGTCATCCTCGACGGCAGCGACGCCGCGCTCGGCTTCGGCCACGGCGGCAGCAACATGGGCTACCAGAACACGCTGTTCGCCTACGCCGGCGGAAACGGCGACGGCGTGGTCGTCATGACCAATGGCGCCAATGGCGCTGCCCTGGCCGACGCCGTGGTGCGCGCGGTCGCCTTCGAGTACAAGTGGCCGAGCAAGCAGCCCGTGCCGCGCACGGCGGTGGCGCTGACCGGGGCGCAGCAGGAAAAACTCGCCGGACGCTATACCTCGCCCGGGCTCGGCGAGTTCACGATCGCCCGCCGCGAGGGCGCCTTGCTGCTTGCCCTGCGCGCCGATCAATACGAGCCGCTGTACGCGGCCTCGCCGACGGTCTTGTTCATCGCCTCGCGCGAACTTGAACTGCGCATCGACGGCTCCGGCGGGCGGCTGGTGGCCGGCTCCTTCGACGTGCCGTTCACGCGCGTGGAGTAAAAGACGCTGTGGTAAAAACCCATGTATCAGCTTTTTTACAAATCCGGCGGCGGCGCCCCGGAAAGATGCTATTAGAATACTTTCTCCTAATTCATCTATAAAAACAGGGGACCAATGTACCGTTTGCCAATCGCTCTGGCGGGGCTGTGCCTCACCATGTCGGCTTTCGCGGCCGATCCGTTCGACGACAAATTCCGCCAGCTCGACGAGCTTCTGCCGACCGCGACGACCATCCGCACCGCTTCCGGCGCGCCTGGACACGCCTACTGGCAGCAGCGTGCCGATTACACGATCCGCGCCACGCTCGATGAAGCGAGCCGTTCGATCCGCGGCGCCGAGACGGTCACGTATCACAACAATTCCCCGGATACGCTCAATTACCTCTGGCTGCAGCTGGACCAGAACATCTACAAGCCCAATTCGGACGCGCGCATGGCGGCCACCGCGGTCTCGCGCGAAGCCTGGGCCAAGCCGCGCAGCCCGGAAGAAGGCATGAAGTTCGACGCCATGCGCACCACGCTCGAAGGGATCACCTTCGACGGCGGCTTCAACATCACCTCGGTCAAGGCCAACGGACGCAACCTGCCCCACGTCATCAACCGCACGATGATGCGCATCGACCTGCCGCAGCCCCTGAAACCCGGCCAGCGCTACACCTTTGCCATCGAGTGGAACTACAAGATCAACGAGCAGAAGGTGCTGGGCGGGCGTTCGGGCTTTGAAAAGTTCGACGACAAGAACGACCTGTTCGAGATCGCCCAGTGGTTCCCGCGCATGGCGGCCTACTACGACGCCTACGGCTGGCAGCACAAGCAGTTCCTCGGCGCCGGCGAGTTCACGCTCGAATTCGGCGACTACGACGTCGAAATCACGGTGCCGTCCGACCACATCGTGGCCTCGACCGGCGTGCTGCAAAACCCCGGTGCGGTGTTGAGCGCGACCCAGCGCGAGCGCCTGGCGCAAGCGAAGACGGCGAAGAAGCCGGTCATCATCGTCACCCAGGCGGAAGCCGAAGCGGCCGAGAAAAAGCGCGCCACCACCAACAAGACCTGGCACTTCAAGGCCAGGAACGTGCGCGACTTCGCGTTCGCGTCGAGCCGCAAGTTCATCTGGGATGCCCAGGGCATGAAGAGCGGCGACCAGGACGTGATGGCGATGTCCTACTACCCGAAGGAAGGCAATCCGCTGTGGGAGCGCTACTCGACCCAGGCCATCGTCCACACCATCGAGCAGTACAACAAGTATTCCTTCGACTATCCCTACCCGACCTCGATTTCCGTGAACGGCCCGGTCGGCGGCATGGAATACCCGATGATCACCTTCAACGGCCCGCGTCCGACGAAAGACAAAAAGACCGGCGAGCTGACCTATTCGAAGCGCACCAAATACGGCCTGATCGGCGTGATCATCCACGAAGTCGGCCACAACTACTTCCCGATGATCGTCAACTCCGACGAGCGCCAGTGGACCTGGATGGATGAAGGCCTGAACTCCTTCGTCCAGACCCTTGCGCAAGAGGCGTGGGAAGAGAACTGGCCGGAAATGCGCGGCGAGCCGCGCCTGATCACGGACTACATGAAGAGCCGTAACCAGGTGCCGATCATGACCAATTCCGAGTCGCTGCTGCAGTTCGGCGCGAATGCCTATGCCAAGCCGGCCGCCGCCCTGACGGTGCTGCGTGAGACGGTGCTGGGCCGCGAGCTGTTCGACTTCGCCTTCCGCGAGTATTCGCAGCGCTGGAAGTTCAAGCGCCCGACCCCGGCCGACTTCTTCCGCACCATGGAAGACGCTTCCGGCACCGACCTCGACTGGTTCTGGCGCGGCTGGTTCTACACCACCGACGCGGTGGACGTATCCATCGACGGCATCAGCGAGTACACGGTCAGTTCGCAGAATCCGGAAGTCGAAAAGGCCTGGAAGCGCAAGCTGAAGGATGCCGAGCCGATCTCGCTGACCGACCAGCGCAACAAGGGCATGCCGCGCCGCGTCGATGCGCATCCCGAGCTGAAGGATTTCTATAACCAGAACGACGACTTCACGGTCACCAATGCCGACCGCAACAAGTTCGCCGAAACCCAGGAAAAGCTGGAAGACTGGGAAAAAGCGCTGCTGGCTTCGGGCAAGCACCTGTACCTGGTCGACTTCACCAACATCGGCGGGCTGGTGACGCCGCTGGTACTCGAGGTCACGCTCCAGAGTGGCAAGAAATACATCGAGCGCATCCCTGCCGAAGTGTGGCGCTACTCGCCGAAGAAGATCACCAAGCTGATCGTCACCGACGAGCCGCTGACCTCCCTGACGCAAGACCCGTATTGGGAAACGGCCGACATCGACCAGAACAACAACGCCTGGCCGCGCAAGCTGACCCCATCGCGCCTGGAACTGTTCAAGACCGATCGTGGCGGCAACGACATGATGAAGGACTTCAATACCAAGCTCAAGACCAAGGACGAGAAGGCGGCGACCGAGGAAGCGAAGAAGGAAACCGTACCGGTGGTGCCGAACTAATTATCGGCCCCGCATCCGTTTTCAACCGGCGGTCGCGCATCATGCGCGGCTGCCGGTTTTCACATTCAGTAGCAGACACCATGACCATCAAACACCTCGCGCGCGCGCTTGTGCCAACTCTTGCGCTGACCTTGACCCTGTCCGCAGGCGCCCACGCCGCCGACAAGTTCGACGACAAGTTCCGCCAGCTCGACGAGCTGCTGCCGACGCCGACCACCACCCGCACCGCCTCGGGTGCGCCGGGGCACGCCTACTGGCAGCAGCGCGCCGACTACAAGCTGCGCGCCACCCTCGACGAAGCCAGGCGCGCGATCACGGGCGCCGGCACCATCACCTACCATAACAATTCGCCCGACACCCTCTCTTACCTGTGGGTGCAGCTCGACCAGAACATGTTCCGCGCCGATTCGGACAACCGGAACATCTCGACGATTCCGTCGCGCGAGGCCTGGCAGCGCACCGGCGCCGACGGCGTCAAGTTCGACGCGCTCCGCGCCAATTTCGACAGCCGTGCCTTTGCCGGCGGCTTCGACATCAAGAGCGTGAAGGGCGCCGACGGCCGCCCACTGCGTTACGTCATCAACCGCACGATGATGCGCGTCGATCTGCCGCAGCCGATGAAGCCGGGTGCGCGCTTCTCGTTCGCGCTCGAGTGGAGTTTTAATATTCCTGAGGCGAACGTGGTCGGACGGCGCATGGGCTACGAGCGCTTTGGGGTCGACAAGGATAGTAAAGAAGACAAAAACGACATCTTCGAGATCGCCCAGTTCTTCCCGCGCATGGCCGCCTATTACGACGTGGCCGGCTGGCAGAACAAGCAGTACCTCGGCGACGGCGAGTTCACGCTGGAATTCGGCGACTACGATGTCGAGATCACGGTGCCAAGCGACCACATCGTCGCCTCCACCGGCGAACTGCAGAACCCGGGCGAGGTGCTCACACCAGCCCAGCGCGAGCGCCTGGCGCAGGCACGCACGGCAAAGAAGCCGGTGATCATCGTCACCCAGGCCGAGGCGACAGCCGCCGAAAAGCAGCGCGCCACCGCCCTGAAGACCTGGCGCTTCAATGCGAAAAACGTGCGCGACTTCGCCTTTGCCTCGAGCCGCAAGTTCATCTGGGACGCCCAGGGCGTGAAAAGCGGCGACGATACCGTGATGGCGATGTCCTACTACCCGAAGGAAGGCAACCCGCTGTGGGAGCGTTACTCGACCCAGGCCGTCGTCCATACCATCGAGCAGTACAACAAGTATTCCTTCGACTACCCCTACCCGGCCGCCATTTCCGTGAACGGCCCGATCGGCGGCATGGAATACCCGATGATTTCGTTCAACGGCCCGCGTCCGACGAAGGATAAAAAGACCGGCGAACTGACTTATCCGAAGGCGACCAAGTATGGCCTGATCAGCGTGATCATCCACGAGGTCGGCCACAACTATTATCCGATGATCGTCAACTCGGACGAGCGCCAGTGGACCTGGATGGACGAAGGCCTGAATTCCTTCCTCCAGTTCCTGGCCGAAGGCGCGTGGGAAGAAAACTACCCGGCGCGGCGCGGCGAGCCACGCGCGATCACCGACTACATGCGCAGCAAGAACCAGACGCCGATCATGACCAATTCGGAGTCGGTGCTGCAGCGCGGCCCGAACGCCTACGGCAAACCGGCCACCGCCCTGAACGTGCTGCGCGAGACGGTGCTGGGGCGCGAGCTGTTCGACTTCGCGTTCAAGGAATACGGCCGCCGCTGGAAGTTCAAGCGTCCAACCCCGGCCGACCTGTTCCGCACGATGGAAGACGCGTCCGGCACCGACCTCGACTGGTTCTGGCGCGGCTGGTTCTACGGGACCGATGCAGTGGACGTGTCCATCGACGGTATCAGCGAGTACACGGTCAGTACCCAGAACCCGGAAATCGAAAAGGCCTGGAGGCGCAAGCTGAAACAGGCCGAGCCGTTGTCCGTGACCGACCAGCGCAACAAGGGCATGCCGCGCCGCGTCGACGCGCATCCCGAGCTGAAGGATTTCTATAACGAGAACGACGACTTCACGGTCACCAACGCCGACCGCAACAAGTTCGCCGAGACCCAGGAAAAGCTGGAAGACTGGGAAAAGGCCTTGCTCAGTTCGGGCAAGCACCTCTACCTGGTCGATTTTTCCAACATCGGCGGGCTGGTGACGCCGCTGGTGCTCGAGGTCACACTCCAGAGCGGCAAGAAATACGTCGAGCGCATTCCAGCCGAAGTATGGCGTTATTCGCCGACCAAGATCACCAAGCTGATCGTCACCGACGAGCCGATGGTCGGCCTGGCCCAGGATCCGTTCTGGGAGACGGCCGACATCAATGTCGACAACAACGCCTGGCCGCGCACGCTGACCCCATCGCGCCTGGAGCTGTTCAAGACCACGCCGCCGGGCAACGACATGATGAAGGACTTTAATACGCCGCTGAAGAAGGCCGAGGTGAAGACCGATTCCGCGGCGCCGAAGGTGGCCCAATGATGTCCATCAAGGCGGTGATCGCCACCGCGCTGCTGTGCGCGAGCAGCCTGGTGTCGGCGCACCGCTTCCATGCGGGCATCGCCGACATTTCCTTCAATGCGCGTACCGGCAGCACCGAGATCGTGCACACCTACATGGCGCACGACATCGAGGCCCTGCTGGCCAACCTTTACGGGCGCCAGTTCGACCTGGCCGACCCCGAGGACCAGGAGGTGCTGCGCAAGTATGTCGAGCCGCGTTTCCGCTTGCAGGGCCAGGACAAGGCGCCCCTGAAAATCCGCTGGATCGGCGTGAAAGTCGACCCGACCAATATCACGATCTTCCAGGAGCTCGAGCAGACCCCGGTGTGGAAGGTGGGCGCCGTCCATCACCAGGTGCTGGTAGACTTCCTGCCGGATCAGGTCAACGCCGTCAACCTCAACGACGGCAATGCCGTCCGCACCCTGACCTTCGATCGCAACACCGCCGACCTGCCGGCGCGCTGAAAGACTTCCCATGTTCCTGCTCCGCCCCCTGCCCTGCGCGCTCGCCGCCCTGTTTGCCTGCTCCAGCGCCAGCGCGGACGAACCCATCGTCCAGCGCGTGCTGGTCGAAGGCTCGCGCACGAGCCAGCTCGGCGTGGCCGAATCGGCCAACGCCGGCAGCGTCGGCCAGAAGGAGCTCGCCGCGCGCACGGTCTACCGCCCCGGCGAAATGCTGGAAGCGATGCCGGGCCTGATCGCCAGCCAGCACAGCGGCGAAGGCAAGGCCAACCAGTTCTACCTGCGCGGCTTCAACCTCGACCACGGCACCGACCTCGCCACCTGGGTCGACGGCATGCCGGTCAACGCGCGCAGCCATGCGCATGGCCAGGGCTGGACCGACGTCAATTTCGTGATTCCCGAACTGGTCGGCCGTCTGGACTACCGCAAGGGGCCCTACTCGGCGCGCGACGGCGACTTCGCTTCGGCGGGCAGCGCCGAGATGGTCTATGCGAACAAGCTGGTGAAGGACATGGCCAATGTCACGCTCGGGCAGGACGGCTACCGGCGCGCGCTGCTGGCCGGCTCGCCGCAGCTTGGCGGCGGCACCCTGCTGTACGCGCTCGAAGGCATGAAGAACGACGGTCCCTGGACCCTGCCCGACGACTACCGCAAGGTCAACGGCGTGCTGCGCTACAGCCGCGGCTTCGCCAACAACGGCTGGAACGTCACCGCGATGGCCTACCGCGGCAGCTGGAACGCGACCGACCAGATTCCGCTGCGCGCGGTCGAAGACGGCACGCTCGGACGCTTCGATGCGATCGACGGCACCGACGGCGGCAGCGCGCGCCGTTACAGCGTATCCGGCATGTGGCGCCAGACCGGCGCCGAGTCGGCCTCGAAAGTCAGCGCCTACGTGATCCGCAACCAGCTCGAGGTGTTCTCGAACTTTACCTACTTCCTCAACGACCCGGTCAACGGCGACCAGTTCGCCCAGCCGGACCGCCGCGTCATCAGCGGCCTGGACGCCAGCCACACCGTGCACGTGCACCGCGGCGCCACCATCGCCTCGGATCTCACCTTCGGCGCGCGCCTCCAGAACGACAACATTTATAACGCCCTGCGCAACACGCGCGCGCGCCAGACCCTCTCGACCACGCGCGAAGACCATATCGTCGAGACCAGCGGCGCCCTGTTCGTGGAAAGCGCGACGCGCTGGAACGCCCTCGTGCGCACCGTGGCGGGAGTCCGCGCGGACCGCTACCGTTTTGATGTGGAAAGCGACCTGGCCGCCAATTCCGGGCGCACCTACGACACCCAGCTGAGCCCCTCGTTCAGCCTGATCGTCGCACCCTTGCCGTCCACTGAGCTGTATGCGAATTACGGCCACGGCTTCCACAGCAACGACGCGCGCGGCACGACCGCGGCGATCGATCCTTTGACCATGGATACGCTCGGACGCTCCCCGGGCCTGGTGCGCTCGCGCGGCATGGAGTTGGGCGTGCGCTCGGAAGCGATCCCGAAAATGCAGATGGCCGCGTCGCTCTACCGGCTCGACCTGGACTCCGAGCTGACCTATATCGGCGACGCCGGCACGACCGAAGCGGGCGACGCAAGCCGCCGCTACGGCATCGAAGTGTCGAACTACTGGAAGCCCTTGAAATGGCTGTCGGTCGACTTCGACGCGGCCTACGCGCGTGCGCGCTCGAGCAGCGGTGCGCGGATTCCCGGCGCGGTCGAAGGCGTCAGCCAGCTGGCCCTGACGCTCGACAAGCTCGGACCCTGGTCGGGCGCCCTGCGCATGCGCTATTTCGGCCCGCGCCCGCTGGTCGAGGACAACAGCGTGCGCTCGCAGGCCAGCACCACGCTCAACGGGCGCATCGGCTACCGGATCAGCAAGGACCTGCAGCTCGAGATCGAGGGCTACAACCTGGCCAACCGGCGCGATTCGGCCATCGATTATTTCTACGAGTCGCGCCTGGCGGGCGAAGCGGCGTCGCGCGAGGACACCCACTTCCATCCGATCGAGCCGCGGTCGCTGCGGGTGAGCTTTACAAAAACCTGGTAAATGCTAGCCTAGCGGGCATGACCTCACCAAAACCGCTCTACACCGACCCTTCCCGCCTCCACGAGGCCCTGCACGGCGACGGCTACGGCCTGCTGTGCCCGACGGACGTCGCCGCGCTGGCCGGCTGTTCGCTCGACGATTTGCAGGCGCTGGCGCCGAGCTGGGACCGGCTCGAACTGGACAACTACCTGAAGGACGGCGGGCGCTACCGGCGCCGGCGTCATTCCTGCTTCATCGACGACGGCAAGACGCTGGCGCAGACGCCGCACCGCGCGCACTGGCAGCCGGTCGAATACAACGCCCTGCACGGCGGCATGCACCGCCTGTTCGAGCCGATCGAAGCGGCGACGATCGCACAACCGGGCTGGGAGCGCCTGCTGCGCGCACTCGGCGCCGTCTGTTCCAGCGTGCGCAAAGAACAGCCCTGGTATGTCGAGGCGCACCAGTTCCGCATCGATACCGCCGACGGCATCGGTCGCCCGACGCCGGAAGGCGCGCACCGCGACGGCGTCGATTTCGTGGCCGTGATCCTGGTCGGGCGCACCGGCATCAAGGGCGGCGAGACCCGCATGTTCGAAGCCGACGGCCCGCGCGGCCTGCGCTTCACGATGAGCGAGCCCTGGACCATGGTGCTGCTCGACGACGCCCGCGTGATCCACGAGTCGACGCCGATCCAGCCGCTGGACGCGCACGGCTACCGCGATACGCTGGTGCTGACCTGGCGTGCGGGAAGTTTTCAGGGCGACGGGGCGTAAGGGCAAAAAAACGCCCACTGACCTTGCGGTAGCGGGCGGTAATCCAGGATTTCGGAGAAACACTGGAGGAGACAGTTCCAATATAACCGTATTTATTGTGCGTCGCAATACCGTAAAACTACCGGACACCTGAGACAAAGTGCCCTGTCTTCGTAAGAATCCTCCCACACGGGCATCATAGGCAGCAGGACCATGCTGCGCTGCACCACAAGAGTGCCTTTCTGGCGCCACACGCACGCCATTCGCGCATTCACGTCTCGACGGGTCCCGCGGCGCCCTGCTGCGGTGCACCGGGCGCATCGCCATCCAGACAATTTTTTTGTGCGTTTTTGTTCACAGCCGGCGCCGTCGCTTCCCGTGCCGCATTTGCACGCTCCATGGCGCGCATCGACGGTGTCCTGACATGCGAAGCCACGCGCGCGCTCGGCGCGACGGTGCCGCGTTCGGGCGCAGCGTGGGTGCCGGCCCGTGCCGGCAAGGCGCCGCTGGCCGGCGGCGGGTGTTGCGCATCGTCCTGCGCCTTGCAAGCCAGGGAGCCGGCTCCAGGCGGGTTGGCCATGGCCGCGCAGGCCGGCAGCGCGGCGCAAACGGCGGCGATCAACAGCGGCTTGTTCATCGTGGACCTCCTTCTGACGCCCATTCTAGTCCCCCATGCGCAACGCGTCGCCCGCGTGCGTTTACCCGATCGGCAGCAGAGCGGCGCGCGCCGCCTTCAGCAAGGCGGCGCCCATGCGTTCGACGCGCGGCGGCTGGATGCGCCAGGCATGCCAGTAGAGCGGCACGTCGCTGTGGCGCCCCGGCGCCAGGTCGACCATGCTGCCGTCATCGAGCATCGCCTGGCATTGTTCGAGCGGCAGCATGCCATAGCCGAAGCCGAGCCGGATCGCCGCCAGATAGGGCTCGCTGGCGGGCACGTAGTGGCAAGGGTAGGCGCCCTCCGGCAGGCCAAGCTGCTCGAGCAGGAAGGCCGACTGCAAGCTGTCCTTGCGGTCGAACACGACCACCGGGGCGCGCGTGGCGGCTTCGCGGGTCAAGCCATCGGGAAAGCAGCGGCGCGCGAAGTCGCTGGAGGCAACCATCCGGTAACGCATCAGGCCGAGGGGCGCAGCGGTGCAGCCATGCATCGGCTGGGCAGTGCCGGCGATACAGGCGACGGCGCGTCCCTCTTGCAGCAGGGCGAAGGTATGGCCTTGGTTGTCGAGCACGAATTCGGCCAGCAAGCCCTCGGCCTGCAGGATCGGCGCCAGCACCGGCAGCAGCCAGGTCGCCAGCGTGTCGTTGTTGACGGCCAGGGCCACCCGCGCCGGTCCGGCGTCGACGCCCATCTCGAGCAGGAATTCCGACTCGAGCAGCGTGCTGCGGCGCAGGTATTGCAGCAGGCGCATGCCGGGAACGGTGGGCCGGCAAGGACGGCTGCGCACCAGCAGCGGCGTGCCGAATTCCTGCTCGAGCGCCGAGATGCGCTGGGAAACCGCCGACGGCGAAATGCCGAGCTGAATGGCCGCCTGCTCCAGGCTGCCGGTATCGACGGCAGCCGTGAACGCACTGCTGCGGCGTGGATCGACTCTCATGGATCAGTTTTCCTTAAGCGGCCTGAATAATCATGAATATAATTGAATCGGCAGCGCCCGGCGGAGAGAATTCGCGCTGTTCCAGGGAGCTGCCATGCAAGTCATTCCGTTTTCCCAGCCCGAATTTTTCCAGGGGCTCATGCTGGGCGCCAGCTTGATCATGGCCATCGGCGCCCAGAATATCCACGTCATCCGCAGCGCCGTACGCGGCGAACACGTGTTCGCGACCGTCGCCGCCTGCATAGCAATCGACGTGGCGCTGATCGCGCTCGGCATCTCCAGCCTGGGCACGCTCATCGAATCGTCCCCGCGCCTGCTGGCGCTGGCGCGTTACGGCGGCGCCGCCTTCCTCGCCTGGTATGGCTGGCGTTGCTGGGCCAGCAGCCTGCGCGGCGGCGCCTCGCTTGCCGCCTCCAGCCAGGTGCAGGCGTTGACATTGCGGCGTGCGTTGGGCACCGTGCTGGCGCTCTCGCTGCTCAATCCCCACGTCTGGCTCGATACCGTGGTGCTGCTGGGGGCCGTCGGCGGCAGCCTCGCGGGCCAGGCGCGCGCCGCCTTTGCCCTGGGCGCCATGACGGCCTCGGTGCTGTGGTTCAGCGCACTCGGCCTGGGGGCGCGGCGCTTTGCCGCGGTGTTGGGACGTCCGGCCGTGTGGCGCGCCATCGAGGCCTTGACCGGTACGCTGATGCTGGTGCTGGCCTTGCAGCTCCTGCGTGGCATAAATGCTTGAACTCCCATCAACTTTCGCCCGCCTTTTGGTAGACTGCTCCATTGCACGCAAAGCGACCGCCTTGCCAGACCATGGAACCCGGAAATCCACGCACATGTACTCCTCGACACCACGTTTTTTGCCCCTCGCCGCCTCGGCCGCCTTTCTCCTGCTTGCCCTCTCCGGTTGCGGCAAGGACGCGGATGAGGCCGAAAAGAAGAATGCTCCCGCCACGCCGGCGCTGACCGTCACGGTCGCGCGGCCAAGCACGGCCAGCCTGCCCCTGCGCCTGGGCGCGAACGGCAACGTCGCCGCCTGGCAGGAAGCGATCATCGGCAGCGAGTCCGCCGGACTGCGCTTGATGGAAGTGCGCGTGAATGTGGGCGACGTCGTGAAAAAGGGCGAAGTGCTGGCCGTGTTCTCGGCCGACACGGTGAACGCCGACGTCGAGCAGGCGCGCGCCGCGCTGCAGGAAGCGCAGGCGAATGTCGGCGAGGCGACGGCCAATGCACGCCGCGGCCAGGTGCTGCGCAGCTCGGGCGCGATGAGCGAGCAGCAGGTGACGCAATACTTCACGGCCCAGCGCACGGCGGAGGCGAGGGTCCTGGCGGCTAAGGCCACGCTGTCCCAGCAGAACCTGCGCCTGAAGTACACGAAGGTGGTCGCGCCCGACAGCGGCATCATCTCGGCGCGCAGCGCGACGGTGGGCGCGGTGGTCGGCGTCGGCACCGAAATGTTCCGCCTGATCCGCCAGGGCCGCCTCGAATGGCGCGCCGAAGTGGTGGCCAACGACATCGCCCGCATCAAGCCGGGTACCCGCGTCACGGTGAAAGCGGCCAACGGCAGCGAAGTGGCCGGCAAGGTGCGCATGGTGGCGCCGACGATCGACGCGCAGACGCGCACGGCCCTGGTATATGTCGACCTGCCGCCCTCCCTGTCGAGCAATGCGCCGCTGAAGGCAGGCATGTTCGCCGGCGGTGAATTCGAACTCGGGGAATCGGGCGCGATGACGGTGCCGCAGCAGGCGATCGCCGTGCGCGACGGCTTCAGCTACGTGTTCCGCCTCAATCCCGACAGCCGCGTGAGCCAGCTGAAGGTCAGTACCGGCCGCCGCCTGGGCGAGCGCATCGAGGTCACCGGCGGACTGGCGCCCGAGGCGCAGATCGTCATCAACGGCGCGGGCTTCCTGAACGATGGGGATCTGGTGCGCAATGTGCCAGCCGCTCCGGCCAAGGTCGCGGCGCGCTAAGGATCGATGATGAATTTTTCCGCACTATCGATCCGCAATCCGATCCCGGCGATCCTGCTGTTCGCCCTGCTCACGCTGGCGGGCCTGCTCGCATTCAAAGCCAACAAGGTCCAGTTCTTCCCCGATATCGAACTGCCGATCGTGACCGTCACCGCCACCCTCGACGGCGCGGCGCCGGCCCAGCTCGAGACCGAGGTCGCGCGCAAGATCGAGGATTCGGTCGCCACGCTCCAGGGCGTGAAGAACATCTATACCAAGGTGCTCGACGGCGTGGCCACGGTCACCGTCGAATTCATCCTCGACAAGGACCTGTCGGACGCGGTCAACGACGTGCGCGACGCGGTCTCGCAGGTGCGCGCCGATTTGCCGGCCGAGATGCGCGAGCCGAGCGTTACCAAGGCCGCCACCGCCGGGCGCACCCTGCTGGCGTTCACCGCCACCGCCAAGGCAGGTTCGGCCCTCGACGCCCAGGAACTGTCCTGGTTCGTCGACAACGCCGTCGCCAAGCGTTTGCTCTCGGTGCCCGGCATGGGCGCCGTGAAACGCATCGGCGGGGTCGACCGCGAAGTGCGGGTCGAACTCAATGCCGAGCGCATGGCGGCGCTGCGCGTGTCGGCGCTGGACGTGTCGCGCCAGCTGCGCAACGTGCAGCGCGAAGCGCCCGGCGGACGCGGCGACGTCAGCGGCGCCGAGCAGTCGGTGCGCACCCTGGCCACCGTCGCCAGCGCGCAGGAACTGGCGCGCATGGACATTCCGCTGCCCGACGGGCGCCGCGTGCGCCTCGATGAAGTGGCCACGGTGCTGGACACGGTGTCCGAGCCGCGCTCGCTGGCCGAGCACGACGGACGCCGCGTGATCGGCTTCGAGATCTTCCGCACCCGCGGCGCCAGCGAAACGGAAGTTGCCGAAGGCGCGCGCCTAGCCGTGGCCGAGCTGCAGAAGGCCCATCCGAACATCGTGCTGCGCGAAGTCGTCGACAACGCCGAGCCGGTGCAGGAAAACTTCGACGCCTCGATGGAGATGCTGTACGAAGGCGCGGTGCTGGCCGTGATCGTGGTCTGGTGGTTCCTGCGCGACTGGCGCGCCACCTTTGTCGCCGCCGCCGCGCTGCCGCTGTCGGTGATCCCGGCCTTCCTCGGCCAGTACCTGTTCGGCTACACCCTCAACATGGTGACCTTGCTGTCCCTCGCCCTGGTGGTCGGGGTGCTGGTCGACGACGCCATCGTCGAGATCGAAAACATCGCGCGCCACCTGAACATGGGCAAGACGCCGATGCAGGCGGCGCTGGAAGCGGCCGACGAAATCGGCATGGCGGTGATTGCCACGACCTTCTCGCTGGTGGCGGTGTTCCTGCCGACCGCCTTCATGGGCGGCATTCCGGGGCGCTTCTTCAAGCAGTTCGGCTGGACCGCGGTGCTGGCGATCCTGGCCTCGCTGGTGGTGGCGCGCCTGCTGACGCCGATGATGGCGGCCTACATCATGAAGCCGGCCAAGAATCCGCACCAGGAAAAGGACGGCC
Organism: Telluria sp. LT2P34; assembly: GCF_059685915.1. Classification (NCBI taxonomy): domain Bacteria; kingdom Pseudomonadati; phylum Pseudomonadota; class Betaproteobacteria; order Burkholderiales; family Oxalobacteraceae; genus Telluria; species Telluria sp. LT2P34. The sequence goes on from NZ_JCASIN010000002.1 coordinate 523,763, forward strand.
CCCTGATGCGCCGCTACATGGCGACCATGCAGTGGTGCCTGCGGCATCGCCTGGTGACCTCGATCGCCACGGCCGTGTTCTTCGCCGCCTCGATCTCGCTGGTGCCGCTGCTGCCGACCGGCTTCGTGCCGGCCGCCGACCGCGGCCAGACCATCATCAACGCCGAGCTGCCGCCTGGCTCGACGCTGGCGCAGACCCGGCTCGTGGCCGAAAACGCGCGCCTGGCGGCGATGCGCGTGCCGGGCGTGACCAGCGTCTTCAGTTCGATCGGCGGCGGTTCGAGCGGCGACACCTTCGCGCCGGGCGCCTCGGCCGAAGCGCGGCGCGCGGTGCTGACCGTGACCACCGTGCACCGCAGCGAGCGCGACGAAGGTCTGTCCGACCTCGAGCGCAGCATCCGCACCGAGCTCTCAAGCATTCCCGGCGCGCGCTTCACCGTCGGCCAGGCCGACACCGGCGGCAAGCTGCAGCTGGTGCTGCGCAGCGAAGACCCGCTGGCGCTCTCCGCCGCCGCCCAGCGCGCTGAACGCGAGCTGCGCGGCCTGCAAGGCATCGGCAACGTCAGCTCCAGCGCCTCGTTGGTGCGCCCGGAAATCATCGTGCGCCCCGATTTTGCGCGCGCCGCCGACCTCGGCGTGACCGCGGCCGCGATCGGCGAAACCGTGCGCGTGGCAACCGCCGGCGACTACGAACAGGCGCTGCCGAAAATGAACCTGTCCGAGCGCCAGGTGCCGATCCGGGTCAAGCTGCCGAACGCCGTGCGCGCCGACCTCGACGCCATCGGCCGCCTGACCGTGCCGGGTAAAAACGGCCCGGTGTTGCTGGCCACCGTCGCCACCATCACCATGGAAAGCGGCCCGGCCGAGATCTCGCGCCTGAACCGCAGCCGCAACGTCACGCTCGACGTCGAGCTGGGCAGCCGCACGCTCGGCGAAGTCAATGCCGAGGCGCGCGCCCTGCCCGCCTTTGCCAAGCTGCCGGCTTCGGTGCAGATCGCGGAACTGGGCGATGCGCAGGAGATGCAGGCGCTGTTCGCCAGCTTCGGCATCGCCATGACCATCGGCGTGCTGTGCATCTATGGCGTGCTGGTGCTGCTGTTCGCCGACTTCATGCAGCCGCTGACCATCCTTGCGGCGCTGCCGCTGTCGATCGGCGGCGCCTTCGTCGCGCTCCTGATCACCAACAGCGCGCTGTCGATGCCGACCATGATCGGCCTGATCATGCTGATGGGGATCGTGACCAAGAACTCGATCCTGCTGGTCGATTACGCGATCCTGGCGCGGAAAGCCGGCATGGCGCGCTTCGAGGCCCTGGTCGACGCCTGCCACAAGCGCAGCCGTCCGATCGTGATGACGACGATCGCGATGGGCGCCGGCATGATGCCGCTCGCCCTGGGCCTGTCGGGCGACCCGAGCTTCCGCTCGCCGATGGCGATCGCCGTGATCGGCGGCCTGATCACCTCGACGCTGCTGAGTCTGTTGGTGGTGCCGGCGGTATTTACCTATGTCGACGACGCCAAGCTGATGCTCGGCCGCGGAGTGCGCCGCATGCGCCGCCACCCCCAGGAGCCGGCCATGGTCAAGGAAGCGACGGCGGTGAAGTGAGCCCGCGGAGGCGGCGATGCTGAAGTCTATCCAGGAGCTGATGCGCCCGCCGCCGGGCATGGAATTCGATTTCAGCCAGCCGCCAGGCGAGCCGGCGCTGGCGCCGCAGGACGGCGTCGCCTGGCGGGTATTCGCCAATCCGGTCTCGCTGTTCATCGGCGGCGTGGCCGCCGTGCTGTTGGAACTCTCCGAGCCTTCGGTCCGCTCCGGCGTGTGGGACTACGGCGGCTTCCAGCGCGACCCGGGCTTGCGCCTGCGGCGCACCGGCTTTGCCGCGATGATGACCGTGTACGGCCCGCGTTCGGCCAGCGAAAAGCTGATTGCACACGTGGTGCGGATGCATGCCCACGTCAAAGGCAACACGCCCGCCGGCCTCCCCTACCAGGCCAACGACCCGCGCCTGCTGGACTGGGTCCACGCCACCGCCGGCTTCGGCTTTGGCGAGGCCTATCACCGCTACGTGCGGCCGCTGTCCCCCCTCGAGAAGGATGCCCTGTTCGCCGAAGGCGAGCCGGCCGCCCGGTTGTACGGCGCCACCGGCGCGCCGCGCTCCTGGGCGGCGTGGGAAGCGCTGCTGGCCGCGACCGCGCCCGGACTGGAGGGTTCAAGCATCCTCGACGAATTCCTGCGCATCATCGCCGGTGCGCCCCTGTTGCCGGCCCCCATGCGCCCGCTCCAGCGCCTGCTGGTGCGCGCGGCGATTGACATCGTGCCGGAACCGGTGCGCTCGCTGCCGCAATTGCGCGGACGCGGCCTGCGCCCGGGCGAGGCGACCCTGGTGCGCGCGCTGGCAGGAGCGGCCCCACTGCTGCCGCTGGGGGATACGCCGCCAGTGCAGGCGGCACGGCGAATGGCGGCGCCGGACAGGACATAAAAAAAATGCCGCCCGGCTTGCGCCCGGCGGCATTTTTCATTCCAGCGCCCTGCCCGATCAGAAAATGATCGCAAGCAGGATGATGATCGGGATCGGAATCCCGATGGCCCACAGAAGAATCGATTTCATAGGTCCTCCTAAATTAACGATGGGACGCGGCAGTGAGGCCGTCGCGCTGTTTGCCGCCGAGGGTGGCGCTCCAGCTAGCCACGAAGGCGCCGATCAGCAGCGCCACGGTCAGCCACAGGGCAGTACCGGCAGCAGCCTTGCGTGCCTTGTCGGCCGCATCCTTCGCCGTGGCCTTGGCCTTGTCGGCCGCTGCCTTGCCGCGGTTATACACGTCGTCGACGCGCTGCTGGGCGGCGGCCGGGTCCATGCCGGTTTGCGCGGCAACACGGCGCGCCAGGTAGGCGCGGTCGTCCGGCGCCAGGGCGCCGTTCTTGACGCTGGTGGCGAGGATGCGCATGGCTTCCTGGCGCAGGCCAGGGTCTTTCAGGGCCGCGGCTGCACCTTGCGCTTCGGGTTGGTCGCTGCGCATCAGCATGTCGGAAAAATAGTCGAGCGGGTTGCTGCCCGCGCCGCCATCGTCGTCCGAAGCCGCGCCGGCAGCTGCCGCGCCGCTCATCATCGTGGTCTTGGCGACGCCGGCGCCGGCATCGACGGCCGTACCGAGCATCTTGCTCATGATGCCGCCGAAGAAGGCGGCAGTCACCAGCGTTGCCAGGGCCCAGGTCAGCATGCCGTGGGCCGTGTCGCGGAAATAGACTTCGTCGTTATGGATGCTGGACCATTTCACGCGCAGGCGTCCGGCCAGGTAGCCGCCCAGGGCCGAAGCGGCGAGCTGGGTAAAGCTGAGCCAGAGGATGGCGCCGATACCGAGCGCGACGGCGCTGTTGTCTTCGTACGGCGACATGGCCGAGAAGCCCAGGCCGGAGCCGAGCAGGTAGAGGACGATCGATACGGCGGCAGCCGCAACGGCGCCGGCAATGATGGCGCCCCAGGAAACGCCGGAGCGCGGGGCTTCGTCGCCGGGTTCGGCGGAGCCGTGAGCAGGGACGCGCGTCGTCCCGCTCGTTGTTTGAGCTTGCATAGGTTTCCCTCGGAATTTTTTATTTTTTGAAGTAACAAGACATCCCGGCCGAGGTTGTCGGCCGGGATGTCCGGTCAGGCTGCGCTACAGATTAGTAGTCGCGGCGGCGGCTGCCACCGAGCAGCTTGGCCAGGATGTAACCAGCGCCCAGGGCGATGGCCACGGCGGTGCCTGGCTTGGTACGCACATACTCACGGCCCGAATCGGCCAGTTGCGAGTAGGTGTCGCCCATCTGGTCCTTGCGGGTGGCGAACTGGCTCGATGCGCCGCTCAGCAGGCCGCTGAGCTTGTCGACACCGGCGTGGGCCGTGCTGACGACGCGCTCGACGATCGGCTGGGCTGCTTCGGCAGCCTTGTCGATGGTCTTGTGCATCTCTTCCGGCTTGATGGATGCCATCATGCCAGCCGACGTGCCGCCGGTGCTGCCCGAGCCGGTCGAACCGCCCATGGCGCCCGACGAACCACCCATCGAACCGGAGCTGCCCGAACCCGACGAACCGCCCAGCGACGAACCGCTCGAGCCGGCCGAACCCGATGCCGACGAACCGGTCGAACCCGACGAGCCGCCCAGCGACGAGCCGGACGAACCCGACGAACCGCCCAGGGACGAACCGCTCGAGCCGGTCGAACCGCTCTGCGACGAGCCGGTCGAACCGCCCAGCGACGAACCAGTCGACGACGAACCGGTGGAGCCGCCCAGCGACGAACCGCTCTGCGACGAACCCGACGAACCGCTCAGGCCGCCGCTGCTGCCGGCGCCGCTCGAACCCATGTTGCCGGTCGTGCCAGCATTGGTGGCGCTGCTGCTCGAACCCGTGGACGGGCTGCTGCTCGACGACGAGCTGCCCGACAGGCTGCCCGACGAGCCGGCGCTGGCCGACGAACCGGTGCTGCTCTTGTTCAGGCTCGAGGACTTGTCATCCTTGCCCATGCTGCTGCCATTGGACTGCTTGCTGGCATCAACGCCTTTTCCCTCGCTCGACTTCTGATTATCCATGACTTTTGTCCTTGTAAAATGTAAGACCAACGCGGAGTAGACCGGTACCCAACCCATCGCCACATTCTTCCTCGATTCCGCTCGAAACAAAACGGAGGCGCGAAAATGTACTGCGCTACATCAATAGAGCATCCGGGTTTTGCCTTCGGTCACGGACTTGCATAAGTGACCTCCAACAAACTCAAAAGTTCCGTTAATCGCCACGTCACTTTCGTATCCCGTTTTGCAAGCGTACGCCGATTTGACGTACTGCACGATTGCGGCGGTCGGGTAACCACGTCACGATACAAAAAATATAACAACGGACCTAACCCGACCGTGCGCTGACTAACAGAACTATTGGATCAATGACAATGCCGCCGAAATAAGCGCGAAAGACAGCGTGTTCGCGGATTTTTAATGAGTACAGGAAATAAAGGCAGACGGACGGCAATCCTGCCCGATGTGAAACGTTTGCGGTCCCCGCAAGCAAACGCAATCGATGGGAACATGGCAGCGGAATGCAGCAGGGGCGACTGCTATAATCGCGCACAACTTACCGGGTGATTTCCGTGCACCGCATCGTCTGCCTCCTCCTCTTCTTGTTGTCCTTGCCCTTGCATGGTTTTGCCATGCAGGGTGGATTGCCGCCCGCTGCCGGGGGCGCATCGCTCGCACACGAAATCGAGCACGACAAAGGTATTCAGCACCATCACCACGAGGAAGATGGGAGCGTCCACTATGACGAATCCGAGAAGTCGCTGGAGCATGCACAGGAACACTCGTGTTCCGCGCAGCCGGCCGGCTTGGCCCTGTCCCTGCCGGCGGTGATCCCGCAACCGGCGGTGTCCGAACCCGCGAGCTACCTTGCGCGGTCGGTCCCCGAACCCTTCCTGGACGGGCCCCAAAGGCCCCCTGCCTTGACCCTCGGCCACGCTGCCGGGGGCATGCTGCACGCATAATCGGAAGATTCGGTACACCTGGTGTGTGCCGGCGTGCGCGCCTCCGGTGATCCCGAATGTCACCGCTGGAGACCACATGCGCGCCTGCCGCCTGTCCTGTACCTTTTTTGCCGCCGCCCTCGCCCTGCCCTGCCTGGCGGCCGGCGCCACCTTGAAACAAGCCGTCGAGAGTGCATGGCAGCGTGCGCCTGCCGCCCGTACGCTCGAAGCGCGCCGGGACGAAGTGCTGGCCGCGCGCGACAACGCAGGTTCCTGGATTGCCGCCAATCCGACGCTGGGACTGTCCCAGCGCGTGGACCGGGGCGCTTCCGAGCGCGCGCAGCGCGAATCCGAAGTCTCGGTATCGTCCTCGTTCTGGCTGCCCGGCCAGAAAGGGGCGCGCGAGGCGTTGGCCGCCCGCGGCGGCGACGAAGTGGCCGCTCACATCGCCGCCACGCGCCTGGCCGTTGCCGGCGTGGTGCGCGACCGCATCTGGGAGGCCGCGGCGGCCCAGGTCCGGCTCGAGGAAAAGCAGGACCACCTGCACCATCTGGAGGGGCTGCACGAAGAAGTGGAGCGCCGCGTCAAGGCCGGCGACCTGGCGCGCAGCGACGGCTTGCTGACGCTGCAGGAAGTGCTGGCGACCCGGATCGAGGTCACGCAGGCACACACGGCGGCGACCGAAGCGCTGGCCCGCTATCGGGTGACGACCGGCCTGTCGACCCTCCCGGCCATCGAATACGAGCCGATGGGGAACCTGACCGCTCCCGCCAGCCTGCGCATGGCTGCGGCGCAGGCCTCGGAACAACGCGCCCGCGCTGCCCTGCAGGTCGCCAGCGCAACCCGCTCGGCCCCGCCGACGCTTGCCTTGTCGGTGCGCCGGGAAGACGAAAGGCTGCTGCGCGAACCGGTGAACAGCATCGGCGTGGCGCTCCAGATTCCGATCGGGAGCGCGGGCCGCAATCGTCTGGCCGAGGCCCAGGCCCAGACCGCCATCGCCAGCGCCGCCGCGGAAGCGGCCGAAGTGCAGGCATCGAGCGCCGCCGATATCGACAGTGCAAAAGAAAGGCTGGCAAATGCCCGCAGCGCGCTCGAGACCGCCAGCGCGCGGGCACAGGCCATGCACGAACACACCGCGCTCTTCGAGAAGGCATTCCGTGCAGGCGAACGGGGCCTGGCCGAACTGCTGCGCTCGAGGGCGCTCACGCACGAGGCCGATGTTGCCGTCGCCCAGCAGAGGGTCGCACTCGGGCACGCCCTTGCCCAATTCAATCAAGCATTAGGAATTCTTCCATGAACTACCTGACCGTGTTTTTCGCCGCCGTGCTGGCGCTGCTTCCCTTGTCGCCGGCCTTTGCCGGCCCCGGCGCCCACGGCCCGAACGGCGAGCACCTCGATGGCCAGACCGGCAGCAAGGGCGCCGGCGCGTCCGTTCCACACATCGAGACTTTTACGGAAGACTTCGAGCTGCTCGGTCACCTGTCCGGCGGCGAGCTGTCGATCATGATCGACCGCTACGAGACCAACGAGCCGGTGCTGGGGGCCAACCTGGAAGTGCAGTACAAGGACCTGAAGGCCAGGGCGACATTCCACGCCGACCATGGCGATTATTCGGTCGACGATCCGAAATTGCTCGCCGCGCTTGCGAAACCGGGCGCCCATGCCCTGCTGTTTACGCTGGTGGCAGGTGATGAGTCCGATCTGCTGGAAGGCACGCTGACGGTGGCTGCCGCGGCGGACGAGCATGGCCACGACGACGGGATCGGCAAGGGCTGGCTGGCCGCCTTTGCCGCCGCCCTGATCGCCGCCGTCGCTGCCGCGATAGTCGTCGTGCGCCGCCGTCAACGCAAGGAAGCCTGACATGAAGAAGACTCAACGAATCATTGCCGGCCTGGTGGCCGGCCTGTTTGCCACCTCCCTGCTGGCTTCGCCCGGCGCCCATGGCCCGAACGGCGAGCACCTCGACGGCCAGGCCGGCGCCAGCCTTGGCGGCCTGGCGCGCCTGCCCGACGGCAGCGTCAACGTGCCCAAAATGGCGCAGCGCCGGATGGGCGTGCGCACCCTGATGGTCAAGGAAGGGGACTACGCTCGCAGCGTGGCCCTGAACGGCCGCGTCAGCATCGACCCGAACGCCGGCGGCCGCGTGCAGGCGCCCTTCGCCGGGCAGATCGCGCCGGGGCCGAACGGCCTGCCGGTGGCCGGCCAGCGCGTGGTCAAGGGCCAGGTGCTGGCACGCCTGCGTCCGACCGGCGCCGCCATCGAGCGCGGCAACCAGGCGGCGCAACTGGCCGAATTGCGCGCCAAGCGCGCATTGCTGGCCAAGCGCGTGGAGCGCCTGGCATCGCTCGAAGGCGTGGTGCCGGCCAAGGAAATCGAAGCGGCGCGCGCGGAACTGGCCGGCACCATCGGCCAGGAACGCGCCGTGGCCGGAACGATCAGCGGCAGCGAGGCGATCCTGGCCCCGGCCAGCGGCATCATCGCCAGCGCCTCGGTCCTCAACGGCCAGATCGTCGAGCCGCGCGACGTGCTGTTCGAGATCGTCGATCCGCAGCGCATGCTGATCGAGGCCATGTCGAGCGATGCCGGCATCGCCCGCAGGATCAGCAGTGCGACGCTGCTTGACGTGCCGGATGTCGAGCTGACCCTGCTCGGCGGCGGCCGCACCCTGCGCGACGGCGCCGTGCCGATCAACTTCCGGGCGCGCGGCGCCAGCCTCGACCTGGCGATCGGCCAGCCGGTCACGGTGCTGGCCAGGCTTGATACGAAGCTCAAGGGAATTGCGCTGCCGGCGGCGGCGCTGGCGAGGAATCCGGCGAACGAAACGGTGGTCTGGATCAAGTCCGGCGCCCAGCGTTTCATCGCCCTGCCGGTGGAAGCCACCGCGCTCGACGCGCGCACCGTCGTCGTCACCAGGGGGCTGACAGCCGACAACAGGGTGGTCGTGGTCGGCACTTCCCTGATCAATCAAATTAGATAAGCCTCCATGTTCAATTCCATAGTTCGCTTCAGCCTCCACAACCGCCTGTTCGTGCTGGTCGCGGCGCTGATGCTGATGGTGTACGGCGCCATGACCGCGTGGCGTACCCCGGTCGACGTCTTCCCCGACCTGAACAAGCCGGTCGTGACCGTGCTGACCGAGGCCGGCGGCATGGCTCCCGAGGAAGTCGAGCAGCTGGTCTCGTTCCCGATCGAGACCTCGCTCAACGGCATGCCCGGCGTGACGCGGGTGCGTTCGGTCTCCGGCGTCGGCCTGTCGATCGTGTATGCCGAGTTCGACTGGGGCACCGACGTCTACCGCAACCGCCAGCTCGTCTCCGAACGCATCACCCTGGTCAAGGAGGGGCTGCCCGGGAACATCGCGCCGGTGATGGGGCCGGTGTCGTCGATCATGGGCGAGATCATGCTGATCGCGCTGCCGATCGACGTGGCAAAAACCGATCCGATGAAGGCGCGCGAGTATGCCGACTTCGTGCTGCGCCCGCGCCTGTTGTCGATTCCGGGCGTGTCGCAGGTGATCCCGATCGGCGGCGAAGTGCGCCAGCTGCGGGTCGAGCCGGACACGGCGCGCATGGCGCAGTTCGGCGTCTCGCTGGAACAGGTGACAGGCGCACTGCGCGGCTTCGCGGCCAATACCAGCGGCGGCTTCGTCGACCTGAACAACCGCGAATACCTGATCCGCAACCTGGGCCGCACGAATCGCCTGGAAGACATCCAGGGCCTGGCCGTCGCCTACCGCAATGGCACGCCGGTGCTGCTCGAACAGGTCGCGGGCGTACGGTATGCGGCGGCCTTCAAGCGCGGCGACGCCGGCCTGAACGGCAAGCCTGCGGTGATCGTCAGCGTGCAGAAGCAGCCCTCTGGCGACACGGTGCGCCTGACGCGCGACATCGAGACGGCGCTGGCGGAACTGAAGCAGGGCCTGCCGGCCGGGATTTCGGCGCCGGTGGTGCTGTTCCGCCAGGCGAACTTCATCGACAACTCGGTCGGCAACGTGGTCGAGGCGCTGCGCGACGGCGCCATCCTGGTCGCGATCGTGCTGTTCGCCTTCCTGCTCAGCGTCCGCACGACGCTCATTTCGCTGATCGCCATCCCGCTGTCGCTGGCGGTCACCGCCCTCGCCTTCCACCTGCTCGGGCAATCGATCAACGTCATGACCCTGGGCGGCCTGGCGATCGCCATCGGCGAACTGGTCGACGATGCGGTGGTGGACGTCGAAAACATCCTGCGCCGTCTCAAACAGCGCAAGGAAGACGGCGCCTCGGTGCTGGAAACCATCTGGCATGCTTCGGTCGAGGTACGCTCGGGCATCGTGTATGCCACCGTGATCGTGGTGCTGGTGTTCGTGCCGCTGTTCGCCCTGCCCGGCATCGAGGGCCGCCTGTTCGCGCCGCTGGGCATCGCCTACATCGCCTCGATCCTGGCCTCGATGCTGGTATCGATGACGGTGACGCCCGCCCTGGCCTACTACCTGCTGCCGCGCATGAAGCACCTGCACCGCCCGGACAGCCCGATCGTGCGCCGCATGAAGGCCTGGGACACGGCTGCCCTGAACTGGACCTTCCCGCGCATCCGCACGATGCTGGCGCTGGCGCTGATCGCGGTGCTGGCGGCGGCGGCCTCGGTGCCCTTCTTCCCGCGCGCCTTCCTGCCGGCGTTCAACGAGGGCTCGCTGGTGATGGGCATGACCTTCACACCGGGCACCTCGCTGGCCGAAGCGAACCGCATGGGATCGCTGGCCGAGACCCTGATCGCCCAGGTGCCGGAAGTGACCCAGGTCGGGCGCCGCACCGGCCGCGCCGAACTCGACGAGCATGCCGAAGGGGTGCATTCGTCCGAGCTCGACGTCGACCTGAAACCCTCCGAACGCTCGCGCGAAGCGGTCATGGCCAGCATCCGCGACCAGCTGGCGGTGATCCCGGCCTCGATCGCGATCGGGCAGCCGATTTCGCACCGGCTCGACCATTTGCTGTCGGGCGTACGCGCGCAGATCGCCCTCAAAATCTACGGCGACGATCTCGATACCCTGCGCGGCCTGGCCGACGGCCTGCAAGGGCGCCTGCGCGCGGTGCCCGGCCTGGTCGACCTGTCGACCGAGCGCCAGGTGCTGATCCCGCAGATCAAGGTGCGCATCGATTACCGCAAGGCGGCGCAGTATGGCCTGGCGGCGGGCGACGTGCTGCAGGCCCTGCAGGCGCTCAGCGAAGGCACGCGCGTCACGCAAGTGATCGATGGCGCGCGCCGCTTTGACCTGGTGGTGCGCCTGGCCGACGTCGACCGCTCGCCGCAGGACCTGGCGCGGGTGATGCTGACCACGCCAGGCGGACAGATTCCGCTGTCGGCCGTGGCGACGGTGGAAGAAGGCGACGGCCCGAACCAGATCGGCCGCGAGAATGGCCGCCGCCGCATCGTCGTCTATGCCAATACCGACGGCTCGAACATGTCGCAGATTATCGAAGACGTGCGCAAGACGGTCGGCGCCAGCGCGCTCCCCGGCGGCTATTTCGTCAGCGTCGAAGGCCAGTTCCAGGCCCAGGAACAGGCGCAGCAACTGATCGTCGGCCTGTCGCTGGCCTCGCTGGTGCTGATCTTCCTGGTGCTGTACTCACGCTACCGCTCGGGGGTGCTGGCGCTGGTCATCATGGGCAACATTCCCTTCGCCCTGGTGGGCAGCGTGGCCGCGATGTGGATCGCGGGCGTGTCGCTGTCGGTGGCCTCGATGGTCGGCTTCATCACCCTGGCCGGCATCGCCACCCGCAACGGCATTTTGAAGGTGAGTCACTACATCAACCTGTGCAAGTTCGAGGGCGAGACTTTTGGGTGGCCGATGATCGTGCGCGGCTCGATCGAACGCCTGACGCCGGTCGTGATGACCGCGCTGGTCGCCGCCTTTGCGCTCACGCCCCTGCTGCTGGCGGCCGACGCACCCGGCAAAGAAATCCTGCATCCGGTCGCGGTCGTGATCTTCGGTGGGCTGATCAGTTCTACCGTGCTCGATTCGCTGCTCACGCCGCTCATCTTCTGGAAGGTCGGGCGCCGGCCCCTGGAGCGCCTGCTGGCGGAAAAAGGCGGCGAAGCATATTAAATTCACGCGGGCCGAGTGGCGGCGCCCGTTTTTTTGCCGCCACAGTTTTCTGGAGCATGTATGAAAAAAATCTTCGCCATCGCCGCGCTCGCGGCAAGTATCGCCGTCTCAGGCAATGTGTTCGCCCACGGCGCCAAGCCCAAGCATGGCGGCATCGTCCAGAGCGCGGGCGACCTCGCCTTCGAACTGGTGGCCAGGGATGGCGGCACCACGATCTATGTCGACGACCACGGCAAGGACAAGCCGACCGCAGGCGCCAGCGGCACCCTGACCGTATTGAAGGGCGCGCAGAAGACCGAGTTCCCGCTGGCGGCAGGCGCCAATAACACGCTGGTCGTCAAGGGCGATGCCAAGCTGGTCAAGGGGAACAAGGCCGTTGCGGCCATCACGTTCGCGGACAAGAAGGCGGTGAGCGTGCGTTTCTCGGTCAAGTAACTGAGATGAAATGGATCATCACGAAATACCTGATCACGGCGGCCGTCGTTGTGCTGGTGTCGGAAGTGGCGAAGCGCAGCGACCGTTTCGGCGGCTTCGTCGCCGCGCTGCCGATGATTACCCTGTTGACCCTGGTGTGGTTGCACCTCGAAGGCCAGGGCCCGGACCGGCTCGCCAATCATGCCTGGTACACCTTCTGGTATGTCGTGCCGACCCTGCCGATGTTCCTGGCCTTTCCCTGGCTGCTGCCGCGTCTCGGTTTCTGGTGGACGCTCGGGGTGAGCGCCGCGCTCACGGTCGTCTGCTTTAGCCTGTTTGCGCTGGTGGTGAAGCGCTTCGGGATCAACCTGCTCTAGAAGCGTCATCACGCAAGCGCAGGCACAGCATTGGAGAACTGGCGGCACGCATGACGGTGCGCTGCCGGACCGTCACCCGGCTTACGCTGGCGACTCGTCCTCGAAATCCATCGACTCCGGGTCGGGATCGGACGCCAGCGGCGCGCCCATGAACTTGAGCCAGACAAAACCGATGACGCCTGCAACCAGGGAGGCGATCAGGATCGCCATCTTCGACGACGTAATCACATCGGCCTGCCCTGTATAGGCAAGATTGGTGATGAAGATGGACATGGTGAAGCCAATCCCGCCGAGGAGGCCGGCGCCAAGGACGTGCCGCCACGCGAGGTCTAGCGGCAGCCGGCAGAGCCCAAGGGCGACGGCCGCGAAACTGAACAGGACGATGCCAACCGGCTTGCCGATGACCAGCCCGAGCAGGATGCCGAGACTGTTGGCCGACATCAGCTCCGCGGCCCAGCCGGCGCCGATGACGATGCCGGTGTTGGCCAGGGCGAAGACCGGGAGGATCAAAAAGGCGACCGGCGTATGCAGCGCGTGCTCCAGCTTGTGCGACGGCGACTCGGCGTCGTCCTCCTTGGCCGAGTAGGGAATCGCAAAGGCCAGCAGGACGCCGGCAATCGTCGCATGCACGCCGGATTGGAGCATCAGGAACCACATCAGCGCCCCGCCAAGCAGGTAGGGCAGCAAGGCCATGGTGCGCAGCAGGCGCTTCATCGCGAACAGCGCGGCAAAGACGCCGAGCGCGGCCACCAGGTACAGGAAGGAGAGTTCGGCCGTATAGAACACGGCGATCACGACGATGGCGCCGAGGTCGTCCATGACGGCCAGCGCTGTCAGGAAAATCTTCAGCGAGGCCGGCACCCGGCTCCCGAGCAGGCTCAGCACACCCAGCGCAAAGGCGATGTCGGTCGCCATCGGAATGCCGATGCCGGCCTGGGTGGCGGTTCCGCCGTTGAGCATGAAGTGGATCAGCGAGGGAACGGCAATTCCGCCTGCCGCGGCGACGATCGGCAGCATGGCATTGCGGAGGTCGGACAGCTCACCGTTGACCAGCTCGCGTTTCAGCTCCAGGCCGATGAGCAGAAAGAAGATCGCCATCAGCGCATCGTTCACCCAGTGCTCGATGCTCAGGCCGGCGACATACTGGCGCCAGAAGCCGAGATAGCCCTCCCCGAGGGCGGAATTGGCGACGATCAGCGAAGCGAGCATGCACAGGATCAGCAGGACAGCGCCGGCTTTGCCGGAATGCGTGAAGTGCTTGAATGAGGCCGAGAGTTTTTTTTCGATGCGCATGGGCGACAGGCGAGTAAGGACTGCGTGGCGGCCCGACCATCGCACATCCTGTCACACCCGTTCAGTGTGATCACCCTTGGCAGATTATACCGTGTGCATTGTTTTGACGGCGCTGCGGAAGACCTGCCCCGGGACACAGCCAAGCCCTTGCACTTTTACTTTTACTTTCACGGTCCGAGGTCCAGGTTACGCCGAAAAACGTCATAGGCGCTCGTTGACCGGTCTATAATCGCCGCACACTCCGTTGGGGGACTCAGATGAGCCAAGGTATTCCATTCCCAACCACGGCCCCGATCAGCCTCGGCGCAATCAAGGCCAGCTGCGGCGCATGCAGCATGCACCAGCTGTGCCTGCCGATGGGGCTTGACGAAGCAGACATCAACCGGCTTGACCTGATCATCGGCCGCCGCCGGCGCCTCGTGCGCGACGAACGCCTGTATGCGATGGGCGAGTCATTCCGCAACCTGTACGCAGTGCGCTTCGGGCACTTCAAGACCTACCAGGTCAATGCTTCGGGCGAACAACAGATCACGGGCTTCCAGATGGCGGGCGAATTGCTCGGCATGGACGCGATCAGCGGCGACCGCTACCAGTGCGACGCCGTCGCGCTCGAAGACAGCGAAGTGTGCGAGATCCCGTTCTCGCGCCTGGAAGACCTGTTCGGCGAGGTACCCGCTTTGCTGCGCCACTTCCACCGCATCATGAGCCGGGAAATCACGCGCGAACAGAACGTCATGCTCCTGCTGGGTAACATGCGGGCGGAGCAGCGCTTTGCGGTCTTCCTCGTCAACCTGTCTGCGCGCTATGCCGCGCGCGGCTACTCGTCGACGGATTTCGGCTTGCGCATGTCGCGGGAGGACATCGGGAACTACCTCGGACTCACCATCGAGAGCGTCAGCCGGCTGCTGTCGCGTTTCAAGAAGCAGGGCTGGATCGAAGTCGACAAGCGCGATGTGCGCTTGCTCGAGCCGGCGAGGCTGAAGGCGATGGCCGCCGGCACCGAGCAGTGCAGCCCGATGGCCTGAGTCCCGGGGCCGCAATCCTCAAGCATTTGCGTGAAGGCGCCAAGCCGTCATGGCCCGGGGTCGGCCACGATTGCCAGCTTGCCCGTCGATGCGGGGCTCCAGGCGCGTGCCAGGCGCCAGGCCCGGCCATCGTCCTCGACGACGACGCGCCAGTGCGTCATCTCCAGGGCGGGCAACCTGACCGCGGCGACGCCACTCGCGTCCGGCCGGGCGTCGAGCACCAGGTCTTTCCGGGGCAAGGTCGGATGCGCGAGCAAGATCCGGAAAGGCCCTCGCATCGGGCGACCAAAGCTCTCGAGCCGGCCTTCGAGCACGCCGCGCTTCGGGTCATAGCGCGCCGTAAAGGCCAGTTTCAGGGCCGTGGCCGCGCGGTCGCGCCGCAGATCCTGGTTGATCGCCTTGCCACGCTTGTAGTAATCGTCCACGACGACCGCGTCCGGCTGCCTGATCGCAAGCCCCACGGTCACCGCCGTGGCCAGCATCACGGTCGCCGGGCCGAGCATGATGAACCACGGCCAGCGGTGGCGGTACCATGGGAGCACGGCAGGCTGCGCGAATACGGGTGGAAGTGTTTGCATGGTATGACTCCTAACGCGGCACGATGAAAACGGCTTCTTCGCGCACGGCGACTGCTGCGTCGTCCAGCGCGGTAACGGTAAATTCGATCCGGTTCGATCCGCGCTTGCCCGCCCCCGGCGGGATACGCACCCGCACCGGCAGTGCGCGCGTGCTGGCGCCGTCGAGCGCGACGACCGTTTCGCCCACGATCACAACGCCGGGCAGGCCTTCGACCCGCAGGCGCAGGCGGCGCGGCGCTTCACCCGTGTTCATCAGCTGCAGCCGGTAGACATTCTCGATCCAGCCCTCACCCACTTCGCGCCCCATCGATCCGCGGTCGCGGATCACGTCGACCTTGAGCGGGACGCGCAGTGCCAGCGAGGCTGTCATCGCCGCCACCAGCAGCACCAGCACGGCCGTGTAGGCCAGCACGCGCGGGCGCAGCAGGCGACGTCGCACCTGCTCCTTCCCCCATCCCTGCGTCAGCGCGTTCTCGGTGGCGTAGCGGATCAGGCCGGCGGGCTTCCCGATTTTTTCCATTACCCCATCGCAGGCGTCGACACAGGCGGCGCAGCCGATGCATTCATACTGGAGGCCGTTCCGGATGTCGATGCCGGTCGGGCAGACCTGCACGCACAGGGTGCAGTCGATGCAGTCGCCGGAGCGCCGCTGCAGCGCTGCCTGGCCGAGTGGCGCGCGCGGCTCGCCGCGGTCCCGGTCATAGGTCACGATCAGGGTGTCGTTGTCGAACATGGCGCTCTGGAAGCGCGCATACGGGCACATGTATTTGCAGACCTGTTCACGCATCCAGCCGGCATTGCCGTAGGTGGCAAAGCCATAGAACAGGACCCAGAACGCCTCCCAGGGGGCGAGGTTCCAGGCGAGGATTTCGCCCATCAGGGATCGCACCGGCGTGAAGTAGCCGACAAAGGTAAAACCCGTCCACAGCGCCACCAGCAACCAGGCGGCGTGCTTGGTCGTTTTCTTCGCGATTTTCTCAAGATTCCACTGCTGCCGGTCGAGCCGGATGCGGGCGCTGCGCGCGCCCTCGATCCTGCGTTCGATCCACAGGAACAGTTCTGTGTACACCGTCTGCGGGCAGGCGAAGCCGCACCAGACCCGCCCTGCCACCGTCGTGACGAGGAACAGCCCGTACGCGCAGACGATCAACAGCCCCGCGAGATAGATGAAGTCCTGCGGCCACAGCACGAGGCCGAACAGGTGGAACTTGCGCGCGCCGAGGTCGAACAGCACTGCCTGGCGGCCGTTGAAGCCGATCCACGGCAAGCCGTAGAACAGCAACTGGGTCAGCCAGACGCAGACCCAGCGCAGGGTCGCATAGCGGCCTTTCGCCTCGCGCGGATAGATTTCCTCGCGCGCGGCGTACATCATGATGACCGCTTCCTTGGTCGCACTCATTGTGCCGCGACTGTTTTCTCTTCAGCCGGGGCGACGCCCGCCGGGGCGCCGGCCGGATTCGACAGGCTCCAGACATAGGCGGCCAGCACATGCACCTTGTCCTCGCCCAGGAATTCGCCGAAGGCCGGCATGGTATTGGTGCGCCCCTTGCGGATCGTCTCCATGACAGTCTCCACGCTGCCGCCGTAGAGCCAGGCCTTGTCGGCCAGGTTGGGCGCGCCCAGCGCCTGGTTGCCGGTGCCGGCGGCGCCATGGCAGGCCATGCAGGCTGCATACTTGGGTCTGCCGAACACTACCTTGATCGGGTCAGCCGCCAGGCCCGACAGGTTGAGCACGTAATGCGCGACCGCCTCGACGTCCTTGTCCGAGCCGAGCGCCGCGCCCATTGGCGGCATCATGCCGATGCGTCCTGCCATGATGCTGGCCTTGATCGTGGTCGGCTCGCCGCCATGCAGCCAGTCGCCGTCTGTCAGGTCCGGGTAACCTTTGTTGCCGCGCGCGTCGGAGCCATGGCACTGGGCGCAGTAATTCATGAACATGCGCTCGCCGATGGCGCGCGCCTGCGGGTCGGACGCGACGGCCCTGATGTCCTGGCGCGCATAGCGCGCGAACAGAGGGCCAAAATCCAGGTCGGCCTTTTTCAGCTCGGCCTTGTATTCGCCTGTCGAGTTCCAGCCGAGCTTGCCCGCATAACTGCCCAGGCCGGGGTACAGCACAAGGTACACGACGGCGAACACGATGGTCAGGTAAAACAGCCACATCCACCAGCGCGGCATGGGGGTATTGAGTTCGGTCAGGTCGTCGTCCCAGACGTGGCCCGTGGTTTTCTGCGGCTGGCCGCCGGCATCGAGCCGGACCCGGTGCTTTGACTGCGACCACAGCAGGATGGCGCAACCGGCGATGGAAAGCAGCGTGATGAGGGCGATGAACCAGTCCCAGAAGCCGCTCGTGAAGTCAGCCATGGCCCGCCTCCTCGTCAGCGAAGGGCAGCGCGGCGGCACTGTCGAAGTCGGCGCTGCGGCGCAGCAGGAAAGTCCACAGCAGGATGCCCATGAAGGTGGCAAACGAGAGCACGGTCATCACGCTGCTGGCGCGGTCGAACAGGGTGTCGATGGACATATCAGTTCCTTGTCTTGATCTGGGTGCCGAGGCCCTGGAGGTAGGCGATGAGCGCGTCCTGCTCGGTTTTGCCGGCCAGTTCGGCAGGCGCGCCCTTCACTTCCTGCTCGCTGTAGGGAACGCCGAGCATTTGCATGGCGCGCAGCTTGGGAACGATCGTGGCCGGATCGAGCCTGGCAGTAGCCAGCCACGGGTAGCCGGGCATGTTCGATTCGGGCACCAGGTCGCGCGGATTGTCCAGGTGCGTGCGGTGCCATTCGTCGCTGTAGCGGCCGCCCACGCGCGCCAGGTCGGGCCCGGTGCGCTTGCTGCCCCACTGGAACGGGTGGTCGTAGACGAATTCACCTGCAACCGAATAGTGGCCGTAACGCTCGGTCTCGGCGCGCAGGGGCCGGATCATCTGCGAATGGCAGTTGTAGCAGCCTTCACGGATGTACACGTCGCGGCCGGCCAGGCGCAGCGGAGAGTACGGTTTCAGGCCCGCCACCGGCTCGGTGGTCGACTTCTGGAAGAACAGCGGCACGATCTCGACCAGCCCGCCGACCGAGATCACCAGCAGCACCAGCCCGATCAGCAGCCAGGGATTCTTCTCGATCCATTCATGCGAAAAATTTTTCATTTGCTTGTCTTTCGTTGTCAGGCGTGCGCCGGCACATGGGATGGGACTACGCCGGCCTGGTCGTACGTGCCTGGCGGGCGGCCGGTAGGCGCGATCAGCGGATCCACCGTCACCGTGCCGGCCAGCGTCTTCCAGGTATTGAAGGCCATCAGGACCATGCCCGACAGGTAAAGCAGGCCGCCCGTGAACCGGACCACGTAATACGGATAGGTCGCCTTCACGCTTTCGACGAAGGTGTAGGTCAGGGTGCCGTCGGCATTCACGGCGCGCCACATCAGGCCCTGCATGACGCCGGCGATCCACATGGAAGCGATGTAGAGGACGATGCCGATGGTAGCGACCCAGAAGTGGGTCTCGACCAGGGCCAGGCTGGCCATCTGCTTCTTGCCCGCCAGGCGAGGGATCAGGTAGTAGATCGATCCCATGGTGATGAAGCCCACCCAGCCCAGGGCGCCGGCGTGCACATGGGCGATGGTCCAGTCGGTATAGTGCGACAGCGAATTGATGGTCTTGATCGACATCATCGGCCCCTCGAAGGTGGCCATGCCGTAGAACGACAGCGAGACGATCAGGAACTTCAGGATCGGGTCGGTGCGCAGCTTGTGCCATGCGCCCGACAGCGTCATCACGCCATTGATCATGCCGCCCCACGACGGCGCCAGCAGGATCAGCGAGAACACCATGCCCAGCGACTGGGTCCAGTCGGGCAGCGCGGTGTAGTGCAGGTGGTGAGGCCCTGCCCACATGTAGGTGAAGATCAGGGCCCAGAAGTGCACGATCGACAGGCGGTAGGAGTACACCGGGCGCTCGGCCTGCTTCGGGATGAAGTAATACACCATGCCCAGGTAGCCGGCGGTGAGGATGAAACCGACCGCGTTATGGCCGTACCACCACTGGATCATGGCGTCCTGCACCCCAGCGTACACGGGGTAGGATTTGAAGGCCGAGACCGGAATGACAGCGCCATTGACCACATGCAGCACCGCCACGGCGATGATATAGGCGCCGAAGAACCAGTTGGCGACATAGATGTGCTGCACCTTGCGCTTGACGATGGTGCCGAAGAAGACCACCGCGTAGGCCAGCCAGACGACGGTGATCAGGATCGCGATCGGCCACTCGAGCTCGGCGTATTCCTTGCCGCGCGTCAGACCCATCGGCAGCGTGATCGTCGCCGCCACCAGCACCGCCTGCCAGCCCCAGAAGGTAAAGGCGGCGAGCCTGTCGGAAAACAGCCTTACCTGGCAGGTACGCTGCACCACGTAGTACGAGGTGGCGAACAGGCCGCAAATGCCGAAGGCGAAGATGACCGCGTTAGTGTGCAGCGGACGCAGGCGTCCGTAGGACATCCAGGCGATATCGAAATTCAGCGCAGGCCAGGCCAGCTGAGCAGCAATGAAGACACCGGCAAGCATGCCGATCACGCCCCAGACGACGGTGGCGATGGCGAACTGGCGCACCACCTTGTAGTTATAGTTCAGACTGCTTTCCACGATGTTCTCCTGACGGGATTGCCTTAGTTGACAGCAGGAGAGTAGTTTTCTGGACTGCAAAAATCCTTGATGTGAATCAAAATTTTCAGTGTCACCTGATATAGCTGGTACGCCTTCAGCTGCCGGCGCTATCGTCGTCGTGCAAGATGCGCAGCCCCGGCCCTTCGAGGTCCTCGAACTGCCCGCTGTCGGCGGCGCCAAAAAAAATCCAGATCGCCAGCGCGACCAGCACCAGGCTCAGCGGGATCAGGAGATACAGGGCTTCCATGGCTAGTTCCTCAGGCGCAGTGCGTTAAGCACGACGACGGCCGAACTGACCGCCATGCCGATGCTCGACACCCAGGGGTTGAGCAGGCCCGTTGCCGCGGCGGGAATGGCAACCAGGTTATAGGCGCTGGCCCAGGCCAGGTTCTGGCGGATGATGCGCAGGCTGCGCCGGGCCGTATCGGCGGCGTCCTGCAGCGGCGCCAGGCTGTCGCCCAGCAGGACGGCGTCGGCATGCAGTTGCGCCAGCGCTGCCCCGTTTCCCATGGCGAACGAGACGTCGGCGCCGCGCAGTACGGCCGCGTCGTTGATGCCGTCGCCGACCATTGCCACCACCGCCCCGCCTTCCTGCAGGCGGCGTACGTAAGCGAGCTTCTGTTCGGGCAGCTGGGCGCCGGCAGCGTGTCGGATGCCGAGCCGGGCAGCGACGGCCGCGACCGTGCCCGGCTCGTCCCCGCTGAGGAGGATGACCGTCTTGCCGGCGGCCTCGAAATGGCGCACGATCGCCTGCGCTTCCGGACGCAGGGCGTCGGCGATGTCGAAGCGCGCCAGCCAGCTGCCGGCCTGCCCGAGCCAGACCGCACTGCCCTCGGCCGCGTCCATGGCCGGCGGCGGGCAGCCGGCAAGCGCCGCCACGAAGGAGGCGCTGCCGAGCCGGTAACGGCGGTGGTGGAGCTCTCCCTCGACGCCCTGCCCCACCGTGTACTGCACGTCGTGCCCCTGCAGGGGATGGGCGGCAGGCGAAGCCGCGCGGATCGCCTGTGCCAGCGGATGCGCGCTGCCTTCCTCCAGCGCCGCCCCGATCCTCAGCACGGTGGGCGCATCTGCCCGCCCGAATACGTGCGTAACGCGTACCCGAGGCCGGCCCAGGGTCAAGGTGCCGGTCTTGTCGAACACGACGTGGGTGGCGCGATCCAGGGTCTCGAGCGCGTGCGGGCTGAGCGCCAGCACGCCGCGCCGCAGCAGGCGGTCCGTCGCGGCCGCGAGCGCCGCCGGCGTGGCCAGCGACAGCGCGCACGGGCAAGTCACGACCAGCACGGCAATCGCAGCCGGCCAGGCGCGGGCCGGATCGATGAACTGCCAGGCCGCGAAGACCAGCACGGTCAGCACCAGCAGCGCCGCCACCGACCAGACGGCAACACGGTCGGCCCACAGGGCCCGCTGCGGCTTGCCTTGCCCCGCGCGCTCGACCAAACGCACGAGCATCGCCAGCGTGCTGTCGCGCGCCGCCGCGCCAACCCGCAGCACGATCGCCTGGGCCACGTTGACGGCGCCGCCGGGCAGGCTCTCGCCCGGCCCCATGCGCCGCGTGCGGCTCTCGCCGGTGAGCAGCGCCAGGTCGGCCTCGGTCTCGCCCTCGACGATCACACCGTCTGCGGGCACCGCCTGCCCCGGCGCGACCAGCACCATGTCGCCCGGCTGCAGCGTGGCCGCGGCCACCAGCTCGGTCCTGCGCGAGGCCGGATAGGCGCCCATGCGCTGCGCCGACGCGGGCAAGCCCGCCTGCAGCGACTCCAATGCCCCGGCCGCGCGCCGGCGGGCCGTCAGTTCCAGATAGCGGCTCGCCAGCAGCAGGAAGATGAACATCGTCACCGAATCGAAGTAGACCTCGCCTTGCCCGCGCACGAGGGCTGCAGTGCTGCCGACGAAGGCGGCGCCGATACCCAGCGCGACCGGCACGTCCATGCCGGGCACGCCACGGCCCAGGTCGCGCCAGGCGCCAAGGAAAAAGGGCTGGGCCGAATACAGCACGGCCGGCAGCGTCAGCAGCAGCGAAGCCCAGCCCATCAGCGCCCTCATGTCGGCGTCCATCGTGCCGTCGGTCGCCATGTAGACCGGGACGGCATACATCATTACCTGCATCATCGCCAGGCCGGCGATGAAGAGCTGGCGAAACAGCTTGCGGCGCGCCCGTTCCAGCTGCTCGCCGTGGCGCTGCGCATCATAGGGGTAGGCCGTATAGCCGACCGCGCGCAGCGCGCGCAGGATGACGCTGACCTTGCAGAGTGCCGGATCCCAGCGCACCCGCAGGCGCTCGGTGCTGACGTTGAGTGTTGCCTCGATCACGCCCGGTACTGCCTGGACGCGGCGCTCGATCAGCCAGACGCAAGCCGCGCAGCGGATGCTCTCGACCGTAAAACTGCCTTCGCCCGTATTTTCGCCGGCGTCGAACAAGTCCAGTTCCGGCGCGTCGCCGTCCGCGACGGTGGCGCCGTAGCCGGTGCGGGTGGTGTAATAGTCCGCACAGCCGGCATCGACGATCATCCGCGCCGCGGCGGCGCAGCCGGGACAGCACATCGGGCGTTCGACGCCGCCGATGAGCGCCGGCCAGCGCTGGCCGGCGAGCGCCAGCCCGCAGTGGAAGCAGGTTTCCGCGGCGCCGGCGCCGTCCCTCATAACGCCATCCCGGGCGTCAAGCAGAGCACCTGCAGCCAGCTGGCCGGCAGGCCTCCCGCCGCGCGCGCCAGGCCAAGCAGGCCGAAGGCGAGCACGGTCGCACCGCAGGCCAGGCGCACGGCGCGCAGGCGCAGCCAGCCGCGCAGGCGCGTCCCCACCAGGCCGAGTGCCAGCATCATCGGCAGCGTACCGAGTCCGAAGGCCAGCATCACCAGCGCACCGGAGCCGGCCGAGCCGCTCAGCATCGCCGTCACCAGCACGCTGTACACCATCGCGCAGGGCAGCCAGCCCCAGAGCGCGCCGGCGGCGAACATCCGGCCCGGCGTATCGGGCGGGCCGATGCGGGCCAGCAGCGGGCGCACATGCCGCCACGCCAGCTGCCCACCGCGTTCGAGTTGGGCGATGCCGGCCCAGGCCCCCATCAGGTGCAGGCCGAGCGCCACCAGCAGCAGGTTGGCCAGCACGTAAGCGAATCCCTGCAAGGCAGGCAGCGCGGACAGGTTCGAAGCGCCCTGGGCCAGCCCGCCTGCGAGGAAGCCGGCGGCCATGTAGCTGGTGATGCGCCCGGCGTTGTAGGCGGCCGCCTGGATCCCGGCCGGAGCCACCGCAACGGTGCGCAGCTTGATGACGATGCTATTCCCGACGGCGCGCGGTGGCGCCAGCGACAAGGCGCCGACGATACCGCCGCACATGCCGGCGCAGTGGACGCTGCCGAGCAGGCCTACCAGGAATACGGGAAAGAGGCTGATGCTCATCGTCATACGGTCCGGGAGTAGCGCGGCGCCGCGTCTGCCTCCGCGAGGTAGCGGTCGAAGACCATGCAAACGTTGCGGATCAGGAGCCGCCCGCGCATCGTCACCGTAATCCAGCCGCCTTCCAGCGTGACGAGGCCGTCCGTTTCGAGCGTGCGCAGCGCCGCCAGTTCAGGAGCGAAATAGCTGAGGAAGCTGATCGGAAAGGCCTGTTCGATTGCCGGCATCGAGAGCTCGAACTGGCACATCAGCTGACCGATCACGGTGCGGCGCAGGAGGTCATCCATGCTGAGCGTCACGCCGCGCACGACCGGCAGCGCATTATTGTCGAGCGCCTCGTAATAGGCGTCGAGCGTCTTCGCGTTCTGGCTGTAGGTGGCGCCGACGGCGCCGATGGCGGACACCCCGCAGGAAATCAAATCGCTGTCGGCATGCGTCGAATAGCCCTGAAAATTGCGGTGCAGCCGGCCCTGGCGCTGGGCGATGGCGAGGTCGTCGCCTGGCTTGGCGAAATGGTCCATGCCGATATACACGTAGCCGGCACCGGTCAGGCGCTCGATGCACAGGGCCAGCATGGCCAGCTTCTCTTCGCTGCCTGGCATGTCCGCTTCGCGTATGCGGCGCTGCGGCTTGAACACGTGCGGCAGGTGGGCATAGTGGTAGAGCGAGATGCGGTCAGGATCGGCGTCGATCACCTTGTCGATCGTGACCGCCATGGTGGACAGGCTTTGCTTCGGCAGGCCGTAGATCAGGTCGATGCTCACCGAACGGAATTGCGCCTCGCGCGCCGCCGCAATGATGGCGCGCGTCCCGGCTTCCGGCTGGACGCGGTTGACCGCTTCCTGCACCTGGGCGTCGAAATCCTGCACGCCAAGGCTGATGCGGTTGAAGCCCTGGAGGCGCAGGCTCTGTACGCGCTCCCGCGACACGGTGCGCGGATCGACCTCGATCGAATACTCCCCGATCTCGTCCGGCGCGAACTTGAAATTGCGGCGCAGATGCGCCATCAGTCCGCCCATCTGCGCATCCGACAGGTAGGTCGGCGTACCGCCGCCGAAGTGCAGCTGCTCCACTTCATTAAAGCCCGCGAACAGCGCGCCCTGCATCGCGATCTCGCGCTTGAGGTAACCGAGATAGGTCGCGGCCTTCTCGCGCTTCCGGGTGACGATCTTGTTACAGGCGCAGTAATAGCAGACGGACTCGCAGAACGGAATGTGCAGGTACAGGGAAAGGGGCCGCGCTGCGCCGCGCGTGTGGACCGAGGCGACGGCGTGCAGGTAGTCGCGGTAGCTGAAGCTGCCGTCGAAGCGGTCGGCGGTCGGGTAGGACGTATAGCGCGGCCCGTTCTTGCCGAGGCGCGTGATGAGGTCGGCGTCGAAGTCGACGGTTCTCGTAAAGGCAATCGACGCATTGTCGAGTGTGCTGACGGGATTTTGCGGGTGAAGCATCTGGAACACTCCTGCGGCCTGCCGGGCCGCAGGGTGCAGCTCAACTTATGGGAGGAGTGTATTGATGCGACCCAGCAAAATCCTTGACTTGCATCAAATTCGGCTCGGTGGCGGGCCACATGCAAAGAAAAAAGGGTCACACGCCGAAGCATGTAACCCTTTGATCTTGCTACTGTATTCTGGTGCCGCTGACCGGAATCGAACTGGTGACCTTCGCATTACGAATGCGCTGCTCTACCAACTGAGCTACAGCGGCTCTACGCGGGCAAACCCGACGAAGAGCCGTATTCTAGCAAACAACCCACCAAACTTGCTAGTCCGACTCTGCAATTTCTGGTGGATCCGCCAAAAACCCGTTTATTGCGCGTGGTAGCTCGTCACGATCTCGACTTCTTCCTTCGATCCCAGGTACACCGGCACGCGCTGGTGCAGTTTGGTCGGGTCGATTTCCATGATGCGCGTCACGCCGTCGGTGGCCGCGCCGCCGGCCTGCTCGACGATCATCGCCATCGGGTTCGCTTCGTACATCAGGCGCAGCTTGCCCGGCTGGGACGGGTCGCGCATGTCGGCCGGGTACATGAAGATGCCGCCGCGGTTCAGGATGCGGTGCACGTCGGCCACCATCGAGGCGATCCAGCGCATGTTGAAATCCTTGGCGCGCGGTCCGGTGCGGCCGGCCAGCATTTCGTCGACATAACGCTGCACCGGCGGGTGCCAGTGGCGCTTGTTCGACATGTTGATGGCGAACTCCTTGGTGGTCGGCGGGATCTTGATGTCGCTCTGGGTCAGGACCCAGGAACCCTGCTCGCGGTCGAGCGTGAAGCAGTGCACGCCGTCGCCGGTGGTCAGCACCAGCATGGTCTGCGGGCCGTACACGGCGTAGCCTGCCGCCACCTGCGCCGTGCCCGGCTGCAGGAAAGCCTGCTCGGTCGGCTCGCCCATGCCTTCCGGGGCTTTGAGCACCGAGAAGATGGTGCCGATGGACACATTGACGTCGATGTTCGAGGAACCGTCGAGCGGGTCGAACAGCAGCATGTACTCGCCCTTCGGATAGCGGTTCGGGATCGGGTGAATGCTTTCCATCTCTTCCGACGCCATTGCCGCCAGGTGGCCGCCCCACTCGTTCGCTTCCAGCAGGATCTCGTTCGAGATCACGTCGAGCTTCTTCTGCACTTCGCCCTGGATGTTTTCGGTGTCGGCGCTGCCGAGGATGTCGCCCAGCGCGCCCTTGCTGACTTCATAGCTGATGCGCTTGCAGGCGCGGGCCACGACCTCGATCAGGAGGCGCAGCTCGGCTGGAATGCTGTTGTGGAGGCGTTGCTGCTCCACCAGGTGTTGCGTGAGACTGACGCGTTTCATGTACTTCCTTTGGTTTAAATGAATTCTTTAGTTTGCTAAGGCTTTACCGACCACTTCGCGCACGTCGTTGGATAAACGTTGCTGCCCGGCGACCTGTTGCAGCGCCTTTTTCATCTGCTCCTGCAGATCGGGCGTGTAACGGCGCCAGCGGTCCATGGCGCGGGCCAGGCGGCTCGCCACTTGCGGGTTGAGGCCGTCGAGCGTGATCACCTGCTCGGCCCAGAAGGCGTAGCCGCTGCCGTCCGGCGCGTGGAACTGTACCGGATTGCCGGCGCAGAAGCTGGAAATCAGGCTGCGTGCGCGGTTCGGATTGCGCAGGTTGAAGGCGGCGTGGCGCATCAGGGTGCGCACTGCCGGCACGTCGGTGGTGGCGCTCGAAGCCTGCATCGCGAACCATTTGTCGATGACCAGCGGCTCGTCTTCGAATTCGTCGTAGAAGCGCTGCAGCGCGGCATCCGCGCCGGGCGCCCGCGCATGGATCAGCGCACTCAAGGCGGCGACCCGGTCGGTCATGTTGCCGGCATCAATGAACTGGCGCTGGGCCAGCGCCAGTCCTTCCTCGTCCTGGGCCGCGGTGAGGTAGGCCAGGCACAGGTTTTTCAGGGCGCGCTTGCCGGCGGACAGCGCATCCGGGCTGTACTCGCCCGGCGTCGCGTTCGCGGCATATTGCGCCAGCAATTCGGTGCGCAGGCGTGCACCGATATTAGCGCGCATGAACTGGCGCGCGAGGTGGATCGCCATCGGATTGACCACCTCGATCTGCTCGGCCACCATGCCTTCGGAGGGCAGCAGCAAGGCCTGCTCGCGGAAGCTGGGGTCGAGCGTCTCGTCGCTCAGCATCCTGCCGAGCGCCAGCAAGAAGGTGTCGTCCAGGTTCAGGGGCGCGTCGACGCCGGCTTCGCCGGTCAGTTTCAGCAGTCTCCCCATGGCCAGGCGCTGGCCGGCCTCCCAGCGATTCACGGCGTCGCTGTCGTGGCTGAACAGATGCAGCAGGTCGGCGTCGCCATAATTAAAATCGAGGACGACCGGTGCGGAAAAGTCGCGCAGGATCGAGGGCGTCGGCTGTTCGTTGACGTTCTCGAAGACGAAGCTTTGCTCGGCCTGCGTGAGTTCCAGCACGGCGGTGCTGCCCTTGGCCTCGCCGCCGATCGTGAGCGGCAGGTCGCGGCCGTCGGCGCCGAGCAGGCCCACGGCAATCGGGATGTGGAAGGGGGCTTTGCGCGGCTGGCCGGGCGTTGCCGGGCAGGACTGCATGAAGCTCAGCGTGTAGGTCTTGTCGACCTCATCGTAACGGGTTTCGGCGCGCACGATCGGGGTGCCGGCCTGGCTGTACCAACGGTCGAACTGGGTCAGGTCGCGATTGTTGGCGTCGGCCATGGCGAGCCGGAAATCGTCGACCGTGACAGCCTGGCCGTCGTGGCGTTCGAAATACAGGTCCATGCCCTTGCGGAAGCCTTCGCGGCCCAGCAGGGTCTGGTACATGCGCACGACTTCGGCGCCCTTTTCATACACGGTGACGGTATAAAAATTGTTGATCTCGACATAGGAGTCGGGGCGCACCGGGTGCGCCATCGGGCCCGCATCTTCCGGGAACTGGGCCTGGCGCAAGGTGCGTACCTGGTCGATACGGCCGACCGCACGCCCGCTCTCGGTGCCGATCATGTCGGCCGAGAATTCCTGGTCGCGGAACACCGTCAGGCCTTCCTTCAGCGACAGCTGGAACCAGTCGCGGCAGGTGACGCGGTTGCCGGTCCAGTTATGAAAATACTCGTGGCCGACCACCGCTTCGATGCCCTGGAAATCGATGTCGGTGGCCACGCGCGGATTGGCCAGCACGAACTTGGTATTGAAAATGTTCAGGCCCTTGTTTTCCATCGCGCCCATGTTGAAGTCGCTGACGGCGACGATCATGAAGCGGTCGAGATCGAGTTCCAGGTTCCAGCGTTCTTCGTCCCAGCGGATGCTGTTTTTCAGCGACTGCATCGCGTAATCGGTCTTGTCGAGGTTGCCGTCTTCGACCCAGACCTGGAGCAGCGCTTCGCGCCCGTCGGCCAGCTTGAACGTTTCTTCCTGGCAGACCAGGCTGGCGGCGACCAGGGCGAACAGGTAAGAGGGCTTCTTGAACGGGTCTTCCCATTTGGCGTAATGGCGGCCGTCGGGCAGCTCGCCCTCTTCCACCAGGTTACCGTTCGACAGCAGCACCGGGTATTTTTCCTTGTCGGCGCGCAGCATGACGGTGAACACCGCCATCACGTCTGGGCGGTCCGGGAAGTACGTAATCGCGCGGAAGCCCTCGGCTTCGCACTGGGTGTAGAAATTGCCGTTCGACGTGTACAGGCCGTTCAAGGTAGTGTTCTGCTCCGGCACGCAGATCGATTCGATCTCGAGTGTGACCTCGTCGGGCGTATTCGGAATGGTCAGCAGGCTGCCGTCGATGCGGTAATCCTTTGCGGCGAGCAGCTTGCCATTCATGCGCAGGGCGACCAGCTCCAGGTTTTCCCCGTGCAGCTCGATTTCGCGCTGGGCACTGTCCGGGTTGCGCCGCATCGTCATGCGGTTGGCGACGATGGTGCGCGCCGGATCGAGGTCGAAGCCGAGTTCGACCGTATCGACGAGGTAGCTGGGCGGGGTGTAGTCTTTCCGGTAAATCGTCTGGGGCGTGTCGGTGCGCATGGGATGTCCGAAAAATACAGTCGAAGAAGGTCTTATTCTACCAACAAGAAATCTTCGCCTTCGCGCGATTTTCAGCCTGCCAAATGTGTCCTTAAGTTCAGAGGGTAACGATCTGTAAGTTTACCTGCGAAAATAGGCGCAAAAGCGGATGCTGAGAGTCGGATACATCCGTACAAGATAATGGAGAGAAATGAATGAAACGCGTTTTGATGATGGCGGCCGCGACTGCGACCGCCCTGCTGCTCGGCGGATGCGCAACGACCATCCGCAGCGATGTCACGACCTTCCACCAGTGGCCGGCGCAGATCGAAGACAAGAGCTATGTCTTCGACACCCCGCCAGCGATGGACAACACCCTGGAATACCAGAGCTACCAGAACCTGGTGCGCGGACAACTGGCGCAACTGGGCTTTCGTGAAGCGAACGCCGGCGCGGCGCGCCTGAAGGTGGCGATGCGGTTTACCACCACCGAAGTGCCGGTGCGCGTGGTCGAGCCCGCAATGCCGATGTTCCACGGCTATTCCGACTTCCGCTTCGGCCCGCGTTTCGGTCCGCGCGGGCGCTTCGCGCGCTGGCATCATCCGTTCTACGATCCGTTCTTCAGCCCTTACCAGGCCTATCACGTGTCGATCGAACACCAATACCGCCGCGAGCTGCAGCTGTCGATCAAGGAAGGCGGCGAGAAGCGTCTGTTCGACGTTACCGTCCACAACACCAGTGGCGAGCTGTCGACTCCGGCCGTGATGCCGGCCCTGGTGCACAGCGCCTTTGCCGGCTTCCCCGGCCCGAACGGCGCGGTGCGGCGCGTGGAGCTGCAGCGCAAGAACGGTTGAGCTTCATGCGCGCCTGACAAAGAAAAAGCCGGAACGTTCATTCGCGTTCCGGCTTTTTTCATTCATACGGCCGCGTCAAGGCGTGAAATAGGCTTCCGAGGCAAAGGTGATCAGCGCCACCACCAGCACCGCCGCCAGCAGTACCAGCAACAGCCGGCCGAAGCGCGGCGAGCCGACGGTTTCAGGCTCTTGGGGATCGTTATCGTCGCTGAATTCTCTCATGGCAGCAACACCGTCGAGCCGGTCGTGCGGCGTGCTTCGAGCGCGATGTGCGCCTGGGCGGCATCGGCCAGCGGGAAGCGCTGGTTGACACCCACGTTGATCTTGCCGCTGCCGACCATCTCGAACAGGTCGGCCGCCATGCTTTCCAGTTCAGGGCGCGAGGCGGCGTAGGCGTGCAGCGTGGGCCGGGTGACGTACAGCGAATTGCGCGACGCCAGCTCGGAGAGCGCGAAGGGCGGCACCGCGCCCGAGGAGTTGCCGAAGCTGACCATCAGGCCGCGCGGCTGCAGGCAGTCGAGCGAGCGGATGAAGGTATCGCGGCCGACCGAGTCGTAGACCACCGGCACCATCGCCCCATCGGTAATTTCGCGTACGCGCGCCACGATATCCTCCGTGTTGTAGTTGATGACGTGCGCAGCGCCGTTTGCCTTGGCCAGCGCCGCCTTTTCGTTGGACCCGACGGTGCCGATCAGGTTCACCCCGAGCGCGCGCGCCCATTGACAGGCGATCAGGCCGACGCCGCCGGCCGCCGCATGGAACAGGATGGTCTGGCCCGGCTGCAGGACATAGGTCTGGCGGAACAGGTATTGCACCGTCAGCCCCTGCAGCATCATGGCCGCGGCCGTTTCGAAATCGATGTTGTCGGGCAGGCGCACGAGGATGTCGGCCGGCATGGTGCGCAGTTCGCTGTAGGCGCCGTTCGGCCGCCCGGCATAGGCGACGCGGTCGCCCGGCGCCACATGCGTCACGCCCTCGCCTACGGCCTCGACCACCCCGGCGCCCTCCTGCCCCAGACCCGACGGCAGCGGCATCGGATACAGGCCGGTGCGGAAATATACGTCGATGAAATTCAGCCCGATCGCGTGGTTGCGCACGCGCGCCTCGCCCGGTCCCGGCTCGCCGACTTCGACGTCGACGTATTCGAGTACTTCCGGCCCGCCGGTGCGGTGCATGCGGATTGCTTTTGCCATCATCGCCTTCCTTGTGGATTGTTC
Source organism: Telluria sp. LT2P34 (assembly GCF_059685915.1). Classification (NCBI taxonomy): domain Bacteria; kingdom Pseudomonadati; phylum Pseudomonadota; class Betaproteobacteria; order Burkholderiales; family Oxalobacteraceae; genus Telluria; species Telluria sp. LT2P34. The sequence goes on from NZ_JCASIN010000002.1 coordinate 554,590, forward strand.
GGTTTCATGCGCCGACCATCATCAGTTGCTTCAGCACCAGGCGCGCGGTCGCGACATTCGTCGCGCAGGCGATGTCGTGGACGTCGCAGGCGCGCACCAGCGCATTGATGTCGGGTTCGTGCGGCTGCGGCGTCATCGGGTCGCGCAGGAAGATCACGCAATCGATTTTCCCGGTGACGAGATCGGCGCCGATCTGCAGGTCGCCCCCGAAAGGGCCGGAATGCTTGCATTCGACCGCCAGGCCCAGTTCGGTGATTAGGCGTGCGCCGGTGGTGCCGGTGGCCGACAAGGAACAGCCTGCCAGAAAATCGCGGTACTCGCCGGCGAGCGTGATCATGTCGTCTTTTTTCTTGTCGTGTGCGATGAGGGCAATGCGTGGCTGCGGTGGCTGCGGTGGTTTCATCTGGACGCCTCCTTCATGTTCCGAACGATTGTACGGAAAAACCCATGCACGAGCGAGCAGTTGAACGTAAAGCCGGCTCCGCAGTCCAATCGAGGTAGCGCTCACTGATGAGCGCTCACTGACGAACGCTGACTGATGAACGCTCACTCATGAGGACGAAGAATGCCGAAAAGGACGATCGCATGCGCGCCCTGATCCGCGTCGACACGCAGCCAGGGCGCGAGCGGCCCTTCGTCATCGCCTGCCTGGCCCTGCTCGTTGCGGTGTGCTGGGCCTGCCTGGTGTTTCGCGCCCTGCGGATCGCCAATGTCGAGCCGCAAGCCTTGCCGGCCGCCCCAGGCGGCGCATCCGCTACGGCGCTCGGCGCCCTGCCTTTTCCCTACCGCCTGTCCGAACTGGGCCTGGTGCTGGGGATGTGGGGCGCGATGCTGTCGGCCATCATGCTGCCGGCCACCACCCCGGCGATCCTGCTGTTCGCCCGCATCAGCAGGCTGGTGCGTACCGTACGCTTTCCCAAGCTGGCGACGCTCATGTTCATCGGCGGTTGCCTGCTGGTCTGGGGCAGCTTCGGCGCGCTGGCCGCGCTGTTGCAATGGGTCCTGCATGACATCGGCGCGCTCGACGCCGCTATGGCGGTCGACAATGGCAACGCCTGCGGCCTGTTGCTGGTGGCCGCAGGCGTCTACCAGTGGACGCCGGCCAAGCATGCCTGCCTCCAGCATTGCCGGGCGCCGCTGTCGTTCATGGTCACCGGTTGGCGCCACGGCCTGTTCGGCGCCTTGCGCATGGGCGCCGCGCACGGCCTGTACTGCACCGGCTGCTGCTGGCTGCTGACCTTGCTGCTGTTCGCCGCCGGCGTCACCAACCTGGCTGCCCTGGCCGCGCTGGCCGGCTTGGTGCTCGCCGAAAAGCTGTTGCCGGGCGGGGCAGTCGTGGCCTGCCTGGGGGGCCTGGCCCTCCTTGCGTGGGGGACGCTGATGTTGTTTCCGCAAGCGTGAAGGGAGATTTTTACGGGCGGGCCCATGTTAGAATGTCGGCCATTCTTGCATACCGTTCTAAGGAATTCTCGACATGGCTGGACACAGTAAATGGGCCAATATCAAGCACAAGAAAGCCGCGACTGACGCCAAGCGCGGTAAGATCTGGACCCGCCTGATCAAGGAAATCACCGTCGCCGCGCGCATGGGCGGCAGCGACGTCAACGCCAACCCGCGCCTGCGCCTGGCGGTCGACAAGGCAGCCGACGCCAACATGCCGAAAGACAACGTCACCCGCGCCATGCAGCGCGGCGCTGGCGAGCTCGACGGCGCGAACTACGAAGAGATCCGCTACGAAGGCTATGGCATCGGCGGCGCCGCGATCATCGTCGACTGCATGACCGACAATCGCGTGCGCACCGTGGCCGAAGTGCGCCATGCCTTCAGCAAGTTCGGCGGCAACATGGGCACCGAAGGTTCGGTCGCCTTCATGTTCCAGCATACCGGCCAGTTCCTGTTCGCGCCCGGCGTGAGCGAGGACAAGCTGATGGAAGCGGCGCTGGAAGCAGGCGCCGACGACGTGGTGCAGGACGAGGAAGGCGGTTTCGAAGTGCTGTGCGACCCGTTCGCGTTTTCGAACGTGAAGGATGCGCTGGAAAAGGCCGGCTTCAAGGCCGAAGTGGCCGAAGTGATCATGAAGCCCGCCACCGAGACCCTGTTCACGGGCGACGAAGCGCTGAAAATGCAGAAGCTGCTCGATGCACTGGAAAACCTGGACGACGTCCAGGAGATCTATACGAACGCAGTGATCGAAGAGTAAACAACAAACACTGAGCGACAAACGATGAAGATCCTGGTAGTCGGCTCTGGCGGCCGCGAACATGCCCTGGCCTGGAAACTGGCCCAATCCGAACGCGTGCAGATGGTGTATGTCGCGCCGGGCAACGGCGGCACCGCGCTGGACGCCCGCCTGGTTAACGTCGACCTCGACGACCCGGCGGCGCTGGCCGATTTCGTCGTTGCCGAGCACATCGCGCTGACCCTGGTCGGCCCGGAAGTGCCGCTGGCCGCCGGCATTGTCAACCTGTTCCGCGCCCGCGGCCTGAAAATCTTCGGGCCGACGCGCGAGGCGGCGCAGCTGGAAAGCTCCAAGGACTTCGCCAAGGCCTTCATGCAGCGCCACGGCATCCCGACCGCGAAGTACCAGAGCTTTTCCGATGCCGCCCTGGCGCATGCCTACGTCGATGCGATGGGTGCGCCGATCGTCATCAAGGCCGACGGCCTGGCGGCCGGCAAGGGCGTCGTGGTCGCCATGTCGCTTGCTGAAGCGCACGACGCGGTCGAGCACATGCTGTCCGATAACGCCTTTGGCGACGCCGGTGCGCGCATCGTCATCGAGGAATTCCTCACCGGCGAAGAAGTCAGCTTCATCGTCATGTGCGACGGCAAGAACATCCTGCCGATGGCCACCTCGCAGGACCACAAGCGCTTGAAAGATCGCGACGAAGGCCCGAACACGGGCGGCATGGGCGCCTACTCTCCCGCCCCCATCGTCACGCCGGCAATGCATGCGCGCGTGATGCGCGAAATTATCGACCCGACCATCCAGGGCATGGCGAAGGACGGCATCGTCTTCACCGGCTTCCTGTTTGCGGGGCTGATGATCGACGCCGAGGGCAATCCACGCACCCTGGAATTCAACTGCCGCATGGGCGACCCGGAAACCCAGCCGATCATGACGCGCCTGAAAAGCGATTTCGTGACCGTGCTCGAACATGCCTGCAACGGCACCCTCGATGCGGTCGAACTCGATTGGGACCGGCGTACGGCAGTCGGCGTGGTGCTGGCCGCCGCCGGCTACCCGGACAGCCCGCGCAAGGGGGACGTCATCGAAGGCATCCCGCCTGAAACGCCGGAATGCGTGACTTTCCATGCCGGCACCCGCATCGTCGGCGGCGCCCTGCACACCAATGGCGGGCGCGTGCTGTGCGTGGTGGGCCTGGGCGACAGCGTGCGGATGGCCCAGAAGCAGGCCTACGAAGGCGTCGACAGGATCCGTTTCGACGGCGTCCAGTTCCGGCGCGATATCGGGTGGCGCGGGATCAAGTGATGCAGCCGGTAGGGATACATCGTACGAAACCCCGGGCCTTGTAGGGTGGACTCCCGAGTCCACGCCGGCGGACTTTGTCCGGGCCTGCGCCCCAGGGTGTACAATCGCCCCTTCATTTTTTAAGTCCCTTTCACTCGCCCCATGTCTTCCCCCTCTCCTTCGGCCATCAAAGCCTGGCTGCTCGACCTGCAGTCACGCATCGTTGCGGCAGTCGAGGACGTGGATGGCAAGCCCTTCCTGTTTGACAGCTGGGAACGCCCCGAAGGCGGCGGCGGCGTCTCGCGCCTGGTCGAAGAAGGCAATGTGATCGAACGCGGCGGCGTGAATTTCTCGCACGTGATGGGCGCCAGCCTGCCGCCATCGGCAGCCGCCGCCCGTCCGGAACTGGCCGGGCGCGCTTGGGAAGCGATGGGCGTGTCGCTGGTGCTCCATCCGCGCAATCCCTACGCGCCGACGGTCCACATGAACGTGCGCTTTTTCGAGGCCACCAGCCCCGGCCTGGCGCCGGTCTGGTGGTTCGGCGGCGGCATGGACCTGACGCCTTACTACGGCAATGCAGACGATGCGCGCCACTTCCACCAGGTCTGCCATGACGCGGTGGCGCCGTATGGCGAAGCGCTGCACGATCGCTTCAAGAAGTGGTGTGACGAATACTTTTACCTGAAACACCGCAAGGAAGCGCGCGGCGTCGGCGGCATCTTCTTCGACGACTTCAACGAGCTGCCTTTCGAGGATGCCTTTGCGCTGGTGCGGGCCGTCGGCGATGGTTTCATCGACGCCTACCTGCCGATCCTGCAGCGCCGCAAGGACACGCCTTACGGCGAACGCGAACGCGATTTCCAGGCCTACCGGCGCGGACGCTACGTCGAGTTCAACCTGGTGTGGGACCGCGGCACGCATTTTGGACTGCAATCGGGCGGTCGCACCGAGGCGATCCTGATGTCGCTGCCGCCGATCGTCAAATGGCGCTACGACTGGCACCCGGAACCGGGCAGCCTCGAAGCCGCGCTGTACACCGACTTCCTGCCGCACCGGGACTGGCTCGCTTCGTGAGCGCCTGCATTGCCCTGCTGGGGGGCAGCTTCGATCCCGTACACCATGGCCATGTCGCGCTGGCGCGCGCATTTTCGGCATCGCTCAGGCCCGACGAGCTGCGCGTGCTGCCGGCGCGGCCCTGGCAGAAAGCCGGCCTCGTGGCCGGCGACGAGGAGCGCGTCGCGATGCTGGAACTGGCGTTCGCCGACGCCGGCCTGGCGGTGACGATCGACCGCCGCGAACTCGAATCGACAGGTCCGAGCTATACCGTGGCGACCCTGCGCGGCCTGCGCGCCGAACTGGGGGCCGAGGCATCGATCGTCTTCCTGATGGGCGCCGACCAGGTGCAGCGCCTGGACAGCTGGCGCGACTGGCGCGAACTGTTCGCGCTGGCCAATCTCGGCATCGCGGCGCGCCCGGGCTATACCCTGGACCAGGAAGCGCTGCCGCCCGCGGTGGCGGATGCACTGGCGCCGCGACTGGCGCCACCCGAACAAGTGCGCACCACGCCCGCCGGGCTGGTGTGCCTGGCGCACACACTGGCGGTCGACATTTCGGCCACGCAGGTGCGCGCGGCATTACACGAAGGAGGCGTCGCCAAGGCGGAAGCCAAGGCGAACATGAACTTGCTCGTCGCCCCGGTAGTGCTAGACTATATTCAACAACATAATTTATACAAGAGCTAATGGATATCAAAAAACTGCAAACGCTCGTCATCGACGCCCTCGAAGACGTCAAGGGCCAGGACATCATGCTGTTCGATACGACCGGGCTCACCAGCCTGTTCGATCGCATCGCGGTCGTCTCGGGTACATCGAACCGCCAGACGAAGGCGCTGGCCGCCTCGGTGCGCGACAAGGTCAAGGCCGTCGGCGGCGACGTCATCGGCATGGAAGGTGAAGACACCGGCGAATGGGTGCTGGTCGACCTGGGCGACATGATCGTCCACATCATGCAGCCGGCCATCCGCCAGTACTACCGCCTGGAAGAAATCTGGGGCGAAAAGCCGGTCAAGCTGGGCGCCGCCAAGCGCAAGTCGACGCCGGAAGCGCTCGACGCCGCTGAGCCGAAGCAGAAATCCAAGCACCTGGCCGCGAACCAGGATGCGCCGGAAGTCAAGCCGGTCAACGAGCGCACGCCCGCGGCCAGGAAAGCGGCGGCGAAGACCGCTGCCAGGACCACGGCGAAGAGCGCGGCAAAGACGACGGCAGCGAAGAAGCCTGCCGCCAAGAAGGCGCCGGTCGGCAAGATCGTCAAGGTATTGCCGAGCAAGACCGAGATCGCCGCCGTCGAAGCGACCAAGGCCAAGCCGCCGAAGCGCGCAACCAAGGCTGTCGCCGCCCCTGTCGACGCCGAACCAGTGAAGAAAGTCATCAAGCGCGTCGTCCGCAAGGTCGCCGAGTAACTGATTAAAGTTGAGTTTTGATGCGTAAGTTTCAATGCAGCTGATCATCGCCGCGGTCGGTCATAAAATGCCGGCCTGGATCGACACTGGTTTTTCCGAGTACACGAAGCGCATGCCACCCGAGCTGCGCATCGTGCTCAAGGAAATCAAGCCGGTCGAACGTTCGGGCAGCAAGACGGCCGCCACGGCGATGGCGCTCGAGCGCGAGCGCATCGAAGCGGTGCTGCCGAAAAGCGCACGCATCATCGCGCTCGACGAGCGCGGCAAGGATTTGACCAGTGTGGGACTATCCCAACAATTACTGAACTGGCAGCAGGACGGCCGCGATACCGTGTTCCTCATCGGCGGCGCGGACGGCCTCGACCCCGAGCTCAAGGCCCGGGCCGAAGGCTTGATCCGTATTTCGAGCATGACCTTGCCTCACGGCGTGGTGCGCGTCATGCTCGCGGAACAGCTCTACCGTGCCTGGTCCATTACCCAGAACCACCCGTACCACCGCGTCTGACGGCAGCCATCCCATGAAAGTGCTCGATAAAAAAATCTACCTCGCCTCGAAAAGCCCGCGGCGTCGTGAACTGCTGCGCCAGGTCGGGGTCGACTTCGACCTGCTGATGCTGCGCGGCGACCCTGCGCGCGGCGCCGACGTCTCCGAAGACGTGCGCCCCGGCGAACTGGCCCACGACTACGTGGTCCGGGTAGCGCTGGAAAAAGGCGCATTTGCCTGGAACGTGCTGCAGCAGCGCCGCCAGCCGCTGCGCCCGGTGCTGACGGCCGACACCACCGTCACGCTGGATGACGAGATCCTCGGCAAGCCTGCCGACCCGGCGGAGGCCGCCCTGATGCTGGAACGCCTGTCGGGCCGTACCCACCAGGTCCTGACCACGGTGGCCGTGCATTTCACCGACATGGCCGAGCACATCACGCAAGTGTCCAATGTGCGCTTCGCCAAGCTGACTCCCCAGGCCATCCGCGCCTACTGCGCCACCCCCGAGCCCTACGACAAGGCCGGCGGCTACGGCATCCAGGGCCTGGCCGCGCTCTTCGTCGAGCATATCGAAGGCAGCCATTCGGGCATCATGGGCTTGCCGCTGTTCGAGACGGCGGGCTTGCTGCGCCGGGCAGGCGTGCTGATTTAAGTAGGGTGGGCCGGGCCGCGTTCGGACCCCGTGCCCACCCTACGACCCCATGCCGGCCGCGCACACCCGCCCCGTCCAGCGTGTATCATGGCACTCTGAACAATATCCCCGTGCGCAGCGTCCATGAACGAAGACATCCTCATCAATATCACTCCGCAGGAAACGCGCGTGGCGCTGGTCCTGCAGGGCGCGGTGCAGGAGTTGCACATCGAACGCACGCTGACGCGGGGCCTTGCCGGTAACGTTTATTCGGGCAAGGTCGTGCGCGTGTTGCCGGGAATGCAGTCGGCCTTCATCGATATCGGCCTCGAGCGCGCCGCCTTCCTGCACGTCGCCGACATCTGGGAAGCCCGCCCCCACGACAACAGCAACGTGCCTCCGACGGCGATCGAAAAGCTGCTCTTCGATGGCCAGGTGCTGACCGTGCAGGTCATCAAGGACCCGATCGGCACCAAGGGCGCGCGCCTCTCGACCCAGATCTCGATCGCAGGCCGGATGCTGGTCTACCTGCCGCAGGATAACCACATCGGCATCTCGCAAAAGATCGAAAAGGAAGCCGACCGCGAACTGCTGCGCACGCGCATGGCGGGCCTGCTCCCGAGCGAAGAAAAGGGCGGCTACATCGTGCGCACCCAGGCCGAGGAAGCGTCGGACACCGACCTCAGCGCCGACATCGATTACCTGCGCAAGACCTGGGCCGCGATCCAGAACGGCGCCCGCACCCGCCCCGCGACCAGCCTGCTCTACCAGGACCTGAACCTGGCCCAGCGCGTGCTGCGCGACTTCGTGCACGACGAAACGGCGACGATCCAGGTCGATTCGCGCGAGAACCACGCAAAACTGGTCGAATTTGCCCAGGTCTATACCCCGAGCGTGCTGTCGCGCCTGCAGCATTACACCGGCGAGCGCCCGCTGTTCGACCTGTATGGCGTGGAGGAAGAAATCCTGCGCGCGCTGGGGCGCCGCGTCGACCTGAAATCGGGCGGCTACCTGATCGTCGACCAGACCGAAGCGATGACGACGATCGACGTCAACACCGGCGGCTATGTCGGCGGCAGGAATTTTGCGGATACGATTTTCAAGACCAACCTGGAAGCGGCGCATGCGATCGCCCGCCAGCTGCGCCTGCGCAACCTGGGCGGCATCATCATCCTCGACTTCATCGACATGGACAACAACGAGCACCGCAACGCCGTGCTGGTCGAGCTGAAAAGGACGCTGGCGCGCGACCGCACCAAGGTGTCGGTGAGCAGTTTTTCCGCGCTTGGCCTGGTCGAAATGACGCGCAAGCGCACCCGCGAGTCGCTCGCCCACATCCTGTGCGAGCCCTGCCCCGCCTGCGCCGGCAAGGGGCAGGTCAAGACCTCGCGCACGATCTGCTACGAAATCCTGCGTGAACTGCTGCGCGAAGCAAAACAGTTCAATCCGCGCGAGTTCCGCATCCTCGCCTCGCAGGAGGTGGTCGACATGTTTTTAGAGGAAGAATCGCAGCACCTGGCCATGCTGGGCGACTTCATCGGCAAGAAGATTTCGCTGCAAGTGGAAAAGGGCTATCACCAGGAACAGTACGACGTCATCCTGATGTAGTTATCAGCCGCTTAGCTTTGGCCACTACCGTCATCGAGTTGCGGCCGCGGCAGCCGCACGGTGAACTTGCTGCCCTTGCCCAGGCCTTCGCTTGAGCATGCGACTTGTCCACCATGCAGTTCGACCAGATTTTTCACCAGTGCCAGGCCCAGGCCCAAGCCTCCTTGGGAACGGTCCGGGGTTCGCGCCGCTTGTGCGAAAAGCTCGAATGCTTGCGGAATAAACTCCGGCGCCATGCCCGCGCCGTTATCTTCTACCGATATCACAACCTCGCTTTCAAGCAGCGTCATCTTCAACTGCAGGTGGCCGCCTTCCGGCGTGTATTTAGCAGCGTTCGTCAGCAGGTTCGTGATGATCTGCACCACGCGCTTCTTGTCGGCCTGTACTACAGCTGGTTCGGGCGGCGTTGTGATCACGAGCTTGTGACGGCGCGCATCAATTTGTGGCGACACTTGTTCTACAGCATCCAAGATCACTTGCCGGATGTCCAACACTTCCAGCTTGACTTCGATGATGCCGCGAGTGACGCGTGATACATCCAACAGGTCATCCACCAGGCCCGCCATATGCGTCACTTGTCTGGCAATGATGTTGCTGACGTTGTCCACCACCGGGTCATCCAGTTTCGATCTTTTCAGAATGGTTGCGGCTGTGCTGATGGGTGCCAGCGGATTGCGCAATTCATGACCAAGCATCGCCAGAAAATCATTCCGGCGGTCTTTCTCTGCGTCGTCCGACTTTCGTTTAGCCTGGGCATAGCTGAATACCGATGCAGCAAGCAGCTGATCAATCGCTTCGTCGAAGCGGATGATGTCGCCGACATCCGTGGGACTGGTGAGTGGCAGGGCCTGCGCCCAAAGCCTGAGAACGCTGGAGCGTAAAGCGCGATACTCGGAAACCACTTGCTCTACTGTGAACTTCGAGTCCAGTCGAGCAATGCCATGGCCGGCGTCATCATGTTGCCCGGGCTCGTCGCCATGGGACTTTTCAATCTGCTCTTCGATCGACTGGACCGTACACAGGTCCTTGGCAATCATGTTGAGCATCAGCGCAGCATGGTTGCGCAAGTCTTTGTCGGACATATTGTCTGCCGCAGGCTTCAGCGTACGCGCAAAATTCTCCCACTCATGGAGAATCGACTCTAAGTCGGAAACGATGAAATCTGCCAGGCGCAAAACGTACTCCCAATCGGAACTAGCAATAATTATAACTTTTTAAGCATCTTGGAGGAGCACAATTCGGAGCTGTCATCCTGATCCAGGCTAGCTCATGCCCGCCCAATGCAGCCGGTCGTCCCCGGTTCAGAACAATTCGTCTCCGCCTGCCTTTTTTTCTTGACTTGGCGGCCCGAATTCCCTAGCTTCTGAACAGGTAGCAGTTTTTCCGAAGCCGCGGGCTGCGGCACATCAACTGGGCTTTTGACATGGGTATAGAAACTCCAGGTTACAAGAGCGTGGCACGCAGCGGACGCTCCACTGCGCTAGACACGTCGGCAACGCAGGACTTCGACGCTGCGCACGCGGCTGAACTGCTGAGCCTGACGCAGAACCAGATGCTGGTCAACCAGGCGCTGGTGGAGAAGATCTTCGCCCTCGAACAGGCCGAAGAAGCGCTGCGTGCATCCGAACAAAAACTGCACGAATTGCTCGCGCACCAGCTCGCCACGCGCGACGATGAACGCAAGCGCATTTCGCAGGAACTCCATGATTCGCTCGGCCAGAACCTGCTGGCCCTGCGCATCGACATCGTCCTGCTGCACCAGCACACCACCAAGCGCCACTATCGCCTGCGTGACCGCATCGGTTCCGCGCTTGATAATGTCGACGTCACGCTGCGTACGGTCAAGGAGTTGATGGGCGAGCTGCGCCCACCCTGCCTGGAGCTGGGCCTGCACGCGACCGTCGAGATGGAATTGCGCAAGTTCACCCGTGCCAGCGGCATCGCATGCGAACTCGACGTGGACGACAGCATCCCCGAGCTGGTCCTCGGTGAGGAAGCGGTGCTGACCGTTCACTATGTGCTGCAGGAATGCCTCAACAATGTGGCGCGCCACTCCCTGGCCAGCCGGGTGACCGTGAAGCTCGATGCCGGCGCGGACAGCCTGTCGCTGCGCGTCATCGATAACGGGATCGGCTTCGACCCCGGCGCGCCCCGCAAACCGAACAGCTTCGGCCTGCTCGACCTGCATGAGCGCGTTGCCTCGCATGGCGGCGAACTGGTCGTCAAGAGCGGGCGCGCCGAAGGCAGTGAAGTAGCACTCCTTATTCCGATCGCTCCTGCGTCCCGGAATGCATCCAGCGCGCATACTATCGGATAAAATAGCTGTTCTGAACACATCCGTCCGCTACCTGTGACGCACTCCGCGTCCCTGGGCTACCCTTCTGTTGCTTGCACGCTATGCCAATTCCGACCGAGCTGTTCGCGACAATAATGGGGCGCCTCGCCGCCGATAGTGCCGCCGAGAGCGCAGCAGCCGCGATCGGACTGTGGAAAACCCTGTTTCGCAAATTCAGTCCCCTGATCGGCCCCCTCAGTGCGGAACTGCTGTTCGTGCGCAGCCTGGCGGCGTATGCCGCGGCCTTTCCGTGGCTGCCTCAGATCGGCGCGGGCGACACGAAGACCGCGTTTGCCCAGTTCGAGCACAGCCTGGGCGAGCGCACATCCGAGGAAATCGTCGCCGCCAACCATGCGCTGATGCTGACTTATATTACGATGCTGGCGGACCTGATCGGCGTGCGCCTGGCAATCAAATTCCTGGGTACCGCATTCGCCGCCGATGACATCAAAAAGAATAATGAGGAGTAAGCGTCATGACCGATAAAATTGAGCTGCGCCTGCTGGCAACCGGCGTTCCCGGACTCGACACCGTCCTTGGCGGTGGCCTGCCCGAATTGTCGTTCAACATCATCGGTGGCGCCCCAGGTAGTGGCAAGACAACGTTTGCCCAGCAAATCATGTTCGGCCTTGCCACCCCGCAGTGCCGTGCACTGTTTTTTACCGCGATGGGCGAGCCGCCCGTCAAGATGCTGCGCTACCAGCAGCAATTCAGCTTCTTCGATTTCGACAAGGTCGGTGATTCGGTCGAGTTCATCAGCCTTGCGCCCGAGGTCGAAGAAGGCAATTACGACGCCGTGCTGATCCGCATCCTCGAGGAAGTGCGCCGGCACGGACCCGGACTGGTGTTCATCGACTCGTTCCGATCTTTTGTGCAGGGCGTGCGCGGCGACAATCACAACGTGGCGGCGCTGCAAGCCTTCGTGCAGCAGCTGGTCACCCATATGACAGGCTGGAACGCAACCACCTTCCTGATCGGCGAGTACCAGGCCAATGAAGCCGACGAAAACCCGATTTTTACCGTTGCCGACGGGATTATCTGGCTCAACCAGCACGTGCAGCGCAATGTCATGTCGCGCAAGCTGCAGGTCATCAAGATGCGAGGACAGCGGCAACGGCCGGGCCTGCACGCTTTCCGGATCGACCGCAACGGCATCGAAGTCTTCCCGCGCCTGTTGCCCATCATCGAACCGGCCCACCTGGGCGCGCAGGCGCAGGCGATCAGGACGCGGCTGTCGAGCGGCGTGCCGATGCTCGACGAGATGCTTGGCGGTGGCTATCCGGCCGGCTACACCGTACTGGTGAGCGGTCCGGCCGGCTCGGGCAAGACCATCCTGGCCACCGAATTTCTGGCCGCCGGTGCACGCAATGGCGAAACCGGTGTCGTCGCCCTGTTCGAGCGCAATCCCACCCAGTTGATGAACACCCGCCTGGACCAGCTGGTACGCTCCGGCCAGGTCAGCCTGGCCACCATGAGCGCGCTCGATCTGTCGATCGACGAAACCCTGCACGATCTTGCGGCCCTTATCGAGCAGACCAAGGCGACGCGCGTGGTGCTCGACTCTATTCCCGGCTTCATGATGTCGCTTGCGCCCGAAGCGCGCGAGGATTTTTCCGAGTCGCTTTACCGCATGGCGACCGTGTTGTCCAGTAAGGGCGTGACGCTCTTGATGACCAACGAAATGGAAGACCGCTTCCACGAGCTGCGCTTCAGTCCGCATGGCAGTGTCGTACTGGCCGATGTCGTGATCATGCTGCGCTATATCGAGCACCATGCCGAGCTGCATACCGTCATCTCGGTCATCAAGGTCAGGGGCTCGAAGCACAGCCGCCAGATCCGCAGCTTCGATATCGGTGACGACGGTGTCACTATCGGTAGCGGCCCCGCGCCCTACGAAGGCATTCTGTTCGGGAATGTGCGCGCAACCGGGTCGTAAGAACGCGTCGATTCGGCCATCTCCATCAGAACGTGAAACGCCAGCCTCAGGGCTGGCGTTTTTGTTGGCGCGGCTTCCCTGCATAGACATACATTGTTAACTTTGTCGAGAGAATCAGCGTAAACGCAACAAATTTATATTTTGCTATTTCACAATTGTTATTAAGAATTCTTAATAGAAACAAGCACTTGTCGGGAATCTTTACACGTCTTTATGAAATTCGAATGTGAATTATCCAAGCGCTTGATTCAATGAATTATTTTCTGCGGGCATGGCAATTGCTTTACCTTAAGTTCCTCTCTCCTGACGACGAATTGTCGAAAGATAACAATGAATTCCCTGAAAAAACTTATTTGTGCTGCCGCCTTTGCGCTCGGCACGACCGGTACCGCAATCGCGAGTCCGGTCATGAACAACTGGGTATTCAACCCCAACGGCGGCGGTTACACGGCCGGCCAGGTCATCAACGAATACCTGGATTTCAACGGTAACTCGTTTATCCAGCTGACTTCGACCGGTGGCAATTCCTTCTCGTTCCGCGAACATGCCGTTTTTAATGTCATGCAGGCGGACAGCAACGGACAGGCGCTCGCGATGAACTTCCCGGGTGGCAGCATCAGCGCTACCTTCGAAGCGCAAGGCACCGGCCAGTTCGGCGGCGGCTTCACCATCAGCAGCGGTACCATCCGCATGTACCAGAGCGGCAGCCAGGCCAGCTATGCCAGCGCCCAGGGCCTCTACGGCGCCAACCAGGGCCGGCAGATCGCCGAGTTCAGTGTGTTGGGCGGCGGCGGCCTGGTCGATGAAAGCGGTCTTCCGACCAGCAATGGCCAGGTCAGCGTGTTTGCGCAGGCAGCGCCTGGAATGCTTGCGGCGGGCTATTTTTTCAATAGCGCCGGCCAGGACCTGTCGACCCAGTCGCTCCTGTCGTTTGCGTTTACCAATGCAAACACGATCGCCTCGCCTTCCACCACCCTGATCAGCGAACTGGTCTGCCAGTACGCCGGCTTCACGGCCGCTGGCTGCACGGACACGACCTATCGGAACCGTCCGGGCGAGTATTTCGTGCTCGGTACGAACGGCCAGTTCAAACTTGCCGAAGTACCGGAACCGGGCACGCTCGCCCTGTTCGGCATCGCGCTGCTGGCCGCCGGCGCGACTGCGCGCAAGCGTCAGGTTCTGCGCAAGTAAGCTGCCCTCCACAGGCATAAAAAAAGCGGCTTCGGCCGCTTTTTCCGTTTTTACCTGGCCGCGTTCGGGAAGAACAGCTGCTCGCCGTTTGGCCTGAAGGCGGCGATGCGCGCCTGGGCTTCCGGCGAGGTGATCCATTCGATGAATTGCTGGGCGCCCCTGGCATTCACGCCCGGGTGCCTGGCCGGATTGACGGCAATGATGCCGTAGGGGTTGAACATGCGGCGGTCGCCCTCGACCAGGATCGCCAGCCCGGTTTTGGCCCGGTAGGCGCCGTAGGTGGCGCGGTCGGTCAGGGTATAGGCGCGCATTTCGGCGGCCATGTTCAGCACCTCGCCCATGCCCAGGCCGGCCGACACGTAGCGCGCGCCGGCGGGCCTGGCGCCGGCCGCCTGCCAGTAGCTCTTTTCCATCAGGTCGGTACCCGAATTGTCGCCGCGCGAGATGAACCTGGCGCCGCTGGCGGCGATCTGCGCAAAAGCGACGACGACATCCTTGCCGCCCCTCACCCGGGCCGGGTCGGTTGCCGGGCCGACGACGATGAAATCGTTGTACATGACCTCGCGCCGGCCGACACCCCAGCCTTCGCGCACGAACTGGTCTTCGAGCGGGCGCGCATGCACCAGCGTCACATCGACGTCCCCGTTTTTCCCCAGTTCGAGCGCCTTGCCGGTGCCCACCGAGATCACGTTGACCTTGATCCCGGTCTTCGCCTCAAAGGCGGGCAACAGGTGTTTCAGCAGGCCCGAGTTCTCGGTGCTGGTCGTGGTCGACAGGCGCAGCACATTTTGCGCCAGCGTGACAGGTGAAGCGATTAGCGCGCACAGCGCGACTGCAATCAGATTACGGCGTTTCATCGATGTCTCCTTTGAGTGGGCGGTATTCAAGCCGGCCGTCGCGCAGCTTCAGGCGGCGCACGCCGGGCAGGCCGATCAGGTCGCGGTCGTGGCAGGCCATCACCACGGTGCTGCCCTTTTCCATCAGCGTCGGGATCAGGGCGATCACCTGCTCGCGCGCGGCGCCATCGAGGTTGGCGGTCGGCTCGTCGAGCAGCAGCAGGCGCGCGCCCAGCACCCGGGCCCGCGCCAGCGCCACGCGCTGCTTCTCGCCCCCGGACAGGCGCGCCGGGTCGGTAGCGGCCAGGTAGGCGACCCCGGCCCAGGCCATCGCCTCCTCGACCAGCTGCGCAACGCGCGCCTTCGGTTCGCCGCGGGCCAGCAGGCCATAGGCGATGTTATGAAAGACGCTGGTGGAAAACATGATCGGGTGCTGGTGCACGTAGACGACGGCCTGGCGCAGCGCGTGTGGATACGGGTGCAGCGCGAGCTGCTTGCCGTCGAATTCGACCTGGCCGGCGTCGATCCGCTCCAGCCCGGCCAGGGCGCGCAGCAGCGTGCTCTTGCCGACGCCGTTGGCGCCGGTCAGCACATAGGCACTGGCGGCCTCGAGGCGCAATTCGTCGATGTCGAACAGCAGCCGTTCGCCGTGGCGGCGCGACAGGGCGCGTACCGTCAGCAGCGGTGTCGAGGCCGGGCTCACAGGCGCCCTCCCGCGGTATGCGCTTCGCCCTGCAGCAGCATCAGGGCGCCGTTCATCAGGAGCGCCAGCGCAACCAGCACGATGCCCAGCGCGATCCCCTGCGCGAACTCGCCCTTGCTGGTCTCCAGGGCGATGGCGGTGGTAATGGTGCGCGTTTCGCCTTCGATATTCCCGCCCACCATCAGCGCGCAGCCGACTTCGGAGATCACGCGTCCGAAACCGCTGATGACGGCCGCCATCACGCCGTAGCGCGCTTCGTGCAGCACGGTGAGCATGGTGCGCCAGCGCGAGGCGCCCAGCGCGCGTGCGGTCTCGGCGTAGCGCGCATCGAGACCCTGCACCGCCGCCAGCGTAAACGCCAGCAGCACCGGCAAACCGACGATGACCTGCCCGAGGATGATGCCCGGCTGCGAAAACAGCCACTCGAGGGAACCCAGCGGACCGCGCCGCGACAGCAGCAGATACAGCAGCAAGCCGATCAGGACCGTCGGCAGGGAAAGCGCGCACTGCGCCAGCCAGACGGCGATGCGGCGGCCCGGAAAGCGGTGCATGGCGATCGCATATCCCAGCAGCACGGCCGGGGGCGCGGCCAGCAGCAGGCCGATGATGCTGGTCTTCAGCGATACCCAGATGATGCGCCACAGCGCCGCGTCGCCGGAAAACAGCAGCGCGAAGGCATGCGCCGTGGCGTCGATCAGGGACATGATGGAGCGGCCCGGGGGCTCAGGCCGGAAGCACGGGCCCGGACAGTTCGAGCAGCGCCGGCTCGAACTCCAGCCGTTCCTGCCCCGCCAGCAGCAGGAAGTGCTTGCCGCTGCAGCGCGCCAGCAGCGACATGCCGACCCGTTCGGCCACCATGTGGCCCATTTGCGTGGTGCCCGAGCGCGACAGCAGGAAGGGAATGCCCATCTGGGCGCCCTTGATCACCATTTCGGAAGTCAGGCGCCCGGTGGTGTAGAACACCTTGTCGTCGCCCGCCATGCCTTCCAGCCACATCAGGCCGGCGATGGCGTCGACCGCGTTGTGGCGGCCGACGTCCTCGACAAAATAGAGCAGCTCGCCGCTGCTGGAAAACAGGGCGCAGCCGTGCACGGAGCCGGCCTGCTTGTAGATCGATGGCTGGGTGCGGATCAGGTCGACGATGCGGTAGACGACCGATTGGCGCAGGCGCGCCGATTCGCTCAGCGAGATCGTGTCGATCTCGTCCATCAGGCCGCCAAAGACCGAGCCCTGGCCGCAGCCGGTGGTCACGACCTTTTTTGCGGTGCGTTCCTCGACGTCGGCGATGCCGTTCCGGGTGACGACCGCCACCGCGTCCACCGCCCAGTCCACCTGCACCGACACCACGTCCTCGATTGCCCGCACCAGGCGCTGGTTGCGCAGGTAGCCCAGCGTCAGCGCCTCCGGTGCGCCGCCCAGGGTCATCAGGGTGACCAGCTCGCGTTTGTCGACATACACCGTCAGCGGGCGCTCGGCGGGGATGGAGATGGTCGAGCGCCGCGCCCGCTCGTCGAGCGCGCTCACCTCGTGGGTGAGGTGGGCGTGCGCGTTGGAAAGCTGCGGTCGATACCGGGGCTGGTGCTGGTGCTGCAGTGGCAAGTCTGGACGGTTCATGTTGCCAATTGTGCCATGCCCTCCAGGATTTGGCCGCCACCATAACTGCCCTGCGGTGCGAGCTCTCCACCCGGGCTGACCTTGATGGCGCAGTACTTGAACTCGGGGATCTTGCCGACCGGGTCGAGCGCGGCATTGGTGAGCCGGTTGATCGCCGCTTCGTAGTAGCAGAAGGGGACGAAAATCGCGCCCACCGGCGAGCTGTCGTCGGCGCGCGCATACAGCGCCACTTCGCCGCGGCGCGAGGCGATCGTGATGACATCGCCCGGTTTGACGCGCAGGCGCTCCATGTCGAGCGGGTGCACCAGGGCCACCGGATCGGGCTCGATCGCGTCGAGCACGGTGGCGCGCCGGGTCATGCTGCCGGTATGCCAGTGTTCCAGCTGGCGGCCGGTGATCAGCACCATCGGGTATTCGGCATCGGGCCGCTCGTTGGCCGGGATGATGTCGGCCGGAACGAAGCGCGCACGGCCACCCTCGCGCGGGAAGACTTCGGTGAACACGACCGGCTGGCCGGCGTCACCCTCTTCCAGGCAAGGATAGACCACGGCGCCTTCGCTTTCCAGGCGGTCCCAGGTAATGCCGCCGATGCTGGTCATGGTGCGGCGCATCTCGTCGAACACTTCCGACACGTGCTTGTAATCCCACGGCAGGCCGAGCCCGTTGGCCATCTGCTGGATGATCCACAAGTCCTGCTTGGCGTCGCCCGGTGGGGTGATCGCCGCCCGGCCCAGCTGCACCAGGCGGTCGGTATTCGTGAAGGTGCCGGTCTTTTCAGGGAAGGCCGAAGCCGGCAGGATCACGTCGGCCAGGTAGGCCGTCTCGGTCAGGAAGATGTCCTGCACCACCAGGTGCTCGAGCGCGGCCAGCGAGGCGCGCGCGTGGTTGGCGTCGGGGTCCGACATGGCCGGGTTCTCGCCCATGATGTACATGCCGCGGATCTGGCCGGCGTCGATGGCGTGCATGATCTCGACCACGGTCAGGCCCGGTTTCGGGTCGAGCGTGGCACCCCAGGCGGCCTCGAACCTGGCGCGAGCAACCGGGTTGTCGACGCGCTGGTAGTCCGGCAGCATCATCGGGATCAGGCCGGCATCGGACGCGCCTTGCACGTTGTTCTGGCCGCGCAGCGGGTGCAGGCCGGTGCCGGGACGGCCGATCTGGCCGGTCATCAGCGCCAGCGCGATCAGGCAGCGCGCGTTATCCGTGCCGTGCACGTGCTGCGAAATGCCCATGCCCCACAGGATCATCGAGCCCTTCGAGGTCGCGTACAGGCGCGCCACATAGCGGATGGTCTCGGCATCGATGCCGCAGATCGGCGCCATCGCTTCCGGGCTGTACTCGGCCACGTTCGCTTCCAGTTCGGCATAGCCGATGGTGCGGCTGGCGATGAAGGCTTCGTCGACCAGCTTTTCGGTGACGATCACGTGCATCAGCGCGTTCAGCAGCGCGACGTCGGTGTCCGGCTTGAACTGCAGGTAGCGGTGCGAATGGCGCGACAGTTCCGAGCGGCGCGGGTCGAGCACGATCAGCTTGGCGCCGAGCTTGACAGCATTCTTGATCCAGGTCGCGGCCACCGGGTGGTTCACGGTCGGGTTGGCGCCGATGACGACGATCACCTCGGAACGCATCACGTCCATCACCGGGTTCGAGACCGCGCCCGAGCCGATGCCTTCCAGCAGTGCCGAGACCGAGGAGGCGTGGCACAGGCGGGTGCAGTGGTCGACGTTGTTGGTGCCGAAACCGGTGCGAACCAGCTTCTGGAACAGATACGCTTCTTCGTTGCTGCCCTTGGCCGAGCCGAAGCCGGCCAGCGCGTTGCCGCCGAAGTTGTCGCGAATGCCGGAGAGCTTGCCGCCGGCCAGCGCCAGCGCTTCTTCCCAGGTCGCTTCGCGGAAGACTTCGAGCACGCGGTCCGGGTCCATCGTGAACTCGCCGGTCTTCGGCATGCCTTCGCGGCGGATCAACGGTTTCGTCAGGCGGTGCGGATGGTGGGCGTAATCGAAGCCGTAGCGGCCCTTGACGCACAGGCGGCCGTGGTTGGCCGGGCCGTCGCGTCCTTCGACGTACAGGATCTTGTTGTCCTTGACGTTGTAGGTCAGCTGGCAGCCGACGCCGCAGTACGGGCAGACCGAATCGACCTGTTTATCCGGGATGTTCAGCGCCACTTCGCGCGCCGGCATCAGGGCGCCGGTCGGGCAGGCCTGGACGCATTCGCCGCAGGCCACGCAGGTGGAGGCGCCGAGCGCGTCGCCCTGGTCGAACACGATCGTCGCGTTTTCGCCGCGGAAGGCCAGGCCGATCACGTCGTTCACCTGCTCGTCGCGGCAGGCGCGCACGCAGCGCGTGCACTGGATGCAGGCATCGAGGTTGACGGTGATGGCGGCGTGGGTGGCGTCGCGCTGCGGCTGCCTGCGGGTGGCTTTGAAACGCGGCTTGCCGAGCTGGAGTTTTTCGGCCCAGACGTCGACTTCGTTCTTGCGGGTGTATTCGGCCTCGGGCATGTCGGACAGCAGCAGCTCGAGCACCATCTTTTGCGCGGCCAGCGCGCGCGGGCTGTCGGTGCTGACCTTCATGCCGGCGGTCGGATAGCGGCAGCAGGACGGCGCGAGCACGCGCTCGCCGTCGATCTCGACCATGCAGGAGCGGCAGTTGCCGACCGCGTCCATGCCTTCCTTGTAGCACAGGCGCGGGATCTCGACGCCTTCGCGGGTGGCGACCTCGATCAGGGTCTCATGGCGCAGCGCCGCGACTTCGCGGCCGTTGAGTTCGAATGTGACGGTAGGTGTAATGGCATTCATGACGGTTACCTCTGCTGGACCAGCTCGTGCGGGAAGTATTTGATGACGCAGTCGATAGGATTCGGCGCCGCCTGGCCAAGGCCGCAGATCGATGCATCACGCATGACTTGCGACAGGTCTCCCAGCAGCGGCACGTCCCATTCGGGCTTGCGGATGATATCGAGCGCCTTGGCGGTGCCGTTGCGGCAGGGCGTGCACTGGCCGCAGGACTCGTCCTTGAAGAAGGCCAGCGTATTTCGGGCAGCATTCGTGGCCGTGTCGCGATCCGACAGGATCACGACCGCCGCCGAGCCGATGAAGCAGCCATAGGGCTGCAGCGTGTCGAAGTCGAGCGGGATGTCGCCCATGGCCGCCGGCAGGATGCCGCCCGAGGCGCCGCCCGGCAGGTAGGCATAGAACTCATGCCCGTCCAGCATGCCGCCGCAGTATTCCTCGATCAGTTCTTTCACCGTGATGCCGGCTGGCGCCACTTTCACGCCGGGTTTGTGCACACGGCCCGAGACTGAGAACGAACGCAGGCCACGCCGGCCATTACGGCCGAAGCTGGCGAACCAGTCGCCGCCGCGCTCGAGAATTTCACGCACCCAGTGCAGTGACTCGAAATTGTGTTGCAGCGTTGGCCGGCCGAACAGTCCCACCTGCGCCACATACGGCGGGCGCAGGCGCGGCATGCCGCGCTTGCCCTCGATCGATTCGATCATTGCGGATTCTTCGCCGCAGATATAGGCGCCGGCGCCGCGACGCAGGAAAAGTGGCGGCATGTTGTCGACCGGAGGATCGGCGCGCAGCTTGTCGAGCTCGGCTTCGAGCATGGCGCGGCAGCCGTGGTACTCGTCGCGCAGGTAGATATAGATGGCCTCGATGCCAACCGCCCAGGCGGCGATCAAGGCGCCTTCCAAAAAGCGGTGCGGGTCAGTCTCGAGGTGGACCCGGTCCTTGAAAGTGCCGGGCTCGCCTTCGTCGATGTTAATCGCCATCAGCCGCGGGCCGGCCTCGCCGCGCACGATGCGCCACTTGCGCCCGAGAGGGAAACCTGCGCCGCCAAGGCCACGCAGGCCGGAGCCTTCCAGGGTCGCGATGACCTGGTCGACATCGTGCTTGCCGTCGACGCAGTCGCGCAGCAGTGCATAGCCGCCAGCACGGCGATAGGCTGCATAATCGATATAGCCTTCGACAAGGTCGGTCGTCTCACCCGCTGCGGCTTTCGCCACGATCCTCTCGACGCTTGCATGGGGGACGGCATGCTGCCCGACCACGGCGGCCGGCGCCTGCTCGCAGCGGCCGATGCAGGGCGCTTCCAGCACCCGCACTTCACGCCCCAGCATGTCCGGCAGACGGGCCAGCAGGTCCTTCGCTCCCGCCATCTCGCACGACAGCCCGGCGCAGACGCGCACGGTCAGCGCGGCCGGGGCCGCCTCGCCCTCTTTCACCACGTCGAAGTGGTGATAGAAGGTGGCGACTTCATACACCTCGGTCTGCGCCAGGCGCATTTCCTGCGCCAGCGCCGCCAGGTGGTGGCTGCCCAGGCAGCCGAAGTGGTCCTGGATCTTGTGCAGGTGTTCGATCAGGAGGTCGGGCTGGCGCGATTCTGCGCCGAGCAGGGCCTGGACATCGCTCAGTGCCTGCGGGTCGACGCGGCGGCCTTTTGGGGCTTCGCGCTTGCGTTGGCGGGTCGCGCCGGCGACGGCGATCGGGATGATGGGGTGGTTCATGGGGCGTCCCATTAAATGATCAAAAATTCGATGATGGATGCGCTACGGTGTTTCGATCGTGGTCGAACGCGTGGACGGTTCCCCGTCCACGCGTTCATTCCAGCTTGCTGCGACTTCTTTACTTGAACAGTGCCGACGCCTTCTGCAGCGTGACCCAGATACCGAACATCAGCGGAATGCCCACTGCCATCCAGGCGAATGCCGTCATGGCAGGGCTGGTGGCGGCGACGCTGCCACTGCCGCCGACGCGGGTACCGGTCATGGTGCTGATGTCGCGTTCATGCGCCAGTTTTTTCTCGGCGGCCAGTTCGTCGTCAGTCATGAAGTGCTTGTCCGCTACCGGACGCAGCATCGCGTTCAGGAAAATACCCACCAGGACCAGGCCTGCCAGAACGTACATCGTCACGTCGTAAGCTTGCGCCTTCGGCACACCGTTGGCAATCTGATACTCGCGGATGTAGTTGATCAGAAGCGGACCGGCGACACCGGCTACAGCCCAGGCCGTCAGCAGGCGGCCGTGGATCGCGCCCACCATTTGCGTTCCGAACAGGTCAGCCAGGTAAGCCGGCACGGTTGCAAAACCACCGCCGTACATCGACAGGATGATGCAGGCGCAAGCCACGAACAGGGCCAGCTGGCCGGCAGCGGCGAGCGACGGAATCGACACGTACAGGATAAAACCGAGGATCAGGAAGATAAAGTAAGTTGCCTTGCGGCCGATGTAGTCGGAGCACGATGCCCACACGAAGCGGCCACCGATGTTGAACAAGGACAGCAGGCCCGTGAAACCGGCGGCGATTGCCGCGATCTGGCCTTTTTGCGCCGTGTCGAGGTCGTTGATACCGAGGTCGACGCCGATCAGGCGTCCGCCGAACATTTCCTGGATCAGCGGCGACGCCATGCCCAGGATGCCGATGCCGGCCGAGACGTTCAGGAACAGCACGCCCCAGATCAGCCAGAATTGCGGAATGCCCCAGACGCGGCTGGCGTGCACGTGCTTCGCGGTGATCATCGTGTTGGCCGACTTGGCCGGCGGGGTCCAGCCTTCAGGCTTCCAGCCGGTGGCAGGCACGCGGTAGGTCATTGCGCCGGCAACCATGAAGACGAAATAGATCGCTGCCAGGGCCAGGAAGGTTTCCCAGACGCCGACCGAGTTGGCGGTGGCGAAATGCTTCATCAGCTTGTCGGCCAGTGGGGCGCCGATCACGGCGCCGCCGCCGAAGCCCATGATGGCCATGCCGGTCGCCATGCCACGGCGGTCCGGGAACCATTTGATCAGGGTGGAGACGGGCGAAATATAGCCGAGACCCAGGCCAATGCCGCCGATGACGCCGGAACCGAGCCACATCAGCCAGATCTGGTGGGTGTACACGCCCAGGGCCGAGATCACCAGGCCGCCGCACCAGCAGACTGCCGACACCAGGCCGGCCTTGCGCGGACCGGCATGTTCGAGCCAGCCGCCGAAGAGCCATGCAGCCAGGCCCAGGAAGACGAAGAAGAGCGTATACATCCAGCCGAGCATCGAGATCTTCCAGTCGCAGGTCGTGGAGAAGATCTGGGCCATGAAGCCCATGCTGGGGTCGCATGCGAGCGACTCGGTGATGCCGATTGCTTTCGAGAGCGGCAGCCAGAACACGGAGAAGCCGTAGGCCATGCCGATGCACAAATGGATTGCGAGCGCCGCCGGCGGTACCAGCCAGCGGTTAAAGCCTGGCCCCGCGATCGTGTGCTCCTTGTTTAGAAAATCAAATAACGCCATGTCCCCTCCGGTTTTTATAGTCATCGAAATATGCTGATAAAAGCATATTAAATCGTCAAATATTGTTGTTTCGTGGAGGGTAGCATGATGCTTTTAGGATAGAAATAGGCTATTTTGAGCATATGCTCAAAGTACACATTCGCCCACACTGGGAAATCAGCGTTAAGGACGACGCGCCGCTCGACACCTCCAACCTGCTTGGCCTCCTGCTCTCGATCCAGGACACCGGATCGATCGCCCAGGCGGCCAAGAGCGTCGGCCTGTCCTACCGTTATGCCTGGGGCCTGCTGCGCTCGGCCGAAACCCTGTTCGGCGAACAGTTGCTGCAGACCGGGCGCGGACGCGGCACGACGCTCACGCTGCTGGCGCAAAAGCTGGTCTGGGCCGACCGCCGCATTGCCGCGCGGCTGGCGCCGACGCTGCACAGCCTGGCTTCGGAACTGGAAGCGGAACTCGGGCGCGCCACCTCCGGCAGCATGCTGGCACTGCGCATGGATGCCAGCCACGGCTTCGCCGTCGCCGCGCTGGTGCGCCACATCGACCGCGACGTGTTGCCGATCGACCTGCGCTACCGCACCAGCACCGAAGCCGTCGCGGCCTTGGCGCGGCGCGAATGCGACCTGGCCGGCTTCCACGTGCCCATCGGCCGCTTCGCGCAGGCGACGGCAGCCTGGTACCTGCGCTGGCTCGACCCGGCGCAGCACTGCCTGATCCATGTCGCCGGACGCGAACAAGGCCTGATCACGGCGCGCGGCAATCCACTGGGGCTGACCGGCCTGGCCGACCTGGCCCGGCCCGACGTGCGCTTCGTGAACCGCCAGGCCGGTTCCGGGACGCGCATGCTGTGCGAGATGATGCTGGCGGCCGACGGCCCGTCGCCGGAATCGATCAATGGCTTCAACAGCGCCGAATTCACGCATTCGGCGGTGGCCGCCTACATCGCCAGCGGAATGGCCGATGCCGGCGTCGGCATGCGCGCCGCGGCCGCGCACTTCAAACTGGATTTCATTCCGCTGATGCGCGAGCAGTATTATTTTGCGTTGCGCCGCGAGACGCTGGAGGAACCGCGCATGGGAGAGCTGCTCGAGCTGATGCGGGCGCCGGCCTACCTGGCCATCGTCGACGCCCTGCCCGGCTACGATGCCACCGACACCGGTAAACTTGCGGGCCTGACCGAGGCCTTCCTGCGCTGTGAGGACGCGACGAACTCCTAGGGTGGATCAGGGCCGGCGTTTTTTCCAGTTGTAGGCCGGCCCCGTCACGTCCACGCCCGGATGCCCGACCACGTCCGGGTGCTCGGAACACATCGTAATGAAGCGCAGGCCCTCGCCGGCGCGCTGGCGGCGGCGCAGCTCTTCCATGAAGCCCATCGCCTTGACCATCTCTTCGGTAGCGAAGCCCTCGGCATGCGGGCGGGTTCCTGCTTCATCAAAAACTGTCCAATACACCATGTACATGAGTCGCTCCCGAATGCGCTTTGACGGAATTGCCGAATTGGCAAGGAATGTCCTATTCTTGCACGCCATGAGCCAGGCATAGCGCACAATTTCGACGCAGATACCCGATATTTAGGGGAGGAAAGGGTTTATTAGGCAAAAGAGTAGGACTAGTCCGAAATGTCTTCCATATGTTCGCCGGTTAACACAAGACCATCGGTGTGGCCGCTAGGCTGGAGCCTGTCTATATAAATGCAGGATGGTCTCATGAATCATGACAAGCAAATCCAGCCAGGGTCGGCAACAGAGCTGGCGCTTTGGGGCGGCCTTGAATGCACGGTCAACCGTGTACGCGACAACTACTTCAGCCAGATGGACCGCAACGGCCACAGCGACCGGCTGCAAGACATCGAACGCTTCGCCTCCCTCGGCATCAAGGCCATCCGCTATCCGGTACTGTGGGAGTGCGTCGCACCCGAGCGCATCGAAGACGCCGACTGGACCTGGTCCGACGAGCGCCTGCCGGTGCTGCAGAAGCTGGGCGTGACCCCGATCGTCGGCCTGCTGCACCATGGCAGCGGTCCACGCCATACCAGCCTGGTCGATGCCGACTTTCCCGAAAAGCTCGCCGAGTACGCCGGCGCGGTAGCGCAGCGCTACCCCTGGGCCGAGTACTACACCCCGGTCAACGAAATCCTGACCACGGCGCGCTTTTCAGGCCTGTATGGCGTCTGGTACCCGCATGGCGAAACCCACGAACTGTTCGTGCGCGCGCTGCTGGGGCAATGCAAGGGCACGGTGCTGGCGATGCGGGCGATTCGCGCGGTCAACCCGGACGCGAAGCTGGTGCAGACCGACGACCTGTCGAAGACCTACGGCACGCCCGAAATGCAGGAGCTGGTCGACTTCTTCAACGAGCGGCGCTGGCTGGGCTGGGACCTGCTGTGCGGGATGATCGATGAAGAGCACAAGATGTACGATTACCTGCTCGCGTCCGGCGCCACGCCCGCGCAACTGGAGTGGTTCCGCGAGAACCCCTGCCCTCCCGACATCATCGGCGTCAACTACTATGCCACCAGCGAGCGCTGGATCGATCACCGGCGCGAGCGCTATCCCGAGAGCCGTTGGGGCAATTACGATGGCCAGCTGTTCGCCGACATCGAAACGCCGCGCGTGCTGGCCACGCCCACGCCGGGCATCGGCCCGCTGCTGCAGGAAACCTGGGAGCGCTACGGCCTGCCGATCGCCGTCACCGAAGCGCATATCGACGCCAACCGCGAAGACCAGATGCGCTGGCTCGTCGAGATCTGGAACGCCGCCAGGAAGGTGCGCGAAAAAGGCGCCGACGTGCGCGCGGTCACGGTCTGGGCGCTGCTCGGTTCCTACGACTGGAACTGCCTGGTCACCGAATGCAAGGGCTATTACGAGCCGGGCCCGTTCGACGTGCGCGGCCCCGTACCGCGCCCGACCGCCGTGGCAACGCTGATGCGCGAACTCGCTTCCAACCGCCCGCTGTCGAACCCGGTGCTGCAGGGAGAGGGTTGGTGGCGCCGCCCCGACCGCTTCATGTGCAAACCGGTGGCCACCCGTACCGCGGTGGCCGACATCGCGGTGCGCAGCCAGTTCCGCTCGAACCTGGCGCAGCCGATCCTGATCACCGGCGCCACCGGCACCCTCGGTTCGGCCTTTGCCCGCATCTGCAAGAAACGCAACCTGGCCTGCCACGTGCTGACGCGCCAGGAGATGGACATCACCGATCCGGCTTCGGTGGAGGCGGCGATCCAGCGCTTCAAGCCCTGGGCGATCATCAACGCCGGCGGCTATGTGCGCGTCGACGATGCCGAGACCGACGTCGAGAACTGCATGGACGGCAATACGCTGGGGCCGAACATCCTGGCGCTGGCCTGCATCCGCCATGCGCTGCGCTTCATGACCTTCTCGACCGACCTGGTGTTCGACGGCAGCAAGGGCGCGCCCTACGTCGAGTCCGATCCGGTGGCGCCGCTGGGCGTCTACGGCCGCAGCAAGGCAGATGCCGAGCAGCGGGTGCTGGAAGCCGATCCGCAGGCCCTGATCATCCGCACCAGTTCCTTCTTCGGCCCCTGGGACAAGCACAATTTCGTGACCCAGGCCCTGAGCGCCCTGAAATCCGGCCGCCCGTTTGCCGCCGCGAACGACCTGGTGGTGTCGCCGACTTATGTGCCAGACCTGGTGAACGCCAGCCTCGACCTGATGATCGACCGCGAGCGCGGCATCTGGCACCTGACGAATGCCGAATCGGTCACCTGGGCCGAGCTGGCGCGCAAGGCCTGCCAGGTGGCGGGCGTCGACGCCGGCGGCTTGCAGGAACGCTCCGCTGCCGAATCGGGTTATGCCGCCGTACGCCCGGCCTTCTCGGCCCTTGCCAGCGAGCGCGGCGTGCTGCTGCCCTCGCTGGAAGACGCACTGGCGCGCTATATCAAGGCGCTCGAGGAACACGCGATCGACGACGGCGAACTGGCGGGGGAAGCGGCGCACTACGCCAGCTGAGGCCCGCAATGGTTTGCAGGGCCGGCCGGGGCCGGACGCAGGACGCGTTGGCGCCGGTTGGTTGTTGTTCGGAGGGTGCGAACCGCGTGGAGTCGGGACTCCACCCTACGAACCTAGGAACCGAGCACCGGCCCCAGCGCGCGCCACACCAGCGGCGCCTCCATCTGCTCCATGCAGTTGTGATGCCCGAGCGGGCATTCGCGCTGGCGGCAGGGCGAGCAGTCCAGGCGCAGCGAGAGCGCGTGCGCGATGTCGGAAAACGGCGGCGCGTGATCGGGATCGGTCGGGCCGTACAGGGCTACCACCGGCCGGTTCAGGCTCGAGGCGATATGCAGCAGGCCCGAATCGTTGGCCACCACGGCGGCGCAGCGCGCAATGACGGCGATCGCTTCATCGAGCCGGGTGCGGCCCGCCAGGTTCAGGATGGCGGCGGCGGCGGCTTCGCCGGCGTGGGCAATGACCTCGTCGCAGGTGTCGCGGTCCTTCGGTGAGCCGAGCAGCACGATGCGCGCCGCCGGGTCCTGTTCCAGGATGGCGCGCGCCAGCGCCCCGAAATGGCGCGGCGGCCAGCGCTTGGCCTGGCCGAACTCGGCGCCCGGCGCAAAGGCGACCAGCGGCCCCGCCCCATCGATGCCCAGCGCTGCGCAGGCCGCCTCGATACGCTCGCCCGGCACAAGCAGGCGCGGGCGCGGGGCTGGCGCCGCCACGGTCCCGGGCTCGTCGGCCAGCGCGGCATAGAAAGGCACCATCGGCCGCGGCGGCTGCTCGTCGTGGTGCATCACGTTGACCAGGCCGTAGCGCAGCTCGCCCTTGTAGCCGACCCGCCGCCCGATCCCGGCCAGCCAGGGAATCAGCGCATATTTCAGCGTGTTGGGCAGCACGTAGGAGTCGGCGTAGCCGCGCGCGCGCAGTAGCTGCGCGTACTTCCAGCGCTCGCGCAGCTGCAGCGCCTTGTGCCTAAACGGCGTCTCGAGCACCGTATCCACCTCGGCCACCGCGCGCCAGACCGGCGCCACCGACGGCGGCGCCAGCACGTCGATCGGCCGCCCCGGATGGCGCGCTTTCAGGCGCGCCAGCAGCGGCTGCGCCATCACGGCGTCGCCGATCCAGTTCGGCGAAATGATCAGGGTGCGCTTCATGGAGCGGTCGTTTCCGCAGCGCCATCGACACCCGCCGCCGCGAACTGCAGGCGGTACAGGTTGGCGTAGGAGCCTCCAAGCGCCAGCAATTGCTCGTGCGTGCCCTGCTCGACGATGCGGCCGTGCTCCATGACGACGATGCGGTCGGCGCCCTCGATGGTCGAAAGGCGGTGGGCGATGACGATCGTGGTGCGCCCCGCCATCAGGCTGTCGAGGGCGGCCTGCACGGCGCGCTCGGATTCGTTGTCGAGCGCCGAGGTGGCTTCGTCGAGGATCAGGATCGGCGCGTCCTTGTAGATTGCGCGCGCGATCGCCACGCGCTGGCGCTGGCCGCCCGACAGGCGCATGCCGTTCTCGCCGATCATCGATTCGACGCCGTCCGGCAGGCGCGCCACCACGTCCGTCAGGTGCGCCGCTTTCACCGCGCCGGCCAGGCGTTCGTAGTCGATGCGCAGGGCGCCATAGGCGATGTTGGCGGCCAGGGTGTCGTCGAACAGCACCACGTTCTGGCTCACCATCGCCAGCTGGGCGCGCAGCGATGCCAAACTCAGTTCGGGATACGGCAGGCCGTCGAGCAGGATGCGCCCTTCTTGCGGATCGTAGAAGCGGGTCGCGAGGTTCACGAACGTCGACTTGCCGCCGCCCGAGGTGCCCACCAGCGCCACCGTCTGGCCCGGGGCGATGTCGAGCGAGACGTGCTGCAGGGCCGGCGTGGCGCTGTTCGGGTAATGGAAGGAGACGTCCTCGAAGACCAGGTGGCCGGTGGCGCGTTCGAGCACGCGCGTGCCGGTGTCCTGCTCGACCGGCGAGTCGATCATCTCGAACACGGTTTCGGCGGCGGCGATCCCGCGCTGCATCGGCCCGTTGACTTCGGCCAGCGATTTCAGGGGCGTGAGCAGCATCAGCATCATGGTCACGAACTGGGTGAATTCGCCGACCGTCATGTCGGCGCGGATCGCCAGCACGATCACCAGCGACAGCGTCATCGAGGTGGCGATCTGGGTCACCGGCGCGGTGGCGGCAAAGGCCACCGTGCTGCGCTGGGAAAAGCCGCGCAGCGCTTCGCTGCGCGCATCGAAACGCCGGCGCTCGTAACGCTCGCCCGAGAACACGCGGATCACCTGGTGGCCGCGCGCCGCTTCTTCCACGACTTGCGTCATCTCGGCGGTCACGCGCTGGTTCTCGCGGTGCAGGTGGCGCAGGCGCTTGGTGGTGGTGCGCACGATGACGGCGGTCAGCGGCATGACCACCACCGCCACCAGCGTCAGTTTCCAGTTCAGGTACAAGAGCGTGCCGAGCAGGCCGGCCACGACCAGGGTGTCGCGCACGCAGGCGATGAAGACCGAGTTGATCATGTCGACCACCTGGCGCACGTCACCGATCACGGTGTTGATGATCTTGCCGGTGGACTCTTCGTGGAAGCGCGCCGCGGGCAGCCGCAGCAGGCGGTCGAACAGCTGCGCGCGCAGGTCGTTCAGGACGCGGCTGATGACCCAGTTGTTCAGGTAGGCGGTGGCGAAGGTGCCGATCCCGCGCAGCACGAAAATCGAGATCAGGATGCCCGGGATCCACCAGAGCGAAAAATCGACCTTGTTGTTGAAACCCTTGTCCAGCAAGAGCTGGAGGGCCTTGCCCAGCAGCGGCTGGGTGGCCGCGGTGAGCGCCATTGCCAGCAAGGCCATGTACGAGCGGCTGCGGTAGGGTTTGATGAACGCCCACAGGCGTTTGACGATGACACTGTTTTCCACTTTGCTCTTTTCGCTGGCGGCGGCAGTCGCCTCAACTCGCCATTTTCGCATACTCGGCTTCGCGTGCGGCAGCCGGGGCAGCTTACTTGCCTAAGGTACAATGAGCCCGATTTTGACGGCCGGGCCGGCGCGCGCCGCCGCGTCCAGACAAGGAACCAGATGCAGCACCCCGCCCCCCTCCCCATCGTCAACGCGGCCGCGCGCAGCGGCGGCCGGATCGAGCGCATTGCGCGCCAGCTGCTGCTGCTGGCCGCCTTCAGCATTCCATTCTCGACGGCGCTGACGAACGTCTTCGCTGGCCTGACCCTGATCGCTTTCGTGGCCGCGCTGCTGGCCGACGGTTCGCTGGCGCGGCTGCTGCGTACGCCGGCGGCAATGCTGGCGCTGGCGCTGCTGGCCCTGGTGCTGCTGGGCAGTACCTGGTCGATCGCGCCACCCGAGGAACTGCAGGACGGCCTGCGCAAGTACACCAAGCTGCTGGTGCTGCCGCTGGCCCTGTGCCTGTGCGGGCGCGCGCCCGGCCTGCCGGCGCGCGTGCTGTACGCGTCGCTGGGCGGCTGCGCGGTGCTGGCGACCGCGCTCTACCTGGTCTGGTTCGACAGCATGCCCACGTCCAGCCTCGGCTGGTGGCGCGTGGGCGACATGAACGACCCGTTTGCCTTGCGCAACCACATCACGATCGGCATCCTGCTTTCGTTCGCCGCCTGCGCCTGCTTATTGCTGGCGACCTGGACGCAAGGGACGCGCGCCCGCCTGGCCCTGTGCGGCGCCGGCCTGTATTTCGCCTTGCCCATCCTGATGGGCAACGGCCGCACCGGCTATGTCGGCCTGTTCATCGGACTGTTCGCGCTCTACCTGTTGCGTGCTCGCGTGACCTGGCTGCGCAGCATTCTTGTTGCGGCCGCGATGTCGCTCCTGTTCGGCGGCGTCTATCTGGTATCCCCGAACGTCAAGACGCGCATGGACCTGCTGGTGGCGGAAGTGTCGAAAGACGACGCCACCACGCCCAACGGCCTGCGCATCAGTTTCATGAAAACCGGATCCCGGGCCGTGGCCGAGCGCCCGCTGCTGGGCTACGGCACCGGATCGTTCTCGGAAGTGTATGCCCCGGAAGCGCAGCGGATCTGGGGCGCGTCGCCGGACACGGCGCGCGTGCGCCACCAGCCGCACAGCGAGCCGCTGCTGCTGGCGGTGCAGTTCGGCCTGCCCGGCCTGGCCCTGTATTTCGCCCTGCTCGGCGCCATCGGCAAGGCCGCACTGGCGCGCCGCGACAAGCTGGCCGATGCGCTCGCCTTGCTGCTGGCAATCTATGGCCTGACATCCCTCTTCAACAGTCTGCTGTGGAACCCGACCGAAGCCTACTGGTTCCTGCTGTTGGCAGGGGCCCTGTATGCACATTGCGTGCCGCCCCGCGAGGCTGCACAATAGGCGTTCCAGCACAGCGATACGGTCGGCCATGAACATGAATGTGAACAATAAGAACTTTCTCATCTCCATCGTCATCGCGACCTACAACTGGCCGGAGGCGCTGCGTGCCTGCGTCGAAGCCTGTTTTCGCCAGAGCGACCGGAACATCGAGATCATCATCGCCGACGATGGTTCCGGCGAGCCCACCCGGGCGGTGGTGGAACAATTGATCGCCCGGTCGCCGGTGCCGATGCGCCACGCCTGGCAGCCGGACAACGGTTTCCGGCTGGCGCAATCGCGCAACAACGGCATTCTGGCCGCGCGCGGCGACTACATCATCGCGCTCGACGGCGACTGCGTGCCGCAAACGGACTTCATCGCCCGCCACCGCCAGCTGGCCGAACCCGGCTACATGGTGACCGGCAGCCGCATCCTGCTGAGCGAGGCATTCAGCAAGCGCGTGCTGCTCGAGGCGCTCGACCTGCAATCGCTCGGCCTGGCTGAAACACTGCGCTATCGGCTGCAGGGCGGCCTGGGCAAGGCGGCGCAACTGCTGGTCAAGCTGCCCGATATCGGCCGCCGCCGCCGCCGCCGCTTCAGCTTCCGCCGCATCAAGGGCTGCAATATGGCCTTCTGGCGCGCCGACCTGGAGCGCGTCAATGGTTTCGACGAGAGTTTTCGCGGCTGGGGCTACGAGGACTCGGACGTGGTGGCACGCCTGTATCACGCCGGCGTGATGCGCAAGGACGGCGCCTATGCCACCGAGATCTTCCACCTGTGGCACCGCGAAGCGCAGCGCGACCGCGCCTCGAGCAACGAGCACATCGTGCTGGAGCGGATCAAGGACAGGACGACGCAGGCGGCGATCGGCCTGCGAGAGCACACCAATGAGCACGCCGTCGCCCAAGCCGACGCCGCGGCGCTGGCCACCGGCCCGTCGGCGGCATGAGCACAAGCACACCCGCCGGGCGCCGCGTCCTGCTGGCCGGCGCCAGCGGCCTGGTTGGCGGCGAGCTGCTGCGCGCCCTGCTGGCCGACGACACGGTGGCCGCGGTGCATGTGCTGGCGCGGCGCGCACTGCCGCTCGAGCACCCCAAACTGCGGGTGCGGCTCGTCGATTTCGGCGCCTTGCCGTCCCTCCCCGCACTCGATGAAGCCTACCTCGCCCTCGGCACGACGATCAAGGCGGCCGGCAGCCAGGCGGCGTTCCGAGCGGTGGATTTCGACGCCAACCTGGCGGTGGCGCGTGCCGCCCTGGCCGCCGGCGCCGGCCGAATCGGCCTCGTCAGCGCCATGGGCGCCGCTGCGCAATCGCGGGTTTTCTACAACCGCGTCAAGGGCGAACTCGAAGACGCTGTCGGCGCGCTCGGCTTCCAGGCCATGGTGATCGCGCGGCCATCGCTGTTGCTCGGAGACCGTGGCGCGCTCGGGCAAGCCGCGCGGCCAGGGGAGCATGCCGGCGCCCTGCTCGCGGGCCTGCTGCGGCCCCTGGTTCCGGCGCGCTACCGGCCGATCCCCGCGCGTGACGTCGCGCGCGCACTGCTTACGCAGGTCCCTGCGGCCGAGGGCCAGGTGGTGCTGGCGTCGGACGCGATGCAGGGCTGAACGCCTGCATTCACCCTGCGCCAGCTAGCGCCGTTCGGCCTTTGCCCGCGCCAGGTAGGCGCGCAGGTCGTCGAAGCTGACGGCGCCGCGGCGGCCGGTGTCGATGGCCTCGAAATGCCTGGCCACGAAGCCGAAATTCTTCGCTTCTTCAAGCGTCAGGCTGCCGTTGGCGTCGAGGTCGGCCGCGCGGAACTGCGCCTCCAGCTTGGCCAGCACCTGTGCGCGCAGGGCGGCGCCCTGGGCCGGCGCTTCGGCCGGACGCACGCGCAACGCCGGCGGCACCTGGGCATCGACGCCGGCCTGCGCCTGCGCGCCCGGGGACGCCAGATACGCCGCACCCGCGATCAGGAAAATCAGATTCATGGTTTTCATTGTGCCACCGATACGCTGTTGTAGAAGGCGCGCAGGTCTGTCTTCTGGAGCTTGCGCACGCGGTCGTCGAGGTAGCTCATGTGCCCGCTGTCGTAGTTGCGGACCTGGATGCCGGCGCCGGCGCCCAGCCGCGCCAGGTCGAGTTCGGTCTGGTAGAAGGGCGTCGCCAGGTCATGGTAGCCGCCCATGGCCAGCACCTTCATGGCCGGGTTGAGCGTCAGCGCCGCGGCCAGGTCCGGTATCGTGTCCGGCAGGGCCCGGCCGTCATGCGAGAAGTTCCACCCGTTGATGACGTTGTTGGAACTCATGTAGGGCATGGTCGCGGTATAGCGCAGTTCGGTCTCGAGATAGGGGCGGACGGCATTCACGAAGGTGTTATTGATGATTGACATCGACGGGTCGCCGCCGACCGCCAGCGCGCTGCCCGTGGGCGCCACCACCCGCGCATCGTAGCGCCCCATCACCTGCCCCGGCAGGCGGCGCGCGCGGTAGCCGCCCGGCACCATCGAAAAATCCTGGCGCCAGGTCGCCACCGGCAGCCCGGTGAAGGTTTCCAGCTGCGCCAGGGTGGCGTCGGTCGGCGGCGTGCCGCTGGCCAGGAAGCTCGTCACCTCGCTGCGGTAGCTGCCGGCGGCAAACTCGCGCGCGCGCTGCAGCACCGACGCGAAATCGGCCGGCAGCGAGCCGCCGTTCTGGTGGTAGGCCGACACCGCCGCGTAGCTCGGGATATAACCTTCGCAGCTGACCTGGCCCGGGTTGAACACGCCGCAGTTGGAGTTGTAGTTGAGGGCGGCCGACTGCAGCACCACGCCGGTCACGCGCACCCCGGCGCTCTCGAGCAGATTGGCCATGATGGCCGCGCGCGGTCCGCCGTAGGATTCGCCGAACAGGTAGACCGGCGACGCCTGCCGGTTATTCGCCACCAGGTAGCGCCGCACGAAGTCGCGGAAGGCCGCGGCATCGCGGTCGACGCCCCAGAACTGGGCATTCGTGTTGGGCGCTACCGCCTGCGAATAACCGGTGCCGATGGCGTCGACGAAGACCAGGTCGGAGTGGTCGAGCAGGGTTTCCTGGTTGTCGACGAACTGCACCGGGCCGGCGAGCGGCGTGGTGGACGGGAAGCTGGTGGCCAGCCGGCGCGGGCCGAAGGAGCCGAGGTGCAGCCAGATCGACGCCGAGCCCGGCCCGCCGTTATAGAAGAAAGTGAGCGGACGCTGCGCCGCCGGCTGGGCGCCGGCGGTGTAGGCGATATAGAAGAAGGATGCCGCCGGCTGTCCGGTCTGCAGGTCGGTGGCCGTCAGGTGGCCGGCTTTGGCTGTGTAGTCGAGCTGGCGGTTATCGAGGGTGATGCGGGTGTCGACCGTGGAAGATGCTTCCTGCGCGCTGACCAGCGAGGCCGTGGCCGCGCCGGAATACAGCACCGGATCGGCATAGCTGCCGGGCAGCGCGGCAACCGGCGGCGGCAGCGGTTGCGGCACGGCCATTGGCGGAGGGTCTCCGCCACCTCCGCCGCACGCGGCCAGGAGAGAAGCGAGCAGCAGGCTGGCCAGCGTGCTGGCTGGAGGAGCGCGACGCGGCTGTCGCAGGCAAGCGTGATGGACCATCGTCGTTCTCACGGAAATCGGCAGGGATGAGGCCGATTATGCACCGCTTGTTGAAAAACTCAACAATTATCACAAGCACCACAGCCGCGTGTGGTTGGCCTGGCTAGCTCCGCTGCGATCGCGTTGCCAGCGTCACGATCGCCAGGCTCGCCGCGACAACCAGCGCGTCTTCGATCAGGCCGCTGCGGGTCTGGCCCATCTCCGCCATCGCTTCCTTGCGGGCGGCAAGGGTGATATACGCCAGCGGGACGGCAGTGGCGACGGCAACCGCGGCGCCGGCCTGCTCGCGCCCCGGCGGCGCCAGGGCCGCACCGGCGATCCCGGCGCTGAGGACACGCGCCAGCAGTCCGAGGAAGACCGTGCGGTCGGGCGCCGACTTCATCTTGTCGCCAAACAGTTCGCCCACGCCCATCGCCAGCGCACCGTACTTGAACAGGGGGCGGTTCAGGAGCGCCAGGTGGCCGGTCGTGTCGCGCCCGGCAAGGCGGGCCGTGGCGAGCGTGGCCATGGGCGTCATGGAGCGCGCGCTGGCGACGGCGCCGATCAGGGCGGAAGGGAGCAGGCTGTGCATGGTCATCGTGAAGGAATCCGGTAGGTGGAAGAGAGCAGTCTCTTCCGATAGTGGCAATTTTAACAAGCCCTCATCAGGCCTGTCGCCACCCACGCAGCCTCGCGCCCTAGTACTCGACCGCGACGTCCTTTGCTCCCAGTGTCAACTCCAGCGCCTGTTTCAGGGCGTCCGACGGCGCCACGCGCCATTCGTCGCCCAGTTGCAGGATGCATTCGACGCCCTGGGGCTTGATGCGCAGGCTGACCGGCAGGCCGTCCGGGTGCTTGTAGGGTGCGATGACTTCGGCGATCTTTGCCGGGCTGACCGTGCAGGCCAGGTCCATTTCCAGTTTGTGGCCGTACTGGATGCGCGAAGACGCCAGGTCGTAGACCTTCTCGGCGGTGATGCGCAGGCCGCCATTGAAGCGGTCTTCCGACACTTTACCCACCACCAGCAGGAATTCGTCTTCCTTGAACGCGTTCCTGTTCGCCTCGAACACCTCGTTGTACACCGTGACTTCGACTACGCCGGTCTTGTCGTCGAGGGCGACGATCAGGATCTTGCCGCGCTGGGTCATCTGGGTGCGCACGCCCATGATCACGCCGCACAGCATGCGCGGCTCGCGCGAGGGTTCCAGGTCCTGCAGGCGGGTACGCGCGAAACGCCGCACTTCCCCGGCGTAGATGTCGAACATGTGGCCCGACAGGTAGAAGCCGAGCGCCACCTTTTCTTCCGACAGCTTCTGGCGATCGGACCAGGGCAGCGCCTTCACGTATTCCGGTGGGGCGACGAGGTCGGAATCGCTGCCGCCGAACAGGCTGACCTGGTTGGCGGCGGCCGCTTCCTGGGCCGACACTTCCATCGCAAACGTGACCGAGGCCAGCAGCACCGCGCGGTCGACGCCGAAGCAGTCCATGGCGCCGGCGCGGATCAGCGATTCGATCGTGCGGCGGTTGATCTGCTTGCGGTCGACACGCTTGCAGAAGTCGAACAGGTCCTTGAACTTGCCGCCCTCGGTGCGTGCGGCAACGATCGCCTCGATCGCGCCCTGGCCCGCGCCCTTCACGCCGCCCAGGCCGTAGCGGATGTTCTTTACCTGCTTGCCCGTTACCGAAAAAGGCTCCCCTTCCGGAGTAAAACGGAACTGCGATTCGTTCACGTCCGGCGGCAAGAGCGTGAGCTTGCAGACATCGATCGCATCCTCGACCAGGATCTTGATCTTGTCGGTGTCTTCCATCGCCAGCGACATGTTGGCTGCCATGAAGGCGGCCGTGTGGTGCACCTTCAGGTAGGCCGTGTGATAGGACAGCAGCGCGTAGGCCGCGGCGTGCGATTTGTTGAAACCGTATCCCGCGAACTTCTCCATCAGGTCGAAGATTTCGTCGGCCTTGGCCGTCGTGAGGCCGTCCTTCGCCGCGCCGGCGCGGAAGATCTCGCGGTGCTCGGCCATCTCTTCGGCCTTCTTCTTGCCCATCGCGCGGCGCAGCATGTCGGCGCCGCCCAGCGAATAGCCGCCGACGATCTGCGCCATCTGCATCACCTGCTCCTGGTAGACCATGATGCCGTAGGTCTCGGACAGGATCGACTCGGTACGCGGGTCCGGGTAATCGAATTTCTCGCCGTGCTTGCGCTTGCAGAAGTCGGGAATCAGGTCCATCGGGCCCGGACGATACAGGGCCACCAGCGCGATGATGTCCTCGAAGCGGTCGGGACGTGCATCCTTCAGCATGCCCTGCATGCCGCGCGACTCGAGCTGGAAGATGGCGACCGTCTTCGCATCCGACAGCAGTTTATAGGACGGCCGGTCGTTCAGCGGCAGCTTGGCCAGGTCGAAATCGCTTTCTGCCGGATCGAGCGCCTTGATGTAGTTCACGGCGCGGTCCAGGATGGTGAGCGTGGTCAGGCCCAAAAAGTCGAACTTGACCAGGCCGACGGCCTCGACGTCGTCCTTGTCGTACTGCGACACCACGCCGGCATCGCCGCCCTGGGTGTACAGCGGGCAGAAGTCGGTCAGTTTGCCCGGCGCGATCAGCACGCCCCCGGCGTGCATGCCGATGTTGCGGGTGATGCCCTCGACCTGCTGGGCCAGTTCCAGCACCTGGCGCACTTCTTCCTCGTTCTCGAGGCGTTCCTTGAGCAGCGGTTCTTCCTCGATCGCCTCGGCGATCGAGACCGGTTTGCCCGGCTTGAACGGGATCAGCTTGGAAACGCCGTCGCAGAAGTTGTAGCCATAATCAAGTACGCGTCCCACGTCGCGGATCGCGCCCTTGGCCGCCATGGTGCCGAAGGTGGCGATCTGGGAAACCGCATCGCGCCCGTACAGGTCCTTGACGTGCTGGATCACGCGGTCGCGGTTTTCCTGGCAAAAGTCGATGTCGAAGTCGGGCATCGAAACGCGTTCCGGGTTCAGGAAGCGCTCGAACAGCAGGTTGTACTTCAGCGGATCGAGGTCGGTGATCAAGAGGCAGTAAGCGACCAGCGAGCCGGCGCCCGAGCCGCGGCCCGGACCGACCGGCACGCCGTTGTCCTTGGCCCACTGGATGAATTCCGCCACGATCAGGAAGTAGCCCGGGAACTTCATCTTGTTGATGGTATCGGTCTCGAACTTCAGTCGCTCTTCATAGCGCGGACGCGCTTCCTCGCGCTTGACCGGGTCCGGATACAGGTGCTCGAGCCGTTTGACCAGGCCCTTCTGCGATTCGGCGACGAGGAATTCGTCGATCGTCATGCCGGGCGGCGTCGGGAAGTCCGGCAGCTGCGGCTTGCCGAGGGTGAGCACGACGTTGCAGCGCTTGGCGATTTCGACCGAATTGGCGAGCGCGCCGGGCAGGTCCTTGAACAGCTCGGCCATCTCGGCCTGCGACTTGAAACACATCTCTTCGTTGAAGCGGCGCACGCGCTTGGCGTTGGCCAGCATTTCGCCTTCGGCGATGCAGGTGCGCGCTTCGTGGGCGATGTATTCGTCCTTGCGGATGAACTGCACCGGGTGCGTGGCCACCACCGGCAGGCCGAGGCGGGCGGCCAGCGCCACCGAATGGCGCACGGCCGCTTCCTGGTTGGCCGCGCCGGCGCGCTGGATTTCGATATAGAAGTGGCCAGGGAACAGCGCGGCCCAGCGTGCGGCCGCCTTTTCGGCGCGATTGACGTCACCCTGGTCGATGGCCTGGCCGACGTCGCCGAAACAGGCGCCCGAGAGCACGATCAGGGCGTTCGCCTGGTTCACTTCCGGCTCGAGCGTCGAGCTGGATGCGGCCAGGGCTTCCAGCCATTCCGCGCGAATCTCGGCGCGGCCCTTGTGCTGGTTGGTGAGCCAGGCGCGCGACAGCAGGTCGCACAATTGAAGGTAGCCGGTGCGGTTTTTCGCCAGGATCAGCAGGCGCGAGGGCTTGTCGCGGTTGTCGTCGTTGGTGATCCAGGCATCGACCCCGATGATCGGCTTGATCCCCTTGCCGCGCGCCGCCTTGTAGAAGCGCACCATGCAGAACATGTTGGCCAGGTCGGTGACGGCAAGCGCTGCTTGCTGGTCCTTGGCGGCGGCGCCGACGAGGTCGTCGATGCGCACCAAACCGTCCACGATCGAGTATTCGGAGTGGACGCGCAGGTGGGTAAAGGTCGGGGAAGTCATGGGCGTATTTTAACCCGCCGGGCGCTTCGCCGGCGGCGCCGGCGGGTGCCGTTACAACAGCACTTATAATGCGGCGATGACCGTTTCCAGTCCCACCGCGCCCGTCACCCTGTTGGACCTGCTGCTGGCGGAACCGGCGCCGGGCGAGTGCGTCATCGCCGTGCTGCCAGCCGCCGCCGGCACGGGGTCCGAACCCGCTCCGGCGCCGCGCCCGCGTCCACTGCGCCGCCCGCTGCACAAACTGACTGCGCCGCTGATGCTGGTCGCCCGCGCCGTCATGCGCCGGCCGCGGGTGCGCCAGCTGGCGCTGCGCATTCTGAAACGCTCCCCCTTGCTATATGCGCGCGCTTACGGGGCGATGATGGCCTCCGGCAGCGCCGCGCCGCCGGCCGCCGCCGGCATGCGAAACGGCGAGGTCGACACCTTGTCGCCGCGCGCGAACGCGATCCTGCGCCGCCTGCGCGACCTGCAAGGCAGGCCGCTACGGCCGCACCGCGCCCGCCCCCGCCTCGCCTTTGTCTCGCCGCTGCCGCCG
Organism: Telluria sp. LT2P34; assembly: GCF_059685915.1. NCBI lineage: Bacteria > Pseudomonadati > Pseudomonadota > Betaproteobacteria > Burkholderiales > Oxalobacteraceae > Telluria > Telluria sp. LT2P34. The sequence goes on from NZ_JCASIN010000002.1 coordinate 594,677, forward strand.
CAGCGCACCGGTGTCGCCACCTATGCCGTGGAACTGCTGGCCGAGCTGGTGCAGCACGTCGACATCGAACTGGTCGTCGCCCAGCCGGAAGTGCGCCTGCCCCCGACGCTGGAGGGGCTGCCCGTGCGCGATGCCGCCTGGTTCCTCGAACACGGCGCCGACTATGACCAGGTGCTCTACCAGTTCGGCAACAGCCCCTTCCACAGCCACATGTTCTCCCTGCTGGCGCGCCATCCTGGCGTCGTCGTGCTGCACGACTTTTTCCTGGGCGGCGCCCTGCTGCACGCGCAAATGAGCGGCGCCGACCCGCGCGCCTGGAGCGAGGCGCTGCTGGCGTCGCACGGCTACGCGGCCCTGGCGCAGAGCGAAGCGGCGGGCGCGAACGAGCAGGCGCACAAACGCTGGCCGTGCAGCCTGCCGGTGCTGGACAAGGCCACCCGCACGGTCGTGCATTCGCGGCACGCGCGCCAGTTGGCAAGCGACTGGTTCGGCCCCGCCGCCGCGAATGGCATCGACCTCATTCCACATCCGCGCACCCCGCCTGCCGTCATCGACCGCGCCACCGCGCGTGCCTCTCTCGGCATTCCCGACGACTGCTTCCTGGTCTGCAGCTTCGGCTTCGTCGCCCCGAATAAACTGACCCACGAGCTGCTGCGCGCCTGGACCGCGTCTTCCCTGCATGGGGACCGCGCCTGCATGCTGGTGCTGGCCGGCGCCAACCACGACAGCCCCTATGGCGTGGAAGTCGAGGCCCTGATCCGCCGCGCGGGCCCGAACGCGAACATCCGCATCGCCGGCTGGCTCGACGACACCAGTTACCGCCAGTACCTGCAGGCGGCCGATCTCGGCGTCCAGCTGCGCACGAATGCGCATGGCGAAAGCTCGGGCGCGGTCCTCGACTGCATGAACTACGGCCTGGCGACGATCGTCAATGCCAACGGGTCGATGGCGGAGCTCCCGCCCGAGGCCGTCTGGCGCCTGCCCGACGCGTTCGAACTGACGGCGCTGTCCGCCGCGCTCGACACGCTGCGCCGCGATCCGGCCCGGCGCGCCGCGCTCGGCCAGGGGGCGATCGCGCTGCTCGACGCCGAGTTCCGCCCGCAGCGCTGCGCCGCGCTCTACCTGGCCACGCTGGAAAGCGCCAGGCACGCCACCGACGCCTCGGATACGGCCTGGCGCACGGCCCTGGCGCAGGCCGGCCCGCTGGACGAAGCTGGCCTGCATCGCCTGGCGGCAAGTCTCGCGGAAAACGAGCCTGCGCTGCGGCGCCGGCTGCTGGTCGAGGTCAGCGCCTCGCGTGGGGCCACGCCCGATGCGGCGCTCGCCAGCCAGCTGATCGAACTGCTGGCGCAGGAAGGCGCCGGCCTGCGCATCGAGCCGGTCTACCTCGATACGACGGGCAGCGTCCCCTGCCTGCGCCAGGCGAGGAATGCCGCCGGGCGCCCGCTGGGCCTGGCCTGGCCGGCGCAGGCCGAGCCGGTCGTCGACGTCCACGCCGGCGACATTTATTATGCGCCGCAAGCCGCCTGCCCGGCCGTGGCGCAGGCATTCGAGTGCGGCCTGCTGGCGGCCTGGCGCGCGCGCGGGGTGAGCGTCCAGCTGGGGGTGGCTGGCCCGCACGCCGGCCCTGCCCTGCGCGCGCTGGCCTGTGCCTCGAGGATCATCTGCGGCTCGGAGGCGATTGCACGACAGCTGGCGGCGGCGATCCGGCCCGAACCCGACGGCTTATAATAGCGGCTGACCAGAATTGAGCTGGAAATCAAGTTACTTGGCAATCATGCAAACCACGACCCAACACGCGGCGGACACGACGCCGTCTCCAATGGCGCACGCGGACGGCCGCTACGTCAACATCGCCGCCTATAAATTCATCACCTTCGACGACACCGAGGACATGCGCCCGCGTTTCCAGGCGCTGTGCGCGCAGCTGAACCTGAAGGGCACGATCCTGCTGACGCCGGAAGGCATCAACATGTTCCTGTCGGGCCTTCCCGCCGACATCGACGCCTATCTGGCCTGGCTGCGCAGCGACCCGCGCTTCGCCGACATCGACGTCAAGTACAGCTATTCGGAAGAACAGTCGCACAAGCGCATGCTGGTCAAGATCAAGAGCGAGATCATCACCATGCGCATGCCGCTGATCAAGCCGGAACTGGGCCGCGCGCCGGCGGTGGCGCCGGCCACGCTCAAGCGCTGGCTCGACCAGGGCCATGACGACGCCGGCAAACCGGTCGTGATGGTCGACACCCGCAACGATTTCGAGGTCGACGTCGGCACCTTCGACAACACGGTCGACTACCGCATCGCCAAGTTCACCGAGTTCCCGGAAGTGATCGCCGCCCACAAGGACGACTTCGCCGGCAAGACCGTGGTCACCTTCTGCACCGGCGGCATCCGCTGCGAAAAAGCGGCGATCCACATGCAGAACATCGGCTACGACAACGTCTACCAGCTCGAGGGCGGCATCCTGAAGTATTTCGAGGACGTCGGCGGCGCCCACTACCACGGCGACTGCTTCGTGTTCGACTACCGCACCGCGCTCAACCCGAAACTCGAGCCGACCGTCACCACCCAGTGCTTCGCCTGCCGCGCCATCGTCACCCCGCGCGAACAGCTTTCGCCGCAGTATGTGTACGGGGTGTCGTGTCCGCATTGCGCGCAACAGCCGGCCGCATGATCATGACGCAGGGTCCTTTTCTGGCGCGCCAGGCCTTCCGGAAGGTCGCGCTGGGCGCGGTCGCCTTTGTCGTTGCGCACCCGCGCCTGGACGATTTCCTGCGCCGCCAGGTCTACCGCTTTCCCCGGCTCGCCGGGCGCATGCGCGCGCTCGTCGGCCAGTCACGGCGCGCCGCCTGGCAAAGTCCTCCGGTCGTGCTCTCGGACGAAGCCGAGCTGACCGACAGCGCGCGCCAGGTCCTGCGCGAACTGCGCCGCGCCATCGACCACGCCCGTACACCGTAACGCGTCGCGATGCGCATCCTCCTCGACCTGCAGGCCTGCCAGGCGTCCAGCATGCACCGCGGTATCGGCCGTTACTCGATGGCGCTGGCCCTGGCCATGGCGCGTGACAGCCGCGGGCACGAGCTGCGCATCGTCCTGAACGAGGACTATCCGGATAGCGCCGCCGCGATCAGGAAGCGCTTCGACGGCCTGCTGCCCCAGTCCCACATCTCGACCTTCGTCACACCGGTTCCGGTACGCGAGATCGACCGGGGCAATGCCTGGCGCCTCGGCGCGGCCGAAAGGATCCGCGAACACTACCTGGCCAGCCTGCGCCCCGACATCGTCCATGTCGCCAGCCTGTTCGAAGGTCTCAGCGACAATTCCGTCGTCTCCGTGCCGCGCGAGCATGCGCACTTCGACACAGCGGTCACGCTGTACGACCTGATTCCGCTGATGCGCAAGGAACGCTATCTGCGCGACCCGAACGTGGCGGCCTGGTACCACCGCAAGCTAGGACAGCTGAAGCGGGCTGAACTGTTGCTGGCTATCTCGGGATCGGCGCGCGCCGAAGGCATCGAGCTGCTGGGGCTGCCGGCCGGGCGTGTGGTGAACATTTCGTCGGCAGTGGACAGCATCTTCCGCCCACGCACACTGGGGCCGCAGGAGCGCGCGGCGCTGTTGGGGAGGCATGGCATCGAGCACGGCTTCATCATGTACACCGGCGGGATCGACTACCGGAAAAACGTGGAGGGACTGATCGAAGCGTACGCGAAGCTGCCGCCGGCGCTGCGCAGCCGCTACCAGCTGGCAGTGGTGTGCAGCCTCCAGGAGGCCGACCGTGTCCGGCTGGAACGGCTGGCCGGAAAATTCGGCGTACCGAAAAACGATCTGGTGCTGACGGGCTTTGTGTCCGATGACGATCTCGTCTCCCTGTACAACTGCACGGCGCTGTTCGTGTTCCCGTCGCTGCACGAGGGCTTTGGTCTGCCAGCGCTGGAAGCCATGGCCTGCGGCGCGCCGACCATCGGGTCGAACGCAAGCAGCATCCCGGAAGTCATCGGCCGTGCCGACGCCCTGTTCGACCCCGCCAGCAGCAGCGCGATCGGCGCCAGCATGGCGGCCGTGCTGGACAACCCGGCACGCCAGGCGGACCTGCGTGCGCACGGCCTGGTTCAGGCAAAGCGGTTTTCCTGGGACGCCAGTGCCCGGCGCGCCATCGACGCTTTCGAGGAAGTACACCGGCGCCGTAGCGCGGGACGCGCTGCGATGCCGTACGCTGCCCTGCCGGGCGGGGAAGAAGCCGAATGCACCCTGCTCGCATCGATCGCCGCGCTCGGCGCCGATGTGCCCGATCCGGACCTGTTGCAGGCGGCGTCGGCGATCGCGGCCAACCGGCCGGGAGGAAATTGGCGCCAGGTTCTTGTCGACATCGGCATGGCCGGCGCGCAAGAGCTGCTCGGTGCGCTTGGCGGACAGGCGCCGCAGGGCTGGCGCATCGAGCCGGTCCTCCACGACGGAGCGCGCTACCGGTATGCCCGCTTTCCCATGTCGGACTTGCCCGGCCGCGCAGCCGTGCACGGCGAGGGCGCCGTCGTCGACGCCAAACCGGGTGACGTCCTGCTGGCCCTGGACGGGCGTTCGATGCCGCTCGTGCCCGAACGATGGGTGGCGCGCGGCGTACGCGTTTGCCTGCTGGCGGCCGGCGCCGACGCCGTCGGCGAGCGCCTTGCCGCCGCACTGGCCGAGGCCGGGCAATGAAGCGCAATCCGAAAGCCATCGTCAAGCACCTGGTGCGTGCCGGCATGCTGCCACTGGCGCGCGCAGTAGCGCGCCATGGGGTCGTGAAACGCCTGGCCCGCCTCCTGCTTGGCCAGATGCCGGCGCTCGAGCGCCGGATCGACACCCTGATCGGCCGCGCGCCCCTGCAGCCGCCGCCGCGGTGCCTGCACGTACCGCAGGACAGCGCCGACCTGTCGCCAGCGACGCAAGTCTGTTACCAGGAACTGAAACGCCATTTCGAGAACAGGAAGCCTTGATGCGGATCGTGATCGACCTGCAGGGTGCGCAAACCGCCAGCCGCTTTCGCGGCATCGGCCGGTACACGATGGCGCTCACGCGCGCAATGGTACGCCATGCCGGCAGCCATGAGATCTGGATCGTGCTCAACGGTGCGCTGGAAGAGTCGGTGATGCAGGTGCGTGGCGACCTGGCGGGCCTGATTCCAACAGAACGGATCCGCGTCTTCGAGACGCCGGGCCCTATCGCCGAAATGGACGAGCGCGCCGCCCCGCGCTGCCGGGCTGCGGAGATGCTGCGCGAGCAGTTCATCGCCCTGCTTGCACCCGATATCGTGCTGGTCACGAGCCTGTTCGAGGGTTTCCTCGACGATGCGGTCGGTTCGGTCGGCGCCTTAGTCGATGGCGCGCGCACGGCCGTCATCCTGTACGACCTGATTCCCCTGCTCAACCCAGGCACTTACCTCGGCTCGCCCTATGTGCAGCAGTGCTACATGCGCAAGATCGCTTCGCTGGAACGCGCCGGGCTGTTGCTGGCGATCTCCGACTACGCGCGCGAAGAAGCGATCCAGGCGCTCGGACTGGAGCGCGAACGCGTCGTCGCGATTTCGACTGCGGTCGACGAAAGCTTTGCCCCCGCTGTATCGACGCAAGCCGAGCTCGAAGCCGTTCGCGGTCGCTTCGGCCTCACGCGGGCGATGGTCATGTGCACACCCGGCGCCTACGAACCGCGCAAGAACATACCTGGCCTGGTGACGGCCTGGAGCCTGTTGCCGGCCGCCATCCGCGAACGCCATCAACTGGTGATTGCCAGCCGCATCGCCGACGCCGATGCGCAGGCGCTTCAGGCGCATGCAGCCCGTTGCGGCCTGGCCGCGTCGGACCTCGTCCTGACCGGTTACGTCGGTGATAGCGACCTGATCAGCCTGTACCAGGCAACGACCCTGTTTGTTTTCCCCTCGTTGCATGAAGGCTTCGGCCTGCCCGTGCTGGAAGCGATGGCGTGCGGCGCGGCCACGATAGGCTCGAACAGCACCAGCATCCCGGAAGTCATCGGCCTTGAAGCCGCCATGTTCGATCCGCGCGATCCGCTGGCAATGGCTGCGAAGATCGCCGAGGTACTCGGCGATCCGGCCATGCTCGCTCGCCTGCGCGAACATGGCCGCCGCCAAGCGGCACGGTTTTCCTGGGACAGCACGGCGCAGCGCGCGCTGCGTGCCCTGGAAGCACAGGCCGCCGCCCGCCCGCCGTCCCGCCCACGCGCCCGGGAAGAATTGCTCGATGCCCTGGCTGGGCTGCCGCAGCTGGCCTCAGACGACACAACCCTGCTCCAGCTGGCGTCCTGCATCGCAGTGATGCCCGATCCACTGGTAACACCCCAGCTCCTGGTGGATATCAGTGCCTGTGGTGCACGGCCCGCATTGCTGTCCCTGGCGCGCCGCTTCGCGCCGACGACCGCCGGCGCGCAGACAGGAGCACAACATGCAGCCGTCATCCTGAGCCGCAAGGGCGGAGTCTGGCATTATCGCTATGCCGACGCGGACACCGCCTCGCTTGCCGGGTTTCCGCCCCACCCTTTTGCAGGCAAGGTGGCGGACCTGCGCAGCGGCGATCTCCTGTTGAGCGCCCTGCCCTCGCCCCCTGCCCTGGCGGCGAACGAAGAGGGACTGTTCGCTCACTTGCGAAGAACAGGTGTCGAGTGGCATGTGGTGCGTGTTACAGGGGACGGACCGTCGGAGACGGCTGCCGGCGACGCCGCGGTCCTTGCCCACGCCAGCGTCGTCATCGACACGGCCAGTTGGGATCTATAATACCGATCCGTGAATCGCACCCGACTGCCCATGTTGTCCGCCACCCGATACCGCCATTGCGCCGCCGCATGAGCGCGCAGCACGAGAATAGCGCGCTGTTCGCTGCACTGCGCACGCTGCGCAGCGGCCTGTATGTCGACGCCGCGCCGGCCGGCGTCGAGGCGTCGCATCTGGCGCGCGAGTTCGCCCAGGCAGGCTGGCAGGGCATGCAGCTGGTCGTGGCCGAGGGCGGGTCCGACATCGACGCGTTGCTCTCGGAAGCCCGCGTGACGCACGCGCACTGGATGGCGCTGCGCGGCGGCGCCGCCATCCGCGCCCTGGAAAGCTGGCAGGCCGGTGCTTGCCGTCCACTGCTGGTGCTGGTGGAAAGCGGAACGCTCGAGCAGCCTGTCACCCCGGCGCCGCCCTGGCGCGAAACGCTGACGCGCCATGGCTACCTCGCGGCTATCGGCGACGACGACTTCCATTACTTCGTGCGCAGCGATCAGATTGCCTTGCTGTCCCTGCTGGCCGAGCATGCGAGCCTGGCCTGGCGTACGCGCCTGCAGGCCGGCCGGCAGGCGCTGGCCCTGGCGCAGCGCGAGGCCGAACAGGCGCGCACAGCGCTGCTGCCGGCGCAGGCCAGGGCCCAGGCTTTCATCGCGCGCGCCACCATGCTGGAGCAGGAGATCGATGCCATCTACGCCAGCCGTTCATGGCAAAGCACCAAACTGCTGCGCTGGTGTGGGCGCTTGCGGCGCCAGCCGGGTCCTGCGTTGCGCCAGCTGCAGGCTGTCGGACGCGCCCGGATGGCGGCCATGCTGCGCAAGGTGCTCGCACGACTGGCCGGTAAGCTCGGCGAGCGCCCAGGCGTGCGCCGCCAAGTCGACGCGTTCGCGGCGCGCCACCCCGCCCTGACGCGCCGCATGAAAGGATGGCTGCGCGCCGGTGCACCGCTGCCGGATACGATGGCAGCCGCGCTGCCCCCGGCCATCGACGCCGACAACATGATCGGCCCGCAGTTCAAGACCTTGCTGCTCAACGAATTCGAGCATGGCCCGCGGCGGCCCCACGGAAAAGGATGACCGTTTGCGCCTGATTTTCGACCTTTTCCCCTGCCAGTCCGATTCGCGCCTGCGCGGCATCGGGCGCTACTGCCTGTCGCTGGCCAAGGCGATGGCCGCCGTGCGCGGCGAGCATGAGCTGCGCCTGCTCGCAAACGGCCTGTATCCCGACAGCGCGGCCGACTTGCGCCATGCCTTCGGCGCCCTTGCGCCGCCGGGCGCGCTGTCGTCGTACACCCACCCGCCGATGAGCGCCGCCGGGACCGACGATCCGGACGAGGAAAACGTGGCATCGGCGGTGATCCAGGCGGCCTACCAGGCTCTGCGTGCCGATGCCGTCCTGTGCGCCAGCCCGTTCGAAGGATGGTGCGAACGCGGCATGGCGGCCCAGCCGGATGCCGTGCTGCCGTCCGGACTGCGCGTCGCTGTGCTCTACGACCTGATCCCGCTGCTGTTCCCGGCGCAGCACCTCGATCCGTCACCGGCCTACGCCCACTGGTACAGGCGGCGCCTCGCCAGCTTCGAGCATGTCGACCTGTTCCTGGCCATCTCGGAAGCCACCCGCGCCGATGCGATCCGCCTGCTCGGCATCGCGCCCGAGCGGGTGGTGAACATCGGCGGCGCGGCCGACGCGCTGTTCAAGGTGATGGCGGACCGCGAGGAGGTCCGCAGGGCGGTGCGAGAGCTCGGCATCAGCCGCCCGTTCGTGCTCTACACCGGCAACGGCGATTACCGCAAGAATCTGGAAGGCATGCTGCAGGCCTATGCACGGCTCGACCCTGCGCTGCGCCGGGTCCACCAGCTCGTCGTCAACCAGGTTGGCGACCGTGACCGCTTCGGCGAGCACATGCGCCGCGCCGGCCTCGGCGAGGACGAGGTCGTCGTCACCGGCCGCGTCGACGACCGCGCCCTGCTTGCGCTGTACAACGCGTGCACGGTGTTCGTGTTCCCGTCGCTGTACGAAGGTTTTGGCCTGCCGGTGCTCGAAGCGATGTACTGCGGTGCGCCAGTCATCGCGGCCGCCAATTCGTCGATTCCTGAAGTGCTGGGACGCGACGACGCGCTGTTCGACGCCTCCGCTCCGGCAAGCATCGCCGCCCACCTTGAAAAGGCATTGACCGACCACGCCTGGCGCGCCGAACTGTCGCGTCACAGCCTGGAACGCGCGCGCGTTTTCAGCTGGGAAGACACCGCCCGGCGCGCGTGGAACGCCATCGAGAACGCGGCGCCGCGCCGGCGGCCCGTCGCGGCGTCGTCGCGGGTGGCGCTGGTCACCGGCGGCGCAGGTGACCAGAAGATGCACGCGGTGCTCGCGGCGCTCGAGGAGCATCACACGCTGACGCGCTTTGATGCAGGAGCGGTTGCCGCGCGCCTGCATGACTTCGATGTGGTGCTGTACGTACTGGACGCCGGTGCGCTGTCGCCGGCGCTGGTCCACCTGATGCGAGCCGCGCCGGGCATCCTGTGGCTGCACGGCACGGCCGGCGCCGTGCCGACGCAGGCGCCCGACCCGGACCTGCTGCTGCGCGATGCCGGCCTGCAGGGGCTGCATGCATGGCTTGTGTCGGGCAGCGCGCCGGCGCCGGGACGCAGCCTGTACGAAGCGCTGCACTGCCTCGTGCTCGACGATACGGAAGCGGCGGCGCAGCTGCGACGGCGCCATGGCACGGCCCTGCCGCCGCTGGCGTCGCTGGGCGGTCCGGGCGCCACGCCGGCCGAGTGTGCCGGGCGCCTGTCCGCACTGATCGCGGACACCGACGGGCGCGGCTCGCGCGGCGCCGCCGCGCGCATTGCCGCCAGCTGGCGGCAGCGACGGCCCGGCAAGCACCAGATCGACCTGGTCGCTGCCCATGCGCAAGCCAACCTGATGAGCAGCCGTGCTCCACGCCTGCTCATCGACGTCACCCAACTGGCACGCACCGATGCTCTCAGCGGCATACAGCGCGTGGTCCGTAACATCGCGCGCGAACTGTGCCTGCTTGAGGGCGACTTGCCGCCGATCGAGCTGGTGCAAATGGAAGACGGCGGCCTGCATCGCGCGAGCGCCGTTGCGGCACGCCTGCTCGGCCATCCAGCCAATGCCGTTCCCGAGGGCGCGATCGACATCCATCCCGGCGACCTGCTGTTCATGATCGACTCGTCGTGGGAGCAGTATCCACAATTCGTTCCCGTGTTCGACACCGTGCGCCGCCTGGGCGGGCGCGTCGTGACCGTCATCTACGACCTGATCCCGCTGCGCATGCCGCATTTGTGCGTCACCGGCCTGGTGGCCGTGTTTCGTCGCTGGTTCGGCATGGCCGTCGAGCACAGCGACATGTTGCTGTGCATTTCGGGTGCGGTGCGCGACGACGTGGCGCGCTACATCGACGAGCACGGCATGCAGCCGGCGCACCGGCTGCAGCTGGAATACTGGCGGCTCGGGGCCGACCTCGCACCCAAAGGCCGCGATCAGGCGATCCGTCCGGAAGTGGCGGCGATGACGGCGGACAGCAGCAGCCCGCTGTTCCTGATGGTGGGAACGGTAGAACCGCGCAAAGGGCATGCCGCGGTGCTCGACGCATTCGACGCGCTATGGGCGCAAGGCAGCGCTGCGCGCCTGTGCCTGGCAGGCCAGGAGGGTTGGGCGGTCGACGACCTGATGCACCGTGTCCGCAAGCATCCAGAATTAAACCGGCGCCTGTTTTTCGTCGAGCGCTTTACCGATGCCGAAATCAACCTGTGCTACAGCCGGGCGCAGGCTCTGCTGGCCGCGTCGGTCGCCGAGGGCTACGGACTGCCGATTGTCGAGGCGGCACAACACCGTGTGCCCGTCATTGCCACCGATATCCCGGTGTTTCGGGAAGTGGCAGGCCGCGGCGGCGCGTATTTCCCGCTGGGCGACCGCGACGCGTTGATGGCGCTGGTGCTGCGCTTCTGCGCTCTGGATCTTGCGGAACGCCAGGCCCTGGCGGACCAGGTGCACATCCTGAGCTGGCGCGACAGTGCTTGTCATGCATGGCAAGCGCTGCGCCGCTCGTTCGCCTAGTCCTCAGTCCAGCGAATACTCGGCGACCTGGAACGGCGTATGCACGACGCCCCACAGGTCCCACTGTGAAGGCGCGTCCGGGAAACGCACCGAGAAGCGGGCGCCGCCGGCGACATAATCGACGATGCGGTCGGTCAGGTACTGACCATGGTTGCGCGGATTCGCCACAAAAGTGCCGATGCCCGCGATGAAGCCGTATTCGCCGGGCGACAGCGGATTATTGAACTTGAATTCGACCACCCGCAGCATGCGCGCCCCGTCGCTCGGGAGGAATACCCGCGACGGCGTCGAATTGAAGTGCAGCAGCTGGCGCCCGACATTGTCGGTCACGCCCAGCGTCAGCGCGCACGTTTCCGGCAGCGGCGCGTTGCAGCGATAGAACACGCGCACGGTGCAGGCGGCGTCGAGCGGCAGGCTGTCGGTCTCCCTGCCGTCGGCGCCGATCAGCGCGATGTCGACAATGCGCGCTTCGCCGCTGCCGGTGCGCAGGTCGGAGACCCGCTCCTCGAAGGCCTGGTGGCGCGCGCTGTCGGTGGCCGCCGGGCGCTCTGCATGCACCTGGACGGCGGCGCTGCCGTGCTTCGGGGTTTCGGTGGCCGGGGTCCCTGCCGCGGGGTTGCCGGCCGCCGGGGTGCCGGCCAGCGGGCCGTCCTGCACCGACGTGCCGCTACCGAGCAGCTTGCTGCCGTCGATCGTCGCGACGCCACCAGCTTGCCCGGGCGCGTCGGGCTCGGGCAGGCCGGCGCGCACGATGCGCTTGAAGACATCGCTCTGGTAGGCCGCGCCGACGTCGGCCGAGGGGCCGGTCTTGCGCACCTTGCCGCGTTCGAGCCACAGGCCCTCGTTGCACAGCGCCCGGATCGAATCGGCGGCGTGGGTCACGTAGATGAAGGTCGTGCCGTTGTCGAGCAGGGACTTGATCTTGTGCAGGCACTTGTTCTGGAAGTAGGCATCGCCCACGCTGAGCGCCTCGTCGACGATCAGGATGTCGGGCTGCACGTAGACGGCGCAGGCAAAACCGAGGCGCACGGCCATGCCGCTGCTATAGGTCTTCACCGGGTGGCCGATGGCGTCGCGCAATTCGCTGAACTTGATCACTTCCGGCACCGCGCGCTCGATCTCGTCGCGGTTCATTCCGTGCAGCATGCCGAACTGGCGGATATTTTCCGTGCCCGGCAAGTCCGGATTGAAGCCGGCGCCCAGTTCGAGCAGGGCCGACACGCGCCCGCGCACCTGGGCCGTGCCCTGGGAGGGACTGAGCACGCCGGCCAATACCTTCAGCAGCGTGCTCTTGCCGCTGCCGTTCTCGCCGACGATGCCGAGCCTCCCGCCCCGCTCCAGCGAAAACGAGATGTCGTCGAGCGCACGCGTTTCGCGGGCGTACTGCTTGCGCCCGCCGGAGAGCAGTTCGAGCAGGCGGTGCTGCGGCGTCGCATAGGTGTGGTAGATCTTCGAGACATTGGTCAGCTCGACGACTCGATTGTGATTGGTGCTCATGACTCCCGCCCTTCCTTACAGAACATCGGCAAACCCGGATTTCAGCTTGCGGAACACCAGCAAGCCGAGGCCCAGCACGACAAAGGCCAGCAGCGCCAGGCCGCCCAGCGCGGCCATCGACACCTCGGCGGTGCCGAACATCGAATGGCGCGCCATTTCGACGATGTAGGAGAACGGGTTGTAGTCCATGATCAGCGTGCGCACCCACAGCGGGCCGTCTTTTTCGACCAGCGTCGCCGGATACAGGATCGGGGTCAGCCAGAACAGGATGTTGATGCATACCGGGACAATCTGCGACAGGTCGGGCACGTACACCGCCAGCGCAGACAGGCCGTAGGACAGGCCCACGGTCAGCACAATCGACACCAGCCAGACCAGCAGGAACAGCGGGGCGCTGGACGCCAGCGCCATGCCCTGCCCCACCAGCAGCACGCCGACGATGCAGAACAGGATGAACTGGTTCAGCAACGCCGAGCCAAGCGGCACCAAGGGCAGCACCCAGTAAGGGAATGCGATCTTGTTGATCAGGAAGCCGTATTCGCGCAGGATCGAAGTGCTGCGGCCGGTCATTTCGGCGAAAAAGGCCCACAGTGCGAAGGGCACGAAGTAGAACAACGCGAACGGGATGTCGCCGTAGCGCTCGCCCATGCGTCCCTTCATCAGGATCGAGAACACGATGACGTTGATCATGGCGTACAGCAGCGGCACCAGGATGTTCCAGGCGATGCCCGCGTAATTGGTGGCGTAGCGATTCTTCAGGTCGCGCCTGGCCAGCATCCAGGCCAGGCCCAGGCTGTTTCGAAGTCCGGATTGATGCATGATGTCTTTCGTTTAGTAGCGGTGCGCGCCCTGCCGGCGGATCACCGCCAGGAAGCGGGCGCGCACGGTATCGGCTGCGAAATTGCGCAGGTGGGCCTGCGCCGCGAATACGAAGTCGAGATAAGCCGCTTCGCGCCATGCTTCGCCCTGCACGAGCGCGATATCGGCGCCCACTGCCGCGGTCAGCGCGCGCACGTCGCCGGTCGGCACCAGGGTCCCCAGGCCGCCGGCGACCGCCGGGGTGTTGCTGTTGTCATAGGTGAGCACGCGGCAGCCGCTGGCCAGCGCTTCGAGGATCGGCACGCAAAAGCCTTCGTGGTGGGTCGGCAGGACAAACAGGTCGGCTTCGGTCAGCACCCGCAGCTTGACCTTCTCGGGGGCGTTGCCGTGCAGGCTGGCCTCGAGGCGCCCGCCGAAGCGGCGTTCGAGTCGCTCGATCCCGCCGCGCACTGCCGCGGCCACGTCCTGGTCCGAAAAGCCGAGGTTCGCCACCAGTTCCAGCCGCAAGCGCAACTGGCGGTCGGCGTCCAGGAGGCGCTCGACCGCGGACAGCAGATCGAGCGGGGCTTTCGACTGCACAAGGCGGCCGACGAAGGCGATGCGCACCACGCCGTCCTCGAAGCTGGGCTTGGATTGCGGAGCATGCAGCCGGGTGTGCACCGCAAGCGGCAGCACGGTGGAATCGACTTCGATACCGGCCGCGCGCAGCACTGCCTCGTTGGTATGGCTGACGCAGATGACATGGTCGGCGAAAACGATATTCGCCATTTGCATGAACGACCTGTCGATCAGCGCATGCGAGGCGGCCGGCAAGACATGTTTCGGCGTGATGTTGTGGAAGACCACGAGCCGCCGGGCACGGCGTGGCACCGCGGGCAGCACGTTGAACAGCGGGTAGAACACGCCGAAATGGAACACGGCCATGTCGCAGGTCTGGAAGAACGGGTCGAACACGACCTGCGCTTCGTTGTCGACGATCGTGCACGGCACCTCGTCAAACTCGCAGGCGTAGGCGAACAAGCGGACCTCATGGCCCGCAGCCCGCAGCCAGCCGATTTCTTCGCGGATGGCATTCGAGATCGCATCGTACTTCTGGCAGATGCTGTTCAGGTACGCAATCTTCATGCGATCCGGGGCAACCGCTCCAGCGCTGCGACGACGCCTTCGGCCATGGCGCGTGGCTGGAAATGCGCCAGGTAGCGCTGCCGCCCGGCCTGCCCCAGCCGGGCGCGCAGGGCCGGGTCGTCGAGCAGGCGTGCGACCGCGGCATACAGCGACTCGGCGTCGCCCGGCGCGGCCAGCAGGCCGGTTTCGCCGTCGGCCACCACTTCGGGCATGCCGCCGACTTTGCAGCCCACGATTGGTTTGCCATACATCATGGCTTCCAGGTGGACCAGACCGAACGATTCGAAGCGCGACGGCGCGACGATCAGGTCGGCGTGCGCATAGAAGCCGCGCAGCACGGCGTCCGGCACGCTGCCGTGGAAGACGATGCGGCCGGCGCTGGCCAGCTCGCCATGGCGCGCCTCGAATTGCGCGCGCATGGTCTTGCCGTCGGCCTGCACAATGCTGTCGTTACCGACCATGTCGATGTGCAGTTGCGGATAGCGTGCCAGCAAGCCCCCGGCGACGTCCAGGAAGACGTCGGCCCCCTTGCGCATTTCAATGCGCGCCACGAAGCACAGGCGGACGGCGCCTTCGGCCAGCGCTGCGGGCGCGCCGGTCTCCTTGCCCAACCAGTCTTCCAGGCCGAGCGGGACCAGGTCGAGCCGTTCGCGGTCGAAGCGGAATTGGTACTGGCGCTCGATTTCGTCGACGATCGCGGCGCTGATCGCGTGGATCCGGCCGCTTTCCCGCATCAGCCGTGTTTCCAGCGCCAGCACCGGCTGCGCGAAGCTCTCCATGAACTGCGTATCCTCGCGCCTGCCCGGGTTGGCGTCGAGGTAGGACGCCATCGTCGTCTGCAGGCTGGTCACGAGCGGGAAAGCCCCGCTGTGCAGGAAGGCGATGCCTTCCAGGTCCCACACCGGCGCGTACACTGCGTCGATGGTCCGGCGCGACGCGATTTCCTCGGCTTCGGCAAACATCGTGCGTGAGTAATTCCACAGGTGGGCCGGGATTCGCATCTCGCTTGGCACCGCGAATTCGCGGGGTGAAATGCGGTGCACCCAGACGCCTTCTTCGAAGTCGACCCGGTCATGTTCGCTGCCCATGGTCAGCACGTGCACCTGATGCCCGAGGCATGCGATCTCGACGGCCAACTGGTGGATATAGCGGCCGATGCCGCCGAGATTGCCCGGCGGGTAGGTTTGGCTCAGCAGTACATAGCAGCGCTGGCGGCCCGCTTCCAGCCAGGGAGCGAAACGGGTGACCTCCTGCACGCCCTTCATGGCGTCCGGGCCGGGAATGCGGCGCGTTGGCGAGAGGCCGCGCTGCAGGCCTTCCTGGAAGGCGCGGTCGACTTCTTCCTCGAAGCGCCCGATGTAGTCCGGGCTCAGCTTGTTCTCGCCCACTGCCCAGCGCACCGATCCACGGAATTCCTCGATCGTGTCGCGGATGACCTCAGTGATACGTTCGATGCTGACGTGCTCGCGCGCGTGGCGCAGCGAAAAATACGTCTTGTTCTTGATGACCGAGTGCCAGCTGGTCAGCACTTTCGACTCGTTGCGGATGTGGCTCGGCATGTACTTGTGATGCACGAATCCGCGGTCGAGCTGGGCGACCTTCAGGCCCACGTCGACGAAGCGCAGGATGATGTCGCTTTCGTCGAGGAAGTACTCGTATTCCTCGTCGAAGCCGCCAACTTCCACCACCGCCGAGCGGCGGAAGACGCTGTTCGCCATCACGTGCGGGTACTGGAAACTGCCGGGGAAATTCAGGTGCGGCGCGGCCGTGCGCCAGTTGGTGTCCGCGCCGCCGAAACGGTCGACCGTGCCGAAGGTCCATTGGTAGGTCTTGCCGGTATGGTCGTGCAGGAAGCCCCCGGCGACGGCCACTTCCGGATCGCGAAACGCGGGCATGACGTCGTCGAGCCACTCCGGTTCAGGCACCGAATCGTCGTCGAGGAAGCCGACGAATTCGCCGGCCGAAATCGCGATCGAGATATTGCGCGACATCGACAGGTTTCGTTCGGGGCAGACTGCGTACTTGATCGTGTCGCCGTACGATTCGCACAACTCGTGCGTGCCGTCGCGCGTCGGCCCGGCCACCACGACCACTTCGAAATTCGGATAGCGCAGGTAGCGCAGGCTTTCCAGGCAGGTCGCCAGGCTTTTGGCGCGGCCGTCGGTATTGATGATGATCGAAACCGACGGGTAGTACTCCTGTTCGTTCATGAAACTGGCCTTTTCTTCTTAGCGCGCGGCGACGATCTCGAATTCTTTGCATCCGCCGTTTTCGCGGTTTTCGGCGACGACTTCGATCCGGGTGAAGCCGGCGTCGCGCAGCAGCTCGCTCAGGGACTCCGCGGAAAACATGTTGTAGTGGAAGTCACCGTCGTAGTCCTGGCCGCCAAAGGTCACCTGGCGCAGGTTTTCGAACGGATACTCCTGCGCCACAAAGGCGCGCGCCATGTTGGCGCCGTCCGGTACGATTGCGCGGAATACGCCGTCCTTGCCCAGCAGTGACACCCAATAGGGCAACAGTTCCCGGCGCAGTTGTTCGAGCGGGAAATGCTCGAGCAGATGGGCCGAGCAGATCTCGGCGACTTCGCCCTTGGCGAACGGCAGGGCATCGACTTCGGCAACGATGTCGACGCCCGGCAGCGCGCGCCGGTCGACATTCAGGTAGCCCGCCAGCGGTACGTGGCCGCAACCGAGATTGAGGCGGATGCCGCTGCCTTGGCGCGCCTGCTCCACCTTGGCCGGCTCGAGGATCTCGCCCTTTGCGGCCAGCTGCTCGCCTTCCTTTGCCGGATCGGTCGCGCCGTAGCGCATTTCGAACATCAACTCGCGGCGCACGAATTCGACGCGCTTGAGCAAGTACTGGACCGACTCGGACAGTCCGGCGGCATGGGCGCTGGCTGCGCCGGCATGCTGGGCCGCCGCCTCCTGGGCCGCCTGTCCTGCGTCGATCCGGGCCGCCGCATCGCTGCGTACGCGCTCGATCAACTCCGTCAACTCCTTCAATTGCGCCGCCGCTCCTTCGGCCTGCAGGGCGGCGGCGGCCTTCCCGGCGTCGAGCTCGCCTTGCAGGCGCCCATTCTGCTCGCGCAGCTGGACGATTTCGCGCGTCATCTTGCGCAGGGCGACCGGCGCCGATCGCACCAGGTTGGCGTGGCCGTTGGCCTCGATCAACTGGCGATGATTCACGTCGGCTACCGCCTGCAGCAGCGAGGGAAGCTGTTCGGTTTCGAACAGGCGGCGGGTGTCGTCAGCGGGAAGGCCGGCGCCACCACGCTCCTGCAACGACGCCTCGAGGGAATGGCGGAATTCGGGGAGGCGGATGACCGCCACGGCTATCTTGACCAGGCGGCCAATGACAGGCCAGCCGGCCATGGTTCTTGCGGTCTTGCGGAGTAATGCTTTCATATTCGATCGTCTGGTTCAAATGGCGGCGCTGGCTCGCTGCAAATGGGCGTGCGCCAACGCCCGGCCATGGCCTGTCGCGTCGGTGTTCACTGCAATAATGACAACTCAACATTTTACCGTGGGGCGGCAGAAACGTCATACCCCTTACAGAATATTGCAAATTAGCGTGCGCAGCGTGGCCCGGCGACCGGCCTGGAGCGTGCGCACGTCGGATGTCTTTATAACATATGGCCCAGTTCCCGCTACGAAGCCCCGTATCCCGCAGGCCACCATGCGCTTGCGTGAAGCGACGCACAGTCACGCAGCGTCCCTGGTCTTAGCATGACCATGACGGTCGCCTGGAAACAGCCAGCGCACCCCAGAATCGAGAAAGAAACTTATGGCAACCGGCTCCACCCCCGAACAAAACGCAGGCAAACCCCTCGACGTGCAAGGCGACGGCGAAAGCGTCGGCGTGCCCGCTGGGGGCGAGCTCGAGGGTAGCGCTTTCAATCCGCTCGGCAACCCCGGGATGAAGCACTGGCAGGCCGGCTATATCGACCATGCCGGGCTCGAGGACCGCGGCAATATCTTCTTTGCCGCCGTCGAAATGACCCGCATGCCGATGGTCGTGACCGACCCGCGCCAGGTCGACAACCCGGTCGTGTTCGCCAACCGCGCCTTCCTCGACCTGACGCTGTACCCGGAAGAGCAGGTCATCGGACGCAATTGCCGCTTCCTGCAGGGTCCGGACACCAGCGCCGACACGGTGCGCGAAATCCGCACGGCGCTGTCCGAACGGCGTGCTTGCGCCCTCGACATCCTGAATTACAAGGCCGACGGCACGCCCTTCTGGAATGGCCTCTACATCGGCCCGATCTTCGACCACGACGGCGAGCTGCTGTACTTTTTCGCTTCGCAGATCGACATCACCCAGCGCCGCTCGATCGAACAATCCTCGCTGCAGGCGCAGAAGATGGAAGCGATCGGCCAGCTGACCGCCGGCATGGCGCATGACTTCAACAACCTGCTGCAAGTCATCAACGGCAACCTCGAACTGTCGATGCTGACGCTCGACCCGTCGCACCGCGCGGCCGAGCCGATCCGGCGCGCCCAGCGCGCGGCGATGAAGGCAGGCAAACTGACCCAGCAGCTGCTGACCTTCGCGCGCAAGCAGCGCCTCGAGCCGCGCCGGGTCAACCTGAATGCGCTGCTGGTCGAATTCTCGGAAATGCTGGTGCGCACCCTCGGCGACCGGGTCGAACTGCAGCTCGACCTGAAGCCCGGGCTGCCCTGGTGCACGCTCGACCCGACCCACCTCGAGATGGCCGTGCTCAACGTCCTGATCAACGCGCGCGACGCCATGCCGCAGGGCGGCCTGGTGCGGGTCAGCACCCGGGTGCTGGACCAGGACAAGGCCTCGGGCGGCGCTTGCGTTGCCGTCTGCATCGCCGACGAAGGCGAAGGCATGACGCCGGAAGTGATGCGGCGCGCCACCGAGCCCTTCTTTACCACGAAGGGGCCCGGAACCGGCCTCGGGCTGGCCATGGTGCACGGCTTCGTGCAGCAGTCGCACGGCCGCCTCGAACTCGACAGCAGGCCGGGGCGCGGCACGACGGTGCGGATGATTTTCCCGGCCGACAGCGTGCGTAGCGATGTCCGTGGTGGCGACCGCGACGGTTTCGGTACCGGCCACAGCTACCCGGACGCGCCGGGCAGGCTGGAGGACGACGGCGGCAAGCCGCGCATTCTCGTGGTCGAAGACAACGAGGACGTGCGCGAACTGGCGGAAGTGACCCTGGGCGAGGCTGGCTACGCCGTCGTTTCGGCGCCCAGCGGCGAACAAGCCCTGCGCTTGTTCGAGGACGGCAAGGGGATCGACCTGGTGTTCACCGATGTAATGATGCCAGGCGGAATGAATGGACTGCAACTTGCCGACCAGCTGCGCGAGCGGCGCCCGGACACGCCGATCCTGATCACCACCGGTTATATGGACGAGCTGCCGGCAGTCGCGCAGGCGCAGCGGCTCGACATCCTGGGCAAGCCCTACCGCCAGGAAGAGCTGTTGTCGCGGGTACGCGCGATCCTGCCGGGGCCGCAGGCGCGGCGCGCGGGATCGCGCTGAGTCGTCCCGGCGCCGGTGCTGACGACGCTTATTGCTGCGGCTTAGGCAGCCCGCCCAGCAAGGCGGCGATTTTCTGCTTGGGCTTGGCCGGACCGTTCGCGCTGTCGGTGAGCGTGTCGCGGCGCGGCGCATTGGCCGGCTCGTAGGGCTTGAGGAACCACGGATCGACCTTCTCGCGGCGCGGCACCGGGCCGGCGCCATAGCTGCGCGCTGGACGCTCGCCGCGTTCCGGACGGGCCTCGGCCTCGGTACGGCGCGGCGGACGCTCGCTGCGCTCGCCGCCACGCTCGGGCCGCTCGCCGCGTTGCGGACGTTCGCCACGTTCAGCATCGCGCGAGCGCGCACGCGGCGCAAAGCCGGTCAGTTCGCCGCGGGTGATGTCCTGCTTGATCAGCTTTTCGATGTCGAGCAGCAGGCGCTCGTCCTTGTCCGAATACACGGACAAGGCATCGCCGGAGGCGCCGGCGCGGCCGGTACGGCCGATGCGGTGCACGTAATCCTCGGCGTTGTACGGCAAGTCGTAGTTGATCACGCAGGGCAGGTCGGAAATGTCGAGGCCGCGGGCGGCGACGTCGGTCGCCACCAGCACTTCGATCTCGCCCTGCTTGAAGGCCTCGAGTGCGGCCATGCGTTCCTGCTGGGTCTTGTCGCCGTGGATGGCGGAAGCCTTGATGCCGGTCTGCTCGAGGTGGCGCGACAGGCGCGAGGCGCCGATCTTGGTGTTCGAGAAGATGATCACCTGCTTGAGCTCGCGCTGGCGGATCAGGAATTCGACGACGTCGCGCTTTTGCTCTTCGTCGACCTTGTAGACGATCTGCGTGACCTTGTCGGCGGTGGCATTGCTGCGCGCCACTTCGATCAGCACCGGCTGCTGCAGGAAGCTGTTGGCCAGCTTCTTGATCTCCGGCGAGAAGGTGGCCGAGAACATCAGGTTCTGGCGCTTTTTCGGCAGCAGATTGATGATGCGCTGCAGGTCCGGCAGGAAGCCCATGTCGAGCATGCGATCCGCTTCGTCCATCACCAGCATCTGCACCTGGCCCAGGCTGACGTTCTTCTGCTCGATATGGTCGAGCAGGCGGCCCGGGGTCGCGATCACGATCTCGACGCCGCCCTTCAGGATGACGGTCTGGCCCTTCATGTCCATGCCGCCGAAAACGACGGTCGAACGCAAGGGCGTGTGGCGCGAATAGGCCTTGACGTTCTCGGCCACCTGCACCGCCAGTTCGCGGGTCGGCGTCAGGATCAGGGCGCGCACCGGATGGCGCGCCGGCGACATGCTGCTGCTGGCATGGGCCAGCAGCAGCTGGATGATAGGCAGCGAGAAGCCGGCGGTCTTGCCGGTACCGGTCTGGGCGGCGCCCATGACGTCGCGGCCCTGCAGCACGATGGGAATCGCTTGCGCCTGGATCGGGGTCGGATGGACATAACCCTGGTCGGTGAGGGCGCGCAGGATTTCCGGCGCCAGGCCGAAATCGGCGAAGCAGACGGTGGGTTCGACGGCGTCGGCCGCCACTACAATCGGCATCGCGACGTCCGGCATTGCCGCAGCGTCGTTGTTCATCGGTGTTTCAGACATTATTCTTTCCGGGCATTAAATCATTTGCTCTACGCGGCAGCGTCGCCTCGACGGGCCTGATCCAGCAGGCGCGGCCGATATTGACAACTCCTGGAGGGGCGGGCTGGCCGCCGACTGGGGCACGACTGGGGCATAACCGAGGCATAACTGAGGCCAGTTCGGGGCCGGCACGATGGGCACGCTGCACCAGTCGGCGGGCGCAAACGTAGAGATACAAGATATCTCGCGCAAGGTTACCTGAAATCGCACCTGGTGTACATGAAATCGTCGGATCGTCGCCCGGCCCGCCCTAGCCTCCCCGCCTCCAGCCACGTGCCTGCGCGGCGCGCTCGGCGGCATTGTTCAGGGGCGTACCCGCGATGCGGGCGTCGACGGCGTCGAGGACTGCCGGCGGCAGCACGCTGCCGTCGAGCCAGGCGGTGCCGGCGGCGCCCTGGACCAGCACCGGAATCTTCCACTGGGCGCCGTCCCGGCAGGCGAGTCCGGCAGTCGTGTCCATTACGAAGCTGCGGCAATATTTGCCGTCCCTGGCCAGGAAACTGATACCGATGCGCACCCGGCCGGAGGGACCCGGACTGGCGAGCTGCGCGGAGAGCGCGCTGGCCAGGTGGCCGCGGGCCGCGAGGGCGCCGTCGGCGCCGCTCAGCGAGGCCAGTTCCGCTTCGCCCTGCCATGCACGCCAGGCGAAGCCCCCGAGCAGCACCCCGCCGGCAAGCGCGGCGGCGATGGCGAGCGCGTGGCGCCGGGTCCAGGGCGGCGGCTGCGCATGCGCATGCGAGACGCCGGGCGCATGTGGCGGCAGGGGCGCGTTGCGGGCTGCGCGCACGCTATCGAGCTGGACGATCTTGGCGCCGCCGGCGACTTCCGGCGCAGGCGCATGGACGCTGCTGTCGCGTCCGCCCGCGACCACGCCGTAGACGCGGCTGCGGCGGGCGCGGTGGCCGGCGACACGCGCGGCAATGGCCGGGTCGGCGCGCACTGCGCGCTCGACGGCCGCACGGGCTGGTTCGGCCAGTTCGCCGTTGACGAATGCAATCAAGAGTTCGTCAGAAAATTTCATGGCAGGCCGCTAGGAGGTGATCAAGCCATGTTCATCAAGCACGTCGTGCAATAACTCGAGCCGGATGACGGGATTGTCGAGCATAAGCATGTTGTACTTTTGACTGTTCGGCAGCGGCAGCAGTTCACACCAGCGATTCGATACCCAGCCGCAGTCCTCCAGCCGGAACGGCGGCTGCACCGGCCAGCGCTCCTGCGGCACGTCGTGCAGCGAGGCCAGCACGCGGTCGAGCGCATCGGCGGCGCCTTGCAGTTCGGACGGGATGCGCACCGAATGGTCGTCTTCGGTGAGCTCGACCTCGGCCATCCACAAGCCGTTCAGGCGCTGCTGCGCCGATTTCACTTCGAAGCGGGCGCCGCCGCGGCAGACGACCTGCAGCAGGCCCGGCGTGGTGGCGGCGGTGTCGCAGACGGTAGCCAGGGTGCCGCCCTCGGCAAAGCGCTCGGCATCGAGCGAGCGCGTGCGCACTTCCCGGCCCTGGGTCAGCAGCACGACCCCGAAGGGCGTATCGTCGGTCAGGCAGCGGCTGACCATGTCGAGGTAACGCGCTTCGAACACCTGCAGCGGCAGCACTCCGTCCGGGAACAGCACCGTGCTCAATGGGAACAATGGAAGGGAAATCGTGGCCATGCTCCATCATGACAGAAGCGCTCCCCGGACCGCAGCACGATTGCCTCGGGGACTCATGGCGGCCGCGGCGCTGGTGCCGGTCCCGGGCTCAGGCCTGGGGCGCCACCAGCGGCAGGGTACGCAAGGCATCGGCGAATGCGCCGAGGCGCCAGCGCAGGCGCTGCCAGCCCGGATCGGGCAAGCGCACGACGCGCACCAGCAAGCTGCCGCCGGCGACATCCGGGCAGGCATACGGGAAGCTGCCTTCCTGCTCGAAGGGCAGGCGCACTTCCTGGCCGGGGCGCAGTTGCAAGGGGCCGAACACATGGGGCTTGCGGTCGAGGTTGCGCAGCAGCAGGACATCCTGCACGCCAAGCGTGAGGCGCAGCTCCTGCGGCAGCGCCAGCGCGCCCTGGCCGCTGCCCGCGCGTGGGAAAGTAAAGCTGCGCTCGTGGCTCGGTTCGCGCAGCGGCGCCAGCGCGGCCCACAATAGCACCAGCAGCATGGCGCCGGCCATGGCAGCGAACGGGCGGTAGCGCAGGAAGGATAGGGATGGACTCATTCGGGCTGCGATTGTAGCATCGGAGCTCAAGGGCGCGGCCCAAGGGCGCGGCCATGCGCGCGCCGCCGGGCGGGAGCGCCCGGTATGCTGGTCGTCGCGGTCGTTCCCGGTAGCCACTGCTTACTTTCCCTTTTCTTTCGGCACGGCCAGCGCCGCCCAGGATTTCAGCCTACATGCAGCCTCCAGAACCCGAGCAGACCCGCCCCCTCCCCGGCCTGCCCGCAGGACGGGGGTGGGGGCCCCTGGTACTGGCCGGACTGGTTCTCCTGCTGACGCTGGCGATCACCTGGGGCGCCTGGAGCGGCGCGCGCCGCGACGAGGACGCCAGCCTCGCGGCCCAGTTCGACTATCGCACGCGCGAGCTTGCCACCACCATGGTGCGCCGGATGGCCGTCTACGAGCAGGTGCTGCGCGGCACGCGCGGCTTCATGCGCGGGCGGATCGACGTCAGCCGGCGCGAGTTTGCCGACTATTTCCAGATCCAGAACCTGCAGGAGCATTTTCCCGGCATCCAGGCGCTTGGCGTGGCCAGCATCATTCCCCGCGAGCAGCTCGCCGCGCACGAGGCGGCGCTGCGCGAACAGGGCTTTACGGACTACCGTATCACGCCGGAGCCCGGGCGCGCACTCTACACCGCGATCACCCATATCGAACCCTTCTCCGGGCGCAACTTGCGCGCTTTCGGCTACGACATGTATGGCGAGCCGGTGCGTCGTGCGGCCATGGATGCAGCGCGCGACAGCGGCAGCGCGGCGCTGTCGGGCAAGGTGGTGCTGCTGCAGGAGGGCCGCAACGCGCAGCCCGGCATCCTGATGTATGTGCCCGTGTATCGGGCCGGCACGCCCGTCGCAACTGCCGAGCAAGGCCGCGCCGCGATCGTCGGCTGGGTCTATGCCCCGTTCCGGATGGCCGACCTGATGCGCGGCGTCGGCGGCATCGATGCAGCCGACCTGCAGGTGGCCGTGTATGACGGCGCGCAACCGACGCCCGACGCCTTGCTGTTCCGTTCGCCGGACGCCGCCGCCCTGCACCGCCCGCGCTTCCAGCAAACCCTGCCGCTGTCGGTGTCGGGCCGCCGCTGGACGGTCGAGATTGCTTCATCGCCGGCCTTCGAGGCGCGCCGCGACAGCAGCCGCGCGCGCACGATCGCCTTCACCGGCGTCGGCCTCGGCTTCCTGCTCAGCCTGGTGGTCTGGCTGCTCGCGAGCGAGCGCCGGCGCGCGCTGCAGCTGGCGCGGGCGATGACGCTCGAGCTGCGCGAATCCTACGAGCGCAACGAAGCCGAGCGCAAGCGCATGGATGCCATCCTGCTGAGCTCGCAAAAGCTGGAAGCGGTCGGCAAGCTGACCGGCGGCGTGGTGCACGACTTCAACAACATCCTGCATATCATCAGCGCCAACGTGCAACTGATGCTCAGATCCGGCAACAACGCCGAAAAGCGCCTGCGCAACATTCTCGAGGCGGTCGAACGCGGCACGAAACTCTCGAGCCAGCTGCTGGCCTTCGCGCGGCGCCAGCCGCTGCACCCGAGCGTGGTCGACGTCGGCGACTTGCTCGCGCGCCTGGACAGCCTGCTGCAGCGCGCCGCCGGCGACCCGGTCGAGGTCGAACTGGTGCACGAGAGCGCCGGCGACGCGCTGTGGCCTGCCCTGGTCGATCCGAACCAGCTGGAAAACGTGATCCTGAACCTGGTCATCAATGCGCGCGACGCCATGAGCGGCGCCGGCAAAATCAGCATCACGCTGGCCAATCTCGATGCCGATGCCGCCGCCGCACTCGCCGATCCGGAAATCGAACCGGGCGAGTACGTGCTGATCGCCGTCGCCGACAGCGGCGAAGGCATGCCGCCGGAGGTGATGGAACGCGCCTTCGAGCCCTTCTTCACGACCAAGCCCGAAGGCAAGGGAACCGGGCTCGGCTTGTCGATGGCGCATGGTTTCGTCAAGCAAAGCGGCGGCCATATCCGGATTGCCAGCGTGGCGGGCGAAGGCACGACCATCAGCATTTATTTGCCGCGCCACCGCTGAGGCAGCGCGCGATCGCCGCCACATGGCGTTCGTCGGTGCCGCAGCAGCCGCCGACCACATTCAACTGCGGCAGCATCGCATGCAGGGCCCGGTAGTCGTCCCCGAGTTGTTCCGGGTCGCCGTCGTCGAGCGCGTTTGCATCGTCGAGTTCGGCATGGCTGAGGCGCGAGGCGTTGGCGCGCAGGCCGCGCAGGCGTTCGCGCCAGGGCCCCGGCTCGGCCAGCGCCGGCGCGACATGGGTCGGGTGCGCGCAATTGACCATGTAATAGGCGGCGTAAGCGCCGGTTTCGAGGTCGGTGCGGGCGATTGCCCCGGCCAGCGTGTCGCCGGACGGCAGGCGGCCATCGACTTCCAGCGTGAACGAAATCGCCACCGGTATGTCGCAGGCAGCCGCCGCGTCGACGATGCCGATCGCCTCGTCGGGATAGGTCATGGTGAAGGCCGACACCATGTCGGCCTCGGTGCCGGCGAAGATGGCGACCTGCGCCAGGTGGTAGTCGTGCGCGGCCGCCGCGCCCATGCGCGCGGCGACCCGGTAGCCGTCCCCGCGCGGGCCGATATTGCCGCTGATGACGATCGGACGGGCCGGCGCATCCCAGGCCGCGCGCACTTTCGCGACCAGGGCCACCGCCGCGCGGTTGGCCTCGGCCAGCGCCAGCTCGGTATAGCCGAGGACGCGGCCCCAGTCGGGATTGGCGCGCCAGGTCGGCGTTTCCAGCACCAGGCCGCGGCCGTATTGCTGCGCCAGCCGCGCGAAGCGCTCGAAATACGCCAGCAGCGCCGCCTGCCCGGCCTGCTCGCGCAGCAGGACAAAGGAGGCGAACGAGGGCAATGCGAACCCCTGCTGGAAGATGAGCATCGTTTCCAGCCCGGCGTCGGCCAGGAACAGCCCACCCCCGAGCTGGGGCAGGCGCTTGCGGTAAGGGCTCATGGCGGCTCCGGTGGTCATCCTGGTTTGAGCATTCGAGCGTGCCGCCGGTTCCCGCGCGCCGCTGCAGCGCGTCTGATGGACAATAAGACGCCGTTGTAAAAACCACCACAACCCTGCCGTACGAGCGTCAGCGCACATAGCGTGCACGCGGGGTCTGGCACACTCGAGTCAAAAGGAGACCAACATGAACGTGCCCCACTCGCCCGCCTTGTCCATCCACCAGACCATTCCCCAGGCTCCCGGTTTCGACAATACGGTTGCGCTCTTGAGCGAAGGCTACCGCTTCATCGGCAACCGTTGCGACGCCCTCGGTTCCGACATTTTCAGCACCCGCCTGATGATGCAGCGCGTCGTCTGCGTGCGTGGCGAAGCGGCCGCGCGCATGTTCTACCATAGCGGCCGCTTCACGCGGCGGCGCGCCATTCCGCCGAATGCGCTGGGCCTGCTTCAGGGCACCGGCAGCTCGCAGATGCTCGACGGCGAGATGCACCAGGTGCGCAAGGCCATGATGATGGGCCTGCAAACGCCCGACAGCCGTGCGCGCCTGGTGGCGCTGGCCGACACCGAGTGGCGCGCGCGTTTCGAACGTTGGTCGCGCCTGCGCCGCGTGGTCCTGATCCAGGAAGCGCAGGCGGTGCTGTGCCGGGCCGCCTGCGCCTGGGCCGGGGTGCCGCTCGCCAGCGTCGAGGAAGAAGTGATGCGCACCGCCGAATTTTCGGCCATGATCGAAGGCGCCGGCGCCGTCGGCCCGCGCAACTGGATGGGCCGGTCGCTGCGCCGCCATACCCAGGCCTGGGCACGCGATCACATCCAGGCGGTGCGCATGGGCCGGCCGGTCGACATCAACAGCCCGCTGGCCGCCATCGCCTTCCACCTCGATGCCGACGGCGAAGTGCTGTCGACCGACGATGCCGCAACCGAACTGATCAACGTACTGCGCCCGGTGGTGGCCGTTGCCCGCTACATCGTGTTCGGCGCACTGGCGCTGCACAGCTATCCGGAATGGCGCGCGCGCCTGGCCGCAGGCAATGAAGCCGACATGGAGATGTTCGTGCAGGAAGTGCGGCGCTATTTCCCCTTCTTCCCGGCCATCGGCGGGCGCGCCCTGGCTTCCTTCGAATGGAATGGACTGGTGTTCGACAAGGGCGACTGGGTCCTGCTCGACGTGTACGGCACCCACCGCCATGCGGGCACCTGGTCCGATGGCGACGCGTTCCGGCCGGAGCGTTTCAGGGATTGGAAAGACAATGGCTTCGCCCTCATCGCGCAGGGCGGAGGCGACTACGCCCACGGCCACCGCTGCCCCGGCGAAATGCTGACCTCCGAGCTGACCAAGTCGGCGCTGCGCCTGCTGGCGGCCGAGATCGACTACGACGTGCCGGAGCAGGACCTGTCGATCAACCTGGCGCACATGCCGGCGCTACCGGCCAGCGGCCTGGTACTGGAACGCATGCGCGCGGCCAGCCCCCTGCCCGGCGCGGCCTGATCGGTTCAAGCGTCGTTGCGCTCGACAGGCAGCGGCGCGCTGTTGCTGCGTTGCCGGGCCAGGCGCGGCCCGGCCAGCTGCGACTGCGCCGTGTGCTCGGCCACGCGGCCGCGCCCGAGCAGCTTGGCCTCGTACATGGCGCTATCGGCGCAGCGCAACAGGGTGTCGGCATCCTCGCCGCAGTCGGGCGACACGGCCACCCCCAGGCTGGCCGAGATCTGCAGGACGAAGCCTTCGGTCATGAACGGCCGGGTCAGCTCGCGCAGGACGTCCTCGGCCACCTTGCGCGCGTCGCCGCCGCCGCTCACACGCGGCAGCAACACAACGAATTCGTCGCCGCCGAGGCGGGCCAGCGTGTCCGAGGCGCGCAGCGTGGTGCGCAGGCGCGTGGCTACCTGTTGCAATAAAATGTCGCCGACGGCGTGCCCGTAGCTGTCGTTGACCGGCTTGAATTTATCGAGGTCGAAGAAAATGACGGCCAGCTTGTGTCGTTCGCGCTTCGACGCCAGCAGGGCCTGGTTCAGGCGGTCGCCGAACAGCAGGCGGTTCGGCAGGCCGGTCAGCATGTCGTGGTGGGCCATATGGCGGATCTGGTCTTCCTGGAGTTTCCTGGCGTCGATGTCGGCCGCGGTGCCGACGATGCGCAGCGGCCGGCCGTCCGGATCGCGCTCGGCCACCTGCCCGCGCGCCAGGATCCAGCGCCAGTTGCCGTTACTGAGGCGCGTGCGGTACTGCGCGCTGAAGTCGGGCGTGACGCCGTTCAGGTGGGCGTCGAGCGCCTGCAGCACGGCGGCGCTGTCGTCCGGGTGCGCCATGCCCACCAGGGCGCCGCGGTCGAAGCGCAGCAGCGTGCTCTCGGCGTCGACGATGCCCTGGGCGCTTGGCGACAGGGTGACCATGCCGGTGCGGAAGCTGTAATCCCAGACGCCCTCGCCGCTGGCATTCAATGCCAGCTTCCAGCGCGCCTCGGCGGCGGCGAGCGAGGCCACGCCGCGGCGCCGATGGTCGGCCGCGGCCAGTCCGGCCCAGCCGGCCAGCACCAGCGCCAGCGAAATGGCGATGCCGGTATACAGCAGTATTTCCTTCTGCCGCGCAAAGCGCGCATTCGCGTCCTGCACCGACTGCCCCACCGTCACCACAAGCCCGTATTCGGACAGCGTGCGCCAGCCGTAGAAGCGGTCGACGCCGTCGAGCCGGCTCACGCGCCGGAACGCGCCGCCGGCGCCGCTGCCTGGTGCATACGGAAAGCCGGCCAGGTACTTGCCGCTGTCGCGCAGGGTGAGGTCCTGGGTGGTGCGCGCAATCACGATGCCCTTGTCGCTGACCAGCGCGACCGACGCGTCCGCGCCAAGGTCCACGGTGTCATAGAAGCGCGAGAAATAGGCCGGGGCGACGCCGGCGACGATGACGCCGGCGAGCTTGCCCTGCTTGTCGAACACGGGCCGCGAGAACTGGACCGTCCAGCGCCCGGAAAGCCGCCCTTTCAGGGGACGGCCGATGAACAGCCGATCCTCCAGCGTCCCCGCCAGGTGCGTCCTGATGTGGTCGCGGTCGCTCAGGTCGAGACCGGGCGCGACGCCCGGGATATTCGTGAACACGAGGCGGCCGGCGGTATCGGTCACCGCGATGTTCATCTGCAGCTTGCCATGCAGGTGGCTGTTGAGTTCGGAAACGATGGGGCCGAACTCGTCGGGATTGCGCAGCCAGCTCAGGCGCAGCTGGCTGAGCGACAGGTCGATCGTGACCATGCTCGAGCGGATTTCCTCGGCGAAGGCATGGGCCAGGTTCTGGACGTTGCGATGGCTGTCGTCGCGCGCGATCTCGTCCAGCTGCGTGCGCTCGCGCGCCACCAGCAGCCAGACCAGGGGCAAGGCGACGACCAGGAAGACGACCAGGCGCTGCAACACGCTGAGGCGGAAATAGGCACCGGCCGCCCCGGCGGAGCGCAATGATCGAATTGTCTGGAGCGGCATGGCAGGCATCCCGGCGCAAGGGATGCCGGCTAATCGGGTAACAGGAAATTACGCCGCAGATTCTACTATTTGCTTATATTTATATCAAGCAAATACCTTCGCTTGTGGTTTACACACATCAATTTTTCGCTTCTGCGCGACGTGAAATTTTCTTTCATAGGGTGGCGACTTATGAAACTTTATTTCACGGCGGCGCTTTCGGCATAATGTGGCAATGTTATCTTCACCCCTGAAAACGCTGCTCAACATTGCCGGAGTGCTGGCGCTGCTGCTGGGGGTGGTCGGGCTGTTCCTGCCGCTGTTGCCGACCACGCCCTTCCTGCTGCTGGCCTCGGCCTGTTTCGCGCGCGGCTCGACCCGCCTGCACCGCTGGCTGCTGCATCACCGCGTCTTCGGCGTCTACCTGCGTAATGTCGAGGCCGGCAACGGCATTCCCTTGCGCGCAAAACTCCTGGCGCTGGCGATGATGTGGGCCTCGCTCGCGTATTCGATCGTGCGCTTCGACCATCTCGGCCTGCGCATCGGCCTGCTGGCCACCGGCTGCGCCGTCAGCATTTATTTGTGGCGCTACCTGCCGACGCTGCGCGTCCTGGACAAAGGCTAGCCATGGAATTTCAGTTCCTGGGCACCTCCTCGGGCACGCCGAGCAAGACCCGCAACGTCTCCGGGCTGGCGCTGCGCACCAGCGGGGCGAAGAACTGGTACCTGGTCGACTGCGGCGAAGGCACCCAGCACCGCATCCTGCGCACGCATTATTCGCCGGTCAACCTGCGCGCGATTTTCATCACCCACATCCACGGCGACCACTGTTACGGCCTGCCCGGACTACTGGCCAGCGCCGGCCTGCTCAAGCGCAGCGAGCCGCTGCTGATCGCGGGGCCGCCGGCGGTCGAGCGCTTCGTGCGAGGCGTGATGGAGAGTACCGAACTGCGCCTGCCCTTCCCGCTCGACTTCGTCCACGTCGAGCATGGCTGGACCACCGGCGCGCTGCCGGATGTGCTGGTGGAAGCGGCCGAACTGTCGCACCGGGTGCCTTCGTTCAGTTTTGCCTTCACCGAAAAAGCCATCGAGCGCAAACTCGACAAGGCCAGGCTCGAGCGCGATGGCCTGCCCTCCGGTCCCGGCTGGGGACAGCTCCAGCGCGGCGAGGACCTCGTGCTGCCCGACTGCCGGATCGCGCGCAGCAGCGACTACATCCTGCCGACCCGCGCACCGCGCAAGATCATCGTCGCCGGCGACAACGACACACCGTCCCTGTTGACCGGACAGGCGCGCAGCGCGCAGGTGCTGGTGCACGAAGCCACCTACACGGAAGAGGTCTTGCAGAAGGTCGGCCCCGGGCCGCAGCACAGCTCGGCGAAAGCCACCGCCGCCTTTGCCGGCGGGGCCGGCATCCCGAACCTGGTGCTGACCCATTTCAGTCCGCGCTACCAGGAAGGCAGCGGCGCGCTGTCGATGGGGCAGCTCGAAGCCGAGGCACGCGCCGAGTACGGCGGCAACTTGTTTTTGGCGGAGGACTTGCAGCGTTATACCCTGGACAAGCACGGAGTGCTGGCCATCCTGCCTTAGGCGCTACTGGCCGCAAGACGGTCAGCCGGTGCGGGCGAGCGCGCCGAGCTGCAGGTATTCGACGCGATTGCGCCCGTTGCGTTTCGCCTGGTACATGAGCTCGTCAGCGGCGGCGATGGCATCGCGCATCGGGTGCTGGCTGGCTCCAATGGCGAGGTGGACGCTGGCCACGCCGAAGCTTGCCGTGGCGCGCAAGCGGCCAAGGCCGTCGGACGACGCCAGCTCGGTCGCGGCAAAGGCCTGGCGCAGGCGCTCGGCCAGGCGGACTCCCTCGTCAAGATCGGTACCCGGCAAGACCAGCAGGAATTCTTCGCCGCCGTAACGCACCACG
Source organism: Telluria sp. LT2P34 (assembly GCF_059685915.1). Classification (NCBI taxonomy): domain Bacteria; kingdom Pseudomonadati; phylum Pseudomonadota; class Betaproteobacteria; order Burkholderiales; family Oxalobacteraceae; genus Telluria; species Telluria sp. LT2P34. The sequence continues at coordinate 626,587 of NZ_JCASIN010000002.1, forward strand.
CTCTCGACCGGCTCGCGGGTTGCCTGTTGGAGCAGGTGCGCAAACTCGCGCAGCACGATGTCGCCATCGCCATGGCCGTGCGTGTCGTTGATCTGCTTGAAACGGTCGATGTCGCACAGGATGACGGTCAGCCAGGCCTTGCCCCGCCCTTCCTCAGCGTCGCCCATCAGCTGATAGTGCAGGTAGCGCCGATTGAAGCAGCCGGTCAGGTGGTCGCGCTCGGCGGCGTATTGCAGCACGGCGTGCGAGCGGAACTCCTCGCGCGACACATGGCTGTAGCGGCGCGCCGCAAGGAAACCGAAGGTATTGACCAGTACCAGCAGCATGCCCATGGTGAGCGTGTCGGCGAACGACATGCGGCTGTACTGCGCGGCCAGCACGACCAAGCCGGCCGTCGCCAGCACGGCGATCGCCAGCGAATGCGACAGGCGGTTCGGAATATACAGATACACGACGACCAGCATGATCGCCAGCGACATCGCATGCCAGTGAAATTCCGTCGGACGGTGCACGGCAATGAACATGAAGCATGCAAGCGCCACACTTTCGGCGATCGTCGCCGCGAGCCGCGCGTCGCGCACGGACAGGGGCCGGCGCCAGGCCAGCCAGGCGCAGATGCCGGCCGTCGCCGCCACCAGCAGGCGCGCGCACAGGAGCTTCATGCTTGCGGGCCCCCAGCCGAGCGCCGCGACGTCGGTCGCGAAGAAACCGAGATAGAACACCGTGCAGAACGTCAGCGTAAAGCCCAGCGATGCGCGTGTCTGCTCCTGTTTGTGCTCGAGGTAGGAGGATTCCTGCGAGGCGCACACGAATTCGCCTTTGAGCGGGTGGATGTCCATGGTGTTCACTTCGGTACGCCGCTGCTGAACTGATCGAGGAGTCATTGTGACAGGCAACAAGGTTGCCAAAACTCACCTTTTGTCACCAAGCAGCAATTAACAACAGAACTTGCCTTACCACGGGATTGCGCGCTGCCAAAACCGCCTCCCAGGCAGCAGCGTACCTTAACGGACGGGCCTGCTCTCCAGACGCAAGCCTTTGTTTCTTAACGTTATTTATGCTGATGCGAAATAGTTTCGTAGCAGCCTTGCCGTCAACTTCCGGAGATCCTCATGCAAGTGCGCAATTGCATTTCCCTATTCATGCTCTCGCTCGGCGTGGGCCTGGCCGCGAGCGCCCAGGCCGCTGTCGCCGAATACCGGGTCACGGTCGTCGGCCCTGCCAACAGCCGCCCCACCGATATGAATAGTGCCGGCGCCGTCGTCGGCGTCTATGCGGTCAGCCCGAGCCTCACCCGCGCCTTCCTCAACCCCGGCAAGGGCTTCGTCGACCTCGGCACCCTGGGCGGCAGGTCCAGCGACGCCCAGGCCATCAACGACCGCGGCGAAGTCCTCGGCAACTGGATCACGCGCGGCGGCCAGCAACGCGGCTACCTCTACGCCTACGGCAAGCAGCGCGACATCGGCACCCTCCCCGGCCGCCCCACCACCTGGATCGACATCAACAACGCCGGCTACCTGCTCGCGCTCGGCGGCCCCGCCGAGTCCTCCGACCCGGCCCCGCGCAGCTTCCTGCGCGACCCGCGCGGCAACATTCAGGACATCGGCCACCTCCGCTTCGACCAGGCCATCACCCAGGCCCAGGCCCTCAACAACAAGAACCACATCGCCGGCCAGTCCGGCCCGCTTGTCTTCCCCGACCAGCCCTGGCGCGCCTTCACCTGGCAAAAAGGCGTCATGCGCGAGCTGGGCGACCTGGGAGCCGCACCCAACTACGGCCAGGCGATCAACGACCGCGGCCAAGTCACCGGCAGCATGTCGGTGACGACCGGCCTGCGCGACCGGGTGGCCTTCATCTACAGCAATGGACGCGTGACCAACATCGACGCCCGCCGGCCCATCGCCGGCCGGTCCAGTGCGGGCGAAGGCATCAACAACCACGGCCACGTCGTCGGCAACAGCGACCACCTGGGCGCGTTTGTGTATCGCGGCAAGCGGATGGAGAGCCTGAATACGCTGATCGACCCGGGACTCGGCTGGGAGATCCGGTCGCCGCAGGCGATTAACGACGCGGGGCAGATTGCGGCGACGGCTGTGCGCAGGGGGGTGTCGTATGCGGTGAGGCTGGATTTGGTGAGGCCGCAGGTGGTGCGGGGGCCGGAGGTCGGGGAGGATAGGGAGGATTGATGTGACGGCAGGGCCGTCATGACACCGTTGCCGAGAGCTTCTTCCAGCTATTCAAACGGACATGGACGATCCGAAGCGCCAGCGCAGCTTCGACAATTATTTGCCGCCTATCGAGTCTGAAAAGCAGCATGTAAAACCGGTGGCAAGTATCCGGCAGACGTGCGGCAATTCAGGGCGATGATCTGAATGCCGGCGATGCAGACTCCTTCAGGCGAGCTTCGTGTCAATAGCGAATTCTGCTTCTGGACGTACTCTTACGCAGGGGTTACCCGATGACATCATAGGCGCGATCCCGTATAATCAACCTTAGGATGATGTTATACGAAATCGAATGTATAACCGCAGTTCTGCGGCGCGGTACCTGCCGGTGCCCAGCGGATCGCGTGGGGAGGCCTTGGAAGGAACGTGACCATCTCCTTGGCATCCTGAGAAAATGAGAATGACGAGAACTACCCGGAACCACGACTTTGAAAAAGCAAGGCAAGCGAAGCAGGACGAGTTTTACACCTCGCTTAGCGACATTGAGCTTGAACTAAAGCACTACACGAGCCACTTCGCGGGCAAAGTCGTCTATTGCAACTGCGACGACCCACGCGCCAGCAATTTCTTCCGCTACTTTTCCGATAATTTCGAAAAGCTCGGCCTGAAGAAGCTCATCACCACGTGCTACCGAAGCCAGGATGCCGACCTTTTCGGACGAAATAACTTTGAGAGGGCTGTGTACCTTGAGTACACCGGCGAAAAGAACGGCGACAGCGTCCCCGATGCCGAAGAGATCGGCATCAAGTTACTTAACGGCGACGGTGACTTCCGCAGCGCCGAGAGCATTGAATTGCTCCGGCAGGCCGACATCGTAGTGACTAATCCGCCTTTCTCGCTATTCCGGGAGTACGTCGCCCAACTGGTCGAGCATGGGAAGAAATTCCTGATCTTCGGGAACATGAACGCCGTAACTTACAAAGAGATCTTTCCGCTCTTCCAGAACAATCAGATGTGGTACGGCCCCAGCATCCGCAGCGGCGACCGTGAGTTCCGTGTGCCAGACGACTACCCGATCACGGCCGCTGGATCGCGGGTCGACGAGCACGGCAACAAGTACATCAGGGTAAAAGGCGTTCGTTGGTTTACCAACCTCGATTGTCCCGGGCGGCATGAGGACCTGGTCCTCCAGATCCCCTACCTTCCGGACGCATACCCGAAATATGCAAACTTCGACGCGATCGAGGTCAGCAAGACCATGAGCATCCCCTTCGATTACGACGGTCCCATGGGCGTTCCGATCACCTTCCTTGACAAGTACAACCCACTGCAGTTCGACATACTCGGCTCAAGCAAGACCCTTGGCCGACCGATGTCGCAAGTAGCGGAAAAGAACACCTATCAGCAGGGCGGACCACGTTTCTACCTGCCAAACGGCGACGGCACTTATCGCCGCATGTATGACCGCATCGTCATCCAAAAAAGGTAGTCATGATCTCCATGGCTGCGAAACACCAGAGAAATCATCATGTCGTTCCGTTACCTCGGTAACAAGACGCGTTTAGCCGACTGGATCGTCGGCGAGATCGCGCAAATCCTTCCGGCAGGCTCATCGATCGCTGACCCCATGTGCGGCACGGCCTCTGTTTCATTGGCGCTGGCCCGTGCTGGTTACTCCGTCACCGCAGCTGATGCGCTGACATTCCCCGTCGTCCATGCACGCACTCGCCTGCTTGCCAAGCAGGCGCCAGCCTTCAAGGTACTAGGCGGCTACGACAAGGCCCTGGCGTGGATGCGCTCGGTTACGCCAGTACAGGGCTACTTTTCTAATGAGTTCGGCGAGGCCGGCAGGCCCGCGAACGGGCGCGCCCCACGGCTCTACTTCTCGGCGGCTAACGCGGCGCACATCGACGGCATCCGGGCCGGAATCCGCACGCTGGCCGCATCCGGCGCCCTGACCGAGGTCGAGCACAGCGTGCTGCTCCATCATCTGATCATGTCCACTAATAAGGTGGCGAACATCAGCGGCACCTACGGGTACTTCCTCAGCAAGCTCTCCCGGCCCGCGCTTCAGCCGCTCACCTTCGGCCCGATCGAGTTTGAATGCACGCCGGGGCACCATGCGGTACTCCAGGGGCCGGTCGAGGACCATGCGGCGACGCTTCGCGTCGATGCGGTTTACCTCGATCCACCGTATACCAAGAGACAGTATGCCGGGAACTACCACATCCTCGAGACACTCGCTCGCGAAGATGAACCGGTCGCGGCCGGCGATGGTGGGCTGCGGCCCTGGATGGACCAGGCGTCCGACTTTTGCTACCGGCGCAGCGCCGGCCTAGCCTTCCGCCAGACGCTCGATCGCCTCAAGGTCCCTCACGTATTCATCTCTTACAGCGAGGACGGCCAGGTGAAAGAAGACGAGCTCTCCTCTATCCTAAGCGAGTTCGGCAAGGTTACACTGCATGAGCTACCACATGTCCGCTACCGCAGTAACGACCGAGTCAAGGATGGATCCGTGCTGGAGCGGCTGTATCACATCGAGACCTTCTAACTACACAGGACCATTTAACCATGGCACAAAAACAGAATATCGAGCTCATCTGGTGGCGCAACGTCCAGCCGGGCGAGTTCTACAACATCGAGCGACACCATCAGATCAAGGGCGGAGGCGGTTCCCTCTACATTGAAATTCCGAAGTCGATCGTTCAGGACACCCTTGATTTCCTCGGCATCACCAGGGCCGCTCTGGACTCGATGGGAGAATTCGTGATCCAAGCCGGGGTCGTTGGAAAGCCCGGGGTGTCCGGTCCAATCACATTCATGCCAAAAAGCGGCGGTCGGATGCGCATCGCGCGCCAGAATCGCCAGCAGCCGAATTCCCAGCGTCACCCGGCATGGGCGACCTCTGACTTCCCGACTGCCCCTGACAGTGTGGCTAACGCAGTACAGGCGCGCCCGCACTTTCCTGTAGGTGGACTCCGTATCTATATCGCCAAGACCTTTGGCGGCGATTATTATGCAGGGTTCAAGAAAGGCGTGCGCCCAGCAAGTATGAAGCGCGACGATCCTAACTGGGATCTTTACTCAAGCAAAGTGGGCGGTATTATTAATCCAGACTGAAATGCGACATGGCTGACAAAATTAACGACATTCTGTCCTCGTGGGGTGCCGGCAGAAATGTACTGCTTTACGGCCCGCCTGCCACAGGCAAGACGAGGCTGATCAGCGAGCTGTTCGATGCCTTGAATAAGCCGCCAGAGGCAACGCGGGGCATTCTTCTCGACATCGCTGATGCTGATACGCCATTCAGCAGGCCTGAACAGGAAATCACGATCCCACAACCCGTGAAGGTTGTGTGGACAACTTTCCACCAGTCGTATGGCTATGAGGATTTCGTGCTTGGGCTGCGGCCGGAGATCACAGATAAGGGTACCCGCCTGCGGCCATGGGCCGGGGTCTTTCTCGACGCCGCGCTCGAGCTCGCGGATCCTGGGTCCAAGTACAAGTCAGTCGTGATCTTTATCGATGAGATCAACCGCGGCAATGCCGCCCGCATATTCGGCGAGTTCATGACCTTCCTTGACTTCGATTATCGCGACAGTGGAAGAGTTCCTCTCCCGCTGCCACTTCGACAGCTAACCTACGAAGAGGGCCGCAGTGAAGAGATCCATCGGCCCGGTGGCGCGGCGTCGACAATTCCAGAAGGCTTCACGTTCCCGAAGCATGTCTACATTGTCTCGACGATGAACAGCGTCGATCGGGCGGCAGTGCCGATCGACAGCGCACTTGGACGCCGGTTCGACCGGATCGAGATGCGACCCAATCTCGCCGTCCTTGCTGGGCATTGGGGTCTGGACCAGACCATGGTCCCGGCGCCCACTGAGGACAACTGGGAAACGCTTACTCCGTTTGAAACCGCCTATCTCCTCCTCGACCGACTGAACGTCACCATCGCCTCCGACCTGGGTCCCGAGTTCGAGCTCGGCCATGGCCTTCTCACACCGGTGCTGGCCAACAAGACGGACGCCAGTGGAACCGTCCAGCCAGTCGAGGAAAAGGACGTATGGCGCACCCTGGCCAAGACCTGGGACGACGTCCTGTTTCCCCAGCTGGAGGACAGGTACTCTGGCCGGCCTGAGCAGTTGATGGACCTCTTGCGCGTCGAAAATGCTCCACCAGTCGGGAGCTATGCCTGGAGGCTGCGAACTGCAGTGGGGAGAACGGTCGGGGCGAGGACCATTGCCCCCGTCCGGGTCAGCGAGCTCGACATCGACGTCATCAAGCGATCTTTCAGGTGGCTGATGCGATGACTTCCCTGGTGCGCATCAAGCTCCAGGAGTATGGCGAACCGGTCAGTTGTCCAGTCAAGGATCTGGATCTCTGCGCGTTGGCCGAGGCAAACAAGCGTTGGCGCCGGGCGCTAGGGCTCTCAGGCGATCCTATCCGGGCAGAGGACATCGGCAACGGGCTTCTGAAGCTTCGAGCCAAGGACGTCACAGGCGTCGTCCGCATCGGCGACACCGACCTCGAGATCGCTCCGAAATTCCTGAATAGTGCCGACGGCAGCTGGCAGACGGTATTGTGGCGGATCCTCACGGTTGTCGAGGGCGGTCATGTCGACGAACTAACGACGGCCCATCTATCGTCCTTGTCCATGCCTGACCTACTCGCCGAGATGTTCCTTGCGTCCTATGGCAAGGGGGCGGCACGCGGTCTACCGCGCTGCTACCTGAGCGAGCAGGCAACCGACTACACGCTTCGAGGGAGTCTGGACACCTCACGTTTAAGCGAGTGGGTGGTACGCCAGTGGGAGCTTCCGTACGTCGCTGATCTCCTGACTAGCGACACGGCATTAGCCCGGCTACTGCGCTGGTCCGCTGAATGTCTAGCTGCAACTGTGAAAGCACCCGGACGAGCCCGGGCAATGCGCGAGATCGCAGCCGGCCTCTCCCATGTCGGCCGACAACCTCCCCACCTCCTTGACGCGCAGCGAATCGGCCTCGGCATCCAGTACCAGGGGCTGGAGGCGGCGCGAGTGGTCGGGGTATTGCTCTTGGAAGGGGCCGGTGTCCATCATGCAAGCGGCGATCATGCCTTGTCTGGGTTCCTGTGGAACTCCGATGTTATCTACGAGAAGTACATATACTGGCTATGTCAGCGTGCGGCCAGTCAAGGGGGCAAACGAGTCAGTAAAGGCGCGTTGAAGTTCGGTGAGGTCATTGCTGGCTCAGGGACGAGGCTGGAGACGACACCTGATGTGGTTTTCCGCGACGCCCAAGATGTTCCGGTCGCGGTCACCGATTCCAAGTACAAGCGTCTCGGCTCGCGACCGAAAGCACCGGACACTTATCAAGTGCTGACCGCTGGCCATGTCCTTGGCTGCCAGCGGGTCTCGCTGACCTATCCGGTTGACGTAAATCGCGAGCCAACGATCTGGCGGGTGCCATCAGCTTTGGGAGGCAGTGACATCGAGTTAACCGCAATCCCACTCAACCTGATGGGATTGACACTGCCAGAAGGAACAAGGACCCTGATTGATACAATCAGGGCATGGCTGGACGGTGAGCTGCTCAGCAACATTGCTAAACCCGAAAATGCACAGTCGGAGTGAATGCGGACGTCGCGAGCAAAAACATTCGCCCTCGGGGCGTCATGCCGGTTCCAGGATCGTCGGAAGGAACTGCGCCAGCCGCTAGAGGTGCGCGCCGGATATTAAATCGCTTCTGCCTGCGATCTGCCTAGCGGAGAGCGGAAAAAGGAAAGGGTTAGCAGTCACTATCCTGCTAACCCTTAACTTTTATTGGTAGGCCTCCCGTGAGTCGAACACGGCACCAACGGATTATGAGTCCGCTGCTCTAACCAGGCATGAGCTAGAGGCCCAAAACTTGTACAGATGGGAAGAAGAATCTCGCCACCGCGCTGCGGTATCCCGGACGAAGTGGCGAGAGGATATTGCGTTTAGTGTCGAGCCGTCAAGGCCTGGCACCCACCAATCAATTACTCCCCTCCAGGAAGCTCTTCAGCTTGTCTGAGCGCGACGGGTGGCGCAGCTTGCGCAGGGCCTTCGCTTCGATCTGGCGGATGCGCTCGCGGGTGACGTCGAACTGCTTGCCGACCTCTTCCAGCGTGTGGTCCGTCGACATCTCGATGCCGAAACGCATGCGCAGCACCTTCGCTTCGCGTGGGGTCAGCGAGTCCAGCACATCCTTCACGACGCCGCGCATCGAGGCATGCAGGGCAGCGTCGGACGGGGCCAAGGTGTTGTTGTCCTCGATGAAGTCGCCCAGGTGCGAATCGTCGTCGTCGCCGATCGGCGTTTCCATCGAAATCGGCTCTTTCGCGATCTTCATGATCTTCCGGATCTTGTCTTCCGGCATTTCCATCTTGATCGCGAGCGTTGCCGGGTCCGGTTCCGCACCCGTTTCTTGCAGGATCTGGCGCGAGATGCGGTTCATCTTGTTGATGGTCTCGATCATGTGCACCGGAATACGGATGGTGCGCGCCTGGTCGGCGATCGAGCGGGTGATGGCCTGGCGGATCCACCACGTGGCATAGGTCGAGAATTTATAGCCGCGGCGGTATTCGAACTTGTCCACCGCCTTCATCAGGCCGATATTGCCTTCCTGGATCAGGTCGAGGAATTGCAGGCCGCGGTTGGTGTATTTCTTGGCGATCGAGATCACGAGGCGCAGGTTGGCCTCGGTCATCTCGCGCTTGGCTTTACGGGCCTTCATTTCACCGGCCGCCATCTGGCGGTTGATGTTGCGCAGGTCCGGCAGCGGCAGCACGACGCGCGACTGCAGGTCGATCAGGCGTTGCTGCAGTTCCTTGATCGTCGGGATGTTGCGGCCGAGGATGGCGCTGTAGGCGTGGCCGGCGTTGACTTCGCCGTCGACCCATTCCAGATTCGTTTCATTGCCCGGGAAGACCTTGATGAAGTGGGCGCGCGGCATGCCGCAGCGGTTCACGGCAACGTCGAGGATCTGCTTTTCGATGTGGCGCACTTCGTCGACCTGGCCGCGCAGGGTGTCGCACAGCTTTTCGACGACTTTTGCGGTGAAACGGATGCCGAGCAGTTCGCTGGAGATCGTTTCCTGGGCCTTGACGTAGGCTTTCGAGTTGTAGCCGTCTTTTTCGTAGGCCTTGCGCATCTTGTCGAACTGCGACTCGATGGTGCCGAATTTTTCGAGGGCGGACAGCTTCAGCGCTTCCAGCTGCTCAGCCGAATAGCCGGCCGCGCCGGTGCTGGCGGCGGCTTCTTCCTCTTCGCCCTCTTCCTCGGCGGTTTCGTCTTCCTCGTCTTCTTCGTCGCCCTCGGCGCTCGGGACGATGGCGGCGACCGGGGTCTCTTCGGCGCCGTCTTCGTCGACCAGGCCGTCGACGATTTCGTCGATCTTGATTTCGTCGGCGGCGATGCGCTTGGAGGCGGAGATAATTTCGGCGATCGTGACCGGGCAGGCGGAAATGGCCTGGATCATGTCGCGCAGGCCATCCTCGATGCGCTTGGCGATTTCGATTTCGCCTTCGCGGGTCAGCAGTTCGACCGAACCCATCTCGCGCATGTACATGCGCACCGGATCGGTCGTGCGGCCGAAGTCGGAGTCGACGGTGGACAGCGCGGCCTCGGCGGCGGCTTCGGCTTCGTCATCGCTGGTGACGGTGGCGACATTGTCGGACAGCAACAGCGTTTCGGCATCGGGCGCGTGCTCGTACACGGCAATGCCCATGTCGTTGAAGGTGCCGATGATGCCTTCGATCGCTTCCGGATCGACGATGTTCTCCGGCAAGTGATCGTTGATTTCCGCATAGGTCAGGAAACCGCGCTCCTTGCCGGACTTGATCAGCGCCTTGAGCTTCTGGCGCCGGGTCTCGATTTCTTCTTCGCTCGCTTCGGTGTCGGCCGAGAACGCGTCTTTCAGCAGAGCCTTTTCCTTGGCCTTGCGGTCCTTGGCCTTGGCCTTGTCGACGGCTTTCAGTTCGGCGCGTTCGACGGCGTTGAGGGCAGCGACTTCTTCGTTCTCGGGCGTGAATTCCTTCGGCTTGCGCCCGCGCCGCCCCGGTACCTTCACGGATGGCAACACGTAGCCCGAGGTATCGATGGCGGCCAGCGTGGCCGCATCGGTGGTCTGGTTAACGAGTGGCGCGGTGCCCGCGGTGCGAACTTCCGCCTTGTCTTGTGCATTGTCCGCCTTGGCGGACATTCTGGTGGTTTTGGCAGCCACGATGGGTTCGGGTTTCTTGGTTGGCACAGGCGCTTTCGATGTCACAACGACTAACTTTACGATGGTTAAAGATAAAGTTTTGTTACCTTACATCACGCTGCATACAGCGTACAACACTGCTGCGCTAACTGAAACTCCCCGACCCTTTGGACATGAAAGTCATTTCAAAGGTTGCAATAGTTAGCGTTTTATTATAGCACGCACCCCTACTTTTTCCAGTCGAACACAGGGCACTTGTTGCTTTCACAACAGGGGCCTAACGCACTGCTGCCGACTCTGCCTCTTCACGCGCCAAGACCTGCTGCTGGGCCGTGATCTCGCGATAGCGAGTGCTTACCTGATCTGGGGCCAGGCCCTTCGAAAACAACTGTTTTAACTCCTCATCCAAGGCATTTTTCTTGATTTGCCTCACAGCACCGGCAAGTACGATTCGTTCGGCGTCGGCATCCGATTCCGGCTCCGACGCGATCCTGGCGATGATTTCGTCGTAGGCGCCGCTGCCCTCTTTCAATTGTTCGGACAAGGCAGCAAAGTTGCCGTACTCGCCAAGTGCTTGCGCCATGCCAATAAGGTAACGCAAGGCGTCCGCCGATTCCTGGCCGAGATAATCGAGCGCTTGCAGCGCCGCCTCGTCCAGGTTCAGGGACAGCGCTGGATGCGCAACCAGAATACGTTCGATCTGCAAGGGCAGCCCCACCGGCTCCGGCCGGCCCTGGCGCGGCGGCGCCCGTTTTGCCACCGATACCGGCTTGGACAGCTCGAACAGGCTTTCGATTTCGGCCGGCGTCGATTCGGTCAGGCTGGCAAGACCCCGCACGATCTGCAGGCGCAGGCTGGTGGGCGTCATCGATTGCAGCAGCGGCTTGGCATCGAACTGCACGCGGGCGCGCCCTTCCGGTGTCGACAGGTCATGCTCGGCGGTCACTTCGCGCAGCAGGAATTGCGACAGCGGCATGGCGTCGTTGATTTCCTGCGCGAAAGCATCACCGCCGAACTCGCGCACGAAGCTGTCGGGGTCGTGGTCTTGCGGCAGGAACAGGAACTGGATGGTCTTGTTGTCGCTGACCTGCGGCAAGCATGCATCAAGTGCGCGCCGTGCGGCGCGGCGCCCGGCTTTATCGCCGTCGAAGCTGAAGATGACGTTGTCGGTCTGGCGCAGCAGCTTTTGCACGTGGGTACTGGTGCAGGCGGTACCGAGCGTGGCAACCGCTTGCGGGAAGCCGAGCTGGGCCAGGGCGACGACGTCCATATAGCCTTCGGTCACCAGCACATAGCCGGCGTCGCGGATGGCCTGGCGCGCTTCGAACAGACCGTAGAGCTCGAGTCCCTTCTGGAACAGCGGGGTTTCCGGCGAGTTCAGGTATTTTGGTTCACCACTGTCGAGCACGCGCCCGCCGAAGCCGATCACCTGCCCTTTCGTGTTACGGATCGGGAACATGATGCGTTCGCGGAAGCGGTCGTAGCGCTTCTTGTTGCCGCCGTCCTCGTCGACCTTGTCGATGACCAGGCCCGATTCCACCAGCGCCAGCGCGTCGTAGTCGGGGAAGACCGTGCGCAGGTTGTCCCAGCCGGAGGGCGCGTAACCCATGCCGAAGCGGGCTGCCACTTCGCCGGTCAATCCACGTTTCTTCAGGTAGTCGATGGCGTTCGGTGCGGATTTGAGCTGGGCGCGGTAGTAATCGCAGGCCTGGCTCAGCGCTTCCGTCATCGATTGCGACTGCGCCTGCTGGGCGGCGCGCTGCTGGGGCGGAATCTTGTCGTCGGCTTCGGGCACGACCATGCCCACGCCCTGGGCCAGGTCCTTGACCGCTTCGACGAAACCCATGCCCGAGTATTCGATCAGGAAACCGATCGAGGTGCCATGCGCGCCGCAGCCGAAGCAGTGATAAAACTGCTTGGTGGGGCTGACGGTGAAGCTGGGGGATTTTTCGCTGTGAAACGGACACAGCCCCATGTAATTGGCGCCGCCCTTTTTCAGCTGGACGTAGCGCCCAACCACGTCGACGATGTCGACACGGTTGAGCAGATCGGTAATAAATGATTGCGGGATCACGTTGCTTGTACAGTGTTTGTCTAAGGTCAGACTATACCGCAGCGTTCGCTGCAAAGTTGATCTACAACAATCATGGGGTCAAACGGCTTTTCGTTGTTGCCTCAGGTGTCTCGTCAAGCGCCGGATAGTGCTTTCTTGACCAGGGTCGAGACCACGGTCATGTCGGCGCGGCCAGCCAGCTTCGGCTTGACGATGGCCATGACCTTGCCCATGTCCTGCGGGCCGGCGGCGCCGGACGCCGTGACGGCAGCGGCAACTTCCGCCGCGATCTCGTCGTCCGACAGCCCCGCAGGCATGTAGTTTGCCAGCACTTCGAGCTCGGCTTTTTCGATATCGGCCAGGTCCTGGCGGTTACCGGCTTCGAACTGGGTGATCGAATCCTTGCGCTGCTTGATCATCTTTTCGACGATGGCGACAGTCTGCTGGTCGTCCAGTTCGATCTGCTCGTCGACTTCCTTGCGCTTGATGTCGGCCAGGATCAGGCGGATCGTGTTCAGCTTGCCGGCTTCCTTGGCCCGCATCGCCGCTTTCATGTCGTTCGTGATTTGTTCTTTCAGGCTCATGGCATCTCCGAATGGATGGATACAAACAACAAAACCCGCCGGGGTAACAACCAGGGCGGGTTCACAGGACTTCCTAGCGGCTGCCGGGACGAGCCTTTTGCTCTGTCACCGGTGCAAGCCGGCTGGACAGTCTTAGTACAGTTTCTTTGGCAGTTGCTGGCTGCGGATGCGCTTGTAGTGGCGCTTCACGGCAGCGGCAAGCTTGCGCTTACGCTCTGCAGTTGGCTTTTCGTAGAACTCGCGTGCGCGCAGTTCAGTCAGAAGACCGGTTTTTTCGATAGTACGCTTGAAGCGACGCATAGCGACTTCGAACGGCTCGTTTTCTTTAAGGCGGATAGTGGTCATGTAAAAATCAAACCGTGTTGGATTTAGGGAAGAACGAAATTCTAGCAGCTTTTGACAAGCAGTGGAAGAGATTACGGGCGTGTGATGAAATTGACACAGGAGTTTGCAGGAGGAAAAAACCTCTAAACACTCTCTCCGGCGACGAAGCCTGAAGCCCAGGCCCACTGGAAATTATACCCGCCTAGCCAGCCGGTAACGTCCACCGTTTCGCCGATGAAGTACAGGCCCGGCACGTCCCTGGCCATCATCGTTTGCTGGGACAGCGCGCGCGTGTCGACGCCGCCGAGCGTGACTTCGGCCTTGCGGTAGCCTTCGGAGCCGGTCGGCACGATGGCCCAGCGGTTGATGGCATCGCCCAGCTGGCGCAGCTTGGCGTCGGGCATGTCGGCCAGGCGGGACTCTGGCGTGAAGCCGTTGGCCAGCAGCAGGCCCTCGACCAGGCGCGCCGGCAGCCAGGCCGACAGCACGTTGCCGAGCTGCTTCTTGACGGTGGTTTTCGCGCCGATCAGTTCTTCAGCGACCTCGAGTTCCGGCAACAGGTTGATCACGATCGGCGTGCCGGGCTGCCAGTAGCTGGAAATCTGCAGGATGGCCGGGCCCGACAGGCCGCGGTGGGTGAACAGCAGGTCTTCGCGGAACAGGCCGCGCTTGGCGGTTTTTCCCTTGCCGCTGCCCGTGGACACCTCCACTTCCAGCGCAATGCCGGCCAGTGGTGCGAATGGCGCCCAACTGGGGCCGTCGAAGGTCAGCGGCACCAGGCCGGGACGCGGCTCGACCAGGGGCAGGCCGAACTGGGTGGCGAGCCGGTAGCCGAGGTCGGTCGCGCCGATCTTCGGGATCGACAGGCCGCCGGTGGCCACCACCACGCTGGCCGCTTCGATGTCGCCATGGTCGGTGGCAAGAACGAAGCCCTCGCCTGCTTTCGCGACCGACAGCACCTTGCATGGCATGCGCCAGTTGACCTCGCCCGCGGCGCACTCGGCCTTGAGCATGGCGATGATCTGTTCGCTCGAATCGTTGCAGAACAACTGGCCGCGGTGCTTTTCGTGGTGGCCGATGCGGTATTTCTTGACCAGCGCCAGGAAGTCCTGCGCCGTGTAGCGCGACAGCGCGCTTTTGCAGAAATGCGGGTTCTCGGACAGAAAGTTTGCCGGCCCGGCGTTCATATTGGTGAAGTTGCAGCGCCCGCCGCCGGAGATGCGGATCTTTTCGGCCAGCTTCTCGGCATGGTCGATCAGGACCACGCGCTTGCCCCGCCCGGCGGCCACGGCCGCGCACATCATGCCGGCCGCGCCCGCGCCGATTACCGCTACATCGAATTGTTTTGCCATGCCTGCCCGCCGTGTTCCGTGATCCGTGATCCGCGTTGCGCGAAACCGGCCATTGTAAACGCAAACCCGGCATTCAAGCGCCGTCGGCACCCCGCACGTCGAGGTCACGGCCGTTGAGCACGGTGCCGTCGACCCCGATCTTGATGATGTGCATGCCGGTGTCCTGCAAGCCGAGGCGCTTGAGCTGGTCCGGCGCGATGCGCAGGAAATACTCGCCGGGGAAGATACCGGTCATGACGTAATAGCCGTCGGCGGCGCTGGCGATGGTCGAGACCACCTTGCGCGACGCGTCGACCAGTTCGAGCTGCAGGTCGCCGATCGGCCGCCGTGTCCCCTTGGCCAGCAGGTAAGTCGTGCCATCGACTTCGCCGGTCACGCTGACGGCGAAATCCACCTGGCTGACCTTGCCCGGGCGCGGCACGATGCGCACCCCGCGCAGCTGGGCTTGCCACTGCGGGTCCTCGAGCGTGTCGGGGTCAATGCCGATGTCGGTGTGCTGGCTGGCCGGCAGGCGCGGCAGCCATGCCAGGCCGCCGGCGTCGGTGCGCACGCCGTAATTGGCGCCGTTGACCGTGAAGCCGGCGCCGGGAATGCCCTCCTCGCCCTCGTCCATGGCGCCATTCAGGTTCTTGTCGAGGAAGACGCGGATCGACGCCGCGCCCACGTTCGCCATCGGCTGGGCTTCGCGCAGCAGGCGCCTGCCGCGTGGCTCCAGCCCCATCGCCATGAATAGCTGCACGCCGGCGCCGTAATCGCCGTGGTTCGAATAAAAACCGCTGACGCCGAGGCCGAAACTGCCCAGGCTTTTGTTGAGCGACCCGGTGGCGCGCAGTTCGCGCTCGTGGAACATGCGCGTCACGCCCAGGTTCAGCATGTAGCCGTCAAGCAGGTACCAGTCGGCCGACACAACCGCACTGCTCACTGCGGTGTCGGGCTTGAGCGTGTATTGCAGCTGGCTTGTGATGCCGATGCCGGCCACCCTGCGGCTCACTTGCAGCAAGCCTTCGGCCCGCTCGGCGCCGCCCAGCGACTGCCAGCGCAGCGCATTGCTGACCGCGGTGCTGTGGCGATAGGCCGATACCCGCCCTTGCACTTCGCGCTGCTCCGCGCCCGAGGCCAGCACGTCGCGCCGGAGCTGGAGCGACAGCGGAAAGAAGCCGGCGCCGCCCAGCGCCAGCACGCCTTCGGCGCGCAGCTCGTCGCGGGTGCGCACGCGGTCGCCCGTGGCCGCGAAGAAGTCGCTGCTGAAGCCGTCCAGGCGGGCGCGGCTGGCCGACAGCGCGATGTTGCCGGACCGCGTTTTCACGCCCACTTCAGCGAGCTTGCCGCCGTCGTCGGCCTTGAGCGTATCGGCGGTCAGGATGACGTTTTTCCAATAGCTGCGCAGGCCCAGGCTGGCATAGCTGCGCGTGGTGTCGAACAGCGGCAGGCGCTGCCAGCCGGCGGTCAGGTTCAGGTGTTCGCTCGCGCCCCACTCGAACTGGGCCAGCGCGCGCTGGCGCCCGTCCTGGTCGCGGTGTGCGGCCAGGTCATAGAACAAGGCGCCGCGCGGCAGCGCCGACTGTTCGAGCAGGAAGGACTGGCGCTCGACGCGCATCTGTCCGAGCGGCCCGTGGAACACCAGCCGGAATTCGTTCGGCCCGTAGGCCAGGGGCTGGTCCTCGAAGCTGTATTTTCCGTCCGGGCGCGACTGCTGGACGCCGACCAGGGCCTCGTTGTAGTACAGCTCGACATCCCAGCCCGGCGGCAAGTCGCCCTGCAGCGTGTGGCGGTCAAAGCTGGTCGGCTGGTCCAGCGGGCGGTTGCTGAGCGCGATGCCGTTGCCGGTCGGGCTGCTGCTCGAGATGTTGGCCACACCGGGAACCGGCACGCTGCCGAACAGCGCGCTGCGCGCCTTCAGGGGACCGAGCAGGCCGCCATCCGGATCGTTGCGTCCGAGCGTCAGGCGCAGCCCGGACGACAGATCGTGCTCGTTGCGGTCGCGGCTGGCATACAGCGCCGCCTCCATCCCCAGCAGATCGGTGGTCAGGTAGGCGGTGTAGGACGCCTCGCTCTGGCGCCGCCCATTGCGCCGGTTCGCGGCCAGGCCGAGCGTCTGGTCGACGAAAGGCAGGTCGGCCAGGCGGTAGGGCGTGGCCAGGCGCGGATAGCCGGGATCGAGATAGCCGCCGCGGGCACCGGGCAGGCTGCCGCGCTCGCGCCGCGCCAGGCGCGCCTGCAGCGGCAACTGTTCGCGCGGGCGCACCTTCAAGGCCAGGTTGGACAAGTCGAGGTCGAAATCGACCGGCAGCCAGCGCGCCAGCACCCGGCTGGCGACGAAGACCTCGCCCCCTTCCAGCTTGACTTGCGACGGCTCGAAGGCTTCGCGGCGGCCGGCGATGTCGAGCGCGCCCGCCTGCACATCGAGGCTGAAACCGCGCTCTTCGGTGAGGATGTAGCCGCTGGCGCGGCCTTCACCGGGCGCCACCCGGATGGCCAGGGTCAGCAGGCGCGCGATCTCGCCCAGCGGCAGGTAGACGTCGCGTCCGATCTCGTAAGCCGTGACGCCCTCGGACAGCAGCTGGCTGCCGATGCGCACCTCCAGCAACACCAGGTTGGCTTCGTTATTTTGCGCCGTTGCCGCTGCTGCCGGCTGCAGCGGCGCCAGCGTCGCGGGCAGCACGACCAGCGCCGCGAGCAGCAAGCCCGTGCGACATCGATGCATCGATCCCGTATGCGCCTGGCCCACCGGATAAGGGCCTAGGCAATTGGCGCCTGGCAGCCGGGCAGCCGCCCGGGCGCCCTCACGGCAGGTTCAGGCTGGCCTGCGCCAGCAGCTTGCCGCCGGCCTCGGGCCGGTCGCGGTAGCTGACCTCGAGCGTGCCTGCGGCCAGCGCCAGGCCGGCAGGCAGCTGCAGAGGCAGCGTTGCCTTGCGCACGCGGTTCGGCGTGTAGACGGCGATGCCGCCTATCTGCGCCAGGACCGAAGGCTTGCCATTCCTGGGTGTGAAGACGACGCTGACATCGCCATATACCGAGCTGGCGCCCTCGCGCTGGAATTGCAGCGCAAGCATCGGGCGCTTGGCCTCGTCCCGGCTCAAGGCCAGCTCCGCCAGCTTGACGCCGGCGTCCACGGCGCCATGACGCACAATGATCGGGACCGACGCGCCCACCAGGGCGTTCATCACCACGCCGATGCCGCCGGCGCCGGCGCCCTGGTTCTCGATGCTGGCATTGCCCTCGACATCGGGCAGCTTGTCGAACTGCAGGTGCGAACGGTACTCGCCGTCGGCCAGCTCGGCCGGTTTGCGCAACATCACGCGCACGGTCTGGGCCGTTCCCGGTTGCAGGGTGACCTGGCGCGGCGAATAGCGCAGCATCTCGTCGGCGAAGCACTCGCCGTCCTGCGCGCTGTCGGCCGTCTCGAACTGGCCAAGCTCGGTCATGCGGCGGTTCACCAGCGAGATCCGGTAGCTGGCCGGCTTGCTGCCCTTGTTGATCAGCTCGATCTGGGCGGCACGCGCGCTCTTGTCGAACACGATGCGCGTCGGGTGCAGCATCAGGTCCGCACGCGCCGGCAGGAAGGGCGCCAGCAGCAGCGCGGCAAGCACGCAGCCCCGCACCAGGCGTGCGGCGGAAACGGGTGCGAACGGGAAGTAAGCCATAAAATTGTCCTTGCGCTGATTACTGGTAATTGACGGTCACGGGGAAGGAGCCGGTATAGCTACCCGGCGCCTGGTTGGGCGCCACGGTGAGCGTTGCGCCGACCGAAAGGATCGTGCCGCCGTTCGGGATCGTGATGGTCGTCGTGGCGGGAGTGCGCGTGAAGCTGCCGATCGCCATGCTGTTGGCGCCGCTGGTCAGGCGGATACTGCCGTTGGCGGGCAGGGTCACGATGACAGCCCTGTTATTGCTGCCATTGGCGCTCTTGTTGACATTGAACACAGCCTGCCCGGCATTCGGGGAATTGAGCAGCACCACGCCACCGGTACGCGAACGCAGGCCGGCGGGGCTCAGCACAATGGTGCCGCCGCTGGCGGCGACGAAGCGGCCGAAATCGAGGCCCCGGGTATTGCTCAGCACGACAACCTGCTGGGCGAGCGCATCGCGCACGGGAAGCGCGAGCATCGCCAGGATGGCGATGCTCGCGATGCGTGCGAACCTGGAGGAACGGCAGCGAAATACCAGCATGTTCAATAACGGCTTGCGCCGCTACCCGGGCTCTTAGTTGTAGTTGACCAGTGCCGTGATGGTGCCGGTGTAGCTGCCGGGCGCCTGGGTGGCGCCGACACTCAGCACGCCACCGACGAAGATGCTCTGGGTGCCGCCAGCGGACAGCATGCCCGCAGTCACGTTACCGCTGGTGATCGTACCGCCGGTCAGGTCGCTCACCGGGGTGAACGTCATCGAGTTCCCGCCGCTGGTCAACGGACCTCCGGTGACGCTGATCGAATAGCCCAGGCCGGCCTGGCCGCTGACGTCAAACCGCGCTGCGGCGGGCGCCACGCCGGCAATGATAGTCACGTTGGCGTCTGCGGTCAGGCCTCCGCCCGGTGTCAGCGTGACCGTGCCAGCCGCGGCGCTCGGGGCGAGGTTGCCGAAGACCAGATCAACGGCCTTGGTGATGTTGATTGGCGAGATGATGGTGCCGGTGGCGCTGGCGGTGGTGGTCGCAGCCATGGCGCTACCGGACCCGGCGATTGCCAGCGCCAGGACGGCCAGGCGGAAACCATGCGAAGTGAAGCGGGTGTTCTTGGTCATGCTAGTCATCCTTGAAATTTTTGGAGGACCGGCCCGTGAAGCCGGACTTGTCTGATCAAGCCACCGAACGCGTTGATGTTGGTGTGGACACCAATCTCGTTGCCTTGCGGTATCGTTTTTCCATAGTGCAATAAAGCAAGTTGCGGCTTTTTGCCAAAGATCATTATTCCCATGGACAAGACGGAGCCGTTTGCGCAAAAGCAAACGTTGCTGGGCTAAAAGAGGATGCGTTGCCCGCGAATGGGCGGCAGGAGAGGAAAGGCCGGGCGTTCGCCGACGCCCGTATGCCGATGTCGTTCAGGCGCGCAGAGCGCGCGCCGCTTTTACGCAAGCAGCCACCTGCGCCAGGATTGAAGGCGGCACGGGCAGCTCGCCGCGCAGGGCGCCCGCTATCCAGGCAGCCGTTGCCGCTGCGTCGCGCGCCTCGGGTACCTGTGCCAGGGCATCGGCCGGGGCGTCGCGCTCGACCAGCAGGGTGCGCTGCCCATGGTGGAACCAGTCGATCTGCTGGGCGCGGTGCGGGTTGGCCACGGTTTCGCCTTCGGTGCCGCGCATCAGGAAGGCGTCGCCCCTGTCGCGCGGCGCGTCCGTAGTGAAATATTCGCCCAGCGTCTGCAGGTATTCCGGGTGGGTGTAGGAGACCAGCCGCAGGGCGGCGCCTTCGAAGGGTTGCAGGATCTTGACCAGGGTATGCGTGGAATTGCGCACGCCGAGGATACGCCGCAGCGACAGCATCCAGGCCAAACGCGGCGCAAGCGTCTCGATCGGCATGAAGGCGGGGCGGCGCGCGGCGAAGGCATCGGCCAGGTCGACGCTGGTGGCGGCCGGCGCCAGGCCCATTTCAGCCAGGATCTCGGCGCTGGTGACGCGTCCCGGATCGGCCTGCACCCCATGCACCAGGGTCGGCACACCTTCGCGCGCCAGCAGCAGCGCCAGCAGCGGCGTCAGGTTGGCCAATTTACGGGCGCCGTTGTAGCTCGGGATGAGCACCGGCGCGTAATCGCCCGGGGGGCTCGGCAGGGGCGCGAACGAGGCTTCGGCCGCCTCCATGAAGCCAGCCAGCTCGTCGACGGACTCGCCCTTGATGCGCATGGCGAGCAGGATCGCGCCCAGTTCGAGGTCGGACACGCGGCCTTCGAGCATCGCTGCATACAGCAGGGCGGCATCGGCGCGCGACATGCTGCGCGCACCCTTGACGCCACGGCCGATCTCCTTGATGTAGGCGGCCGCGGGGAAGGAGGGTAATGCCGATTCGGATGGGGGTGGGATCTGGTTATGCATGGCATAAGCTTACACCGGCCAGCCCCTGGCCGACATCGGGGATTTTGACAGGGAATGGTGCAAGGCAGCACAAATGGCGCTACACTCATCGATCAGACCCAGCCCACGGACCGCCCCATGCAGATCACCCCCGATATCGAAAATACCAACGTTACCTCGTTTGGCAAAATGCCTACGCCAAGCGAGCTGCACGCCAGGCTGCCGCTGTCCGAACTCGCGTTCACCAACGTGATGGCCGGCCGCGCCTCCCTACGCGACATCCTCGACCGCAAGGACAAGCGCATGTTCGTGGTCGTCGGGCCGTGCTCGATCCACGACCCCGAAGCCGGCCTCGATTACGCGCGCCGCCTGAAGCAGCTGCAGGAGGAGGTGGCCGAGACGATGCTGCTGGTGATGCGCGTGTACTTCGAGAAGCCGCGCACCACCACCGGCTGGAAGGGCTATATCAACGATCCGTTCATGGACGATTCGTTCCAGGTCGACGTCGGCATGCAGCGCGCGCGCCAGTTCCTGATCGACGTCTGCGAACTGGGCCTGCCGACCGCCACCGAGGCGCTCGACCCGATCTCGCCGCAATACCTGGGCGACCTGATTGCCTGGACCGCGATCGGTGCGCGCACCACCGAATCGCAGACCCACCGCGAAATGTCCTCGGGCCTGTCGACGCCGGTCGGCTTCAAGAACGGCACCGACGGCGACATCAGCATCGCGATCAATGCGGTACTGTCGTCGGCCAACCCGCATGCGTTTTTGGGTATCAACGACAAGGGGGCGGTGTCGATCGTGCGCACGCGCGGCAACGCGTATGGCCATGTCGTGCTGCGCGGCGGCGGCGACCGTCCGAACTACGATTCGGTCTCCGTCACCATCGCCGAACAGGCCCTGACGAAAGCCGGATTGCCGGCCAACCTGGTGGTCGACTGCTCGCACGCCAACAGCTATAAGAAGCCCGAGCTGCAGCCGCTGGTGATGTCGGACGTGATCCAGCAGATCAAGCATGGCAACCGTTCGCTGGTGGGCGTGATGATCGAGTCGAACATCGTCAGCGGCAACCAGCCGATCCCCGCGGACCTGACCCAGCTGAAGTACGGCTGCTCGGTGACCGATGGCTGCATCGCCTGGGAAGATACGGCGACGATGCTGCGCAATGCGCACCGCGAGCTGATGCAGCGTCCGTGACATCCGCCTGCTGTTCGTGGTGAGGAAATGGCGGCGCTGGCCGCCATTTTTTATACTGCTTTACAATGCCCTCTTCCGCTTTCCCCTTCTTTATTTCCCATGATTGTTCTCGGCGTCGAATCCTCCTGCGATGAAACCGGCCTGGCTCTGTACGATACCGAGCGCGGCCTGCTGTCCCATGCCCTGCATTCGCAGGTTGCGATGCACGAGGAGTACGGCGGCGTGGTGCCCGAACTCGCCTCGCGCGACCATATCCGGCGCGCCCTGCCCCTGCTCGAGCAAACCCTGGCCCGGGCCGGCATCGACAAGTCCGACATCGACGCCATTGCCTACACCCAGGGTCCCGGCCTGGCCGGCGCGCTGCTGGTCGGCTCCTCGGTCGCCTGCAGCCTGGCGCTGGCGCTCGACAAGCCGGTGCTGGGCGTGCATCACCTGGAAGGGCACCTGCTGTCGCCGCTGCTGGCCGCGGATCGCCCGGGCTTTCCGTTCATCGCCCTGCTGGTGTCGGGCGGGCACACCCAGCTGATGCGGGTCGACGGCGTCGGCCGCTACACGCTGCTTGGCGAAACCCTGGACGACGCCGCCGGCGAAGCCTTCGACAAGTCGGCCAAGCTGCTCGGCCTGGGCTATCCGGGCGGACCGGCGATCTCGCGCCTGGCCGAATTCGGCGACCCTGCCGCCTACACCCTGCCGCGCCCGATGCTGCATTCGAAGGATTTCAATTTCAGCTTTTCGGGCCTGAAAACGGCCGTGCTCACGGTGGTGAAGAACCACGAAGAGAAGGTGATCGCCAACATCTGCGAGCAGGACAAGGCGAACATCGCGCGCGGCTTCGTCGATGCGATCGTCGACGTGCTCACCGCAAAATGCGTCAACGCGCTGCGCCACACGGGACTGAAACGCCTCGTGATCGCCGGCGGCGTCGGCGCCAACGCGCAGCTGCGCGCTTCGCTCAATGCGGCGGCCGACAAGCGCAAGTTCCGCGTGTTCTATCCGGAGCTCGAGTTCTGCACCGATAACGGCGCCATGATCGCGTTCGCCGGCGCCCTGCGCCTGCAAAAGAATCCAGCGCTCGCCACCCGCGATTACGCCTTCAATGTACGCCCGCGCTGGCCGCTCGACGAGCTGGAAGCGGCGTAAGGATCGGCGCACGGCAGGTGTGAACTTGCAAGGCTGACACCGATCCTACCGTGTGACCGCAGCGTGCCAAACGGTGGCAATATCGGGCGGTTCAGTTTTCGGAGGCCTACATGCGGGTTGTTAGTTGGAACATTCACTGGGGCTGTGGGAAGGACGGGCGCATCCGCATCCACGCTATCATCGACGTGCTGCGCAGACTGAACCCCGACGTTATCTGCCTGCAGGAAGTGGCGGCGAATCACCCGGAACTCGAAGGCAGCGCGAGCGCCAACCAGTTCAAGCAACTGGCAGGCGCGTTTGGCGGTTACCACGCGATCGAGCACGCGCCCAGCGAGATCTACCGCAACAATGTCCCCCGCCTGTTTGGCAACCTGATCCTCTCGAAATACCGCATCACCCAGGCGCAGCGCCACATGCTGCCCTGGCCGCTCGAGCCAGGCAGCCCGCCGGGCATGCCGCGCGGCGCGACCGAAGTCGTGCTCGATGCGCCCGGCGCCAAGCTGCGCCTGGTGACCACGCACCTGGAATACTATTCGCCGCTGCAAAGGATGGCCCAGGTACGCAGGCTGAGGGAACTGCATGCCGAAGCCTGTACGCGTGCGCAGGGCTTCGCGCTCGACCCCGAACTCGATCCGCCCTTCCAGCTCGGCCTGCGGCCCGCGTCGGCGGTGTACTGCGGCGATTTCAACATGGCGCCCGGCGCCGACGACTACCAGGCCTGGCTGGCGCCGGGTATTGACGGCGCCCTTGGCCTGGTCGACGCCTGGAGCGCCTGCCACCCCGGTCAGGGCCACGCGCCCACCACCGGGCTGCATGGCTATCCCTGGCCCGCCAGGCCGGACTGCTACGATTATTTTTTCGTGACCGAAGACCTGGTGCCGCGCGTGGCGGCGGTCGAGGTGCAGTCCGAGACGGCGGCTTCGGACCACCAGCCGGTGGTGCTGGATTTGCTGCCGGGGTCGGATAGCTGAGTGCAGCATCCCGCGTGGGCACGGGATGCCCACCCTACCCGATCACATCGACGGCGATTCGCCCTGCGCCGCGATCTCGCGCAGCGCCCGCTCGAACACTTCCGGCGGCTGGCCGCCCGAGATCAGGTGGCGCCCGTTGATGACGACGGCCGGCACCGCGTTGATGCCGGCGCGCTGGAAGAACTGTTCTGCCGCGCGCACGTCGTCGGCGTACTCGCCGCTCTCGAGGATGCGTTGGGCTTCGGCCGTGTCGAGGCCGACCTGGCCCGCCACGCGCACCAGCAGCTCGCGCGAACTCGGGTCTTCGGCCTGGGTGAAATAGGCTTCGAACAGGGCCAGTTTCAGCGCATGCTGGCGGCCCTGGGTCTCGGCCCAGTGCAGCAGGCGATGGGCGTCGAAGGTGTTATAGATGCGGCCGCGGCGGGCCATGTCGAAGGTGAAGCCGGCCGCTTCGCCGCGCTGGCGGATCATCTCGCGCGAGGCGATCTGCTGCTCGAGCGTCGCGCCGTATTTTTCGGTGATGTGCTCGACGATGTCCTGGCCTTCGGGACCCATCTTGGGGTTCAGTTCGAAGGGCTGGAAATGGAGCTCGGCGACGACATCGGGGGCGACGCGTTCGAGCGCCTGCTCCAGCGATTTGAGGCCGATCACGCACCACGGGCACGACACGTCCGACACGAAATCAATCCGCAATTGTTTGCTCACAGGGGCACCGCCTTCCATGGGAATGCCGGCGCAGGGTGCGCGGGCTTTGGCGGTATGTGGGGGTGCTTGGAGAAGAATCAACCAGGGCCATTGCGCGGCTATTCTTGAGCTGGTTGAACGCGTGCGGTAATTCAGGCTGGGGGCCTGAATTACGAGCCGCCCACCCTACTTCTTTTTAGCGCCGTTGGCTTTGCTGCCGATGCGCGATTCCTTGCCGGCGATGAGATTGCCGATGTTGGCGCTGTGGCGCCATATCAGCA
Source organism: Telluria sp. LT2P34 (assembly GCF_059685915.1). Lineage (NCBI taxonomy): Bacteria > Pseudomonadati > Pseudomonadota > Betaproteobacteria > Burkholderiales > Oxalobacteraceae > Telluria > Telluria sp. LT2P34. The sequence goes on from NZ_JCASIN010000002.1 coordinate 651,542, forward strand.
GCGCGCACATGGCGAGGACGGCGAACAGGATCTCGTCCACGCCGAACAGCAGGCCGTAGTAGAACGGGGCGAAGATCGCGGCGACCAGTGCGGCCAGCGACGAATAGCGGAACGCGTAAGCCACGACCACCCAGGTCACCAGCGTTGCCAGGCCGAGCCAGACGTTCAGGCCGAGCAGCACGCCGAGCGCGGTGGCCACGCCCTTGCCGCCGACGAAGCGGAAGAATACCGGCCACAGGTGGCCCAGGAAAACGGCGATCGCGACCAGCGCCACGCCGGCGTCGTCAATGCCGTATTGCGGACCGACCTTGATCGCCAGCCACACCGCCAGCCAGCCCTTGGCGCCGTCGCCGACCAGGGTTGCGATGGCCGCCTTCTTGCTGCCGCTGCGCAGCACATTGGTCGCGCCCGGGTTCTTCGAGCCGTAGGTGCGCGGGTCGGACAGGCCGAACACGCGGCTCATCACGACGGCAAAGGAAATCGAGCCGATCAAATAGGCGGCAATGGTGAAAAGCACGGTGTTCATATTCTTGTCTCTCTGTTATGTCCCTCTGGCGGGCTCGTGAATATACACCAGCGCAGGGAGGGAAGATAGCGCCAGAAGCCAGGAGCAGACCTTCAGTCGGCCAGGGCGCAGCGCACCGGTCGGGCGCCAAGCACCTCGACCAGCACGCCGGGAGCGATGCCGACCAGGTAGCCGCGCCGGCCGCCGTTGATGTAGATTTTGTCGATCTCCAGGATCGATTCCTCGACATATACCGGCAGCGCCTTGCGCGTGCCGAAGGGCGAGGTGCCGCCAATCATGTAGCCCGAGTGGCGCTGGGCCACGTCCGGCTTGCAGGGTTCGACCTTCTTGCAGCCGATCTGGCGCGCCAGTTCCTTGGTCGACACCTTGCGGTCGCCGTGCATCAGCACGATCAGGGGCCGGGCCGCCTCGTCCTGCATCACCAGCGTCTTGACGACCGCATGTTCGGCTACCCCGAGTGCCTGGGAGGAAACGGCGGTGCCCCCATGTTCTTCATAGGCATACGGATGCTCGGTAAAAGCCACGCCTTCCTTGCGCAGCAACCCGGTGGCGGGTGTCTCGGACACGTGCTCTTTCTTTGCCATGCGTGATACGCTAAACACTGGAATAAAGGGTTTCTATTATGCAGCAAGAAATACGCTTTGCCACCTTTAACGTATGCAACCTGGCCCCGCCCGGCGTCAAGCTGTACGACAACCTGCAGCCCACGACAGAGGCCGAATACGAGGCCAAGCTGAACTGGACGGCGCACCAGCTCGACCTGCTCGATGCCGACGTCATCGGCTTCCAGGAGATCTTTTCGCAGGCAACGCTAAAGGAAGTACTGGCGCGCACCGCGCGCTATCGCGAAGCTTTCCACCTCGGCTTCAACCCGGACCCGGCCGCGCTGCGCCTGACGCCGAGCGTGGCCCTGGTCTCGCGCCTGCCGCTCGCCAGGCAGGCGGAGTCGATGCAGGCAATGGTTGACTTTCCGCGCGGGATCGAACTGCCGCCGGGCAGCCGCGATGCCGCCCGCTTCACCCGGGCGCCGCTGCATGCCGTCGTCACCGTCTCGGCCGACGTGTCGGTCGACGTGGTGGTGGTGCATTTGAAGTCGCGCCGCCCCGACTACCGCACCGGCGACACCGGCGAAGACCCCGCCCTGTACGCCCTCGCCTGCCTGCGCTCGCTGATCCGGCGCGGCACCGAGGCCGCCGCCCTGCGCGTGCTGCTGACCGAAATGGGCCGCGCCAACCGGCGTGCGCGCGTGGTGCTGGGCGACTTCAACGACGTCGCCGATTCGGTCACCACCAGCATCGTCCTGGGCGCCGGCACCCCGCTCGGCGACCGCCTGTACGATGCCAGCCAGGTGCAGCGCCGGGCCGACCATGCGCGCCACCTCGGCTTCTCCAGCGTGCACGAGGGCCACTATTCGACCATCGACCACATCCTGGTGTCGGAAGAATTCAACGGCGCGCTGCCCGGCGCCATCGGCGAAGTGGTGGATGTGATCTACCTGAACGACCACCTCGACCTGGCGCTGCCGGAAGCCTCCGACCACGGCCAGGTGCTGGCGCGCATCCGCCTCTACGATGAAAGCCACGGCCTCATGGAATCCGGGCTTTAGAGCGCTCCCTGGCGAGCTGAAAAAAAGCCCTGGTATTCGTCGCAGCCGTGCTGCTGCAGATACTGCAGCTGCGCTTGCGTCTCCACCCCTTCGGCCACCACGCGCAGCTTCAGGCTGTGGGCCAGGGCGATGATCGCCGGAATCACCGCCGCGGCTTCCGGCGCGTTGACGATGTCGTCGACAAAGCTGTTGTCGATCTTCAGTTTTGACAATGGGAAATGGCGCAGCTGCGAGAGGCTGGACAGGCCGGTGCCGAAGTCGTCGATGGTCAATTGCACGCCGCGTTCGCGCAGGCTGTGGATGGTGGCGAGCGTGGCGGCGTCGGCTTTCATAATGGCGTGTTCGGTGATTTCCAGGTCGAGGAATTCCGGCGCCAGGCTGGACTCGCGCAAGGCGGCGTCGACATGGCTGAGCAGCTGGTCATGGCAGAACTGGACGTTCGAGAGGTTCACCGCCACCACCACCGGGAAGCCGGCGTCGCGCCAGCGCCGTGCCTGCTGGCAGGCTTCGCGCAGCACCCATTCGCCGATCGGCACGATCAGGCCGGACTCCTCGGCGGCGGCAATAAAGGCTTCCGGCAGCAGCCGTCCACGCTCGGGGTCGCGCCAGCGCAGCAGCGCTTCGAAGGCCACCGTGCGGCCACTGGCAAGCTCGATCTCGGGCTGGTATTCGAGTTCGAACTCGCCGTGCGCCAGGGCGCGGCGCAAGCGCTTTTCCGTCTCGACCCGCTCCTGCACGCGGGCATGCATCTCGGGACTGAAGAAGTGGAAGGCGTTGCGGCCGCTTTGCTTGGCGTGGTACATCGCCACATCCGCATGGCGCAGCAGGGTTTTCGCATCGGTGCCATCGCCCGGGCAGAGGGCCATGCCGATCGACACCGACAGGCTCATTTGCGCGCTTGCCTGCTTGTCGCCGTTCTCGACCGGCCGCGCCACCGCCTGCAGGACGGTCTCGGCCACGTGGGCGACATGGGCCTCCTGGTCGACGGTGCCGATGTCGGCCAGCAGGACAACGAACTCGTCGCCGCCCAGCCGGCTGACGGTATCGATCCGCCGCACGCAGCGCCGCAGCCGCTTCGCCATTTCCTGCAGCACCTGGTCGCCGGCGTCATGGCCATGGTTGTCGTTGATCGCCTTGAAATGGTCGAGGTCGATGAACATGAGCGCGAACTGGCGGCCCTGGCGGGTGAACGCAGCCAGCGCCTGCTCGAGCCGGTCCATGAACAAGATGCGGTTCGGCAAGCCGGTCAGCGCGTCGTGCTCGGCCTGGTGGCGCGCCTGCTCGACGGCGCGGCGCCGTTCGGTAATGTCCGACAACATCATCATGTACCCGGTCATGGCGCCTGCTTCGTCCACGATGGACGACATCGCCGCGCGGATCGGAATGGTGCTGCCGTCGCGCCGCGTCCCCCACAGCTCCCCTTCCCAGTGGCGGTGGCCGTCGAGATGGTCGCGTAGGCGGTCGCAGTAGGCGCCGTCGGGCACGCCCAGCTTCAGGTTCGGGAGCGATGCGCCGACGGCTTCCTCGGCGCGGTAACCGGTCAGCGCGGTATAGGCGCGGTTCGCGGCCAGCACGCGGTGATTGCGATCGACCAGCAGGATGGCGTCCACCGCATGGTCGAAGACCTGGCTGGCGCGGCGCAGCGACTCCTCGAGTTCCTTGAGGGCGGTGACGTCGATTTCCATGCAGAATACCTGGCGGGTCTCCGGGTGACCGTCGCCCTCCCCCGGCACCGGGAAATGGCTCGAATGCAGCCAAAGGCGGCGCCCGTCGCGCAGCTCGACATGCCATTCGTGCGCCTTGACCGGTTCACCGGTGCGCCAGACGCCCTCGATGGTATCGTCGAATTCGCTTTCCATGCCGATGTGCTTGACGAGGCTGGTGAAAGGCCGGCCGATTGCCTCGCTGGCAGGAATGCCGAGCAGATCGGCGCAAGCATGGTTCCAGAAGCGGACGACGCCGTTGCGGTCCTGGCTGTGCACGGCCACCGCGGGGCTGAATTCGATTGCGGCCACGAAACGATACAACCAATCGAGCGCCTCGCGCGCAGGGCCGCCGGGGAATGCGGACCACGGCGGCTCGGACATTTCGCTGCTCACAAGAAATCCTTTTCTCGAATGAAACGACGGTGCGTGATACGCCGTAAAGTCTCATTCTTGCACCTCATTCTTGATGCTGCCAGCATACCCGCGTTTGCGCGCGCACAAACTTATGAGCAATGCATAAGCGTCACAGGCCAGGCCGGCATCCGGTCGGCCTTTCCTGCACTTCAGCGTCCGTAAACGCCTGCTTGTCGCATTCCGATGGCGTTCACCCTGGTCGATTTCTATAGTCCCTACCATGCGCCCGGAGCTCCGACTCTTCCCCAGACGGAGCACGCGCGCGCCTCCTGCTGAACCGTTTCCCGTGCTCCCAACAACATACAACAAGGGCCGCCATGAAAATCGACACCCTGCCGCCCGCTGCGGCGCCTTCCCCTTCCACCCGGCGCCGCTGGGTGAAACCCGCGATTGCGCTGGCGCTGGCCGCGCTGGCCGGCGGCGGCTGGTTTGCGTGGCAGGGCAAGAACGCGGGGCCGCCGGTGCAGGACGCCAAAGCGGCCAAGGCGGCCAAGCCGACCGTGTTCGAACTGGCCCGGGACGACGTCGTCACGGTCGAGGCGCGCGCGCTGGCCCTGCGCTTGCCGCTGTCGGGCTCGCTTGCGCCGCTGGCCCAGGCCACCGTCAAGTCGAAGGTCTCGGGCGTGGTGCTGGAAACGACCGTACGCGAAGGCATGACGGTCACCGCCGGCCAGGTCATCGCGCGCCTGGATGGCGCCGACGCCCGCGCCAGGGTCGCCCAACAGGCCGCCATGCTGAAGGAAGCGACCGCACGGCTGAGCCTGGCGACGAAAAACGAAGCCAACAGCCGCGCCCTGCTCGAGCAAAAATACATTTCGCAAAATTCCTTCGACACTACCCGCAGCAGCGTCGAACTGGCGCAGGCGGCAGTCGACGGCGCGCGCGCCCAGCTCGAGCTGGCGCGCATCGCCCTGAACGACACCGTGATCCGCGCGCCGCTGTCGGGCGTGGTCAGCAAGCGTTTCGTGCAGGCCGGCGAAAAGCTCTCGCCCGACAGTCCGGTGATGGCGATCGTCGACCTGCAGCAGCTGACCCTCGACGCCCAGGTCCCGGCCTCCGACATCCCGCGCGTGCGGGTCGGGCAGGAGGTGCGCTTCAAGGTCGATGGCTTCGCGGCCAGAGAATTTTCCGGCAGGGTCGCGCGCATCAACCCGGCCACCGAAGCGGGTTCGCGCTCGATGCTGGTGTATGTCAGCGTCGCCAATACCGACGGGCTGCTGCGCGCCGGCATGTTCGCGAAAGGCGACATCACGGTCGACAAGTCCGGCGCCCGTCCGCTGGTGCCGCTGGCGGCGCTGCGCAAGGACGGCGCCGTCGATGTGGTCTACCGGGTCGATGGCGGCAAGGTGGTGGCGCAGCCGGTGCGGCTGGGCATGCGCAGCGAGGACGAAGGCCTCGCCGAGGTGACCGCCGGCCTGGACGCCGGCGCCGTGCTGCTGGCGGTGCCGCTCGACGGCGTCAAGCCGGGCAGCGCGGTGAAGCTGGCCGTGACACAGAGCCCGGTCGTGCTCGCCAGGAAGGACTGAGCCATGTGGATCACGCGCGTCAGCATCCGCCACCCGGTTTTTGCGACCATGGTCATGGTCGGCCTGATGGTGCTCGGCCTGTTTTCCTACCGTACCCTGGGCGTGGAAAGCATGCCCAACGTCGAGATTCCCCATGCCTGGGTCGAGACCCAGTATCCCGGGGCCTCGCCCGAGCAGGTCGAGAACGACGTCACGCGGCCGATGGAAGAAGCCATCAACACCGTCAGCGGCATCAAGAATATCCGCAGCAATTCCTGGGAAGGCCGCAGCGGCGTCGGCATCGAATTCCACATCGCCACCGACATGGACAAGGCGATGCAGGACCTGCGCGACAAGGTGGCGCGGGTACGCCCGGGCTTCCCGAAAGAGGTCAAGGAACCGTTCGTGATCCGCGCCGACGGCGAGAACCAGCAGCCGATCGTGCGCCTGTCCGTCACCTCCACCGCGCGCGACATGCGCGCCCTCTCCACGCTGGCCGAGCAGGTGATCGTGAAGCGCCTGCAAAGCGTGGCCGGCGTCGGCGAAGTGCGTACCGGCGGCGTCGCGCGGCGCCAGATCCTGGTGCATGTGAAACCGGAGCAGCTGCGCAGCCAGAACATCGGCATCGACGAAGTGCTGCGCGCGATCCAGGCCACCAATGCCAACCTCCCGGCCGGCAACCTGCAGTACGGCGCCAGCGAGCGCCTGGTGCGGGTCGAGGGCAAGATGAAGGATGCCCGCGAGTTCAACAACATCATCGTCGCGCGCCGCGCCAGCGGCCCGGTCTACCTGTCGCAGGTGGCCGATGTCGTGGACGGCGAGCGCGAGGAAACCTCGATCTCGCGCGTGAATGGCGTGCGCGCCATCTCGCTCGACATCACCAAGGTGCAGGATGCGAACACGGTGCAGGTCGGCACCGGCATCATCAAGATGGTGGAAGCGCTGAAGAAAACGATGCCGGCGGACGTCCAGTTCCGCGTCATGGACGACCAGTCCACCACCGTCCAGCAGCAGCTCGACAACGTCAAGCGCACCATCATCGAAGGCGCGCTGCTGACCATGGTGATCGTGTTCCTGTTCCTGCATTCCTGGCGCAGCACGGTGATCACGGGGCTGACGCTGCCGATCTCGGTGCTGGCCAGTTTCATCGCGATGCGCTACTTCGGTTTCACCCTGAATTTCCTGACGCTGATGGCGCTGTCGCTGTGCATTGGCCTGTTGATCGACGACGCCATCGTGGTGCGCGAAAACATCGTGCGCCACCTCGGCATGGGCAAGAGCCACCTGCGCGCGGCCGAAGAAGGCACCAGCGAAATCGGCCTGGCCGTGATGGCCACCACCTTTGCCATCGTCGCCGTGTTCGTGCCGATCGCCTTCATGGACGGCATCATCGGCCGCTTCTTCCTGCAGTTCGGGGTGACGGTGGCGGTGGCCGTGCTGGTGTCGCTGTTTGTCAGCTTCACGCTGGACCCGATGCTGTCCTCGGTCTGGCCGGATCCGGTGCAGGACCGTTTCAAATACCTGCCCTGGCTGGGCCGCCTGATGGCGAAGATCGAGGTCGGCATCGAGCACGTGCACGGCTGGTATGGGCGCGTGCTGGCGCTGGCCCTGCGCTGGCGGAAAGCGACGCTGGCCCTGGCGCTGGGGATTTTTGTCGGCAGCCTGTTCCTGATTCCTTTGATCGGCGGCGAGTTCGCACCGAAGACCGACAACGGCTTCATCGAGATGCGCTTCAAAACCCCGGTCGGCTCGAGCCTGGCCTATACCGACGGCAAAGTAAAACAGGTCGAACAGACGCTCGGCGAGTTCAAGGAAGTCGAGGCGATCAGCAGCGCCATCGGCGTCTACGAAGGCCACAACAGCGCCCAGGTCGTGCTGAAACTGACCGACGTGAAAAAGACCGGACGCCGCTCGCAGGAAGAGATGGAGTCCGTGATCCGCGCCCGTCTGGCGTCGATTGCCGGCATCACGATGTCGGTCGGGAACAAGCCGATCTTCATCGCCATCCTCGGACGCGACGAAGCCAAGCTGGACGCCGCCGCGCACAAGCTGATGGACAAGATGCGGGCCATCAAGGGCGTGGCCGACATCGAATACAGCCAGGAAGGCGCCAACCCGGCCACCGTCGTCAAGATCAACAACGAGCTGGCCAGCGACCTCGGCTTGTCGGTGGCGCAGGTCGGCGCGGCGCTGCGTCCGTTTGTCGGCGGCGACCAGGTCAGCCAGTGGCTGGCGCCGGATGGTCAGAACTATGAAGTGAACGTGCAATTGCCGAGGAGCGGACGGCAGAAGGTGGCCGACCTGGCCGACCTGTCGCTGGCCTCCTCGCGGATCGATGCGGCCGGCAACCCGATCATGGTGCCGCTGCGCCAGGTGGTCGACTTCGTGCCCTCGTTCAGCCCGCAAGTGCTCAAGCGCCAGGCGCTCGAGCGGCGCGTGGCGATTTACGCAGGTATCGAAGGGCGGCCCTCGGGCGACGTCAACAGCGACATCAAGAAGGCGATGGACGGCATCGAGCTGCCCGAAGGCGTGCGCTTCGACGTCGGCGGCGACGCCCAGCAGATGGCCGAGACGATGGCCAATTTCGGCTCCGCGATCGTGATTGCGATTATCTTCATCTACCTGGTGCTGGCCTCGCAATTCGGCAGCTTCCTGCAGCCGGTGGCGATCATGATGTCGCTGCCGATGTCGCTCATCGGCGTGCTGCTGGCGCTGCTGGCGACGGGCAGCACCCTGAACGTGTTTTCGGTGATCGGGGTGGTGATGCTGATGGGGCTGGTCACAAAAAATGCGATCCTGCTGGTGGACTTCGCCAACCACGGCCAGCGTGAAGGCAAGGCCCAGTTCGCGGCGATCCTGGAAGCGGGACAAGTGCGTCTGCGCCCGATCCTGATGACAACGCTGGCGATGATCTTCGGCATGCTGCCGATGGCGATAGGCGCCGGCGACGGCGGCGAAACGCAAGCGCCGATGGGACGCGCCGTGATCGGCGGCGTGATTACCTCGACCTTATTGACGCTGGTGGTGGTGCCGGTGGCCTACAGCTACCTCGACAGCTTCGGCAAGCGCGTGCGGCGCTGGCTGGCGAAGGGGCACGAGCAGTTTGTCGATGCCGTGCCGGTGGTGGTCAAATGACCCAGGGTGGGCACGAGTGCCCACCCAACATCACGATTGCGCCTGTGTCTCCTGCGCATCCGTATCGGCCTCGACCTCGGCGTCAACCCCGGCCTCATTCCCCTCCGCCGGTTCATCCCCTGCTCCGCCCGGCGTGTTCTTCGCTTCTGCTTTGCGCCGGGCTTTTTCTTCGGTCTTGCGCTTCTTTTCCAGTTCCCGTTGCCGCTTCTCGTAACTGAAGTTGGTTTTGGCCATGATTACCTCGTGTGCTTGATTGGATTGGTGCGGAAGCTATTATGACGCAGTTAAGCTTTACAAATTTGAATTAACCACGTGGATGATGTGCCGCATGCAGGTGCTTCAGGCGTTCGCGCGCAACATGGGTATAAATCTGTGTGGTGGAAATGTCCGAGTGTCCCAGGAGAAGTTGCACCACGCGCAGGTCAGCGCCATGGTTCAGCAGGTGGGTGGCGAACGCGTGGCGCAGGGTGTGCGGCGACAGCGGCGCCCGGATGCCGGCCTTGAGGGCATGCTTTTTGATCAGCACCCAGAACATCTGGCGCGTCATCGGCCCGCCGCGGCCGGTCACGAACAGGGCGTCGTCGACCTGCCCGGCGAGGATGATGCCGCGCGCATCCTTCAGGTAGCGTTCGATCCATTGGCGCGCTTCGCCCCCGAACGGCACCAGCCGTGTCTTGGCGCCCTTGCCGGTCACGCGCAGCACGCCGTCATTGAGGCTCAGTTCGACGATCTTGAGCGCCACCAGTTCCGACACGCGCAAGCCGCTGGCATACATCAGTTCGAGCATGGTGCGTTCGCGCAGACCGAGCGGCGTGGCGACGTCGGGCGCGGCCAGCAAGGCTTCGACCTGGCTCTCGGTGAGCGTGTGCACGAAGCGCGCCGGCTGGCGCGCGGTGGCCATCTTGAGGCAGGGATCCTCAAGCACGGCGTTGCGCCGCAGCGCCAGCGCGTAGAAGCGCTTGAGGACGGACAGGCGCCGGTTGGCCGTGCTCGGCTTAGTGTCGGGATGGCGTTCGGCGAAATAGCCGGCCAGGTCTTCCGGGGCGACGCCGAGCAGGCCGCGCCCGGGCCGCTTCGCTTCCAGCCAGGCCGAAAACAGGCGCATGTCGCGCCGGTAGGCGTCGAGCGAGTTCTTTGCCAGGCCCTGCTCCAGCCACAGGGTGTCGCAGAACTCGTCGATCAGTCCCAGATCGCTTGCTGCTGCCATGGAGATGCGGTCGCGCCTTCGTGGCGCAGCAGCCAGCGTTTCACCGCGAGGTGAAAGCCGTTTTCGTCGTCGTTGTTGGAAAAGCCGCCGAGGCCGCCGGCGGCGGTAACGCGGTGGCAGGGGATGATCAGCGGGAACCAGTTGGCGCCGCAAGCCTGGCCGACCGCGCGCGGGGCCGAACCGATATTCTTGGCGATCCTGCCATAGGTCAGCACCGTGCCGCGCGGAATGGCGCTGATCGCTTCCCATACCCGCTTCTGGTACGCGCTGCCGGCCTCGAACAGCGGCAAGTCGAAGCGGAAGTCGGGGTCGAGCAGGTAGCGCTCGACCTGGCGCGCGGCCAGTTCGGCGACCGCGTTGGCGGCGTCTTTTTCCTCGAAGCGCGGCTGCAGGTAAACCATCTCGCGCAGCCGTTCGCCTTCGGTGCGGATGCCGATCGCGCCGAACGGGGCCGCCACGATGGCGGAAAACAGCTCGCTGCCTTGTTGTGTCGTCATAGGCGCAGTTTACTACTCGCGGCGCTGCTGCACCAACGAAAAAAAAAGCGCACCCAAAGGTGCGCTTCAATCTGTCCACGTCCCGGTCGTTTGGCATGCCAACGACTTCTGTCAGACGTGAGTCTCCTCACATGCTTCTGCGGTATGGACTACCGTTTTTTTCTGCCCTCCCCAAGACGTGTGTCCGGGCGTCATGCACTGTTCTGGTGCCGACAACGCCCAATCATAACGCAACTGTACCGACAGAGAATAGATTTTTATATACGGTTTATGAAAATCGGGCATGGGCGAGGTTTCGCCGCCACAGGACGGATTTATCTGTCTGCCGTTTCCTTGTAAATAGCGCCGAGCAAATCCTTGCCGATCCGGTTTTCCATTTGCCGGTGCACCGGCAACAAGGCACGGCGCCAGGCGGCCTGTTCCTGCGGCGTCGGATGGTGGATGGCCGTCTTGCCGGCCTTGCGGATGGCCGCCAGCGCCAGGTCATTGTCGCGCTGGGCGATGGCTTTTTCGAAGGCGGTCGCCTCGACCATCGCCCGCTCGAGCTGGCGCCGGATGTCGCCCGGCAAGCCGTCCCAGAATTTTTTGTTGACGATGACGGCATAGCCCAGGTAGCCGTGGTTCGACACGGTCAGGTGGCCTTGCACCTCGTGCATTTTCTGGGTGTACATGTTCGACGGCGGGTTCTCGGTGCCATCCACCAGGCCCATCCGCAGCGCCGGGTAGACCTCGGAGAAGGCCAGTACCTGGGGCCGGGCGCCGAGGGCGCGCATTTGCGCGTCGAGCACGGTCGAGGACTGGATGCGCATGCGCAGGCCGCGCAAGTCCGCGGGCAGGCGCAGCGGCCGGTTCGCGGACATGTGCTTGAAGCCGTTATCCCAATAGGCAAGTCCGGTAATGCCCTTCGGCTCGAGCTTGTCGAGCAGGCGCTTGCCGATGGGGCCTTCGGTCACCGCGTACAGGGCTGCCTTCGACGCGAAAATATATGGCAGGTCGAAGGCTTCGAATTCGCGCACGCCGAGCGGGCCGAACTTCGCCAACGAGGGCGCGAGCATCTGCACGGCGCCCAGTTGCAGGGCTTCGAGTTCTTCCTTGTCCTTGTAGAGCTGGCTGTTCGGATACACTTCGACACGCACCCGGCCGCGCGTGGCCTGTTCGGCCAGCAGCTTGAAGCGTTCGGCGGCCTGGCCCTTGGGCGTGCCGACCGCGACGACGTGGCTGAACTTGATGACGATCGGCCCCTGCGCCGACGCAATCGGCATGCCGAGCGCGAGCGCGGCGGCCGCAGCCACGAGCAGCCTGCGCATGTTTGTTTTCTTCATGTAATCGATCACTACCCGAAACTGTGCGACGATGGATTTCGCCATACTACCAGCCCGACTATTTTCCCACGAACAGGCATGAAGAATCCCCTCACACTGCCGCGCCGCGCCAGGCTCGCGCGCCCCGTGCGCTGGATGCTGCCGGTATTTCTTGTCCTGCTGTTCCTGGCCGTGCTGTTCTGGCTGCCGTGGCAGGCGCGCCAGATGGAAGCCACCGAGCGCCAAGAGCAATTGATTGCGGACACCTTATGGGTCGAGCAGACACTGCGCTTCGAGCTCGCGCGCAGCGAGGAAGCGCTGGCCGCCCTCGGCGCCGACCTGGTGGTCAAGCCGCCTTCGCCGGAGGCGCTGCAGGCGCGCTTCGCACAGATGTTCAAGAACGGGCCTGAGCTGCGCCGCGTGCTGTGGCTCGGTCCCGATGGCGCGCCGCTGGCCCGCCATGGCGCCGGGCGCGCGGCCACCGAGCCGCAGGCGGACGCGGTCGACACCCACGAGATCACGCGCCTGACGCGCGCCGGCCGCTACACCGAACCGTATGGCGCCACGGGGCAATCTCCCGGCCTCGTCGATTATGTCCTGCCCCTGTTTCGCGATGGCGTTCATGCCGGCAGCCTGGTCGCGACCTATGACCTCAAGCTGCTGCTGGACGAAGCCGTGCCGTGGTGGTTCGCCCAGGACAATGCGCTCAGCCTGGTGGACCGGAGCGACGCGCCGCTGGCCACGCGCGCCGCCGGCGGTCCCGGGCGCGGCGTCTACACCCACCGCCGCGCGCTCGATCTGCCGGGCGCTTCGATCGTGCTCGTCACCGACAGCGTCAAGGGTGCGCCGCGCCTGCTGCCGAACCTGCTGGTCGGCTCGGTCGTGGTGCTGGCGCTGGGACTGCTGTGGAGCCTGCTCGCCCTGTGGCGCCACATCTCGCGCACGCTGGCGGCGGAAGCCGCGCTGCGCCAGCAGATGGCGTTTCGCACGGCGATGGAAAATTCGCTGATGACGGGACTGCGCGCGCGCGACCTCGAGGGGCGCGTCACCTATGTCAACAAGGCTTTTTGCGACATGGTCGGGCTGGCGCCGGAAGAACTGCTGGGCAGGAAGCCACCGATGCCCTACTGGGCGCCGGAAGCGCTGGGCGAGTACGAGGAACGCTTCGCCAGCGTCCTGGCCGGCACCATCACGCCCCAGTTCGAGACGGTGTTCCAGCGTTCCGATGGGGTGCGGGTGCCGGTGCTGGTGTTCGAGGCGCCGCTGGTCGATAGCCAGGGAGAGCAGACCGGCTGGATGAGTTCGATCCTCGACATCACCGACCGCAAGAAGGCCGAGGAACTCAACCGCCAGCAGCAGGAAAAGCTGGAAGCGGGCGCGCGCCTGGCGACGATGGGCGAGATCTCGTCGATGCTGGCGCACGAGCTGAACCAGCCGCTGGCCGCCATTTCCAGCTACACCGCCGGGGCTTTGAACGTGCTCGACCGCGCCGACAAGGGCGTGCCGGTCGAGCCGCTTCTTTTGCGGCGGGCGCTGGAACAGGCGCGCCAGCAGGCCCAGCGCGCCGGCCAGATCATCGGCAGCGTGCATGCGTTCGTGCGAAAGAGCGAACCGAAGCGCGAAACGGTGACGATCGCCAGCGTCGTCGACGGCGTGCGCGCCCTGATCGAGCTGCAGACGCGCCAGTCCAGGGTCTCCCTCCAGGTCCAGCTGCCGCCCGGGCTGCCGCCGGTGCTGGCCGACCGCCTGATGCTGGAACAGGTCCTGCTCAACCTGACGCGCAACGCCATCGAAGCCATGACCGCCGCGCCGCCGGAACGTCGCATCCTGCGCATCGGCGCCGCCTACGACGCGGCCCGGGTGGCCGTGTCGGTGACCGATCACGGCCACGGCATCGCGCCCGACGTGGCCACGCGCCTGTTCTCGCCCTTCTTCTCGACCCGGGCCGAAGGCATGGGCATGGGCCTGTCGATCTGCCGCACCGCCATCGAATTCCACGGCGGCGCCCTCACCCACGCGCCGAATCCGGGCGGCGGCACGGTCTTCAGCTTCAGCCTGCCTCGACTCGAGGCCGCGGCCAAGGCCGAGGCCGGGCTACAATAAGCGCATAAGAAAAGAACCCGGAGACCGCATGCTGCATATCGTCGACGATGAAGACGTGATCCGCGACGCCCTCGCCTGGCTGGCGCAGTCGCGCGGGCTGGAGGCGCGTGGCTACCCCGGCGGCCAGGCCTTCCTCGACGGCGCCGGCGCGCCCGACCCGGAAGGCGACTGCGTGCTGCTCGACGTGCGCATGCCGGACATGAATGGCATCGCCGTCTTCGACCAGCTCATCCGGCGCGGCTGGCTGGCGCGCTGGCCGGTAATTTTCCTGACCGGCCACGGCGAGGTGCCGATGGCGGTCGACTCGCTCAAGCGCGGCGCTTTCGATTTCTTCGAGAAACCTTTCAATGACAACGACCTGATGGACCGCGTCGACCAGGCGCTGGCCGCTTCACGCACTGCCGCCAGCGCCGCCGCCGTGCAGGCGCGCCTGGCCACGCTGTCCTCGCGCGAACGCGAAGTGCTGGACCTGATTTTGGCGGGCAAGATGAACAAGGTCGTGGCGGACGAGCTGGGCATCAGCATGCGCACCGTGGAAGTGCACCGGGCGCATATTTTCGACAAGATGCAGGTGAAGACGGCGGTGGAGTTGGCGGGCCTGTTGAAGTAAGGGTCTGTGGCGCACAGCACGTCCCGAACCCCGCCCTTTGGAGGATCGCTTGTAAAATCAAATTGAACGCCTCCCCGCCAGTGTCCCAGGGACACCAACTTCTTTTAGGGAAAGCACATGAGCGAAAAGACAGTTGCAGACAGGATGTTTTTGCGTAATGCGAAATCCATGCTGATCATGAATGGCGGGGCCCACCCGGCGGTGGTGTCGCAGCTCCCCCAGGAGCTGATCCAGGAAGGCGACGGTCCCTTCGATGTGATCATGATGTTCTGCATGCACCGCAAGGACCTCGAGCAATACCTGCCGGCGGCCAAGGAGCGCCTCGCCGACAAGGGTTCGCTCTGGATCGCTTACCTGAAGCAGACCGCGTCGAAAGCCACCGATATCAACCGCGACACGATCAACGATTATCTGAAGGAAAACGGCATCACCGCCGTGGCGATGATCTCGATCGACGGCGACTGGTCGGCCATGCGCGCAAAACGCATCGAACTGTAATACGCAAGTTACAAGCCGTGCCGCTGCAGCGCCCATGCCACGTGTTCGCGCACCAGCGCCGACGGGTGATCGGCGCGCGCCTGCAGGGCTGCGACGATGGCCGGATCGCCTTGGCCCGCTGCCGCCGCTGGTGCGGCATTTCCCAGTCCCACGGCCAGGTTGCGCAGCCAGCGCTCGTGGCCGATACGCCGGATCGGGCTGCCTTCCATGCGGCGATTGAATGCTTCCTCGTCCCAGCCGAACAGCTCGACCATGCTGGCGGCGCCCAGGCCATTCCTCTCGTCGAAATCGGGCAGGCTCGCGCGCTGGGCGAACTTGTTCCACGGGCACACCAGCTGGCAATCGTCGCAGCCATAGATGCGGTTGCCGATCAGCGGCCGCAGCGCCAGTGGAATGCTGCCCTTCAGTTCGATGGTGAGGTAGGAGATGCAGCGGCGCGCATCGAGCCGGCCGGGGCCGAGGATGGCGCCGGTCGGGCAGGCGGCGATGCAGTTGCTGCAACTGCCGCAATGTTCGCTGGTGGGCGCGTCGACCGGCAAGGGTAAATCGACCAGGATTTCGCCGATGAAGAAGGTCGAGCCGGCCTCGCGCGACAGCAGCAGCGTGTGCTTGCCACGCCAGCCGAGGCCGGCCTTTTGCGCCAGCGGCAATTCCATCACCGGCGCCGAATCGGTAAACACCCGGTAGCCGTAGTCCCCGATCTCGGTTTTGATGCGTTCGGCCAGTTGCGCCAGCCGGCTGCGCAGCACCTTGTGGTAGTCGCGGCCGCGCGCATACAGCGACACCACGGCCGCGCCCGGCTCGAGCTGGCGCGCCAGTTCGCGCGCGCGCCAATCACCGGATTCGAGAGGCAAATAGTCCATGCGGGCGACGATCGCGCGCACCGTGCCGGGAACCAGCTCGGCGGGGCGGGCGCGCTTCATGCCGTGGCTTGCCATATAATCCATCTCGCCGTGGTGGCCCGCCGCCAGCCAGGCGGCCAGGCCTGCCTCGGCGTGCGCCAGGTCGACGTCGGCGATGCGCAGGTCGGCAAAGCCGAGCTCCGCGCCCCATGCCTTGATGGCGCGCGTCAATTCCTGCAGGTCGGGGACGGGTGTGGACATACGGGCAAGGTAAACAGAGCGGCGCGAGCGCGCCGCCAAACATGACATTCTAATTGATGCAGCGCACTCCAACTCAGTTCACAGCTTACCTGCCGGACGAATCGGCCACCCTGCAACTGGGCGCGGCACTGTCGCGCGCCCTCCTGCCCGGCCTCGTCATCTACCTGCATGGCGACCTCGGCGCCGGCAAGACCGCGCTCACGCGCGCCCTGCTGCAGGCGGGCGGGCACCGGGGCACGGTCAAGAGCCCGACCTATACCCTGTCGGAGCCGTATCGCATCGCGCTCGATGGCGCCCCGGTGAACGTCATCCACTACGACCTGTACCGCATGTCGAGCCCGGAAGAGTTCCTGGACGCGGGCTTTCGCGAAGATTTCGACGGCAAGAACATCTGCATCGTCGAGTGGCCGGAAAAAGGCGAGCCGGTGTTGCCGGCGCCCGATTTACGTGTCCTGCTGTCGGTCAGCGGCCACGGGCGTGATGTAGAATTGCAGGCGTTGTCTCACTTGGGTCTGCTATGCCTCGACCGACTCTCCTTCGCCCCTCCGGCTCCACTTCCGTGACGTCGCCCACCCGCCGCCGTACCGTCCTGAAGGCCGGCGGCACGCTGCTGCTGTCGGTGTTCACGGCCTTGCCGGCGCGCGCCGCGCAGATCCTGGCCGTGCGCGTGTGGCCGGCGGAGGACTACACCCGCGTCACGCTGGAAAACGACACCAACCTCAAGGCCGAGCACTTCCTGGTGCCGGACCCGCCGCGCCTCGTGGTCGACATCGACGGCCTGCAGCTGAACGAGACCCTGAAGGGCCTGGTCGCGAAGATCGAATCGAACGACCCGTATATCAAGCAGGTGCGCGTCGGCCAGAACCGCCCGAACGTGGTGCGCCTCGTGTTCGACCTGAAGGAAGCGATCAAGCCGCAGGTGTTTACGCTGGCGCCGGTGGCCGAATACAAGCACCGCCTGATTTTCGACCTGTACCCGATCCGCGAAGCCGACCCGATCGCCGCCCTGATCGAAAAGGGCGAATGGTCGCCCGGCGACGGCACGCCGACGGCGGTGGCGGCGCAGCCGGTGCCCTCCTCGCAGCCGGTGGCGCCCGACCCGATCGCGCGCCTGGAAGCGGAAATCGCCGGCATGACCGGCACCCCGCCGGCGCGCCCGGTGCAGCCGATGCCCCCGCCCATCGCGCCAAGCACGCCGGCCGCCGGCTTGCAAGCCAAGGTGCACCCCAGGACAGACGCCCCAGCCAGCAACGTCACGCGCATGGTGACGATTGCGCTCGACCCGGGCCACGGCGGCGAAGACCCCGGCGCGATCGGCCCGAGCGGCACGCGCGAAAAAGACATCGTGCTGGCGGTGGCGAAAAAACTCAAGACGCGCCTGGAAGCGCTGCCGAATACGCGCGTGATGCTGACCCGCGACGGCGACTATTTCGTCCCGCTCGGCACCCGCGTGGAAAAGGCGCGCAAGGTGCAGGCCGACCTGTTCGTTTCGATCCACGCGGACGCCTTCATCGAGGCGCGCGCACGCGGTTCGTCCGTCTTCGTGCTGTCGGAAAAAGGCGCAAGTTCGACGGCCGCGCGCTGGCTGGCGACCGACCAGAACAAGGCCGACATGATCGGCGGCGTCAACCTGGCCAAGCACGACCGCCAGCTGGCCAGCGTCCTGTTCGACCTCTCGACCACGGCCCAGATCAACGACAGCCTGAAACTCGGCAAAGCCGTGCTGGGCGAAATCGGCGGCATCAACCGCCTGCACAAGGCAGCGGTCGAGCAGGCCGGCTTTGCCGTGCTCAAGGCGCCCGACATTCCGTCGATCCTGGTCGAAACCGCCTTCATCTCGAACCCCGAAGAAGAAGCCAAGCTGAAGGACGACGGCTACCAGGACCAGCTGGCCACCGCCATCACCAAGGGCATCAAGCGCTATTTCGCGGCCAATCCGCCGATGGCGAAGAGCCGCATCACCTGAGGCAATGACGATGGACGCCGCCGTTTCCACTACCTTTGGCCAGCTGCCGGCCGTCCTCCTGTCCGCCCCCGACGGCGCCCAGGCCACCGTCACGCTCTACGGCGCGCACCTGATTTCCTGGCAGGGCGCCGACGGGCGCGAGCGCCTGTTCTGCAGCGCGCAGTCCAGCCTCGACGGCTGCCGGGCGATTCGCGGCGGCGTGCCGGTCATCTTCCCGCAATTCGCCGCGCGCGGCGATGGCATGCGCCACGGTTTTGCGCGCGTCAGCATCTGGCGCCTGCTGGAGTCCGGCCTCGACGACGGTTGGGCCTTTGCCGTGTTCGCACTCGGCCCGCTCGATCTCGCAGCGGAACACGCCGCGGCCTGGCCGCACGATTTTGCGCTCAGGCTGCGGGTGGCGATCCGCGCCAACGAATTGTCGATGCGTTTCGAGGTGGACAATACGGGCGCCGACGCTTTCCCGTTCGCGGCGGCGTTGCACACCTATTTCCTGGTGGACGACATCGCCTCAGCGCGCATCCTGGGCGTCGAAGCCGAGGAGCTGGCGATTGCCGACAAATTCGACCAGGTATATGAAGGCGTGGCGCCGCGCCTGGCGCTGGTCGACGGCGGCGCCGTGCTGACGCTGCGCCAGGAAGGTTTTACGGACGCGGTGGTGTGGAATCCGGGGGCGCTTGACGCAGCCGCACTGGCGGACATGGCGGACGCGGAATACCGGCGCTTCGTGTGCATCGAACCGGCCCTGTTAGCTGGGCCGACGCTGCAGCCGGGCGCAAGCTGGCGCGGCGACTACCACGTCAGCTGATTAATTCGATTCCTTCACCATCCGCCCGCCGCCGGCCTGGATCGGCCGCGCATTGAGCGGATACAGCCGCGAGAACAGGGCCATCTGCGCGGGCGAGGCCGTCATCGGCTGCTTCATCACCATCCACACCACGTTCTCGGTGCAGGGCGGCTCGGTCATCGAGCCCATGTAGGTGTAGTAGTCGCGGCGCTGCGGCAGCAGCTCGATGGGATCGAGTTCGATGCCGGGCGAACCGAGTTGCCCCTTTTCGAGCGGGATGTTGTTCCACACGGTCTGGATGGCCTCGTTCGCCTTGCCGCGCTCGAGCAGCACGGCGACGATCGCCAGCTTGCCGCCGGCGCCGCGGTGCACCAGGTGCACCACCATCTCGGTGCCCTTGCCGTTGATGCGCTCTTCCGACGGGCGGTGGAAGTGGAACTGCACCAGCTCGTAGCTCTCCGGACCGACCGTGATGACGTTGCCGCCGGCGACATTCACCTGCACCGTGTGGCCGTTGTCGATTTCGCTGAAGGTGGAAGGCCCGTACTGGAAGTCGATCTCGTCGAGCCTGACCTTCATGCCGTCACGGATATCGATCGGCGACTGGCGGCTGCCCTTGCCGCACTGGGCCCAGGCGGGATTGATCTTGCCCCAGTTCTCCGGGCCGAATTCGCCGTCGTAGTCCCAGTGCTGGCTGATCTTCGGCGCGGCGACGACCGCTGCCTGCTCCGCGGCCTGCTTCTTGCGGCGCGCATCAAGCGCCTTCTTCGCCTTGGCCGCGGCGGCGACGCGCGCCAGCTGCTTGGCGCGCATTTCGGCCAGGCGCGCGGCGATCTTCACCGACAGATCGACCTGGGCTTCGTCCTCGGCCTGAGCCGAGATGGCGGCGGCGACGCGGTCGGCGGTGGCCGACGTGGTGGAGGTGGAACCCGCAGCCTTGGCAGGGGCAGGCCTGGCGGGCGCGGATTTCTCGAGCGCGGCCTTGGCCGCCTTGTCGGCCGTCGCCTTGTCAGCGGCCTGCTTCTCGGCCAGCTGCTTGTCGGCCGCCGCCGCGATCGCGGCCGCCTTGTCGACGCCTTTGACAGTGGCGGGCTTGGCCAGCTCGGCCGCCAGCCTGGCGGTGTCGGCCGCTTTCTTGGCGGCTTCCGGCGTGGGCTTGGCAGCTGGGGCAATCGGTTCGGCGGCGCTGGCATGCAGCACGACGAAGCTGCAGGCGAACAGGGCAATAAGCTTACGCATGGGGAAAGGAAAAGTGGACTCTTATGGCTTTAACGACTTACCGGCAGGGAAACTTGAGCCGAAATCTGTTCCGGCTGCCGAATCAGCGGCTGAGCATGCGGCGCCCGGCCTTGTACAGGGCGCCGATCGCCAGCGGCCCGAGCGCCAGCGATACCCCGACCAGCACGATCTCGCTGAGGTGATCGCGCACGACCGGGATATTGCCGAAGAAATAGCCGGCGGTGACCAGGCTGGCCACCCAGGCCACGGCGCCGGTCACGTTGTAGAGCTGGAAGCGCCAGTGGGTCATGTCCGACACGCCCGCGACAAAGGGCGCGAAGCTGCGCACCACCGGCACGAAACGCGCCAGGATGATGGTCTTGCCGCCATGCTTTTCAAAGAAATTGTGGGTGCGGTGCAGCGCGTCCTTGTTGATCCACCGGTAATTCTGGGTAAACATGCGCTGGCCGACCGCCTCGCCGATATGGTAATTCACGGTGTTTCCCGCAATGGCGGCGGCGATCAGCAGCGCCATCAGCAGCGGATAGCTCATCTGGCCAGTGGCGCAGAAGGCGCCGGCGATGAACAGGAGGGTGTCGCCCGGGAGGATGAAAAAGACCACCAGGCCGGTTTCACAGAACACAATGGCGAACAGGACAATGTAGACGTAAATGCCGTATTGGGCGAGCAACATGCCCAAGGTCTTATCGACATGAAGAATCATGTCGAAAAATTGCATTAAATCCATATGTGCCCTAAGCGGTAAGGCCGCATGATACCACCTGTCCCCGCCCCTCTTCCCTGCCGGGGACAAGCCCCGGCCCGATCTTTGCTCCTGTGCCAAGTTTTCAAGATTCGGGGGCTTTTCAAGATTACAATTACCCCACACTAACAATTATCTGGAGCGGAGATGAAGGCAGCAAGGATGGCAGTTGGACTGGGGATGGCTTCCATAGCCTTGAGCGTGGCGGCGATTGGCGTGCAGGCGGCGGAACCGAAACCGCTGGCGCCGAAACCGAGCGTGGCCGATGTCGTCAAGGAAGCGAAAGCGGCGGACTGGCGCGCGCTCGACCTGGACAACACCCTGTACATGGACCTCCCCGGCGGACGCGTCGTCATCGAAATGGCGCCGACCTTCGCGCCGAACCACGCCCGCAACATCAAGGCGCTGGCGCGCGAAGGCTATTTCGACGGCCTCGCCATCATCCGCTCGCAGGACAATTTCGTGGTGCAGTGGGGCGACCCGGACGAAAAGAATGCGAAGCCGGTCAAGAACGCGAAAGCCAAGCTGCCGGCCGAGTTCACGGTGCCGATGAAGAACGACACATCCTTCACGCGCCTGAAGGACGTGGACGGCTACGCGCCGCAGGTGGGCCATTCGAACGGCTTCCCGGTCGGGCGCGATCCGAAAAAGGGCGAAACCTGGCTTGCGCACTGTTACGGCATGGTCGGCGTCGGCCGCGATGCCGAGTCCGACAGCGGCGGCGGCACCGCGCTGTATGTCGTTACCGGCCAGTCGCCGCGCCACCTCGACCGCAACATCACCGTGGTCGGCCGCGTCGTCTCGGGCATGCCGCTGTTGTCGACCGTGCCGCGCGGCCCGGCGCCGATGGGCTTTTTCGACAAGCCGGAAATGCGCATTCCGATCAAGGCCTTCCGCGTGGCCGCCGACCTGCCCGAGTCTGAACGCAGCAAGTTCGAGATCATGCGCACCGACAGCCCGATTTACCAGAAAGTGGTGGATGCCCAGCGCAACCGCGGCGGTCCGTGGACCAAGGTCGCGGCCGGCCATATCGACCTGTGCCATGCGCCGATTCCGGTGCGCGAAGCAAAATAAGTCTGACGGCGGGGGGTATTCGCCACGCGTATAATTATCGGCATGAACGCGCCCCTGCCCCAGTTCCGCCCCATCGTCCAGCTCAACGACCAGCTCATCTCGCAGATCGCCGCGGGCGAGGTGGTCGAGCGGCCCTCGGCCGTCGTCAAGGAATTGCTGGAGAACGCGCTCGACGCGGGCGCCACCCAGATCACGGTGCGCCTCGAGGAAGGCGGCGTCAAGCGCATCGCGATCACCGACAACGGCCGCGGCATCGCGCCCGAGCAGATGCCGCTGGCCCTGGCGCGCCACGCGACCTCGAAAATCGCGTCGCTGACCGACCTCGAAAACGTGGCCACCCTCGGTTTTCGCGGCGAAGCGCTGGCCTCGATCGCGTCGGTGGCGGCGGTGTCGATCACCTCGCGCACGATTGACGCGCCGCATGCCTGGGAAATCGTCGGTTCGCACCTGGGGACCGTAGCGCCCTCGTCCGGCCCCTGCGGCACCACGATCGATGTCCAGGACCTGTATTTCAACACCCCGGCGCGCCGCAAATTCCTGAAAAGCGAGCAGACCGAATACGGCCACTGCGCCGAAGTCGTGCGCCGCATCGCGCTGTCGCGCCCGGACGTGGCCTTCAGCCTGAGCCACAACGGCCGCACCATCGACCACTGGAACGTGTGCGAGATGGCGCGCCGCAGCAGCCAGATCCTGGGGTCCGATTTTGCGGAGGCGCGGCTCGCCATCGACGAAGCGGCCGGTCCCTTGCGCCTGCACGGCTTTGCCGGCTTGCCGACGGCCTCGAAAGCGCGTGCCGACGGCCAGTTCTTTTACGTGAACGGGCGCTACGTGCGCGACAAGCTGCTGGTGCACGCGGTGCGCGCGGCCTACCAGGACGTGCTGCATGGCGACCGCTTCCCCTCCTACGTGCTGGCGCTCGATCTCGATCCGGCGCTGGTCGACGTCAACGTGCATCCGTCGAAGATCGAAGTGCGCTTCCGCGACAGCCGCGCGGTGCACCAGTTCGTGTTCCACGCGGTGCAGCGCAGCCTGGCGCAGACTTCGGCCACGGCCCACGGCAGCGTACCGGCGCCGCTGACGGCGGGCGCTATCGCATCGTCCTCGTCTTCCGCCGACTGGCGCCGGCCGCACGAGCAGACCGGCTTCGGGACGCAGCTGAGCCAGACTTTTTCGCCTTCCCCCTTCGCGGCCGGCAGCCGCTGGGACGCGCCCGAGCAACAGGGTGTCGCCCAGAGCACCGCCAACTACGGCGCCTTGTTCGCCGGCGCCGGCGCCGGCGAGCGGCCGGCGCAGTCGGCGCAGTCGGGTTCAGCCATGCCGATGCCCGTCATGTCGAGTGCACCGAACAACGACGACTTCCCGCTCGGCTTCGCACTGGCCCAGCTGCACGGCATCTACATCCTGGCGCAGAACACGAAGGGGCTGGTGCTGGTCGACATGCACGCGGCGCATGAGCGCATCCTGTACGAGCAGCTCAAGAATGCGCTCGACGCCCAAGTCGAGGGCCAGGACATGCAGGTGCAGGCGATGCTGATCCCGGTCACCTTCTTCGCCGACGCGATCGAGGTCGCCACCGCCACCGACCACCATGACACCTTGAAGGCGCTCGGCTTCGACATCGCCGCGCTGTCGCCGACCACCCTCGCCGTGCGTGCGGTGCCGATACTGCTGCGCAATGCCGACGCCCAGACGCTGGCGCGCGACGTGCTGCGCGACGTGCGCGAATACGGCGGCTCGCGCGTGCTGATCGAGCGCAGGAACGAATTGCTCGGCACCCTCGCCTGCCACACGGCGGTGCGCGCCAACCGCATCCTCAGCATCCCGGAGATGAACGCGCTGCTGCGCCAGATGGAAGGCACCGAGCGCGCCGACCAGTGCAACCACGGCCGCCCGACCTGGGTCCAGCTCGAGATCTCCGCGCTCGACAAACTGTTCCTGCGCGGTCAGTAGATGGCGCTCGACACTAGGGGCGCCAAGCCGCTGGCGGTGGCGATCATGGGCCCGACCGCCTCGGGCAAGACGGCGGCGGCACTGCGCATCGCGCGCGAGCGCCCGGTCGAGATCATCTCGGTCGACTCGGCCCTGGTGTACCGCGAGATGGACATCGGCACCGCCAAGCCGACGGTTGAAGAACTGGCCAGCGTGCCGCACCACCTGATCGACATCATCGACCCGCTCGATGCCTATTCGGTGATGCAGTTCCGCACCGACACCCTGCGCTTGGTGGCCGAGATCGTGGCGCGCGGCAGCCTGCCGCTGCTGGTCGGCGGCACGATGATGTATTTCAAGGGGCTGGTGGAGGGCTTGGACGACCTGCCGACCGCCGACACCGCCGTGCGCGCCGCCCTCGACGCCGAAGCCGCGCGCATCGGCTGGCCCGGCATGCACGCCAGGCTGCGCACGCTCGACCCGGTCACCGCCGAGCGGCTGGCGCCGAACGACGCCCAGCGCATCAACCGCGCGCTGGAGATCATCGAACTCACCGGCAAGCCGATGTCGGCCCTGCTCGCCCTGCGCGCGAAACCCGAACTGCCCTTCGCCCTGGTCTCGTTCGCGCTCGAGACGCCGGATCGCAGCGTGCTCCATCGACGCATCGCGCTGCGCTTCGAGCAGATGCTGGGGGACTCGGACGAGGGCGGACTGGTGGCGGAAGTGGCGCGCCTGCGTGCCCGGGGCGACCTGAGCCCGAATTTGCCGTCGATGCGCTGCGTCGGCTACCGCCAGGCCTGGGATTACCTGGACGGCAAGATCGACCGCGCGGCGCTGATTGACACCGGCATCATCGCCACGCGCCAGCTCGCCAAGCGCCAGCTGACCTGGCTGCGCGCGATGCCGGACCGGATCGTCATCGACTTCCTCGGGCGCGATCCGGCGGGCGCGATGTTGACGCACTTGCAGGGCTTGCCGCGCTAGAGTGTCGGCAAAAACTGTGCTTGCTCCGTGCACACAGCCTTGACACAACGTGCGGCGCCTTGGATAATAGCGTTCTCTTGGTGATATAGCTCAGTTGGTTAGAGCACAGCACTCATAATGCTGGGGTCGGTGGTTCAAGTCCACCTATCACCACCACAGGATTTCCAGATGAGCCCCTGAGCTGACAACAGCTTCGGGGCTTTTTTGCGTCCTCCTGCGCAATCGCCCGCGACAACATTCTTGTCGAAAATCTTTACACCCTCTCATTGCTGGCAATAGAGCAATAATTATTTCCTAATTGAATCAAATACTTGCCGTGCTGGCACAGTCCTTGCATTACGGACATTGTTCTTTATTAAAACAAACTCCATAACGAGGAAATCCTGATGAAATCGATTCAAGTCTTACTGGCGGCACTGTGCGCATCCGCTTCTTTCGCCCAGGCTGGCGAGATCATGCTGGACCTGGCCCCGGTCTACAACATCGACGGCGTCGCCAATGTCGGTGACAACACCCAGACCTCGCTCGACGTGAATAACGCCGGCGGCAATTTCGTGTTCATGACGCAATCGCGGGCGACCGCCGTCGCAGGCGCTGGCGGTAATGGCCTGGTCGACTCCGGCTTCTTCGAGGGCGACAAATCCCGTCCAGCGATGCAGCTTGGCTATGGCCTGAACCCTAACGGAAATAACGTGCTGCAGTTCGCCGGCAACGGGCCGGTCAACTTCACGCTGGCCGGCTTTTACAAGGAAATCCATGTCGCGGCAATGAGCGGCGGCGGCAGTGCGACCATGAATCTGATGCTGAATTATGCGGATGGCAGCGTGCTGTCGCGCCTGGTTACGGTCAATGACTGGTACAACGATTTCAACGCGAACGCGAATACGTATTACCTCGCCGACTCGCTCGACCGCCTTACCGCCGATGGCTCGACCTACGAAAATGCCAACGACCCGGCACTGTTCGGCCACCGTTTCGTGGTCGATGGAACGCGCCAGCTGAAGAGCTTCGACTTCATCGCCAATGGTACCTCGCCCTCCGGCATCCACCTGAACATCTTCGGCGCCACCGCCGTTTCGGAAGTGCCTGAGCCGGGTTCAATCGCGC
The DNA here is from genome assembly GCF_059685915.1 of Telluria sp. LT2P34. Taxonomy (NCBI): domain Bacteria; kingdom Pseudomonadati; phylum Pseudomonadota; class Betaproteobacteria; order Burkholderiales; family Oxalobacteraceae; genus Telluria; species Telluria sp. LT2P34. The sequence goes on from NZ_JCASIN010000002.1 coordinate 677,578, forward strand.
TGCTGCTGATCGGCGCTCTCGGCATGGCCGGCTACAAGCGCAAGAAGGCCTGACATCCCGCTAGCTGGTCGAACTGCCCCTGTGCCTTGCGCGGGGGCTTTTTTTATACCGCCGCATCTTCATCGAGCTCGAATTCCCCGCGCCCGAATGCCTCGATCACGGCCTGCGCCTGCTGCACATACGAGGCCGGCACCAGCACGCGCACGCCGCCCAGCGCGGGCGCCAGCAATAAATCCGTTTGCATCAGGTGGGCGTCGGCCAGGACCGCCGGGATGCCCGAGGCTTCCAGGCAGCCCTGCATCAGTGTCGCCTCCATCGGAACCAGGTAACGCGCGACGATGAACAGGTCGCGTCCCGGCAGCGCTTCGATTTCCGGGTGCGCGGCCAGCCAAGCATTCAGTGCCTGTTCCATGAATTCTCCTGTGAAGGTTTACTACAGCAGGGCCGGCAGCGACGACAGCAGGTACAACACCACCCCGATCAAGCCGCCGACAATCGTTCCATTGATGCGAATGAATTGTAGATCCTTGCCGATATTGAGTTCAATTTGTTCCGACATTTCCGCGCTGTCCCAGTTTTTCACCGTATCGGCGATGTGCCGGGTGAGATAGACCGCGAATTCCGGTGCGGCCGCGCGTGCGGCCAACTCCAGGTTATCGTTGAGCGACTGGCGCAGTTGCGGGTCCTCGGCCAGGGTCTTGCCGAGCCAGGCGCCGGTGGCCTGCATGCGTGCGCGCAGCGTCGATTCGGGGCTGTCGAGGTCGCGCTTGAGCCAGGCCTTCAAATCGCCCCACAGGGATTTCAGGTAATTGTTGAGGGTGTCGTCGTTCAGCAGGTAATGCTTGATCTCTTCGCTTTTACTTGAAAAGGCCGGATCGGCTTTCAGGCGCTCGATAAATTCTTTGGTAAACGTATCGAAGCGCGCACGCAACGGGTGATCGGGGTCGGCGGCGACCTTGCTCAGGATGCCCGATGCCAGGCGCACCGCGATATCGGCGCCCTTGCGCCCGATCAGTTCGGACGGCAGGATCTTTTCAATGAAGGCATATTCTTCGCGCAGCCAGTCGACGATGCCTTGCGAGATGAACGATTGCGTGTCGCCGTTATCGAGCAATTGCGCCAGCTGGTGAATCCCTTCATTCAGCAATTCCTGGTGGCGCCCGCCTTTCGTCAGGCTCTCCAGGATGGTGCCGGCCGACTTCGATAAATCGACGCTGCCCACCATCGTGTGCACCGCGCGGCGCATGAAATTCTGGATGGCCGTGTCTTCGGTGAAGTCGAGCATCCAGCCCGCCACTTTGACGAGGTAGCCGCCCAGGTGATCCGTATTGGCCGGCTTGACCAGCCAGTCGGCCACCTTCTGCGCCGGATCGTGTTTCTGGATCAGGCGCACGATCGAATCGGTATCGAGGAATTTCTCGCGCACGAACAAGGCCAGGTTATCGGCGATCTTGACCTTGTTGTTCGGGATGATATTCGTGTGGCGCGACACGATCGGAATCGGCACGCGCTTGAACAGCGCGACGACGGCAAACCAGTCGGCCAGGGCGCCGACCATTGCCGCTTCCGAAAACGCTTTTAACAAGCCCGTCCACCAGGTCTGAGGCAGGAACAGGCTCAGGACGAACAGCAAGGCGGCGCCGATGAAGAAAGCCAGCGCCAGCCGTTTCGATTTATCCAGTTCCAGTGCTTTTGTCATTGATCGCAGCGCGCATGTAAGAGCTCTCGGCTCATCCTTGCCAATCCTATATGACGCCGGCCTTTTCCAGCGTTTCGATTGCCTCGCTGCTCCAGCCCCAGTCCGCCAGAATGTCCGCGCTGTGCTGGCCGGGCGCGGCGGCGGCCTGCCCCGCTTCGGGATGGGAGCGGGAAAAGCGCGGGGCCGGCGCCGGCTGCACCACGCCGTCGATGTCGACGAAGGTGTCGCGCGCGCGGTTGTGCGGGTGCAGGGGCGCCTCCGCCATGTCGAGCACCGGAGCGACGCAGGCGTCGGTCCCTTCCAGCAGCGCGCACCAGTCGTCGCGCGTGCGGGTGGCGAACAGTGCGGCGAAGCTGGCTTTCTGGTCAAGCCAGCGCTCCTGGTTCCACTGCTGTTGCAGCGCGGGGTCGCTTGCGCCGCTCAGCGCCAGCAATTGAGCGTAAAACTGCGGTTCGATGGCGCCGACCGAAAGGAATTTGCCATCGAGGCAGGCATAGGTGTCGTAGAAGGGCGCGCCGCCATCGAGCATGTTGGCGCCGCGCGCGTCGCTCCAGGAGCCATGGGCGCGCAGGCCGTACATCATGGCGCCGAGCAGGGCCGCGCCGTCGGTCATGGCGGCGTCGACCACCTGCCCTTTGCCCGAACGCTTCGCTTCCAGCGCGGCGCAGACGACGCCGAAGGCGAGCATCATGGCGCCGCCGCCGAAGTCGCCCACCAGGTTCAGGGGCGGCGCCGGCGGCCCATCCGCGCGGCCCATGGCGTGCAGCATGCCGGACAGGGCGACGTAATTCAAATCGTGGCCGGCGGCCTGCGCCAGCGGCCCGGCCTGGCCCCAGCCGGTGATGCGGCCGAAGACCAGCTTCGGGTTATGCGCCATGCATGCATCCGGCCCCAGGCCGAGGCGCTCCATGACGCCGGGGCGAAAGCCTTCGATCAGGATGTCGGCCTGTGCCGCCAGTTGCAGCACCATCTCGCGCGCCGCGGGCTGCTTGAGGTCGAGCGCGAGCGAACGGCGGCCGCGCGCCATGACGTCGAATTTCGTGCCGAGCATGGGGAAGGGATTGGGAACGCCGGGTTGCGGCTTGCGGTCGATGCGGATGACTTCGGCGCCCATGTCGGCCAACATCATGGCGGCGAAGGGGCAAGGGCCGATGCCGACCATTTCGATGATTTTGATGCCTTCTAATGGGCCCGGCATTGAATTTTCCTTGGCTCGTGATGCGTTGTACCGCGTGGGGTAATTGAAGCCAGTGGCTTCAATTACGAGCCCACCCTACGAAAGCGTCACAACGAGCGGGCGATGATCTCTTTCATGATCTCGTTGGCGCCGCCGTAGATGCGCTGGACGCGGGCGTCGACGTACATCTGGGCGATCGGGTATTCGAGCATGTAGCCGTAGCCCCCGAAAAGCTGCACGCACTGGTCGACGACCTTGCACTGCAGGTCCGAGATCCAGTACTTCGCCATCGAGGCGCGCACCGTGTCCATGCGCCCGGCCAGCATGTCTTCCACGCAGCGGTCGATGAAGATGCGCGCGATCGTCGCCTCGGTCTTGATCTCGGCCAGCACGAAGCGCGTGTTCTGCATCTCGATCAGGGCCTGGCCGAAGGCGCGGCGCTCCTTGGTGTGCTCGACCGTCAGGCGCAGCGCGCGCTCGATGGCGGCGACGCCGGCAACGCCGAGGATCGTGCGTTCATACGGCAGTTCGGTCATCAGCTGGGCAAAGCCCCTGCCCTCGTCACCGCCAAGCACGTTCTGGAGCGGCACGTGCGCGTCGTCGAAAAACAGCTCGCAGGTGTCCTGGCCCTTCTGCCCGACTTTTTCCAGGATGCGCCCGACGCGAAAACCGGGGTTGTTCCGGGTTTCCAGCAGCATCAGCGAGATGCCCTTCGAACCCGCGCCCGGGTCGGTCTTGGCCACCACCAGGATCAGGTCGGCCAGGTAGCCGTTCGAAATGAAGGTCTTGGAACCGTGCAGACGGTAGCCGTCCTCCCCCTTTACGGCAACCGTGCGGATGCCTTTCAGGTCGGAGCCGGCGCCCGGTTCGGACATGGCGATGGCCGCGATCATCTCGCCGCTGGCCAGCTTCGGCAGGTAGTGGTGCTTCTGCTCTTCCGTGCCCTGGTTCAGCAGGTAGTGCGCGACGATGGCGTGCACGTGCAGGCCGAAGGCCATGTCGCCGGCATAGCCGAGTTCCTCGAAGACCACCGTCATGTGGGCGAAATTGCCGCCCGAGCCGCCGTATTCTTCGGGGATGTCGGCGGCCAGCAGGCCCATCTCGCCGGCTTTGGTCCAGAGTTCGCGGTCGACGTGCTGCTGCTGGCGCCAGCGCTCGCCGTGCGGCGCGACTTCGGTCGCGACGAAACGGCGCACGGCGTCGCGGAAGGATTCCAGTTCCGGGTTCATCCAGGAAGGGCTGATGTCCATCATGGCCTCAAGCTCCCTGATACAGGGTCACGACGCAGGCGCCGCCCAAGCCCAGGTTGTGCTGCAGTGCCGTGCGTGCCCCTTCTACCTGGCGCGCGCCGGCGCTGCCGCGCAGCTGGTGGGTCAATTCAAAACATTGCGCAAGGCCGGTGGCGCCCAGCGGGTGCCCTTTCGAGAGCAGTCCGCCGGAAGGATTCGTGACGACCTTGCCGCCATAGGTATTGTCGCCGTCGCGGATGAATTTGTCGGCGCCGCCTTCCGGGCACAGGCCCAGGGCTTCGTAGGTAATGAGTTCGTTGTGGGCGAAGCAGTCATGCAGTTCGACGACGTCGAGGTCTTCCGGGCCGATGCCGGCCTGCTGGTAGACCTTGTCGGCGGCCTCGCGGCTCATCTCGTAGCCGACCAGGCGCATCATGTCGTTGGCCTCGAAGGTGCTCGGGCGGTCGGTGGTCATGGCCTGGGCGGCGATGAAGACGTCGGCACGCAGGCCGTGCTTCCTGGCGAAGCTTTCCGACACCAGCACGGCGGCGGCAGCGCCGCAGGTTGGCGGGCAGGCCATCAGGCGCGTCATCACGCCGGGCCAGATCATCGGCGCGTCCAGCACGTCCTGGGCCGTGACTTCCTTCCGGAACAGCGCCAGCGGATTGTTCACGGCGTGGCGGCTGGCCTTGGCGCGGATCTGGGCAAAGGCCTCGAAGGGCGTACCGTATTTTTCCATGTGCGCCAGTCCCGCGCCGCCGAAGTAGCGCAGCGCCAGCGGGATTTCGGGCTTGCCGACCAGGCGGTCGGTGACGGCGTCGAAATCGTCAAAAGGTGCCGGGCGGTCGTTGAAGACGGAACCGAGTGCGCCAGGACTCATCTGCTCGAAGCCCAGCACCAGTACGCACTCCAGCGCGCCGCTGGCGACAGCCTGGCGCGCCAGGAACAGCGCGGTGGAACCGGTCGAGCAGTTGTTGTTGACGTTGACGATCGGGATGCCGGTCATGCCGACGCCGTACAGGGCTTTCTGGCCGCAGGTGGAGTCGCCATAGACATAGCCGGCATAGGCCTGCTCGACCTGCTGGTAATCGATGCCGGCGTCCTGCAGGGCGGCGCGGACGGCATCGGCGGCCATCTCGTGGTACGGGGCGCTGGCGCCCGGCTTGGCGAACGGGATCATCCCGACGCCGGTCACGAATACCTTGTTCATGCTGTCTCCTGGTGTGCGTTGGTGGCCTGGGCCTTGTGCGAACGATTATAGCCAGCAACGTGAGCGCCGGATGGCCGAACCACTGGAAGCAGTCCTCTATTTTCGGGATCACGCGGCTACGTCGCTTATACTGTAATGATTCCACCTTGATAAGGAGCTGTCCTGCATGCACCATGAACTCAGCCTGATCACCACCATCGCCGCCGCGCTCGGCGCCGGACTCATCTTCGGCATGCTCGCCGTGCGCCTGAAATTGCCGGCCCTGGTCGGCTACCTCGCCGCCGGCGTGGTCATCGGACCGGCTACGCCCGGTTTCGTGGCGGACATATCGCTGGCCTCGCAACTGGCCGAGATTGGTGTGATGCTGCTGATGTTCGGGGTGGGACTGCATTTTTCGCTGCGCGACCTGCTCGATGTACGCAAGATCGCCCTGCCCGGCGCGATCCTGCAAATTTCCGTTGCCACCGCGATGGGTATCGGCATGGCCCACCTGTGGGGCTGGAGCCTGGGCGCCGGACTGGTGTTCGGCCTGGCGCTGTCGGTGGCCAGCACCGTGGTGCTGCTGCGCGCATTGGAAGGCCTCGGCATCCTCGACTCGATGAACGGACGCATCGCGGTCGGCTGGCTGGTGGTGGAAGACCTGGTGATGGTACTGGTGCTGGTGCTGCTGCCGGCGCTTTCCGGCCCGCTGGGCGGCAAGAGCCTGGGCGGCGACACCTCGCTCTGGACCGCCCTCGGCATGACACTGCTGCAGGTGGGCGGCTTCATCGCCTTCATGCTCATTGTCGGGCGCAAGCTCTTCCCCTGGTTCCTGTGGAAAGTGGCGAAGACGAATTCGCGCGAATTGTTCACGCTGGCCGTGATCGCGGCTGCTGTCGGCATCGCCTACGGCTCCTCGGAACTGTTCGGGGTCTCCTTTGCGCTGGGCGCCTTCTTTGCCGGCATGGTGCTGCGCGAATCGGACCTGTCGCACCGCGCCGCCGAAGAATCGCTGCCGCTGCGCGACGCCTTCTCGGTGCTGTTCTTCGTCTCGGTCGGCATGCTGTTCGACCCGATGGTGCTGATCGAGAGCCCGCTGAAGGTGCTGGCGGTGGTGCTGGTGATCGTCTTCGGCAAATCGCTCGCGGCGATGGCCCTGGTGCTGGCCCTGCGCTACCCGCTGAATACCGCGATCACCGTGTCCGCCAGCCTGGCGCAGATCGGCGAATTCTCCTTCATCCTCGCCGCGCTCGGTATCTCGCTGGGACTGATGCCGCAGGAAGGCCAGAGCCTGATCCTGGCCGGGGCGATCATCTCGATCGCGGTCAATCCGCTGCTGTTCAAGGCGATCGAGCCGCTGCAGCGCTGGCTGCGCGCCAACTCCGAGGCCGTGCGCAAGCTCGAAGCCAATCCCGATCCGCTGGCCGAACTGCCGATGACGGTCCCGCAGGAGCGCCTCACCGGGCAGGTGGTGCTGGTCGGCTACGGCCGCGTGGGACGGATGATCGCCGCCGAGCTGACCGCGCAGGGGGTGCATTATGTGGTGGCGGAGCAGAACCGCGAACTGGTCGAGATGCTGCGCAGCGAAGACCAGCCGGCCGTGGTCGGCAATGCGGCCGAACCGTCGGTGCTGATCCAGGCCCATATCGCGCACGCGTCGGTGATGGTGATCGCCGTTCCCGACACCTTCCATGTGCGCTCGATGATCGAAACGGCGAAGATGCTCAATCCTTCGATTCGCTGCGTGGTGCGCACGCATAACGAGCAGGAAGCGGCGCTGCTGCGCCTCGACACGGGCGGCAAGGTGTTCCTGGGCGAGCAGGAACTGGCGACCAACATGACGCGCTATGTGCTCGAGACCCTGAAAGAGGCGCAGGCCGCGCACTGAGGGCGGCTGTGTGAATGAAAAATGCCCGCTGGCGTCCAACGCGCAGCGGGCATTTTGTCTTTTCGGCTTCGGCTTTACGCCGCGACCATTTGCCCGGTCTCGGTGCACAGCTTCAGACTCGCGTGTTTCGGGGCGAAATTGAGCAAGTCCTTGCGCTCTTCCAGCAGTGCGAAGACGGCGTCTTTTGAGAGCACGTATTGCTCGAGCAGCGTGTCTTTCAGCGACTCGATCAGGGCGCGGTAGTCGCGCATCGCGCCCAGCGTATAACTGTAGAGCTCATCGGCCTTGGCTTCCATCTGGCGCAGCGTGTGCTCGCCGCTGGCGTCGTTCTTCAGCTGGCTGTAGTCGATCTTCGAGCGCGAGTACATCGAGAGGCGGTTGACCATCAGGTTCAGCATCTTGGTCACTTTTTCGATGTCGTTCTGGGCGCCGACCGACACGCCCCTGGCGCCGTAGAACATCTCTTCGGCCGCCATGCCGCCGTACAGGCCGACCACGTCGTGCTCGAGTTCTTCGAGCGTGCGCAGCGACATGTCCTCGCCCGAGGACAGCACATAACCGAGCGCGCCGATCTTCGAGACCGCTTCGGTACTGATTTTCAGCAGGTGCGACTTTTCCTTCACTTCGGCCAGGGACAGGCCGGCGCGCAGGTGCGGGTCGATCTGCATGAAGAAGTGACCCAGTTCGTGCAGGGCGATGCGTTCGCGCTGCTTGTGCTTCTCGAGCGTGGTGGCGCGGTCGGTCAGGCCGATGGTGGCGCGCTCGTAGGCACGGAACAGCAGGTCGGTATTGATGACCACCTTTTCCTGGATCGAGAGCATCGAAGCGCGTTCGACCACGGTTTCCAGCAGCGCCGGGCTGAGGTTCTGGGTGATCTCGGCGACCTGGTCGAGGTCGAGGTCCTGGTAGTCGACCAGGCCTTCTTTTTTACGCGACAGGAAGCTCTTCAGCAGTTCGCGCCGCTCGTTCTTGTTCGGCAGGCGGAAGTTGATCTTGACCGAGAAGCGGCGCAGCATCGCTTCGTCCATGTCGGTCGTGGCGTCGTCAAAGTTCGAGGCGACGACCCAGATCACGCCCTGGCCCTTGTCGCTCTTGACGCCGTCGAGCAGGCCAAGCAGGGTGTTGGCGGTATCGTCTTCCCATTTCTTTTCGCTGCGGCCGCGCGGCATGAACAGGCTCTGCGCTTCATCGAGGAAGATGATGCACTTGCCCTTGGCGCAGGCCTTGCGATAGAGGGCGTTGAGCGCTTTCGAACCGCCGCCAACATAGCCCGATTCGAGCGCCGAACCCGAGGCTTGCAGCAGCGGCATGTCGAGGCGCTTGGCCAGGTAGCCGACCAGCTTGGTCTTGCCGGTGCCGGCAGGACCGGTCAGCATGACATTGAATGGCTTGTCGATGTTGTGCGAGTGGTATTCCTCGCGGTTGCGGATCATGTCTTCGAGGTGCAGCACTTCCTGCTTGATGTCTTCCATGCCGATCAGGTCGTCCATGCTGCCCTTGAGCTTGTCCGGCGTGATGATACTGGCGCCCGCGCCCATGCCGGGAATGCCGAACTTCAGGCAGTAGATGACCAGGCCGATCAGCAGGATCTCGAAGGCATGGCGCTTCAGGAAGCCGATGGTGGCCGAACCGACCGTGCCGCCTTCGTCGAGAACGGCCTTGTGCGAGGCCAGGTACTCGTCTTTTGCGATCGAATACGGAATGGCGTTCTTCAGCAGCACTTCGCGCTCGAGGGACAGATGCGAGGTGCTCGGCACCTTGACCACGTGCAGCTCGGGAGCGTTCTTGAACTTGAAGACATAGCGCGGCGACTCGGACAGCGGCAGGGCCACCATCAGGTAGTCGAGCTTGTCTTTCTGGGTGGCCAGGCGCGTGATCGCGGAAATGTCCTGCGAATGGACGACCGGGCTCGGGTCCTGCGGCGCGTCGGCCGTGTAGATCGCCACGCCCGTCGCGGCGCCCAGCAGCACGGCTGCGGCGATGCGTACATAGACGTTCTTGAAGGCGATCTGAAGTCGGGCAAAGTTGGGCATAGTTCGGTACGCTAGAAGTGATGAATACGCATTTGCGACAGTGCAAACTGCGTTTGCCATTTCCTTGAACTGCTTGCCGAAATGGCGGCGGCTCCTACAGGCCGCGGCTGGCCGAACATATGTGTTCGGCATCGTTTTGATGCCCTAAAGCAACAGGGATAGGCAGACTATACCCGGAAAAAAAACGCAGATGTATACGGGACGCTTAAATTTTCTTGATCCCTGTCATAGGTAGAAAAGGTGTCAACAGTATCCGTTGTAGGGCTGGCAAGAATGCTGACAAGATTCTGGGCGTTATGGCAACTGATTAGTAAAACAGCAAAGAAAAGCCCTGGAAAACGTGCCGAATTGATATTATCGATTTCACCAAGCTGTCGCATTTCTTTCACACGCGTTTTCGTCACGAATCGAACACCCTTCCCCGGCACCGTTTTGCTATGCTTGGCCAGGTGTCGCGCTGCGCCGACGCCATCGTTCCGTCATGCTGATCCTGCTGCAAGAAAGGAACCATCGTGAACAAACTCGCACTCGCCGTCGCGCTTGCCCTCACCATCGGCAGTGCCGCCCAGGCCAAGCTGATCGAACTGCTTCCGGAAACGGCTGGCGCCGCGCCACCGGCGCAGGCGCGCGTCGTCGCCCCAGGCCCGACGACGCTGCCGCCGGCCAGCATGTCCGAATTGCCGGAGCCGGAGGTGTTTGCAATGATGCTGGTGGGCCTGGTCCTGGTTGGCTACAAGGTGCGCCGGGATAGTAGCGAGAAGTTTGAATAGCCGGGCTAGGCGCCCGGCGGCGCCGCAGCAGCCGTGCTGCACTGGGCATACAGCTTGCACAGTGTGTTCCAGTTGCGCGAGGTAGTGTTGTCGCCCAACTGTTTTCCGAGCGCGCTTGCAGCTGCGCTGTCGAGCACCCCTTCCGGACACCACACATAGGCTGCGCGCTGGCCCACAGCCAGCGCTTCCTGTCCCCAATCGCGTTCGCACAGCGGGGCGACCGCCGCGCGCGCCGCAGCGTCGCACAGCAGGAACACCAGCAGGCGGGAATGGTCGGCGGCAAGCGGCAGCAAGGTGTTTTCGGCGAGCACGGTGGCGAGTTCGTCGCGGCTGAGCACCATGACACGCGCCACCACGCCAAGCTTGAGGACGAGTTGCTCCTCGATCGCCCTGGCCGCCAGCTGGGGTGTGATGCCGGCGGCGCTGAACACGAGATTGCCGCTATTGAGAACGCTTCGCACCTCGCGATAGCCCATCTCGCCGATCAGCTTGCGCAAATCGGCCATGGCAACGCGCTTGGCGCGGCCAACATTAATACCTCGCAAGAGGGCAATGTAGCAGTGGCTGGTCATCTGGCCATGGTAGCGCCCCTCGGGAGGCGCGTGCGCTTATTTGAGCAGGCCTTCTTCCCGCATTGCCTGCTGGACTGCCGGGCGGGCGGCGATGCGGCCGTGGTAAGCCTGCAGCCCTGGCCAGGCATCCAGGCTGAGCTTGACGAAACCGGCCCACCCAAGCACGGTGAACAGATAGGCATCGGCCACGCCGAAACCGCTGCCGAGAAATTCGCGTCCATCCAGATGCGCGGCAACATGCGCCAGGCGCAGCGTCAGCATCTTGCGCGCATGCGCGGTCATGTCTTCGCTGGCCGCCGGATTGAAGAGCGGGCTGAAGTTCTTGTGCAGCTCGGTCGCAATATAGTTCAGCCAGCCGATCGCCTCATACCGTTCGATATTGCCCACGGCCGGCAGCAGCCCGGCTGCCGGCGCCAGGTCGGCCAGGTACTGGACGATGGCCGGGCCTTCAGTGAGCACGGTGGCATCGTCGAGCTGCAGTGCCGGCACATAGCCCTTCGGGTTGATCGCACGGAAGTCGGCGCCACTGGCGGTGCGCTTCTCGCGCAGGTCGACGCGCTCGCTCGTGAAAGCCAGGCCCGCCTCGAGCAGGACGATATGGGGGGACAGCGAGCAGGCGCCGGGGCTGAAATAGAGTTTCATGGGAGTCCTTTTGTCTTTGAATTAGCAAGCCCGGCCGCAGGCAGGCGTTTGGCACGCAACACGTATGATTGTCATGACGGCGGGGCACGGCGAGAATACAATACTCGGCGCAGGTGTGCTCGGGGCGCCTTTAAAGGACTGCGAAAACTGCGAGGACTGCGGATGGGAACACGATGGCAGCGGACGCGCACAGCGCATGGCCGGCCGGGAGGCGGGAGAACGAAGTAAAAGAAGGAAAAACGATGACGTCCTGCGGGCATTCAGGCCGACGGGACGCGAAAAAAGGCAGCGTGCGCGACGTCCTAGGACGCCGGGCCGCTGCCAGGCTTGACCGAAGGCATGGCAGTGAAGGCTGCCACGCCATCGGTATTAGTGCGCATAGTTACCGGACGTCGAAGGCGAGGCGTCAGTCGTTTGCGTTTGTTGCTGCTGCTGTTGCTGGGCGGCTGCCGCGGCTGCTGCCTTTTCCTCTGGCTTTGGACGGCCCTGGGCATCGGACAGGCGATACTTGGTGCGGCGATCGCCCATGAGGTCGCGCAGGTCGCGGATGCTCATGCCGGTGACTTCGTGCATGCGGATCAACAGCGAAGCGCCAACCGGCAGACGGTGGTGACGGATTTTGCTGATGACGGGTGGGGCCACCTCGAGCATGCGCGAGAGCGCAGCATCGTTTTTCAGCTGCATTTTGCCAAGCAGAATGTCGAGCAGGTGGTTCGGGTTGTAGCTTTCCTGTGAAGACAAAGCATGATGTGCCATGATTTTTTACCTCGTGAGTGTGGTTAAAATAGTTCCGTTACGAACTTTGTTAATGACTACCTTCCGTCAAACTAAGTTCCCGGACAACGCTCCTGGACGATTAAACAGAACAAGTCTGAAGTTTCGCTTAAGAACATGCCGGAGCGCATGCGTCCTGCTTAACACTCCCTCGAACGCACTTGTCTTTCAAACAAATTATCAGACCCATACGGAAGCTGCACATCCGTCTTGAACACATGACTCATTGTTGGAAATCAAGCTATCGCGTGGAAAGCTTGTCACATCGTCATTTCAACACATGGGGATTATTTGTGGCGCACGCAAGAGATTTCTTTCGTTAATTTATGTAAAAGAATTTCGTCCGAAGGCATTGATTTACAACAGGAAATATATTGTGCAAACGCTGACTCTGCCTTGTCTTCAGCGATTTGCTTCTTTCTGGCAATTTAACAATCTGATTATCTTGATAACCGTTTCGGCAAGGGCAACGATTAATTCCAGCGGGCATTAACTTATGCCCTCCGCACGCGCTCCTCATACTGGTCCGCACGTGGTTTTGGCTGCGAATGGGGATTTACGTTAAACTGCCTTGGCGTCTTGTCAAAGCATCAGCACACATTTCAACAAAGCATTCCATGCAGAAAAAAGTATTTATTAAAACCTTCGGCTGCCAAATGAACGAGTACGACTCGGACAAGATGGCGGACGTGCTGGGTGCGTCCGATGGACTGGTTCGCACCGACAAGCCTGAAGACGCGGACGTTATCCTGCTCAATACCTGCTCCGTGCGCGAAAAAGCCCAGGAAAAAGTGTTTTCGGACTTGGGCCGACTGCGCGAACTGAAGCGCCAGCGCCCTGATCTCATCATTGGCGTGGGCGGCTGCGTGGCTTCCCAGGAAGGCGCGGCAATCGTCAAGCGTGCGCCGCACGTCGACATGGTGTTCGGTCCGCAGACCCTGCATCGCCTGCCGCAGATGATCCGCGCGCGCCGCAGCAGCGGCACGGCGCAAGTCGATATCAGCTTCCCGGAAATCGAAAAGTTCGACCACCTTCCCCCGGCCAAGGTCGAGGGCCCGGTCGCTTACGTCTCGATCATGGAAGGCTGCAGTAAATATTGCAGTTACTGCGTGGTGCCGTATACCCGTGGCGAGGAAGTGTCGCGCCGCTTCGAGGATGTGCTGACCGAAGTAGCCGGGCTGGCCGCCCAGGGCGTCAAGGAAATCATGCTGCTCGGCCAGAACGTGAATGCCTTCCGCGGCACCATGGAAAGCGGCGAAATAGCCGACTTCGCCCTGCTGCTCGAATACATCGCCGAGATTCCCGGCATCGAACGCCTGCGCTTCGTCACCAGCCATCCGAAGGAATTCACCCAGCGCCTGATCGACGCCTACGCGAAGATCCCGCAACTGGTGAATCACTTGTATTTGCCTGTGCAGCATGGCTCGGACCGCATCCTGGGCGCCATGAAGCGCGGCTATACCGGTATCGAATACAAGTCGATCATCCGCCGCATCCGCGCCGTGCGCCCGGATATCGCGATTTCGTCCGACTTCATCGTCGGCTTCCCCGGCGAGACCGATGCCGATTTCGAGGCCATGATGAAGCTGGTACAGGATGTCGGTTTCGACAACAGTTTCAGCTTCATCTTCAGCAAGCGCCCCGGCACTCCGGCTGCCAACCTGGACGACGACACCCCGCACGAGGTCAAGCTGGCGCGCCTGCAGCGCCTGCAAGCGCTGATCGACCTGAATACGCGCAAGTACAGCGCCGCCATGGTCGGCACGGTGCAGCGCCTCCTGGTCGAGGGGCCGTCCAAGAAAGATCCATCCGAACTGCAAGGCCGCACCGAGAACAACCGGGTGGTCATTTTCGCACCGGGCGCTTCCTGCAACGCGCTGATCGGCCAACTGGTCGATGTACGCGTCGTCGAGAGCCTGGATTATTCACTGCGCGGCGAACTCGTCGCCAATCTCGATACGATTGCCTTAGCCAGTTGAAAACACAGAACCCCTCCCAGCCGTCCTATTTCATTCCCGAGCCGATGGATAACACCCGGCTCGCCCACCTGTGCGGTCCGCTCGACGAAAACCTGCGCCAGATTTCCGCGGCGCTCGACGTGACCGTGTTCCGCCGTGGCGAAAAATTCATCGTCAGCGGCGTGAATGCCGACCGCGCGGTCGAGCTGCTCGAACGCTTTTACGCCGTTGCCAACAAGATCGTTCCGATCGAGGAAGTGCAACTGGCGCTGGTGGAGCAGCGCGCCGGCCTGAAGCCGACCATCGACGGCGTGCCCGTCGCCGGCGCAGATGTAAAAGCGCCGGCTGCCGTGGACGCCGAGGCGGGCGAGGACTCCGAACTGACCAGCCCGATGCTGAAAACGCGCCGCAGCGACCTGCGCGGCCGTACGCCGCACCAGATCCAGTACCTGCGCGCCGTCCTCGAGCACGACATCAGCTTCGGCATCGGCCCGGCCGGTACCGGCAAGACCTATCTCGCCGTGGCCTGCGCCGTCGACGCGCTCGAACGCGATGCCGTCAAGCGCATTATCCTGACGCGCCCGGCGGTGGAAGCCGGCGAGCGCCTCGGCTTCTTGCCGGGCGACATGAGCCAGAAGGTCGATCCCTACCTGCGCCCTTTATACGACGCGCTCTACGACCTGCTCGGCTTTGACCGCACGCAAAAGCTGTTCGAGAAGCAGGTCATCGAGATCGCCCCGCTGGCCTACATGCGCGGCCGCACGCTGAACCACGCTTTCGTCATCCTCGACGAGGCGCAGAACACGACGGTCGAACAGATGAAGATGTTCCTGACGCGGATCGGCTTCGGCAGCAAGGCCGTGGTCACCGGCGACGTTACCCAGGTCGACCTGCACAAGACCCAGCGCTCGGGCCTGGTCGACGCCATGCACGTGCTGAAAGACGTGCGCGGCATCGCCTTCACGCAATTCTCGAGCGCCGACGTGGTGCGCCACCCGCTGGTGGGCCGCATCGTCGATGCCTATGAGACAGCCAACGCGGTCCAGGAAATGGGCGCATTGACGAAACCTGCGACGACCCGAAATGTCCGTAAAAAACCATGAGCTTGACCTGGACGTCCAGTACCCGGACGCCCGCCTTGAATCCATGCTGCCCCCCGAGCTGGTGGAGCGCTGGGTGCGCGCCACCCTGCTCGGACCGGCCGAGCTGACGGTCCGCTTTGTCGACAGCGCGGAGGGGCAGACGCTCAACCGCGACTACCGCGGCAAAGATTACGCGACCAACGTGCTGACCTTTGCCTATAACGAAGGCGAGGAACTGGGCGAGGACGAACCGACCCAGGCCGACATCATCCTGTGCACCGACGTGCTGCAGCGCGAAGCCGATGAACAGAAGAAGACGGTCGAGGAACACGCGGCGCACCTGATCGTGCATGGCGTGCTGCACGCCCAGGGCTACGACCACGAGCACGACGAGGAAGCCGAGGAAATGGAACAGTTCGAGCGCGACATCATGGAAGTGCTCGGCTATCCGGATCCCTACGCGGACGAGTAAGCCCTCCCCTGCGCACGCCCCGGAGGGCATCGCCCCGGGCTTTTCGTGTATCCTATGCCTATCGTAACAACGGCTTCACGCCAACTATGCCCGAGTATCCCAGTGACGTCCGCCAGGACGCCAAGCCTCACCGGTCCCTCTTCGAAAGGTTGACCGCACTCATCTCCCCTGAGCCAGAAAACCGCACCGAGCTGCTTGAAGTGCTGCACGAAGCACACGAGCGCAACCTCATCGACGCCGACGCCTTGTCGATGATCGAGGGTGTATTCCAGGTATCCGACCTGTCCGCCCGCGACATCATGGTGCCGCGCTCGCAAATGGACGTGGTCGACATCACCGATCCGATCGAGACCTGGCTGCCGATCGTGCTGCAGACGGCCCACTCGCGCTTCCCCGCCATCGAGGGCGAGCGCGACAAGGTGGTCGGTATCCTGCTGGCCAAGGATCTGCTGCGGTATTACGCGGAGGACTCCTTTGACGTGCGCGCCATGCTGCGTCCGGCGATCTTCATTCCCGAATCGAAACGCCTGAACGTGCTGCTGCGCGATTTTCGCGCCAACCACAACCACATGGCCATCGTCGTCGACGAGTACAGCGGCGTGGCGGGCCTGATCACCATCGAAGACGTGCTCGAGCAGATCGTCGGCGACATCGAAGACGAATACGATTTCGATGAGGAAGAAGACAATGTCCTGTCGGTCAAGGAAGGCCAGCGCGGCCCGCGCTGGCGCGTCAAGGCGCTGACCGAGATCGATCAGTTCAACGAAGAAATCGGCGTCGACCTGCCCGAAGACGAAGCCGATACCATCGGCGGTTTCGTCGCCGGCCACCTCGGCCGCATGCCGCACAAGGGCGAGGAATTTACCTTGCGTAACCTGCGCTTCGAAGTGCTGCGCGCCGACGCCCGCCAGATCCACGTCTTGCTGGTTGAAAAGCTGCCGCCCTCACCGAACGCACGCGACGACGACGACTGATGCTGCGTCGTCGTATTTCTTCTGGTACTGCTTCCACCCCGGTCGATCCGACGGTCGCTGCCGCCGCGCGCGGTACGCGGCCCTCGGCAGCGCTGCTGGTCAGCGCCGCGCTGGCCGGCGGCGCTTCCCTGTTCTCGTTCGAGCCCTACGGCTGGTGGCCGCTGCAGTTCCCGCTGCTGGCCTGGCTGTTCTACCAGGTGGGCCTGGGCAGTTCGGTCAAGCGCGCGACCCTGATCGGCTGGGCGTTCGGCTTCGGCTGGTCGGTCGGCGCCATGTTCTGGCTGTACATCATGCTGACCCGCTTCGCCCACCTGCCGGCCATCCTCGGGGCGATCGGCATCGTGCTGCTCGGGCTGTACATGGGCCTGTTCGGGGCGTTTGCGACCGGCGTCGCCGCCTGGCTGCGCCAGCGCTGGTCGCTGCCGCTCGCCGCCTTCGTGCTGCTGGTCCTGCCGACCACCTGGGGCGTGTCCGAATGGATGCGCGGCTGGGTGTTTACGGGTTTCCCCTGGTCGGTCTCGGGTTACGCGCACGACACGGCGCCGCTGTCCGGCTTCGCACCGCTGGTCGGCGTGTATGGCATCGGCGTGCTCGTCGCCCTCTGCGGCGGCTGCCTCGTGCTGCTGACCCAGCGTGCGCGGCCGTGGGCCATCGGCCTGCTCGGCGCCGTGCTGGCCGGCGGTTATACGCTGGGCCATATCGAGTGGACCCAGGAAACAGGGTCGCCGATCACAGTGCGCCTGTTGCAAGGAAATATCCCGCAAGACCGCAAGTTCGATTACGCCTTCCTCTCGAGCATCCTCGAGCGTTACCAGGGCATGATCACGACCGCGCCGGCCGACCTGGTCGCCACCCCGGAAACGGCAATTCCCTCTTTCCCGCACAATCTGCCTCCGGGCTACCTGGCCGGCCTGCAGGCGTTCGCGACCAAAAGCGGCAGCACCCTCGCGGTCGGCATGCCGTTGCTCGACAGTCCCACCCAGTACGCCAACAGCGTGATCGCCATCACGCCGCAGCCACAGCCAAACCAGCAGCCGTATCGCTACGACAAGGCGCACCTGGTGCCCTTCGGCGAATTCATCCCGCCCGGTTTCCGCTGGGTCACCGACATGATGAACATCCCGCTGAACGACGCCACCCGCGGCACGGGCCTGCAGGCGCCGATCGCGGTCAAGGACCAGCTGGTGCTGCCGAACATTTGCTATGAAGACGTGTTCGGCGAAGAGATCGCCTGGCAACTGCGCAATGCGCCGCGTCCCGCGACCATGCTGCTGAACATGTCGAACCTGTCCTGGTATGGCCAGTCGACCGCGATTCCGCAGCACCTGCAGATTTCGCGCATGCGCACCCTGGAAACCGGCCGCCCGATGCTGCGCTCGACCAACGACGGCGCCACCGCCATCATCGACCATCGCGGCCGCATCGTGCAGGTGCTGCCCTTCTATACGCAAGGCGTGCTGACGGCCACCGTGCGCGGCACCGCCGGCATGACGCCGTATATCCGCTTCGGCAACCTGGCTTTCCTGGCGCTGGGCGCCGTGGCGCTGGCGGCAGCGTGGTTCTTCGGCCGCAATTACCGGAAGAAAAAGAGCAATCCCGTATAGATGGGCCGATTCCGGCCCCAGAGGCCGGATAAAACCCGCTAGAATTGTCCCTTATTAGCAAACCTGCAAACCCATACTGTGCGCGCTCCCCTGCGCGCGCCTGATAGCCGATGCTCACATTCCAACAAATCATCCTGACCTTGCAGTCCTACTGGGACAAGCAAGGCTGCGCCCTGCTCCAGCCCTATGACATGGAAGTCGGCGCCGGCACCTTCCACACCGGCACCTTCCTGCGTGCGATCGGACCGGAGCCATGGCGCGCGGCCTATGTGCAGCCTTCGCGCCGCCCGAAGGATGGCCGCTACGGCGAGAACCCGAACCGCCTGCAGCACTATTACCAGTACCAGGTGGTCCTGAAGCCGGCCCCGGAAAACATCCTCGATCTCTACCTCGGTTCGCTCGAGGCGCTGGGCCTCGACCTGAAGCAGAACGACGTGCGTTTCGTCGAGGACGACTGGGAAAGCCCGACCCTGGGCGCCTGGGGCCTAGGCTGGGAAGTCTGGCTGAACGGCATGGAAGTGACGCAGTTCACCTATTTTCAGCAGGTTGGCGGTCTCGACTGCAAGCCGGTGCTGGGCGAAATCACCTACGGCATCGAGCGCCTGGCGATGTACCTGCAGGGCGTGGAAAACGTCTACGACCTGGTCTGGACCGAGTGGGAAGAAAACGGCATCACCAAGAAGCTGTCTTACGGCGACGTCTTCCACCAGAACGAAGTCGAGCAGTCGACCTATAACTTCGAGCACGCCAATACGGATTTGCTGTTCGCCGCCTTTGCCAACCACGAAGCGGAGGCCAAGCGCCTGGTCGAGCTGGAACTGACCCTGCCGGCCTACGAGCAGATCATGAAGGCCTCGCACAGCTTCAACATGCTCGACGCCCGTGGCGCCATTTCGGTGACCGAGCGCGCCGCCTACATCGGCCGCGTGCGCACGCTGTCGCGCCTGGTGGCCCAGGCCTATTACGACTCGCGCGAGAAGCTCGGTTTCCCGATGCTCGCAACGAGCGACAATGCGCCGGTTAAAACCGCTGCCTGAGCCCCGTACGGACAAGAACAAGACCATGAATCAGACATTACTCGTCGAACTGCAGACCGAAGAACTGCCTCCGAAAGCCCTCGTCAAGCTGGGCGCCGCCTTTGCCGCCGGCATCGCCAACGGCCTGAAGGGGCGCGACTTCCTGGAAGCCGACAGCGTCGTCACGCCTTATGCCACGCCGCGCCGCCTGGCCGTCTCGATCACGAACGTGCGTGCGACCTCGCCCGACAAGAGCATCCGCGAAAAGGTGCTGCCGGTGACGGTGGCCCTCGACAAGGAAGGCAATCCGAGCGCGCCGCTGGCCAAGAAGCTGGCCGCGCTGGGCTTTCCCGGCCTGGCCATCGCCGACCTCGAACGCGCGCCGGATGGCAAGACCGAAAGCTTCTTCTACACCTATACCGCGGCCGGCAGCGCGCTCTCCGGCGCCCTGCAGGACGTGCTGACCGACACGGTGGCCAAGCTGCCGATCCCGAAAGTCATGAGCTACCAGCGCCCGGACGGCGCCACCGTCGGCTTCGTACGCCCGGTGCACCTGCTGCTGGCCCTGTTCGGCGAACAGGTACTGCCGCTCACCCTGCTGGGACTGGACGCCGGCCGCCAGACCATGGGCCACCGTTTCCTGTCGCATGGCGGCAGCATTGCGATCACCCACGCCGACCACTACGCGGCGATCCTCGAGGACGAGGGCAAGGTGATTGCGTCGGCGTCCGCGCGCAAGGACAGCATCCGCACCCAGCTGCTGGACAAGGCAGGCGCCGACCAGGTCCTGATGCCGGAAGCGCTGCTCGACGAAGTGGCGGCCCTGGTCGAGTGGCCGGTGGTGTATGAATGCCGCTTCGAGGAAGAATTCCTGGCGGTGCCGCAGGAATGCCTGATCCTCACCATGCAGACCAACCAGAAATACTTCGCGCTGACCGATGCTGAAGGCAAGCTGCGTTCGCGCTTCCTGATCGTCTCGAACATCGCCACCAGCGATCCTCAGCACATCGTCGGCGGCAACGAGCGCGTGGTGCGCCCGCGCCTGTCGGACGCCAAGTTCTTCTTCGAGCAGGATAAGAAGAAGACGCTCGAATCGCGGATCCCGCAGCTGGCCAGCGTGGTGTATCACAACAAGCTAGGCACCCAGCTCGAGCGCACGGAACGCGTCGCGCGCCTCGCCGGCGCCATCGCCAGCCGCCTCGGTTACGACGTGGCGCTGGCCGAACGCGGCGCGCGCCTGGCGAAAGCCGACCTGCTGACCGACATGGTCGGCGAGTTCCCCGAGCTGCAAGGCATCATGGGCACGTATTACGCGCGCCACGATGGCGAGCACGATGAAGTGGCCCTGGCCGCCTCCGAGCACTACCAGCCGCGCTTTGCCGGCGACAAGCTGCCGTCGACGAATACCGGTCTCGCAGTCGCCCTGGCCGACAAGCTCGAAACCCTGGTCGGCATCTGGTCGATCGGCCTGCAGCCGACCGGCGAAAAGGATCCGTTCGCGCTGCGCCGCCACGCCCTGGGCGTGATGCGCATGCTGGTCGAGAAGCGGCTGCCGCTTGGCCTGTCCGCGCTGCTGGCCGATGCTGCCGGCGTGTTCGCCGGCCAGGCCGCATTCAAGGATCCGAGCCAGGACGTCATCGCCTTCATGCTCGACCGCCTGCGCGGCATGCTGCGCGAGCGCGGCTTCACGCCGAACGAGGTGGAAGCGGTGCTGGCCCAGAACCCGGACCGTGTCGACGACGTCGTGCAGCGCCTGGAAGCGGTGCAGGCCTTTGCCGCCCTGCCGGAATCGAGCTCGCTGGCCGCCGCCAACAAGCGCATCACGAACATCCTGAAAAAGACCGATGCCGCCATCGGCGCGGTCTCCGAATCGCTGCTGCAGGAAGAGGCCGAACGCAAGCTGCACGGCGCGATCTCGCAGGTGCGTCCGGAAGTGGACGCCGCCTTTGCCGCCGGCGACTATGCCGGCACCCTGAAGATGCTGGCGCGCCTGCGCGACGCCGTCGACGCCTTCTTCAACGACGTGATGGTGATGGCCGAGGACGAAGCGCTGCGCAACAACCGCCTGGCCCTGCTCGCAAGCCTGCACGGCATGATGAACCGCGTCGCCGACATCTCGAAACTGGCGGCGTAAATCACCATGAAGCTGATCATCCTCGACCGCGACGGGGTCATCAACCATGACTCGCCGGACTTCATCAAGAGTCCGGCGGAGTGGATTCCGATTCCGGGTTCGCTCGAGGCGATTGCGCGCCTGAACCAGGCCGGCTACCGCGTCATCATCGCCTCGAACCAGTCGGGCATCGCGCGCGAGCTGTTCGACATGCCGACCCTGAACGCGATCCACCAGAAGATGCACGCGCTGGCGCAGCAGGCCGGCGCCGATATCGACGCCGTCTTCTTCTGCCCGCACGCGGCGATCGACAACTGCGACTGCAGGAAGCCGAAAGCCGGCATGTTCGACGAGATCAGCAAGCGCTTCAAGGTCAGTCTGAAGGGCGTGCCGACGGTCGGCGACTCGCTGCGCGACCTGCAGGCAGGCTTCGTCAAGGGCTGCCTGCCCTACCTGGTCCTGACCGGCAAGGGCGACAAGACCCACCAGACCGGGGGCCTGCCGCCCGGCACCCAGGTCTTCCCTGACCTGGCGGCGATGGTCACCTCCCTGCTGAACGCGCCCAAGCCGCAGTCGCAGCACCAGCCCAACTGAATCCGAAAGAGAGCCTTTTTTGCGTAACGTCGTCCCGTTCCTGCGTTCCCTCCTGTTTGCAATCGTGATGGTGGTCGCCACCGTGGTCTGGGCCCTGGTCTGCTTCCTGGCCGCGCCGCTGCCGTACAACAAGCGCTTCTGGGTGACCTCGCGCTGGAATGTCTTCATCATCTGGTGCGCCAAAGTCATTTGCGGCATCCGCTACCAGTTCAAGGGCTACGAGAACTTGCCCGACGCGCCGGCAATCGTGCTGTCGAAGCACCAGTCGGCCTGGGAGACGATCTTCCTGCTGCCGAACCTGATCCGGCCGCTGGTCTTCGTCTTCAAGAAAGAGATCCTCTACATCCCTTTCTTCGGCTGGGCGATGGCGCTGCTGCGCATGATCCCGATCGACCGCAAGGAAGGCAAGAATGCGTTCGCGCACGTGGTCAGGCACGGCAAGCGGCGCCTGGCCGACGGCCAGTGGATCATCATGTTCCCGGAGGGGACGCGCATCCCGGTGGGACAAAAAGGCAAATACAAAAGCGGCGGCGCGCGCCTCGCTGTCGAAACCCAAGCCGTCGTCGTGCCGATCGCGCATAATTCAGGCGAATGCTGGCCCAAGAATTCGTTCATCAAGCGTCCCGGCCTCGTGACCGTCTCGATTGGACAACCGATATCGCCGCAAGACCACACTCCCGAGAGTCTGATGCAAGAGGTCGAAAATTGGATAGAATCAGAAATGCGCGTCATTTCGCCCCACGTCTACACCGGTGGCTGAACGAAGTCGGCGCGCTGATCAAAGCACCTTTGCCTCAGCCCGCCATGAATGCTCCCCGGACCAACGGCCAGGCGCCTGACTCCCAGCTCGACCTGTTCCAGCAGGACAGCGCTCATCCGCCACGACTGGCGCCACTGCTGCCGCCACCGCCGCAGCCGCTGTTCAAGGCGCCGCCAAGCGCGCCGCGCATCAATCTGCCCGCCCCGCCGCGCACTCCCATGGACCCGCCGCTGCGGCGCATCGTGCTGAGCCAGTACGCGGTCGACTATGAACTGAAACGCTCGTCGCGCCGCTCGATCGGCTTCATGATCGACGATAACGGCCTGCACGTGACGGCGCCGCGGCGCGCGACCTTCCCCGACATCGACAACGCGATCCGCGCCAAGCAGCGCTGGATCCTGACCAAGCTGCAGGAACGCGGCGAGCGCCGCGCCACGCGCGCCGAACGCGCGCCGGTATGCTGGGACGACGGCGCGCGCCTGCCCTACCTGGGCGGGGAAATCACCCTGCGCCTGCAGCCGGCGGCGCGCAGCCACTGCGTGTTCGATCCGGAGGCGCGCGAACTGCAGGTGGGGGTGACGCCGGGGCTGTCGGAGTGGCAGCTCAAGGAGCGCGTCAAGCTCTGGTTCCAGGCCGAAGCGAAGCGCCTGTTCGTCGAGCGGCTCGACCTGTTCGCACCGCAGCTGGGCGTGCATTACCGTTCGCTGACGCTATCGTCGGCCGGTACGCGCTGGGGCTCGTGCACCATCGCCGGGAACATCCGCCTGAACTGGCGCCTGATCCACTATGCGCCGGCGCTGGTCGACTATGTTGTGGTGCACGAACTGGCGCACCTGCGCGAGATGAACCACAGCCCGCGCTTCTGGGCGGTGGTCGGATCGGTGTTTGCGGATTACGACGGTGCGCGCCTGGAATTACGGCGGCGCTCGCACGAGATGCCGGTGTTGTTTACGGACTGATTACCGGATCGATCAGCGCAATACGTTATCGCGCCGCGCCTGCGCCAGCATGCGCATCGCGCCCTGCTGCGTGTCGTTCAGGCAGCGGAAGGGAATCGGCAGCGTGCCGCGTTTCAGCACCATCATGAAGCCGCGCGAGTAGGTGCGCACGGCGGTAACGTCGGCCCAGCCGATCAGGGTGACGCCGCCGCTGGTGCGCACGATGCCATGCTGGTCGATGGTGAATTCGTAGGTGCGGCGGCCACGTCCGAGCATCACGAAATGAAATGCCGCGCCGAGGGTGCTTTTCAGGCGCAGGTACAGGCTGGCCGGCTGGCGGATATGGCGGCGCCGGATCAGGTAGCCGCCGTGCTGCCACATGAAGCCGATGTACTCGGGCAGGGTATAGCGCACGAAGAAATGCAGGTCGCATACAGGAGGCCTGGCCTGGCCGGCCGTCAGCGGCGCCGGACTGGACTCGGCGGCGCCGTAGAAAACCTCGACTGCCCCATCGGTCCCCTGGTGTGCCAGCTTGGCCATGGGTTGTCCGCTGCTGGCCGGTCCTGGGTTGTTTAACGACGACATACGCGCCCCCTTCTTCTACCGTGCTCAAAAAGCAATGGTATCAAAACCTAGACCATTTCTTGTTGCAGGAGTTCAACAGTGCGCAGGGTCGCGCCGCGATGACGCTGCGCGAATGCCGCCGCCCGCGCTCCCATCGCCGCCCGTCCTGCGGCGTCGTCCAGCAATGCCGCCGCCTGCGCCATCAATGCGTCGGCATCCGGCACGCGCAGGGCGCCGCCGGCGGCCACAGCCTCCTCTGTCGCATCGAGGAAATTGAAGGTGTGGGGGCCGACCACCACCGGCTTGCCGAGGGCGCAGGCTTCGATCAGGTTCTGCCCGCCCAGAGGCAGCAGGCTGCCGCCGATGAAGGCGCAGTCGCAGGCGGCGTAATAGGCGAACATCTCGCCCATCGAGTCGCCCAGGAGCACCTGCGCTTCGGCATCCAGCGCCTCCTGCATGCCCGAACGGCGTGCCAGCGACAGGCCGCGCGCACGCACCATCTGCTCGACTTCATCGAAACGCTGCGGGTGGCGCGGCACCAGCACCAGCAGCATGCCGCGCGGCCGCCGTGCCGGGTCCAGGCGCTTGAAAGCGTCGAGGATCAGCGCCTCCTCGCCCTCGCGCGTGCTGGCGCACAGCAGCACCGGGCGCGGCCCGAACCCTGCCCGCAGCCAGGCCCCCAGCTCGAGCGCTGCCGGCGGCGGCACGACATCGAACTTGATGCTGCCCGTGACGATCACTTTCGGCGCGCCCAGCGAACGGATACGCGCGGCGTCCGCCTCGGTCTGGGCGCCGGCCACGGTAATGGCGCGCGCCGCCTCCCCCATCAGGGCATCGAAGCGCTGGCCGCGGCGCAGCGAGCGCTCGGACAACCTGGCGTTGACCAGGGCGACCGGCACGCCGAATTCTGCGCAGCCGGCAATCAGGTTCGGCCAGACTTCGGTCTCCATCAGGATGCAGATGCGCGGCGCAAAATGGCGCAGGAAGCGCCGCACCATGAAGCCGGTGTCGTAAGGCAGGTAGGACTGCAGCACGCGTTCGCCGTGGCGGGCGAACAGGGCGCGCCCGGTGGCGCGGCCGGTCGGCGTCATGTGGGTGAGCAGGATGCGGCAGTCGGGCCAGGCGGCCAGCAGCGCTTCGACCAGGGGTTCGGCCGCGCGCGTTTCGCCGACCGAGACGGCATGCACCATGAAGGTCCGGCGCGGCGCCAGGGGCGCGCCATAGAAACCCAGGCGCTCGCCGATGCCGATCCGGTAGCCCGGCTCCTTGCGGCCGCGCCACCACAGGCGCAGCAGCACCAGCGGCAGCGCCGGCCACCACAGGAGCGAATACAGCCGGCGGTTCATCGGGGGTCCGACTCGGCCAGCAGGCGGCGCGCAGCGGCAATCACCGCATCCGCCGCCGGCGGCGCGCCCTGGTCGCCCAGGTTGACGATGCGCGGCGACCAGTTGCCCTCGGTCTTCCACTTGGGCGAGTCCGCATAAATCTCCACGGTCGGACGGTAGAAGGCGGCGGCGATGTGGGTCAGGCCGGTGTCGACGCCGACCGCCAGCGCGGCGTGCTGCGCCAGCGTCACCGCATCCATCATCGACAGCTTCGGCAGGACGCGCGCATTCGGCATCGCGCCGGCCAGCAGCTCGGCCTCGATGCGCTCGCCCGGGGAACCCCAGGGCAGCAGCACCGGCATCGGCGCCAGTGCCTCGGCGGTGGCGATCCAGTTGGCTGCCGACCACTTCTTGGCGTCGCGCGCGGTGCCATGGAAGAAAACCGCGTAGTCCTCGCGCGGCAGCCAGTCGGGCCGGCTCGAGGCTGCTGGCGCCGGCAGGCCGAAGTCTGGCGGCGTATCGACCGCATAGCCGAGCGCGGCGCCCGCGACCATGCGCCCGCGCGCCACCGCGTGGGTACGCGGGTCGAGCGGGATGCTCTCGGTATGGAAGAAGCGCGAGGCGCCCTCGTAGCCCGAGCCTTCGCTGCCGTTGGCCAGTCCCACCTTGCGCCCGCCGCGGCGTACGCGGGCGGCGCCCAAGATGATCCCTGTTTTCAGCAGGCCCTGGGTGTCGAAGACGAGATCGTATTCTTCCTCGCGCAGGCTGCGCCAGAAGGCCTTGATCTCGGCCCGGGTCTCAGGCTTGCCCAGGCCCTTGCGCCAGCGCCGCAAAGCGAAGGGGATAATCTTGCGCACATGCGGGTTCAGGCGCACCAGGCTGACATAGCCCTCTTCCACCACCCAGTCGATGGTGGCGCCCGGATGGTGGCGCAAGAGGTCGGCCACCATCGGCAGGTTATGCAGCACGTCGCCCATAGACGACACCCGCACCAGCAGGATCTTCACTTCAATCCCGCGTCAGAACGGCAGTTTTGCGTCGGCCCTGGCGGCCAGGATCACGCTGCGGAATTCGTCCTGGATACGCGCCAGGGCTTCCGGGGTCTCGCCTTCGAAGCGCAGCACCACCACCGGCGTCGTGTTCGACGAGCGCGCCAGGCCGAAGCCGTCCGGGTACTCGACGCGCAGGCCGTCGATGTCGTTGATTTTTTCCGAGGTCGGGAAGGTGGCGTCGGTACGCAGCTTGTCGATCAGGGCCACGTTCTCGCCTTCCTGCAGGTGCAGGTGCAGTTCCGGGGTGCTGATCGCCATCGGCAGCGCGTTCAGGACGGCGGACGGATCGTCGAAACGGGTCATCAGCTCGAGCATGCGCGCGCCCGAATACAGGCCGTCGTCGAAACCGTACCAGCGGTCCTTGAAGAAGATGTGGCCGCTCATTTCGCCGCCCAGCGGAGCGCCGGTCTCGCGCAGCTTGGCTTTGACCAGCGAGTGGCCGGTCTTGTACATCAGCGGACGGCCGCCGTGCTGTTCGATGTAGGGCGCCAGGTGGCGCGTGCATTTGACGTCGTACAGGATCTCGGCGCCGGGATTACGCGACAAGACGTCGGCCGCGAACAGCATCATCTGGCGGTCCGGATAGATGATGTGGCCATCCTTGGTGACGATGCCGAGGCGGTCGCCGTCGCCGTCGAAGGCCAGGCCGAGTTCGGCGTCGGTGCTTTGCAGCGCGCGGATCAGGTCCTGCAGGTTTTCCGGGTGCGCCGGGTCCGGGTGGTGGTTCGGGAAATGGCCGTCCACTTCGCAGAACAGCTCGACGACTTCGCAGCCCATGCCGCGGTACAGGTCGCCGGCGAAGGCGCCGGCCACGCCGTTGCCGCAGTCGACGGCGATCTTGATCGGGCGCGCCACCTTGACGTCGCCGATGATGCGTTCCAGATAAGCGGCGCGGATGTCATGCGTCGAATAGGCGCCGGTCGCGGCCGCATCGACCCGGTTGTTCGCCTGGATGTCGTCGTACAGGCCGGTAATGGCGTCGCCATAAATCGCTTCACCGGCGAGCACCATTTTAAAACCGTTGTAGTCCGGAGGATTATGGCTGCCGGTGACCATGATGCCCGAGCGCGTACCGTCCAGCACATTGGTGGCGAAATACACCATCGGCGTGGCGACCATGCCGAGGTCGATGACGTCGACGCCCGACGATTGCAGTCCTTCAGCCAGGGCGCTGGTGAGTTCCGGACCCGACAGCCGCCCATCGCGCCCGATCACGACCGCCCGCTCTCCCTTGGCCAGCGCCGCCCGCCCAAACGCCTGCCCGATACTGCGCGCCACACCCGCATCGAGCGTACTGTCGATCACGCCGCGAATGTCATAAGCCTTGAAGATCGTTTTTGAAAGAGCAACCATGTTCTACCTTGAAGAGTTAGGCGCGCAAAACAGCCAGCCTGATCAACCAGGATAGCAATGGCACCATATAAGTGGAATAACAAAACAGGGGTATTGTAGCGGCTAGCGCGGCCAAGGGGTAACTCCCAAGGCCGGCGTGTGCTTACCAGCGAACGCTGATAAGTAAATACGAGGTCATGCGGTTTATAGCGGATACCAGTTAGCTCAACGGGACCTCGAGAAACCGTAGCGAGCGGAAGGAGTGCTGGCCGAGGCGCGGAGCTGTACGAACGTACAGCGAGCACCACAGGCCGGCAATCCGACGCGCAGTAGGTTTATCGAGGTCCCATCATTAGACGCGGAGCTTGTCTAGGGACTTGCCGCCCTCGACCCATTCCTTGACCCACTTCGGCTGGCGCCCACGGCCAGTCCACTGCTGCGACGAATTGTCCGGGTGGCGATAACGCACGGCGACGGTGCCGGTTTTCGTGCCACGTGCCGGGGTATTGATCAGGTCTTTCAGCGGAACGCCCACTTTTTGCGCGATGGCCAGGATCTGCTCCCGCGCCTGTTGAACTTCCTGATGTTCGCGCTGTTTCATTTCCTGCTTGATTTGCTCCTGCAGATTGCGCAAATCACCAACCGACATATTTGACAGATCCATCATCGTTCCTCGAGTGTTGGGTTAATCCAATTCAGGTGAATACTCACCAAATGTCGCAATATACTACATTGGCAACTTATTGCCACCCTTCTTGCGTAAAATAAGCCAGCGTGGCGACTTGAATCGAACGATACGTGCATACAGCCAGATGTAACTGATTACAAACAACAAACAGACTACTATCAAGACAATTGTATTTTGCCAGAACAATGTCGCAGGAATGACTGCCATGAGTGAAAATAACCACAAATAAGGCGAGGTCCGTGCATTTCGCTTGAGCAGTGCGCGGGCCTCTTTTGTACCAACAGTCCACTTCACGATACGCCTGAAAATAAGGCTGTGCAAGTGAATACCGTCGGGAACCGCGGGAGATTTTCCGCGTACAAACATACGACGGTAAACCGAGAAGATTGTTTCGAAGGCGGGATAAATCAGCAGCAAGGCCGCATACCAGGTCGATACCTCGGGATTACGCATTACCAACAGCAAAGCCAACTCGCCAAGCATGAATCCGATAAAGTAGGCACCGCCATCGCCGAGGAAAATCAGGCCGACCGGATAATTCCAGACCAGGAAGCCTGCGGTGGCGCCGGCCACCATCAGGGCCGCGATGAGGACGAACATGTCGTCCACCTGCAAGGCGACATAAGCGAGCGAGAGCAGCATGCAAATCGTCACCATGCTCGCCAATCCATTGAAGCCGTCGATAATATTGACCGCATTTGCAATGCCCGCGACCGCCAATACCGTCAGCGGCATCGCCACCCAGTACGGCACCCGCAATTCAAAACCGAAAGGCAGGTCGATACGGCCGATTCGTGCATCGAGCAGCAGCCAGGCAAGCGTGGCGCCGGCCAGCGTCAGCAGAAAGCGGCGCGAAGGCCGCACAGCGCCGGTATAGTCCTCCAGCAGGCCGCCGATGCAGGCCACCAGGGCGCAGGCCAGGAGCTGGGCCAGCGACTGCATCAGCACCGGCTCGCGCCAGATCGAGACCGCGGCCGTCAGCACCACCGCCAGATAAATCGGCAGGCCGCCAATGCGTGCCACCAGATGCATATGGGCGCGCTGCACGCCGTGAAAATCGCTGTCGAGCGCAGGCCCGTGCAATTTCGCGTGCTTGATGACAAGCAGGGTCAGCAAAGCGGAACAGGCAAAGCTGACGAGAAAGGAAAACATGCGTATCCCGCGGCGACGGTTTTACATCTCCAATGACAGCGCACGTTACAGCAAAAAATCACGGCGCAAGGGTCTGGTCCGCAATGCATTGCACCAGCAATCGGCATGCCAAATCGATCGCCTGCAACAAGTCGATTCCATTCTAACCGGATAAGCGTTCTCATCCCGAAGGCGAGCGTTTATCGTGCGCCGCGTCCATGCGATTGCTCAAAATCCGCGATCATTGGCGTGCTTAAAAGAAAATCCCTCCAAAGCAGACGCTCCGGTACCTGGAAACGGTTGCAAGGCCGCCGTGGACGCAGCGCATGCGCCATATATAAGCGATAACGAAAGCAGCCTGTGCAAGCGGCATCGATTTCCAGCGCAGGCATTCGCCGGCGGCGCCCGATTCCGCGCCGGCCATACCGTCGCCGTCAAAATCATTTAGTATGCCCCCACGGCAAAGCGCAGCCCAAGGCGCGTTTGCGGCAGCATCGGAGAAAGCTCAATTACCGTGGCAAATCGGCGCCGCGGTCCTGAAAAAGAAACAATGAAAACTTATGTCATAGGCGACCTGCAGGGTTGCGCTCACGAGGCCGAGGCCCTGCTCCAGAAAATCGCCGACGATGCCCGGAGTGATGCGCGTATCCTGTTTGTCGGCGACTTGATTAATCGCGGCCCGGAATCGCTGATGGCGCTGCGGCGCATGAAGGCGCTATCGGAAACGAGCGGCGGGCGGGTCGAAGCCCTGCTCGGCAACCACGACCTGCATCTGCTGGCCGTTGCCGTGGGCGCCCAGCGCGCGAGCAAATCCGATACCCTCGACGAGATCCTGGCCGCCCCGGATTGCGACGCGTTGATCGGCTGGCTGCGCCAGCGCCCGCTCGCCCTGTTCGTCGACGCCCACCTGTGCGTGCACGCCGGCGTGCCGCCCCAGTGGGATGCGGCGCAGACGATGGCGCTGGCCGGCGAAGTCGAGGACGTGTTGCGCGGCGACGGCTGGATCGATTTCCTGGCCCAGATGTATGGCAACGCACCGGACCGCTGGGATGACTCCCTGAGCGGCATCGCGCGCCTGCGCTGCATCGTCAATGCGCTCACGCGCATGCGTCTGTGCCTGCCCGACGGCACGATGGACTTCGCGCACAAGGAAAGCGAAAGCGGCCCGATCGGATCAGGCCTCTTGCCCTGGTTCGATTTGCCCGGGCGGCGCACGCTCGACGTCACGGTGGTGTTCGGCCACTGGTCGGCGCTGGGCTTCATCCTGCGCCCGAACCTGATCGGCCTCGATAGCGGCTGCGTCTGGGGCGGCAAACTCACCGCCGTCTGCCTGGACGACCGCAAGCTATTGCAAGTCGACTGCCCGGAGTACCGGCCGCACGCCGGCAAGCAGTAGCAGGGCCGCTAGGGCGCGGCCACGGGCGCTGTGACTGGCGCGCTCCCGCTTCCGGTCATGGCGGGCGCCAGCGCGTCCTGGATGGCGTCATGCGCCGCCTGCGCCAGCTCGCGCCGGTGCGCGCCGCTGCCCGCGATCGGCGCCAGGCAAGCCAGGCGCGCCACCACCGGCGGCCCCGTCAGGATCTTGACGATGCTTTGCGCGAAGCTGATGTCGCCGACATAGTCCACGCCCGCATGCCAGGCTCCTTCGGCGTCGAGATAGGCCAGCGCGCAGGGTTGCACCTCGACCCTTGCGTCGATCGCCGCTTCGAACAGGTTGGCGTGAAACGGCAGCACCTGGCCCTGGCGCGCGACCGTCCCTTCGGGGAAGAAGGCAATGCGCTCGCCCTCCTGCAGTACCGTTACCAGTCCCTTGAAGATGTGGCGCAGCTCGCGCCGGTTGCCGCGCGCGATGAACACGGTGCCGGCCGCCCCCGCCAGCCAGCCGAGCACCGGCCAGGACCGGATTTCGGCCTTGGCGACGAAGCGGCAGGGATACAGCGAATCGATGACGAAAATGTCGAGCCAGGAGATGTGGTTCGAGACGAAAACGGCGTGCTCGAGCGGCGCCGCGCCGGGCGCGCTTTCGACCCGCACATTGCAAATGGCGAGCAGCCGGCGCGACCAGCGCCGCGTGGCCGCATCGCGCAGCGGACGGCGCGCCCACGGGAACACGAGCGCGCAGGTCGCCAGCCCGGCAAGCAGGTGGACGATCACGCGCAGCAGGCGCAAGGCGAGGCGAAGACGGGTCATGAATGGGTACCGGCCGTGTATGCGGCCGGTCCTTGTCGATATTACTGCTGCTGCGGACGCTGCCAGGCGATGCGCCCGCCGACGATCGTGGCCATCACCTGCCCGGGCAGCTCGTAGCCCAGGAAAGGCGAGTGCTTGCCCTGGCTGGCCAGCGCCGCGCCGTTGACGAGCCAGCGTACGTTCGGGTCGAACAGCACCAGGTCGGCGGCCGCGCCCGGCGCCAGCTGGCCCACGGGCAGGCCCGCGGTACGCGCCGCGTCGTGCGTGATTTTTGCGAGCGCGAGCGGCAAGGCATCCAGCGCATGCTGCCCCTCGACCCATTTCAGCATCAGCGACAGCAGCAGTTCCAGGCCGGTGGCGCCGGGCGAGGCTTCGGCGAAGGGCAGCAGCTTTTCATCGTCATCGACCGGCGTGTGGTCCGAGCAGACCGCGTCGACCGTGCCATCGAGGAGACCCGCACTGAGTGCATCGCGATCGCGGCCGCTCCTCAGCGGCGGCGTCAGGCGCGCGTTCGAGTCGAAAAAGCCGATGTCGGCATCGGTCATGTGCAGGTGGTGCACGCCGACGTCGCAGGTAACCGGCAAGCCTTCCTTTTTCGCCGCGCGCACCAGGTTGACGCCGGCGGCGGACGAGATGCGGCACAGGTGCACGCGGGCCCCGGTCGATCGCACCAGCTCGAAGATCGTGTGCAGGGCGATCGTCTCGGCGATCACCGGCACCGCGGACAAGCCGAGGCGCGAGGCCAGCGGGCCGCCATGGGCCACGCCGCCATGGCCGATGTGCGGGTCCTGGGGACGCAGCCATACCGTATAACCGAAGGTTTTCGCGTACTGCAGCGCGCGCAGCAGGACGTTGGTGTCGAGGATCGGCACCTCGGCCTGGGCGAAGCCGATGCAGCCGGCCTCGGTGAGCTCGGCCATCTCGGTCAGCGCCTGGCCCTTCAGGCCCATGGTCAGCGCGCCCAGCGGGTGCACGTTGGCCAGGTTCAGGCTGCGCGCGCGGTGCTTGAGCATTTCGACCAGGCCCGGCTCGTCGAGCACCGGATCGGTATCGGGCGGGCAGACCAGGGTGGTGACGCCGCCCTGCACCGCCGCCTGCATTTCCGACTCCAGCGTCGCCTTGAATTCGTAGCCCGGCTCGCGCAGGCGCGCCGACAGATCGACCAGGCCCGGCGCGACGACCAGGCCGCTGGCATCGATGGTCTGGTCGGCCGTGAAGCCGGCCGGGGCGGCGCCGGTGGCCAGCACCTTGCCATCCTCGATGAACAGGTCGGTGACCGCGTCGACGCCGTTGGCCGGGTCGATCAGGCGCCCGTTCCTGATATGTAGTTTCATTCGTTCGAAGTTCAAACCCTGCCTCCCGCCAAAATACTCATTACCGCCATGCGCACCGCAATGCCGAAGGTTACCTGCGGCAGGATCACGGCCTGCCTGCCGTCGGCCACCGCCGAGTCGATCTCGACGCCGCGGTTCATCGGCCCCGGATGCATCACGATCGCGTCGGGCGCCGCCAGCGCCAGGCGCTCGGGCGTCAGGCCATAGCTCTTGAAATACTCCTGGGCCGACGGCAGCAGCGCGCCCGACATGCGTTCGTTCTGCAGGCGCAGCATGATGATGACGTCGACGTCCTTCAGGCCCTCGTCCATGTTGTTGAACACGCGCACGCCCATGTGTTCGATACCGCTCGGGAGCAGCGTCTGCGGGCCGATCGCGCGCACTTCCGGCACCCCGAGGGTGGTCAGCGCGTGGATGTCCGAACGCGCCACGCGGCTGTGCAGGATGTCGCCGACAATCGCCACGCGCAGGTTCGTGAAATCCTTCTTGTAGTGCCGGATCGTGTACATGTCGAGCAGGCCCTGAGTCGGGTGCGCATGGCGCCCGTCGCCGGCGTTGACGACGTGGATGTCCTTCTGGCCGGTATCGATCAGGTGCTTGGCGATCAGGTAGGGCGCGCCGGACTGCGCGTGGCGCACCACGAACATGTCGGCGTGCATGGCCGCCAGGTTGTCGATGGTGTCGAGCAGCGACTCGCCCTTGGTCGTCGACGAAGCCTGGATGTTCAGGTTGATGACGTCGGCCGAGAGGCGCTTGGCGGCGATCTCGAAGGTGGTGCGGGTACGGGTGCTGTTTTCGAAAAACAGGTTGAACACGCTTTTGCCGCGCATCAGCGGCACCTTTTTGACTTCGCGGTCGGAGATGCCCGCGAAGCTCGACGCCGTATCAAGGATGTGGTTGATGATCGACTTCGGCAGGCCTTCGATGGTGAGCAGGTGCTGCAGCTCGCCGTTTTTATTCAGTTGCGGGTTATTTTTCAGAATCGGCATTGTCTTCTTCGATCGTGAGCGTGAGTTGGCCGGCATCGCCGCGTGTCAGCGACAGCAGCTGCCGCGGCTCCAGCGCCGTGCGTACGCCAACGAAATCCGGCGCCACCGGCAGTTCGCGCCCGCCGCGGTCGGCCAGCGCCGCCAGCTTGATGCAGGCCGGACGGCCATAGTCGAACAGCACGTTGATGGCCGCGCGCGTGGTGCGGCCCGTATAGAGCACGTCGTCGACCAGCAGGATGGTGGCGCCATCGACGTTGAAGCCGATGTGGGTCGGCTTGACGTCCGGATGCAGGCCCTTCTTGGCGTAATCGTCGCGGTAGAAGGAGACGTCGATGAAGCCGAGCCGCCCTTTCAGGTCGAGGTCGGCGGCCAGGCGTTCGGCCAGCCAGGCGCCGCCCGAGTGGATGCCGACGATGGCGGCGTTCGGTACGCCGATGAGGGCCGGGCGCACCTGCTCGAGCAGGGTGCGATACAGCGCCTCGGCATCGAAGTCGTGATTAGTTGTTGGCATGGTCGTCAAAGTACTGTTGCAAAATGATGGCGGCGGCCTTGGCATCGATGAGATCGCCGCGTTTGGACGTGATGACGGCCGACGAGTAACGCTCGTCGACCAGCGCGACGGGCAGATTGAAACGGCCGTGCAGCTGATTGGCGAAACGGCGTGCACGCAAGGTCATGTCGTGCTCGGCGCCGTCGGGGTGGAGCGGCTCGCCGACAACCAGGCGCGCGGGGCGCCATTGTTCGATCAGCTCGCCGATGATCTTGAAGCGGGTGCCGTTGTCGATGGCGCTCACCACCGTGAGCGGTTGCGCCTGGGCGGTGAGCGTGTTGCCCATCGCGATGCCGATACGCTTGATGCCGAAGTCGAAGCCCAGAACGATATCAACCATCGATGTCAACCATTGCTACGCATGGCCGGCCTCGGAGGCGAGCATCATCGGGTCGATGCCCAGCAGTTTGATGGCGGCCGTGTAGCGTTCCTCGATCGGCAGGTCGAACAGCACATGGGCGTCGGCGCCGACGGTGAGCCAGCCGTTGCGCGAGAGTTCTTCTTCGAGCTGGCCCGGGCTCCAGCCGGCATAGCCGATCGACACCAGCATGCGCGCCGGGCCGGCGCCGCTGGCAACCGCTTCGAGCACGTCGATCGAGGTGGTGAAGGCCACTTCCTCGGTGACATTGAGCGAGGACGAGTAGCGCCCGCCGGGGCTGTGCAGCACGAAGCCGCGGTCGTCCTGCACCGGGCCGCCGAACATGATCGGCTCGTCGACGACGGCCGGGCGCAGGCTGTCGGCCACCTTCAGGTCGATGCGGTCGAACAGCACCTCCATCGTCATGTCGGTAGGCTTGTTGATGACGACGCCGAGCACGCCTTTTTCGTTGTGCTCACAGACGTAGACCACCGCCCCGCCGAAAATCGGATCTTCCATGGAAGGCATGGCGATGAGGAAATGATTAGCTAAATTCAACCCTGATGGTGCCGGACCGATATTGCCGAGCATGTCAGATTGCTGCGGCAGGCCGGCCATGGGCAGAGTTTTGTCGATTTTGCTCTTCTTCATACGCTGACTCTCAGTTGGCTCGCTCTCCGGGAACCTCGAAACCGTGTCTCTCGGGGCCCGCTGTTTAACCACTAGTATCCAGACTACAACATTAGGCTTTTCGTTAGTTTACACTGAAACGCGCTGGCACCACCGGCAGTGCGGTTGCGCGCGCGATGCAATGCGACCACCCTCGGATCGTAGCCAGTAAAATAACCCGCCATGTTGACCGGACACACAATGATTCCAACAAGCAATTCCATCGTTTGGTTCCGGCGCGACTTGCGCGCGTTCGACCATGCCGCCCTGCACCATGCGCTGCGCGATGCCGCGCAAAACGGCGGCCGCGTTTACTGCGCCTTCGTTTTCGATACTGACATCCTGGCCGGCCTGCCGCGCGACGACCGCCGGGTGCGCTTCATCCACGCCTGCCTGGCCGAGCTCGATGCGGAGTTGCGCCGGCTAGGCGGCGGCCTGATCGTGCGCCATGGCGCCGCGCGCGAGGTCATTGCGCTGCTTGCGGCCGAACTCGGCGCCGCGACGGTCTGCATCAACAACGACTACGAACCGGGCGCGCTCGAGCGCGACGCGCTGGTCGAATCCGCCCTGGCCGCGGACGGACGCCGGCTGCTCGGGTTCAAGGACGGCGTTGTTTTTGAAAAAAATGAAGTGCTGACCCTTGCCGGCGGCCTGTACAGCGTCTTCACGCCCTACAAGAATGCCTGGCTCAAGCGCCTGGCAAGCCAGCCCGAGGCAGTCGCGCCCTGGATGATCGAGCCGTATGCGGCCGCGCTGGCGCCGCTGCCGGAAGCGGCCCTGCCCGCGCTCGCCGAACTCGGCTTCGACGACGGCCCCCTGCCCGCTCCGCCCGGCATGCCCGGTGCAACCCAGTTGTTCGAAGCCTTCCTGCCGCGCCTGGCGGACTACGGCACGGCGCGCGACTTTCCGGTCCTGGCCGCCACCTCGCAGCTGTCGATCCACCTGCGTTTCGGCACCACCTCGGTGCGCCACCTGGTGCGCACGCTGCAGCAGATGATGGCGCTCGGCGCCGGCGGCGTGGGGGCGCCGGTCTGGCTGTCGGAACTGGTCTGGCGCGATTTCTACGCGATGATCCTGTTCCAGCATCCGCACACCGCCACGCGCGCCTTCAAGCCGGCCTTCGATGCGGTGCAATGGGAAGAAGGCAAAACGGCGCAGGACTTGTTCGCGGCATGGTGCGAGGGCCGCACCGGGTACCCGCTGGTGGACGCGGCGATGGCGCAGCTGAACACGACGGGCTTCATGCACAATCGGCTGCGCATGGTCACCGCCAGTTTCCTGGTCAAGGATCTCGGCATCGACTGGCGCTGGGGCGAACGGTATTTTGCGCGCCAGCTCAACGACTACGACATGGCCTCGAACGTGGGCGGCTGGCAGTGGGCGGCGTCCACCGGCTGCGACGCCCAGCCCTGGTTCAGGATTTTCAATCCGGTGACGCAGTCGCAAAAATTCGATGCGCGCGGGGAGTTCATCCGGCAGTACCTGCCGCAACTGGCGCGGCTCGCTGCGCGCGACATCCACGCGCCCTGGCTGGTGCCGGCGGAGGAACTGGCCGAGGTCGGAATCGTGCTCGGCCGGGATTATCCGCAGCCGATCGTGAACCACGAACAGGCGCGCCAGAAAACGCTGGCGCGCTTTGCGGTGGTGAAGGCGGCGCAAACCGAACCGTAGGGTGGGCGGCTTTGCCGCTCACGCGTTCAAATCACGTT
The DNA here is from genome assembly GCF_059685915.1 of Telluria sp. LT2P34. NCBI lineage: Bacteria > Pseudomonadati > Pseudomonadota > Betaproteobacteria > Burkholderiales > Oxalobacteraceae > Telluria > Telluria sp. LT2P34. The sequence continues at coordinate 714,953 of NZ_JCASIN010000002.1, forward strand.
TGAATCAACCGTTTCGAAGATTCACCCGTCCGGCATTTCCCGGTTCAACAAGCCCGCAATCGCTCCCAGCAGCACCGGCTCCTGATACGGCTTGCCGAAATACGCATTCACGCCCAGGCCGAGGGCGACGTTGCGGTGCTTGTCGGCCGTACGCGAGGTGATCATGATGATCGGTATCGCGCTCGTCGCCGCATCGCCGCGCACATGCCGCACCAGGTCGAAACCGTCCATGCGCGGCATTTCGATATCGACCAGCATCAGCTCCGGGCGCACCGCCGGCATTTGCGCCAGCGCGTCCACGCCGTCCTTTGCCAGCGCCACCCGATAGCCTTCGCGCTCGAGCAGGCGTTGCGTTACGCGGCGCACCGTCAGCGAATCGTCGACCACCATCACCATCGGGCGATGGAGCGGCGCCTCGCCGGCGAGCGGCACCGGCGTCACGGTGCCGGCGTGCCGGCCCAGCGCCAGGGGATTGAGGATCAATACGATGTCGCCTGTTCCCAGCACGGTCGCGCCGGCGATACCCGGCACGCGCGCCAGTTGCGGGCCGAGGTTCTTGATCACGACCTCCCGGTTGCCCAGCACGTCGTCGACCTGCAGGGCGATGCGCTCGCCGGCGCTGTGCAGCAGCATCACCGGGCGCGAACGCGGTGCATGCGCGGCCTCCACCACGGTGCCGCCCTCGCCCAGCAGGGCCGGCAGGTAGTGGAAGGGCAGCACCTGCCCGGCCGCTTCGATCACGCCGGCATCGGAGGCGGCGGCCAGCTCCGCCTCGCGCACCTGCACCACCTGCTCGACCAGGTTCGAAGGCAGCGCATAGGTCTTGCCGGCGCTGGCGACGAGCACCACTTGGGCGACGGCCAGCGTCAGCGGCAGGCGGATCGTGAAACGCACGCCCTTGCCCGCCTCGGTGGCGATCGCGACGCGCCCGCCCAGCGATTGCGCTTCGGAGCGCACCACGTCCATGCCGACGCCGCGCCCGGCCAGTTCGGTCAGGGTGTCGGCGGTCGAGAAACCGGGCGCGAAAATCAGTTCGGCGGCGTCGCCATCGCTGACGTCGGCGTCGATGGCGGCCATGCCGAGCGCGCGCGCCTTGGCGCGGATGCGTTCGAGATCCAGGCCGGCGCCGTCGTCGCTGAACTGCAGCACGACTTCATTGCCCTGCTGGCTGACCTGCACCAGCAATTCGCCCGTCTCCGGCTTGCCGCCCGCCACGCGCGCTGCGCGCGGCTCGATGCCGTGCACGATGGCGTTGCGCAGCAGGTGTTCGAAAGGCGCGGCCATCTGTTCCAGGACGCTGCGGTCGATCTCGGTCGCGCCGCCGCGAATATCGAGGTTGACGCGTTTATCGGTTTCCTTGGCGGTCTGGCGCGCTACGCGGAACAGGCGCTCGGACAGGCTTGCGAACGGCACCATGCGCACCCGCATCAGGTCGCGCTGCAAATCGCGCGTCATGCGCGACTGCGCCGCCAGCTCTTCGCCGGCCCCATCGACCGTGCGCGACAGCGACTCGTGGAAGGAGGCGACGTCATTGACGCTCTCGGCCATCATGCGCGTGAGTTCCTGCAGGCGCGTGAAGCGGTCGAATTCGAGCGGATCGAATTCGCGCTCGCCGGCGATCGACATGCGTGAAGCGATCTGCGACTCCGCCTGCATTTCCACTTCGCGCAGCTGGCGCCGCAACTGGTTCAGGTGGTCCGAGAAGTCCGACAGCGAGCCCTTGAGCACGCCCATCTGGTTTTCCAGCCGCGAGCGCGTGATCGACACTTCGCCGGCCTGGGTCACCAGGCGGTCGAGGATGTCGGCGCGTACGCGCACCAGCGGCGTGCGCGCTTCCGGCGGCGCCACCCCATCGGCGGGGGCCGTCGACGTGGCGCTTTCCGGCGCCTCGTCGGTCGCCTGCGCGGGCTGCACCAGCTGCTCGAACAGCGCCAGCGCCTGGTCGTAGCTGGCCATCAGTTCATCGAAAGCGGCCGGCGCCGTGGTCCCGGCATGCACCATGTTTTCGACCTGGGTTTCCAGTTCGTGCGTGTGCTGGCCGATGCGCATCGCGCCGGCCATGCGCGCGCTGCCCTTGACGGTGTGGAGGGTACGCAGCAGGCCTTGCGCCGGCGCGGTATCGCCCGGATTCTGCTGCCACTGGCGCAGGCCGTTGCCGATTTGCGGCAGCAGGTCCGCAGCTTCTTCCAGGAACACCGGCAGCAGGTCGGAATCGAGCTCGTCGTGCGGCACCGCCTCGGTGGACAGCGCCGGCGCCAGCATCGGGGCGGCAGGCAGCGCGACCGGGCGTTCGATTGCCTGTGGTTCCAGTTGCGCTTCTGGCTGCGGGTCCAGTTGCGCTTCTGGCTGCGGTTCGGGCTGCGGTTCGGGCTCGTCGACCGGCGCGGCAGGCGCCAGCGCCGGGGCGTCGAACAGGTCGTCGAAATCCATGCCGACGGGCTCGTCGACCGGTTCGGCCGCGGCCGGCACGGTCGAGGCAAGAGGCGGCTCGGCGACCAGGCTGTCGTAGGCCTGTTCGAACAGGCTGTCGAGTTCCTGCGCCAGCGCGGGTGCGGCGTCGCCGTAGGCCGCAACGGCCTGTTGCGCCGTGAATGCCGCCTGCAGCGCCTCGAGCTGGCCGGCGATGTCCGGCTGGGCCGGCGCCAGTTCGCCGCGCGCAAACGCGGCCAGCATCTCGCGCACGCGCGCCAGCACGGCATCGAACAGGTCGTGCTGGTCCGGGGTCAACACGGGCGCCGACGCGGCCAGCATCCCGAGCGTGGCCTCGAAGCTGTAGGCGAGGTCGCGCAGGGCCGTGAAACCGACCGTGGCCGAGGTGCCGGCCAGGGTATGAACCGCCGTCAGGGCCTCGATGCTGGCCGGGCGCCCCGCTTCATGGCGCCACTCGCCGAGATCGCGCTCGAGCAGGCGCAGCAGCTCGTCGGTCTCGGCGATATAGATGTTGTACAGGGCCAGCGGGATGTCGAGCGTGCCGACCCGGCGCACGCTGTCCTCGCCTGGTGGCGCCGGGAGCGTGGCGGCCGGCAGGGTAAATACATTGCTGGCGGATGGCTCAGGTGCGTCGGGTGCGTCGAGTGCGTCAGGTGCGTCAGGTGCATCGGGTGCGTCGGGTGCATCGGCGAAACCGCCGCCCGCCTCCACCCGCTGCGCCGCCGCGATCAGATCGGCGCCCTCGCGCTGCGAGACACCGGCCTGCGCCAGCTCGGCTACCCAGGGCGCCAGTTGCGCATGGGCGTGTTCGACCAGGGCCAGCAGGTCGTCGGTCGCTGCGCGGCTGTCGGCCAACCACACGTTCAGGGTACGCTCGATCGCCGCGCTGGCGGCCGCGAAGGCCTCGAGCTCGACCATCCTCGCGCTGCCCTTGAGCGTGTGGAAGGCGCGCCGCACCACCGTCAGCACGTCTTGCGCGGCCGGGTCGAGGCGCAGGCCAGGCAGCGCCGCGGCCACCGTGCCGAGCACTTCCTCGGCCTCGAAAACGAAAATCTCCAGCAGCTCGGCATCGGCGTCGGGCGCGTCAGGCGGCGCTTGCGGCTCGGGAACCGGCGCGGCGCCCTGCTCCTGCGCCTGGTTCTGCTGCGGCGCCTGCCCGTAGCTCAGCTCCTGCAGCAGCCCGGTCGTGGCGTCGAAGGCGAAGCGGCCCTTCGCGTTGTCGCTGTTTTGCGCCAGCATGTCGGTAAAGAAGCCGAGCGCGCCGATGTTGCGGGCAAGCTTGTGCAGCGTCGCCGCCTGCGCCTCCAGGTCGCCGTCGCCTTCGGCCAGGGAGGCCACCGCCGCGCGCACGTGCTGCGCGGCGCGCGCCGCTTCATCCTGGTCGAGGATGCTGAGGGCGCCCTGCACCTGGTGCAGCAGCGGCGCCGCGCGCTCGAGGGCGCCGCGCTTGGCCTGCGGCGCATCGTAGTATTCGTCGAGCAGCTTTTCGACCTGGCGCAGTCCCGACTTGATTTCGGCCGCCAGCACGGCCACGGTCTGGCCCTGCTGGACCTGGCGCGCCAGTTCGGTTTGCCAGTGCGGTGCCTCCGGCGGCGTGTCGCCGGCGGCCAGCGCCAGCAGGCGTGCGCCCACGGCCTCGGCGTGCGCTTCGAAGTCGGCCGGTAGATGGCGTACATGGTCCAGCCCCTGCTCGGCGAACAGCAAGGCGCCGGCCATGTCGATTCCGAAATCGTCGCCGCGGCTGGAGGGTGCCGACGCGCCCGCCTGCGCAAGCTCGCCCAGCAGGCGTGCCAGCGCGGGCGTACCAAGTTGTTCGCCGCTTGCGGCAAGCAGCGCCAGCGCCTGGCGGAAATCGGCTTCGCGCGCGGCGTCCGGTTGCAGCGCCAGCCCATCCCACAGCGATTTCGCGCGCGCCAGCGCTTCCTTGGCCGCCTTCAATGCGCCTGGCTCGACCTTGCCATAGCGGCGCTGCGCATAATCGGCCGGTACGGCGCCGTCCAGGCGGAAGGCCTGCTTCAGCGAAGCCGCCTCGCTGTCCACCGTGCTTGCCGCCGCAATGAAGAACAGCGCATCGCGCAGCATGGCCTCGGGCAGGTCGACAGGCCCCTGGGACAGCCGGCGCAGCTGCATATTCACCTGGCCGAACAGCTGTTTCACATACAGGTCGCCCGCCAGCGCGCCGTCGGCCACCAGCCGCGCGACGCTGCGCAGCGCGGTCCAGGCGGTGCGGGCGTGCGCATCGATCAGGGCATCGGCCAGCGGCGCGATCGCCTCGAACAGCGCACCGGCGTTGCTGCGCTGGGCGGCGGCATCCAGGCTTTTCAGGTAAGGCAGCAGCGCTTTTTCGAAGCGCGCGCGGCAGACCGCGTAGTCGGGTGCGGAGGCATCGGCCGCCTGCGGCAGATCCAGCGCAAGGTCCGCGTCGACGCTCAACAGGTCCGAAGGGTGGATGCGCTCGGCGCCGACGAGTTCCTGCAGCGCGCGGTAATAGGGAAACAGGCGCAGCGGCTGCGGTTGCACACCGGCCACCAGCTCGTCGAGGTATTCGGCGATCGCCCCGTAGGCCTCGCGCACGGCCCTGGCGTTTTCAAGAGTGCAGTCGATCGTGCGTTCCTTGAAGCCGTCGAGCGCGCGCTCGGCGCTGGCGGTGAGCAGGCCCACGCCGTCCACGTCGACCATCTGCAGCGCGCCGTGCGCCTGGTGCAGGTGGGTTTTCGCGTGCAGCAGCAGGGTCGGCTGCGCTTCGCTCGAACGGGTGGCGGCGTCGTTCAGGGCGCTGCCGGAACGCTCGAGCGCGCCGCGGATTTCGCCGATCACCCACGACAGGGGACCGGAATCAAAAGGGCCGCTGCCGGGAGCGCGTGCGTGCGTGGAGTGGGTCATGGTGTCTGGGTCAAGGAGCGACGCGGAAGCGCGACACGGAGTTTTTCAGTTCCTGCGCCAGCTCGGCCAGCTGCTGGATCGAGTGCGCGGTCTGGCGCGTGCCGGCCTGGGTATGTTCGGTGACCGACAGGATGTGCTGCATGTTGTGCGCCACGCCGTTGGCCGACGTCGCCTGCTGGCCGGTGGCAAACGAAATACCCTGGATCAGCTCGGCCAGGCGGTTCGACACGCGCGAAATGTCGGCCAGCGCGGTACCGGCGGCGTCCGACAGGCGGGCGCCCTCGACCACGCCCTGGGTCGATTTTTCCATCGCGGCGGCGGCGTCATGGGTATCGGTCTGGATGGTGCGCACCAGCGCGCCGATCTGCTTGGCCGCTTCGCCCGAGCGTTCGGCCAGGCGCTGCACCTCCTCGGCCACAACCGAGAAGCCGCGTCCCGCTTCGCCGGCCGACGCTGCCTGGATCGCCGCATTCAGCGCCAGCACGTTGGTCTGCTCGGTGATGTCGGAAATGAGTTCGGTGATCTCGCCGATCTCCTGCGAGGATTCGCCGAGGCGCTTGATGCGCTTCGAGGTTTCCTGGATCTGCTCGCGGATCTCGTGCATGCCGAGGATCGCATTCTGCACCGCCGCCGAGCCCTGCTCGGCCGCGGCGACGGACTGGCGCGCCACGTCGGCCGATTCGTTGGCCGACTTCGAGACGTCGGTAATGTCGCCGGCCATGCGCAGCACGGTGGACGAGGCTTCCTCGATCTCGCGCGACTGCTGCTCGGTCGCGCCGAGCAGGCTGGTCGAGGTCAGCTGGGCTTCGTTCGAGGCCAGCGTCACCTGTTCGGCGGTGTTGGTCACGCGCAGTACCAGGCCGCGCAATTCCTCGACCGTGTAGTTGACCGAGTCGGCGATCGCGCCGGTGATGTCTTCGGACACGGTGGCGTGCACGGTCAGGTCGCCGTCGGCCACTTCCTGCAGCTCGTTCATCAGGCGCAGGATCGCGGCCTGGTTCTGGTCGTTGGTGGCCTTGGCTTCTTCTTCCTTGGCCTGGGCCAGCTGGCGCAGCGTCTCGGCTTCGCGGCGGCGGTTTTCGGCGCCGCGGGTGCGGTTGTGCGAGTCCTGCAGCATGACGCGGCTGATCGAGCCGGCCGTGGCCAGCGTGAAGATCGAGGCCACCACCAGCAGCCAGAACCAGGCGCTCTGCGCGTCCTGCTGTTCGCGGTAACTGCCCTGCAGCGCGGCCACTTCCTTCTTCATCACCTCGTTGTCGCGGTGGATCGTGCGGGCGGCGGCGCGCGCCGTCGAATACGCGGCCGGGTTGTCGAGGAAGGGTGCGAAATCCTTGCGGAAGGCCTCGAAGCGCAGCTGCACCTGGCCGAGTTTGGCGCGCAGGTCGTCATTGCGCAGGGCGACGTTCCCGACCAGCAGCGCCTCGAGCGCATGCTGGAAGGCGGCGCTGTCGGCGCCGATGCGCACCGCGGCGTCGTCGCGCGGCACGCCGATGGCAAAGAAGCTGTTGGCGCCGCGCGCGAGGCGCTGGGTCAGCATCATCATGCGGCCGATCGCTGCCAGTTCGCGTGCGCTGGCGCCGCGTTCCACGTTCTGCGCCATCAGGTCTTCGGTCAGCACCAGCATCTCGGAGGCCAGCGAATCGAGCTGGCGCACGCTCTTGTCGAACGCGGTCAGCGCCGGCTGCATTTTCAGGATGTTCGTCGCGCCCTGGTCGGATGCGTTCCAGGTAACGCGTACCCGCGCCAGCAGCGCGTTCTGGCGCCCGCTGGCGGCGGGCACGGCGACGCCGCCGATCTCGCCGCCCCTGGCCAGCAGCTGCAGGTCGCGGCTGACTTCGACGCGGCTTTCGGCCAGCTGGGTAAAGGAATCGGCGCTGCCGGCCAGCGCGTTCGGGGCGGCCTTGCCGACCCGCTGCGAATGCATCAGGATGTCGGCCGCGACCTGCACCTGGGCCGCGACCTTGGCATTACCGGCGGCGTTCTGCCACATGCCGAGGATGGTCAGCAGGATGCCGGCGGTGAAGGCCATCAGCAGCAGGCGCAGCTGGCGCGGCAGCGACAGGTGGCCGATCAGGGGGAGGCTGAGGTTGTCTTCGTCGAGCTCCTCGACCGTGGCCGGGGAGCGCCGCCGCATCACGTTCCCGAGACGCAGCATCGCCTCTTCGGCCGAACCTGTGCCAGCGCCGGCTGCGGAGCCCGCGGCCGGGCCGGCGGCGTCAAGCGGCAGCGCGAGCAGGCCCGGCCCGAAGCGGGTGTCCGGCGACGACAGTACGGTGTCCTCTTCCATCTTCCCTTTCGGGAAAAAATTCAAGCTCATTTTCGAGGCGATTCCCATTACGGCTCCTGGTCCTGGTCTGGTACTGCAGTTTTTTTAGTTGTTTGGATCGAGTGCGACATGCAGGAAGCGTTCTTCCCGCACCAGCGCCGCCAGCGACAGCGGCGTCCAGGCGTTGCCATCGAGGTCGCGCATGCGCTCGCCCTCGTGCGCCATGGCGCCGGCGCGGCGCAGGCCGTAGACGCGGGTCACGAGCAGCGCGCAGTTGAAACCGAGGCGCGGCGCCAGCGACACCAGCCGCGCTTCGGGTCCGGCCGCGCTGGCGTCGCCGTCGAAATAGCGCGCCAGGTCGATCACGCCGAGCAGGCTGCCGCGCACGTTGGCCAGGCCCAGGTACCAGGGCTGGGTCAGCGGCACGCCGGCCAGGCCCGCCAGCGGAACGATCTCGCCGGCTTCGGTCAGTTCCAGCAGGTAGCGCTCCCCGCCGATCATGACGCCGAGCTGGTGGCCGGCCTCGGGAGCGCCGTTCTGCGCGGCCTGCATGCGCTCCAGGAGCTGGGCCTGGTAGTCGCGCAGGCGGGTGCGGCGCGCCGCCTGGGAGGCGCCGCCGGGCGCCAGGTCCGACTCGATAACGGGGGCGGTCATGGGGGCATTCATGCGGCGTCGAGCGCGGCAATGCGCGCCAGCAGCAGCGCCGGGTCGACCGGCTTGACGAAATAATCCTTGGCGCCCTGGCGCATGCCCCAGATACGGTCGGTTTCCTGGTTCTTGCTGCTGCAGATGATGACCGGGACCGCCGCCAGTTCGGGGTCGCGCGCGATCGAACGGGTCACCTGGAAGCCATTCGCACCCGGCATGACGACGTCCATCAGGATCAGTTCCGGACGTTCGGCGCGCATCTTTACGAGCGCGTCTTCGCCATTCTCGGCGGTGGAGACGGAAAAGCCGTTCTTCACCAGGATGTCGGTCAGGTAGTAGCGTTCGGTCGGCGAATCGTCGACGATCAGGATCTTGTGTATGGCCACGGGGGCTCCGTAATTCGGTGGATGCAGCGGTGAATGCAGTAATGGCGACAGAGTCGGGTCAGGCCTGGACGCCCGTGTGCTCGCGGACGGCCGCCAGCAGGGTGTCTTTTGAAAACGGCTTGGTGAGATAGGCGCTGGAGCCGACCATCGCGCCGCGCGCGCGGTCGAACAGGCCATCCTTCGAGGACAGCATGACCACCGGCGTCGCATGGAAGCGCGCGCTCTTCTTGATCAGGGCGCAGGTCTGGTAACCGTCCAGGCGCGGCATCAGGATGTCGCAGAACACCAGTGCGGGATGGTGGTCGTTGATCTTGGCCAGGGCGTCGAAGCCATCTTCGGCCAGCACCACGCGGTAGCCTGCCGCGCTCAGGAAGATTTCGGCGGAGCGGCGGATCGTGTTGCTGTCGTCGACCACCATGACGGTCAGGCCGCTCGGGTCGCTTGCTTGCTGCGATGTCGTCATTTTAGTTTCACTTCGGCATGAACCTCCAAGATAGCATAGCGAGATCGGCTTGTGCGGGAAGTGTTGCTTAGTATCAACTAGGCGCAAACGAGCGGGAGGAAAGCTTGTCGGAAGGGGTAGAAATTAGGGCAAGAGCGAGGGTGATTCTGATAACGGAATTGCGTGATCAGCAACGAACTCGATGTTGTTTTGCTTACTAGGTACTCAACGGGACCTCGAGAAACCGTAGCGAGCGGAAGAAGTGCTGGCCGAGGCGCGGAGCTGTACGACAGTACAGTGAGCTATCGCCTTGGCGACGCAGGGCTAGGCGCCCCCGCCACAATTCGACGCGCAGTAGGTTTATCGAGGTTCCCTCAGATCGTCGTCATCTCGAAGTCGTCTTTTCTCGCGCCGCATTCCGGGCAAGTCCAGTTCATCGGCACGTCGGCCCAGCGCGTCCCCGGGGCGATGCCGTCCTCCGGCGCACCCGCTTCTTCGTCGTAGACCCATCCGCAGATCAGGCACATCCAGGTCTGGTAGGCGGTTGCGGTCGTTTCATTACTCACGTTTGGTTCCTTCGATCTAGTAAAATGGGGAAATCAGGCATCTTAATCTACCCGCCGTGCAAAACCAACCGTCTCCACTCATTCTCACATTTGGTGTGTCCGACCCGGTCGGTGCACTCGGCATCCAGGCCGATATCGCCACCTTTGCCGTGCATGGCTGCCATGCGCTGTCGGTCACGACGGCCTTGCTGGTGGCGGACAGCACGCGCGTCGAGGAATGGCAGGAAGTCGATACCGGCGTCATGGCCGAACAGGCCAGGCTGGTGCTGGAGGACATGCCGATCGCCGCCGTCAAGATCGGCGCGATCGCCAGCATCGAGCAGGCCGCGGCGATCGCCGAAATCGTCTCCGACTATGCCGACGTGCCGCTGATCGTCGACCCTTTCCTGTCCGCCCTGCCCGACTCCGGCATGTCCGACGAAGACATCGTCGCCTCGATCCGCCAGATCCTCGCGCCCCAGGCCACGATACTGCAGCTGTCGCAATCGGAACTGGGCCGCATGGCCGAACTCTGGCGCGAAGTCGGCATTGAAGCCGGCAGCGAATCCGGCAGCCAGGCGAGCCTGGCAAGCGACGTCGCCGAACTGACCGCGCGCGGCTGCCAATACGTACTTATTACCGGCAGCGCCGGCAGCGGCCACAAGCGCGCCAATACCCTGTTCGACCGCGACGGCGGCATGACCACGATCGATTGGCAGCACCTGCCCGGTCACTTCGTCGGCGCCGGCTGCACGCTGTCGGGGGCGATTGCCGCCTGCATGGCGCGCGGCATGGATGCGGCCGAAGCCCTGCGCGCGGCCCAGGAATTTACTTACGGCGCCCTGCTCCATGCCCAGCGCTTTGGCATGGGCAAACTCGTGCCCAACCGTTTTTACAAATACCTGCCTCCATCGAGCCGGTAACAAGAAAGCAATCCCGATGACCACCGAAAACAGCTCCCGTAACGACACCCTCTTCGCCCGCGCCCAGTTGACCACGCCCGGCGGCGTCAATTCGCCGGTGCGCGCCTTCCGCTCGGTCGGCGGCACGCCGCGCTTCATCACCCGCGCCGAGGGACCGTATTTCTGGGACGCCGACGGCAAGCGCTACATCGACTACATCGGTTCCTGGGGCCCGGCCATCGTCGGCCACGCCCATCCGAAGGTGATCAAGGCGGTGCAGGACGCGGCCGCCAACGGCCTTTCCTTCGGCGCGCCGACCGAAGGCGAAATCGAGATGGCCGAAGCGTTGTGCAAGCTGGTGCCCTCGATCGAGCAGGTGCGCCTGGTCTCGTCCGGCACCGAAGCGACCATGAGCGCGCTGCGCCTGGCACGCGGCGCGACCGGTCGCGACAAGATCGTCAAGTTCGAAGGCTGCTACCACGGCCACGCCGATTCGCTGCTGGTGAAAGCCGGCTCCGGCCTGCTCACCTTCGGCAATCCGACCTCGGCCGGCGTGCCCGAAGACTTCGTCAAGCACACCCTGGTCCTCGACTACAACAACGTGCCCCAGCTGGAAGACGCCTTCGCTTCGATGGGCGACACCATCGCCTGCGTCATCGTCGAGCCGGTCGCCGGCAACATGAACCTGATTCGCGCCACGCCCGAATTCCTGACCCGCATGCGCGAGTTATGCACGCAGCATGGCGCTGTCCTGATTTTCGACGAGGTGATGTCGGGCTTTCGCGTTGCCCTCGGCGGCGCCCAGGAGCTCTACGGCATCGTCCCGGACCTGACCGCACTGGGCAAGGTCATCGGCGGCGGCCTGCCGGTGGCAGCCTTTGGCGGCAAAGCCGAACTGATGCAGAAAATGGCGCCGATCGGCCCGGTCTACCAGGCCGGTACCCTGTCGGGCAACCCGGTCGCGGTCGCGGCCGGCATGACCACCCTGAAACTGGTGCAGGAGCCGGGCTTCTACGAGCATCTCGGCGCCCAGGGCGAAAAACTGGTCGCGGGCCTGGTCGCGGCGGCAAAAGAAGCGGGCATTGCCTTCAGCGGCGATGCGGTCGGCGGCATGTTCGGCTTTTATTTCAGCGAGCAGGCCCCGGCGACCTACGGCCAGATGATGGCAGGCGACAAGACACGCTTCAACGCCTTCTTCCACGGCATGCTGGACGAGGGCGTGTATTTCGCTCCGGCCATGTTCGAGGCAGGTTTCGTATCCGCAGCGCACGATGATGCGATCATCGACGCGACGATTGAAGCGGCCAGGAAAGTCTTCGCCCGCATCGCTTAAGCCAGCACAAAACTGCCGCATGCCGAGCGCGGCAGCGGCGTCGAGCGCAGGCCGATTTATGCCATGATGGTACAACTCCGGTTGGACTCGACCATGGCACGACTACGACGATCCCCTCCCGGCGCGCCCCGTTCGCGGGTGCCGCGCTCGCAACAGCCACTGCCCCAGGCCGGTGGCGTCACCATCACGGTGGCGCTGCTGCAGGCGGCCGACAGCGCCAATCCCGACAGCCATTACGCCGCCATGGTCGAGGCCCTGAACGACTACGCGCGCCGTTACGACGTCGACACGCCCCTGCGCCTCGCGCATTTCCTGGCGCAGATCGGGCATGAAAGCAGCTTTCGCGCGAGCGAAGAAAACGGCAGTTATTCAGTCCCGCGCATGCATGAAATCTTCGGCTGCCGCGGCGGCCCCGCCGCCTACGACCGCGCGGCCGATGATTGCCGGCTCGGTCCGGACGGGCAGCCGGCGCGCTTGCGCCCCAAGCTCTGGCTGGAGCCGGCCACCTATGCCGGCAACCCGCAGCGCCTGCTGGCCTACGTCTATGCCAACCGGCTCGGCAATGGCGACGAAGCCTCCGGCGACGGCTACCGCTACCGCGGGCGCGGCCTGGTGCAGCTCACCGGCAAGGCCAACTACGCCGCCTTTACCGAAGCGCATAACGCCCGCAACAGCAACGACCCGCGCGATTTTGTCGCGCAACCCGACCTGCTCCTGAGCGAACTCAAATATGCGATCGAATCGGCTTTTTATTACTGGGATGCGCGTACAGTCAATGCGCTTGCCGATCTCGACGACCTCGAAGGGGTCACCCGTGCCGTCAACGGCGGCCTGAACGGACTGAACGACCGTGGAGCGCGCCTTGCACGCATCAAGAAAGCCCTGGGTATCTAGTGTGGCCATCGCCGTCCTGTGCAGCCTGGCTGCGCCGTGCGCGCTTGCCGCGTCCGTGTCCGCGCCATCACTGCCGCAGTCGCTGTGCGCGGCCAACGAGCCGGTCGTGTTCGCCTGCCATGTCGGCAGCAAGCTGGTGTCGCTGTGCCGCCCACCCGGCGACCGGGGCATGCTGAGCTATCGCTTCGGCAAGCCTGACGCGCTCGAACTGAGCTATCCCGAGCCGGGCCGCCAGGCACGCGCCGCATTCACCGTGAAGTCCATGCCGCTGATCGGCGGCGGCGAAACAACCGTCGCCTTCCAGCGCGGGAATTACACCTATACGGTCTACAGCAGGATCGGGCGTGGCGAGGATGGGGCGACGCCCGCCTTCGAGGACGGGGTCATCGTCTCGCGCCGCGGCAAGGTGCTCAGCCGCATGCGCTGCGAGGATGGCGGGGAAGGGTTTCGCGAGCCGGTCGACGGCGTTGCGGCGAATTGAGTTTTACGCCAGTTTCAGCCAGCCGCGTTTGCGGAAGTACCACAGCGGCGCAATCGCGCTGGCCACCATCAGCCCGAGCGCGAACGGGTAGCCGTAAGTCCAGTTCAGCTCCGGGAACCACTTCTGGAAATTCATGCCATAGATACTGGCGATCATGGTCGGCGGCAGGAACACCATCGAGCCCACCGAGAAGATCTTGATGACCTTGTTCTGGTTGATGTTGATGAAGCCGACCGTGGCGTCCATCAGGAAGTTCACCTTGTCGAACAAGAAAGAGGTGTGGCCGTCGAGCGATTCGATGTCGCGCAGGATCTGGCGCGCTTCCTCGAACTGTTCCGAGTTCAGCAAGCGCCCGCGCATCAGGAAGCTGACCGCGCGCCGCGTGTCCATCATGTTGCGGCGGATGCGCCCGTTCAAGTCTTCCTCGTGCGCGATCGCATTCAGCGCGTCGGCCGCATCCTGGTCGGTGAATTCCTTTTGCAGCACGCGGGTGCTGACTTCTTCCAGGCTTTCGTAGATGCCCTCGAGCGCGTCGGCCGAATATTCGGCGTCGGTCGCGTACAGGTCGAGCAGCACGTCCATGTAGTCGGCGATCGACCCGGGCCGCGAGCGGGCGCGCATGCGCACCAGGCGAAACACCGGCAGGTCGTCCGAGTGCACCGAGAACAGGCGCTTGCCCGACAGGATGAAAGCGACCGTGATCACGCGCGACGGACCGTCTTCTTCCTCGAGCAGGAAATCGGTACGCAGGTGCAGGTCGCCGTTTTCGGCTTCGTAGTAACGGGCCGAGGCTTCGATGTCCGACACTTCGTCTTCGCCCGGCAAGGTGACGCCATAAATCGCCTTGACCCACGCGCGCTCGTCCTCCTCCGGGTCGGTCAGGTCGACCCAGACAGGCGTGGCGTTCTCCAGATCCGCACGCGAAGTGATCGGCACCTGGTTCAGTCGGCCATTTTGTAGGACAAATACGTTGATCATGCGCTTTTCTCGGCCGGAATCAAAACTGTCGCAAGTGTACCCGTTAGGCCCCTGCCCGGCCACCCCCGCAAGACGGTTTTGCCGGGCAGCGTGCTAATTATTCAGGCAAATCGACGGCGCGCATGCGGCGCTGGATCAGGCCGGTGCGTTTGACGAGGTAGCGGGTGCTGCGGTTACGGTCGTAATAGCGCGGATTGGGCAGCATCACCGCCAGGCGCGCGGCCTGCGAGGGCGCCAGGGTCGCCGCCGGGGTACGGAAATAATAGCGCGCCGCCGCTTCGGCGCCGAACACGCCGCGGCCGAACTCGACCACGTTGAGATAGACCTCGAGGATGCGGCGCTTGCTCATCACCGACTCGAGCATGAAGGCGATGATCATCTCCTGCCCCTTGCGCAGATAGCTGCGCGAGCCGGACAGGAACAGGTTCTTGGCCAGCTGCTGGGTGATCGTCGAGCCGCCGCCGACGACCTTGGCCCTGCGATTGTTGCGTTCCCAGGCGCGTTCGAGCGCATCGACGTCGATCCCCGGGTGATCGGCGAAGTTGGCGTCCTCGGAGGCGACCACGGCGCGTTTCAGGTTGGCGGAGATCCGGTCGTAGGGCACCCACTGGTGCTTCAGTTCGGCCTTCGGGTTCTTGTCGCGCAGTTCCGACAGCTGCTGGCGCATGAAACTGGTCGAACTCGGGTTGAAGTACACGAACCAGCAGACCTGGATGAAGAAATACAGCTGGATCAGGATGAAGGCGAGGATCGGCCCGAGGAAGATCCACTTGATCCAGCGCCGGCCCGAGCTGCCGCCTTTTGTAGTGCTCTTTTTCGCCATTGTTATTTTTTTACCCGCATCAGGTTGAAGACTTCGGAGGTGGCGGGCCGCAGGCCGCGCCAGACGGCGAAGGCCTCGGCCGCCTGTTCGACCAGCATGCCGAGGCCGTCGCGGGTGACGGCGCCGTGGGCCGCGGCAAAGCGCAGGAAAGGAGACGGGGCATCGCCGTACATGATATCCACTGCCAGCGTGCCCGCAGCGAAAGCGGTTGCCGGCACCGGCGGCAGCTCGGCCGCGAGGCTGCTCGAGGTGGCGTTGACGACGATGTCGTAGGGGCCGGCGATGTCGCCGAAGCCGCAGGCCGCGAGTTCGACATCCTGACCGCTGAAATTGTCCACCAGCGCCGCCGCCGTGGCCACGGTGCGGTTGGCCACCAGGATCGATGCCGGACGCTCCGTGATAAACGGCAGCATGATGCCGCGCGCGGCGCCTCCTGCCCCCAGCAGCAGGATGCGTTTGCCGGCCAGCGCCACGCCGGCATTGCGCACGATATCGGCCACCAGGCCGGGACCGTCCGTATTGTCGCCGACGATCTCGCCATCGATGAAGCTGAGCGTATTCACGGCGCCCGCAGCCCGCGCGCGCTCGGTCAGGCGGGTGGCCACCCTGGCAGCCTCGATCTTGAAGGGCACCGTGACGTTGGCGCCCTTGTACCCCTGGGCCACCAGCTCATGCACGGTGGCGGCAAAGCCGTCGAGGGGCGCCAGGCAGCGCACATAGCTGATCCGCTGGCCGGTCCGGGCCGCGAACACCGGGTGGATCTCGGGCGACTTGCTGTGGGCGATCGGGTTGCCGATCACGCAATACCGGTCGACACCGCCATCTACGTTCATGACTGCTCCTGCAACTGCGCTTTGAGCTTTTCCTCGCGGGTAAACGTGAAGCGGGTGATCACGATCCAGAGGTCGTCCTTGCCGACGCTGCGCATGTTTTGCGGGAAGGCGCCGAAGGGCGCGGCGCGGCGCACGATGGCAAGCGCCGCCTTGTCGAGCGCGGCGTTGCCCGACGAACGCTCGATGCGCGGGCCGCCCTCTTTCTGGTACAGCGAGCCGTCCTGGAAGACCGGAATCGACACCACCAGTTCGCCGTAGAGTTTTTTACCGTTCTGCTGAGGGAAGTTCAGCGTACCGACTTCCTCCACCTGCTTTTGCATGGCCTTGTAATACAGGGCGTAGCCGACCTGGCGCGTGCTGGGCGAAATATGGGTGCGCTTGGGGCGCTTGTTCTGGTCTTCGATGGTCTGGGTGATCTCTGCCGTCATGCGCGCGATCTGGCGCGTGGTGTCGACTTCGTCCTCGCCGGTGCGGGTCGGATCCGGCTTGTCCTTGTCGGTAACCGGGGCCGCGCTGAAGCTCGACTTCTGCACCTTGGTCAGCACGTTCTGCTGCAGCTGCTCGAGTTCGACGATGCGCTTTTGCAGGGCCTTGATGCTGTCGCCGTTGTCGATCTTGCGCAAGTCGGGCAAGGGTGACTTCGAGCGGCCCGCATCGAGCGTGCCGCCGCCTTCCAGGTTGGCCTGGGCCAGTGCGTCCGCCTTGATCGGCGCCTTGCTGTGGCGGGCGTTGACGAGGATGACTTCCAGGCCGGGGTCGGCCGGCTCGAGCTTGAAGGCGTCGGGCGCGGCAAAGCGCACGGCGAGCAGCACCGCATGCGCCGCGACCGAAGCGGCCAGAGCGATCATCAGGGGGCGGTTTTGTCGGGAATACTTCACGCGGGCGACTTGGAAGAGTTGAATCTGGGAATCCAAGCATTCTACCGTGCGAAATGGCCCAGCGGGCCGTCAATGGAAGCGTGGTGGCGCTGCGGCAACGGTGTTCAATGTTGAACACCTTGGTGTTGACGATCGTTTCAATCAAGCTGTACAACGTCGATGTTTTTGCAAATTGGCTGAACGGGGAAATCGGGCAGCTACTCAAGCGCATCGATGCTGCAAAGCCGCGGGCGCACAGTCGATGGTACGCCTCACGGGGGCACATCGCCGCGCTGCGGACTGGCGCCACCAGCGAATGGCAGGCCGCCCGGTACTCTTCCGATATCGGTAAGCTACTCCTTCGCGTCGTTAAAGATCAGCACTTCGATCTCCTAAATTCATTTTCTCGCGAAAAATGCGATGTTTTTCGCCTTAGTGCTACGTCAGTGGAACGGTTGAGTATCCACAAACGACCTCTGTAACGTGCGACCAAACTAAGCTAGCTGGCCTCAGACCACGCGACGTCGGGTCGGCGTCCTTAGCGGCTTCGCCCTACCGCATCGCCATGTCGCTCCCGGCCTGTTAGTGGGCGACCGGACCGGCAGCGAATCGAATCAGTCGGTCCGGCCCTGCTGCGTGGGCTAAGTTCTCTTAATCGGCCACTCGTGCCGCCGCGACAAGCGTGGGGCCGGTCCAATGCTCTGATAGCCAACCATGACTACGCAACCCGATAGCGCTCTGTTCCGCCAGCAAGCACTTGATGCGCATGGCACGCACTCAATCGGCGCGATTGTTCTCGCTCAGCCCGTGCCGCTACGGGTTGCTGTCTGGATCGCGGCGGCAATCGCACTTGCTACCGCCCTTTTGCTGACCTTCGCCGAGTACACGCGCAAGGTCCGCGTAACCGGAACCCTCGCCCCTACGGCCGGAAGCGTTCGCGTGGTGGCGCCGCAGTTTGTACGTGTGGTTCGCCTCTTCGTGAGGGACGATCAACGCGTTGACGCTGGCCAACCTCTACTAGAGCTTAGCGCGGAGCGTGATGGCAGCGCTGGTTCCCTGGACGGCGAGATCGGGGGCCTTCTGGCAACGCGGCTGCGCGAGCGTGAGCAGACAGGCCAATTGCAGGTCGACGAGTTGCAGCAGCGCGAAGCTATGCTGGCGCAGCAGCATGGCTCCCTCGAAGCCGAGGTGGCATCAAGGCGGCGCGCGCTCGTTCAGCAGGGCCAACTGGTCCAGAATGCACGGGATAAAGAACGACGCTACCGCGGTTTGGCCAAGCAAGGCTTCGTGTCAGCTGCGTCCATGAGCGATGTTTCGGCAGAGCTAAGCGCTCAGTTGGCGAGGCGCGAAGAATTCGCGAGCAACCTGCTAATGATCGAACGTCAGTGGGTCGCTGCCATAGACGAGTCACGTAGCATCAAGGTGAAGCTCAAGCAGATCGCCAGCCTCGCCCGGCAGGACGTTGCAGGGCTGCGGCAGGAAGCGGCGGAACACGCCGGCCGCACACGCATTCGGGTCAAGGCGCCGATCGCTGGCACTGTGACCGCCCTCGCGCCCGACACTGGACAGACCGTCAACGCTGGAAGCGCGTTGGTGACCATCCTTCCGACTGGAAGCGTATTGGAGGCACGTCTAATGATCCCTGCGCGCGCAATCGCGTTTGTCGAGCAGGGCCAGCAGGTGCGCATGCGTTTGGAAGGCCTGCCCTATCAAAAATTTGGCCCGGTGTTCGGGGTAGTCAAGCACATTGATCGCAGCCCGACCGCTAGTAGCGATGCGGGCGTGCAGTATAGAGTGACTGTACGGCTGTCCCGGCAGTCCGCCACCCTGTATGGAAAAGAGAAGCCGTTCACGGATGGGATGCCGTTAGAAGCAGACATCCTACAAGATCGCCGGCGCCTGATCGAGTGGTTGATTGACCCCTTGATCGCCGCCGTCAAGGGCCGCACGCAGTAACTGCGGCGGCATTTTTTCGGTGTTCTAACCAAGGAGTGCATGATGCGTAGCTTGGATATGAATCAACTTGTTCTTGTAGCTGGCGGGGGGCCTAACGTGACCGAAGCAATGACAATCGGGGCTGGCGTCGGCGCCGGTCTCGGCGCAAATGCTGCGCTCGGTCTTAGCGGCGGCAGCCTTGCGGGGCTCGCTGCGGTTTCTGGTCCTGCAGTCGCGATAACTGTTGGCAGCGCAGCGGTCGGCGGCATAGTCGCCGCTGGCTATGCTGGCTATATGGTAGGGACGGCCATCAATAACAACATGCCAGACGAGTGGCGCAAGGCGATCGGCAAGGGAATCGACGGCGCTATCGAGGGCATAAAGGACATTGCAAAGGCCATCGATGAGCTGTTCAACAATGGCTAAGACACCGAAAGCGGCTTCGCTGCTAATGCTCTGGGGGGCGGTCGGTGTCGTGATTGGCTTGGTTCTTTCCCTGGGCGCAGTCTGGATAATCACCGGCGAGTTACCCCTGCCATTCTTGCTCGTGATTGTTTTCGTCGGCGTGCCAGGCACGTTGTGGTACCTGTGGACCCACCGTGCACCCGACAACGCTCGCTTTATACCCAAGTAATCCGAGTGTCGCCCGCCCTCGCTATGGGCGGGTCTTTCTTCTTTTTACTGCCGGGTGCCCAATGCTCGACCTACCACTTGAATTCGGCCGGCGTAAGGTGCCGGTTATTCTCCAGTCCGAGGCAGCTGAATGCGGCCTTGCCTGTCTCGCAATGGTTGCATCGTATCGTGGCTTTCGGACTGACCTGACAGCGCTACGCCAGCGGTTCACTCTTTCGCTCAAGGGGCTGACGATGCACGACATCGCTCGTTCGGCAGAACAACTGCAGCTGCTCGCGCGTCCGTTCAAGCTTGAAGTTGATGAACTCCGGAAGCTGCAAACGCCGTGCATCTTGCACTGGCAGATGGACCACTTCGTCGTCCTGGTCAAAGCGGACGCCAAAGGGATCTTGATTCACGACCCGGCTGTCGGCGTATGCAGGCTACCGTATTCTGGGGTTGGCCCACTATTTTCCGGTATTGCACTGGAGCTGGTGCCGGGCCCGGACTTCGCTGAGGTAGACCTACGCCGGCGCATTCGGCTCGGCACGCTGATCGGCACCGTTCGTGGCCTCGGGCCGATGTTGGCCAGGATATTCGTGCTTGCCTTCGCACTAGAAATTGTCGGAGTGCTGATGCCGCTGCTGAACCAGTGGATCACTGATGAGGCACTTACGTCCGGCGATCGCGACATGCTCAACGTATTCGCAATCGCCTCACTGCTTCTGATGGTGACGCAAGCAGCGCTGTCACAAGGGCGGGGATGGTCGTTAATGTACCTGTCCACGCACATGGGGCTGCAGTGGAATGCGAACATATTTTCCCACATGCTCCGTCTACCAATGCCTTGGTTCGAGACGCGGCACTTGGGCGACATCGTGTCGCGCTTTGGTGCGGCCGGGGCCATTCAGCAAAAGCTCACTAGCGGCTTTATCGCCGGCATTCTTGACGGAATCATGGCGGTGGCTACTCTCATGCTGATGCTGACCTACAGTAAGGCGATGACGGCCGTGGTGGTTACGGCAGTGCTCGCGTACGCGGCGCTGCGGGCCGGTTCGTACAGTATGTTACGTGTGGCGAGCCTGGAAGGAATGATGCTCGCTGCAAAGGAGCAGAGCTGCTTCATGGAGTCCGTGCGGGCGATACAGGCAATTAAGTTGTCGGGGCGCGAGCTCGACCGCCGCATGCGGTGGCAGAACCTTTCAGTTGAAGCTGTCAACCGCGCGATTCGTACGCAAAAGTTAAACCTCATATTCGGCAACATGAATTTAGTTGTGAGTGGCATTGCCGGCGTGGTCCTGTTCCGGATCGGCGCTGGAATGGTCATGGACGGCAAAGGGGCATTCACGATCGGAATGCTGGTGGCGTTCGCGTCCTACAGTGCGCAGTTCGGGGCACGAATGCGTGCTTTGATCGACAACTTAATTGAGTTCCGCATGCTTTCCCTGCACTGCGAGCGGCTGGCCGACATCGTGCTTGAGTCGCCTGAGCCAGAGGGGCCAGACTACGCTGGGATCGCCGACCTGCCGCCGCGTATCGAACTAATCGACGTGAGCTTCCGCTACAGCGACAACTCTCCCTGGGTGCTTCGCCAAGTGAATCTGACGATTGAGCCTGGCGAGTCGCTGGCCCTGGTGGGAGGATCAGGCGGAGGCAAAACCACGCTAATCAAAATCATCCTCGGCGGATTGACCCCGAGCGAAGGCGAGGTGCGCTATGGCGGCGTACCCATACGCCAGCTTGGGACCCGCGCCTACCGCTCGGTCTTAGGTACGGTGATGCAGGACGACCAGTTGCTGGCCGGCTCACTGCGAGACAACATCAGCTTTTTCGATAATGCACCGAATATCCGGAATGTCGAGCTATGCGCGAAGCTAGCCGCAATTCATGCTGACATCGAGACGATGCCAATGTGCTACAACACCCTGGTTGGCGACATGGGGACGGCGCTGTCTGGAGGCCAGAAACAACGCCTCTTACTGGCACGAGCGTTGTACAAGCGCCCGAAAGTGCTGATACTCGACGAGGCGACGAGTAGCCTTGATATCGCGCTTGAACGCCAGGTGAACGCTGGGGTAGCGTGCATGAAGGTTACCAGGATCATCGTAGCGCACCGCCCTGAAACAATTCGCTCCGCGCACCGTGTCGTAGCGCTGGTCGACGGCGCCATCGTACCGGCATCCGCCATGGTCTAGTGCGATGCAGTTGGCGATCGGTAAGGTTGGTACTCGTCACCACGCTGTACAGGCGCGTTCTTTGGCTGCGAGATGTAACCGGGTGACATTGTTGCAACCGCCGTACTGCGTGGGCTCAAGAGCGGTTCGCCTCCCGGCCCACCTACGCACAGCTACGAACTTGCCGGGGCCGGGTCATCGGTACTCACCGCCGCCACGGCGCCTTCGGCTTCGACGACCTCTTCCACCGCTGCTTCGCCAGCATCGCCCCCAGCACCCTCTTCTTCTTCCTCGAACCCCAGCTCCTCGCCCGGCGCCGCCGCCACTTCCAGCAAACGCGCTTCCAGCGACAGGTCGACTTCGTCCCAGCGCACGATGTCGAGTTTGACTTGCGCGCCGCGCGCCACCGGCGGCATGCCGGACAGGCGGATCACCAGCGGCACGTCGTTCAGGCGCAGCACGTCGTCCTTCAGCACCACGGCCTCGACCTGCCTGGCGTCTTCCTGGCCCAGCCAGCGCAGGCACCAGTAGCGTTCCATCGTCTGCTGGTGTTCGTTATAGGCCGCGTAGGCGGCGTCGAATGCCGAGACGATCGAGAACAGGGTCGCGTCGCGCGGCTTGAACGGGGCCACCAGGGGCGCGGTCACGCCATGTTCGGCGCAGGCGATGATCTGCCACTGGTTGACCAGGTCCGTATAGCGGCGCAGCGGCGAAGTGCTCCAGGCGTACTGGTCGACACCGAGGCCCTGGTGCGGGGCGGCGTGCGTGACCATCCGCACCTGCATCTTGGCAGCCCAGCCGGCGCCGCTGCCGGCGCCTTGCGAGCGGTAGATGCCGGGCACGCCCGAGTCGTGCAGGAGTTTGCCCCAGGTGCTGTTCGCAAAAATCATCAGCTCGGCGACGATCTTGTCGAGCGGCGCGCCGCGTTTTCTGCGCACGATCGAGACCACGTCGTCGTCGACATAGAAATTGAAGTCGACGCGGTTGCCCTGCTCGGGTTTCAGGCCAAAGGCTTCGCGCTTTTGCATGCGCCCCGCTTCGAGCGTGAGGGCCCACTTCCACAGCAGCGCCAGTTCCGCCTTGTGCGGATACTCGCCTTCGCCGCTTTCAAGGGTTTCCTCGTTCACCAGCGCGTCGAGGTCGTTGTGACGCAGGTTGCTCTTGATCGGCACCAGCTCGGCGCGGGTGGTGGTCGAGATGGTCGACCAGTCGCGCGTGTCGATCGTCGCGTACAGCGACAGCGCCGGGCAGGTCGTGCCCTCAGCCAGCGTGAAGGCGTTCACCACGGCGTCCGGCAGCATCGTGATTTTATCGCCGGGCATGTACACGGTCGACATGCGGCTGCGCGCGATGCGGTCGATGGCGTCGTCCGGCTTGATCGCCAGGCCCGGCGCGGCAATGTGGATGCCGACGCGCACCTTGCCGTCTTCCAGCTGCTCGACCGAGAAGGCGTCGTCGATTTCGGTGGTGGTCACGTCGTCGATCGAGAAGGCGGCCACGTTCGCCAGCGGCAGCACCGTCGGCGCGGCCGGCACCTCGACCGGCCCGAAACCGGCGCCGCGCGGGAAGTGCTCGAACAGGAAGCGCCCCATGTGCAGGTCGCGCGGCGAGGCGATGCCTTTGGCGGCCAGCATCAGGCGCGCCTCGGTCGTCTTGAGTTCGTCGGCGGCGGCGGCCAGGGCCTTGTATTCAATGGTGTTCTTGTCCGGCTTGAACAGCAGCTGGGCGACCATCGCCTGCATCGTGTCCGGCAGCGTGCCGGCCTTGAGTTGCTCGACATAGGCGGCCTGCACCAGTGCCTGCTGCTTCTTCTTTTCGATGCCGGCTTGCGCGGCGCGCAGCGATTGTTCGGGCGCGGCCTTGTAGCGTCCGCGACCCTTCTTGTAGAAATAGATCGGCGCATTGTGCAGCGCCAGCACCAGGCCCGCCGCTTCCGCCGGCAGCGGTGCATGACCAAAATATTCGGCGCCCAGTTCGGCGAAGCCGAATTCCTCCTGGCCCGCCACTTCCCACAGGAAGTCGAGGTCGACCTCGGCGGCGATGGATTTGGCGGCATCGAGCAGCACGTCCGGGGCAGGCTTTTCGAACTGCAGGAGCACGTCCTTGGTCTTGACCTTGGTGCGCTTGCCGCTCGACAGTTCAACGTGATAGGCCTCGCCAGCCTGGGACATCATCGAGCCGACCTTGAAGTCGCCGGATTCTTCAAAAAATAGATTCATCTTATTTCGCGTTCTTGATTGTTGCGCCTGGAAGGTCCAGCACCGCCGGCAAGAATACCTCGGTGACCATCAACAGGCCTTGTCGGCGGCGGTAGACACAGCGCCGCGCATGGAAAATTTGTCCGTCCAGCCGGGCACCCGACCCAATGCCCAGTGCGGCCCGCAGGCGCGCCACCAGCGGGTGGCCTGCACGCAGCCGGGCAAACTCCAGCGCTCCGCGCGTGACCAGCGGATCATAAAACAGGGTCGTGCCGAGCGAACGTTCGCCCAGCGCGGAAAACAGCGGCCAGTCGCTGGCAGTGGCCGACATCGGCACGACGGTGTGGCCGAAGACCACCGGCCTGCCGTCGCAACACAGCAATACTTCGCGCTCCCAGACATGTTCGCGCCGCGGCAGGCCGATCGCGGCCGCTTCCTCGAGCGAACAGACCGCCACCTTCTGGTGCAGGCGTTTTACACGAAACACCTCGCTGCTGCCGGTCAGGCGCGCCGTCAGCGATCCCTTCGTCGCCAGCCAGTCGCGCGTCAAGGCATCGGCCCCGACGGCGTCGGCATGACCGTGCCATCTGGCCAGCCGCAGCGACTGCCCCCTCACCCTGCCATGCCTGTCTGCGCCGTTTTCAGCCACTCGCCGTGGGGCTGGCAAAACGCCAGTACCTCGTCCACATACTGCGGGAATTCGGAAATCGCGTGGTCGCTGCCGTCGATCACATGCTGGCGCGCGCCCGGGTAGTGGGCGACCATGTCGCGGTAGTCCAGGACTTCGTCGCCGGTGGCGGCGACCAGGAAATAACGCTCGGGCCGCGTAATGCGCGCCACTTTCAGCGCGGCCAGCTCGTCGACGTAGTCGCGGCGGAATTCGAAGGGTTCATCCGAGTGCCAGCCGGTGGTGATGCCGACGTGCTTGTCCAGGCTGCTGCAAGGGTCGACCGCCGGATTGAGCAGCACGGCGCGCGCGCCCAGGCGCTCGGCCAGCCAGGTCGCATAGAAGCCGCCCAGCGAGGAGCCGATGATCGCCAGGTTTTCCGGCGCATGGCGCCCGGCCAGCAGCAGGGCCAGCTCCATCGCCGCTTTCGGCGAGCTTGGCAGCTGCGGGCAGATCAGGTCGTTGGCGCGTCCGGCAGCCGTCATCCGCTCGTGCACCACGCGCGCCTTGAACGAGCGCGGGGACGAGCGGAAGCCGTGCAAGTACAAAATCATTTCGCCAGCGCCTCGAGCAGCTTCTGGTGCACGCCGCCGAAGCCGCCATTGCTCATCACGAGGATATGGTCGCCCGGCTGGGCGGCTTGCATGATTGCCTGCACCATGTAGTCGATCTGGTCGAAGCTGTGGGCGATCGTGCCCAGCGGTTTCAGGGCATCGGCCAGCGACCAGCCCAGCGCCTGCTGGCTGCCGAAGCCGAACACCAGGTCCGCATCCTTCAGGCTGCCCGGCAGCGCGTCTTTCATGGCGCCCAGCTTCATCGTGTTCGAGCGCGGCTCGAGGACGGCGAGGATGCGGCCATTGGTGCCGATGCGCTGGCGCAGGCCGCCGACGGTGGTGGAGATCGCGGTCGGGTGATGCGCGAAATCGTCATACACGGTGATGTTGTTGACGACGCCGCGCACTTCCATGCGGCGCTTGACGCTCTGGAAGCGCGCCAGCGAATCGATCGCCTGGGCCACCGGCACGCCGACGTGGCGCGCGGCGGCGATCGCGGCCAGCGCGTTCGTGCGGTTGTGCTTGCCGGTCAGCTCCCAGTGCACGGTGCCTTGCTGTTCACCGTCGAAGATGACGTCGAAGCTGGCGCCGCCCGGATGCTCGACCATGGCCCAGTTGACGCCGTCGGAGACGCCGAAGCTTTCCTTCTCGCTCCAGCAGCCGCGCTTGAGGACGCGGCTGATGGACGCTTCGTCGCCGTTGACGATCAGCCGGCCCACGCCCGGCACGGTGCGCACCAGGTGGTGGAACTGGGTCTCGATGGCGCCGATGTCCGGGAAGATGTCGGCGTGGTCGAATTCCAGGTTGTTCAGCACGGCCGTCTTGGCGTGGTAGTGCACGAACTTGGAACGCTTGTCGAAGAAGGCGGTGTCGTATTCGTCCGCTTCGATGACGAAGAAGTCGGAATCGGTGGCGCCCGACAGGCGCGCCGAAATACCGAAGTTCATCGGTACGCCGCCGATCAGGAAGCCGGGCGCATAGCCGGCGTCTTCCAGGATCCAGGCCAGCATCGACGAGGTCGTGGTCTTGCCATGCGTGCCGGCCACGGCCAGTACCCATTTTTCGCGCAGAATATGTTCGCCAATCCACTGCGGGCCGGACATATATGGCAAGCCGCGGTTCAGGATTTCCTCGATCAGCGGATTGCCGCGGGTCATGACGTTACCGACGACGTACAGGTCGGGCTCCAGCGACACCTGTTCCGGCCCGTAGCCCTGGATCAGTTCGATGCCCTGGGCTTCGAGCTGGGTGCTCATCGGGGGATAGACGTTGGCGTCGCAACCGGTCACCCGGTGGCCGGCTTCTTTTGCCAGGACCGCGAGGCCGCCCATGAAGGTGCCGCAAATGCCGAGGATGTGAATGTGCATGATCGAGAAGAAGGTTGCGAATACGCGATTCTACCCGACGCCATGCCGTTTTTAGTTCAGAGTATGATCGAGGTCATGATGCCAACACAGAATCTTGACCTTCAGCAGTTGCGCGCCCAGATCGCCGCAACTGCCGCGCGGATGATCGCGCAGGACGGCGCCGACTACGCCACGGCGCGCAGGAAAGCGGCGCGCCAGGTGCTCGGCGTGGACCAGCCCCAGCCCAACCTGATGCCCGACAACGGCGAGATCGAGGACGAACTGCGCCGCTACCAGGCCTTGTTCGGCGGCCCCGCGCAAGTCGAGCGCGTACAGGTGCTGCGCACCAGGGCGCTGGAAGTCATGGATGCGCTGGCCGAGTTCAATCCCTACCTCACTGGCGCCGTGCTCAACGGCACTGCCGGCGAGCACGACGACATCCATCTGCAATTGTTCGCCGACAGCGCCAAGGAAGTCGAGATCTTCCTCCTCAACCGCAATGTCACCATCGATATTTCGGAAACCCCGCATTTCAAGGGCGCACGCCATGAGCCGGTTGAAACGGTGAGCTTCCTGTGGCATAAGGAAGCGGTGCATGCCGAGTTGTACGAGTTTCATGATTTACGCGGCGCACTCAAACCACGGGGCGACGGCCGCCTGCAGCGCGTCGATGCTGCCGGCCTGCGCGCCCTGATGGCTACCGATCAATCCCTGGAACAAGACGAATGAACAAGAAAAGAGTAATTGCCATCGCGATGGTGGCTGTAGTTTTTGGCGCGCTTGGCGCCGTATTCGGCAGCAAAACACGGGAGGCGGCGCCGCTGACCACCGAAATCAAGCCGACCGGAGGGCCTGCCCACACCGCTTCCACTAATCTATATGCGCAAACCCTGAACGACCTGTCCGGCAAGCCGCAGGCGCTGGCCCAGTGGAAGGGCAAGGCGCTCCTGGTAAATTTCTGGGCGACCTGGTGCGGCCCTTGTGTGCAGGAAATGCCGGAATTGTCGGCGCTGGCGAATGAGGAGGCTGGCAAGCGCTTCAACGTGGTCGGGGTCGGCATCGACTCGCCAACTGCGATGGCCGAGTTTGCCACCAAGCACAACATCAAGTACCCGCTGTACGTGGGCGGCATGGGCGGCACCGAACTGTCGCGCGAGTTCGGCAACCCGAGTGGCGGCCTGCCCTTCACGGTACTGATCGATGCCAACGGGCAAGTCAAAAAGACTTACCTCGGCAAGCTGAAATTCGACGAACTGAAGGCCGATTTGGCAAGCCTGTAAGGCGAAAAGGCGGGTGCGAACGGTCGTTCTTTTCCGAGCGCCGCGCATGTCCGTGTTATCCCCAGAGAATTTTATCGCTTGCCAATAAGCGATGTTGGCGGCAAAATGCGTCACTTTCGAGCATATACTCTAGAAACTAATGGCGAAAAAGCTACTGCTGCTTAACGGTCCCAATCTGAACCTGCTGGGGACCCGAGAGCCTGCGGTGTATGGCGCGACCACGCTGGCCGACATCGAAACTGCCGCCCAGGCCCAGGCTGCGGCGGCAGGCAGTTCAATTGCTTGTTTCCAGAGTAACCACGAAGGTGCGCTGATCGACCGCATCCATGCCGCTTGCGAGGAAGGCATCGATGGGATCGTCATCAACCCGGGCGGACTGACCCACACCAGCGTGGCGCTACGCGATGCGCTGGCCGCGGTGGCGATCCCGTTTATTGAAGTACATATCTCGAATATTTACGGGCGCGAAGCCTTCCGTCACCATTCTTTCCTGTCGGCCATTGCCCGCGGCACGATTAGCGGGCTGGGCGTTGACGGATACCGGTTTGCCATCGACTTCGTGCTTAAATAGCTTTAATCTACGTCAACTTCATGCATCATGCGCAGCGGAGCCCTCTCCCGGGCTCCGCTGTTTTAATCTCCACACAATAATTCCAAGGGGTTTCACATGGATCTACGTAAACTCAAGACTTTGATTGACCTGGTCGCCGAATCGGACATCGCCGAACTCGAAGTGACCGAAGGCGAAAGCAAGGTTCGCATCGTCAAGTCGTCCGCTACGCCCCAAGGCCAGATGGTCATGATGCCGTCGAACGGCATGCAGCAGTTCTCGGCGCAACAGGCGCCAGCGGCTGCGCCGGCAGCGGCGGCCCCCGTCGTTCCGGCCGAGCCGACTGGCCACGTGATCAAGTCGCCGATGGTCGGCACCTTCTACCGTTCGTCCGCTCCGGGCGCCGCCGCGTTCGTTGAAGTCGGTACCAGCATCAAGGAAGGCGACACCCTCTGCATCATCGAGGCGATGAAGCTCCTGAACGAAATCGATGCTGAAGTGTCTGGCGTCGTGACCAAGATCATGGTGGAAAATGGTCAACCGGTCGAGTTCGGCCAGCCGCTGTTCGTGATCGGCTAAGTAGCGTCTCCGGTCGCGCCCTTCGCGGCCTTGATCCGAACCCAAGCCGGCGCACGACGCCGGCACTCTCACAGAACAAGCCTAACCATGTTTGAAAAAATTCTTATCGCCAATCGTGGTGAAATCGCGCTGCGTATCCAGCGCGCCTGCCGCGAAATGGGTATCAAGACGGTGGTCGTGCACTCGGAAGCCGACAAGGACGCCAAGTATGTGAAGCTGGCCGACGAGTCCGTCTGTATCGGGCCGGCGCAGTCCTCGCTGAGCTACCTGAACATGCCGGCGATCATCAGCGCCGCCGAAGTGACCGATGCCGAAGCCATTCACCCGGGCTACGGCTTCCTGTCGGAAAACGCCGACTTCGCCGAGCGCGTGGAAAAATCGGGCTTCGTCTTCATCGGCCCGCGTTCCGATTCGATCCGCTTGATGGGCGACAAGGTCTCGGCCAAGCAGGCCATGATCCGTAGCGGCGTGCCCTGCGTGCCGGGTTCCGAAGGCGCCCTCACGGACGATCCGAAAGAAATCATCCAGACCGCCCGCAAGGTCGGCTATCCGGTCATCATCAAGGCGGCCGGCGGCGGCGGCGGACGCGGCATGCGCGTGGTGCATACCGAAGCGGCCCTGCTCAATGCCGTGCAGATGACCAAGACCGAAGCCGGTTCCGCCTTCGGCAATCCGGAAGTCTATATGGAGAAGTACCTGGAAAATCCGCGCCACGTGGAAATCCAGATCCTCGCCGACGAACACCGCAACGCCGTCTGGCTGGGCGAGCGCGACTGCTCGATGCAGCGCCGCCACCAGAAGGTGATCGAGGAAGCACCGGCGCCGGGCATCCCGCGCAAACTGATCGAAAAGATCGGCGACCGCTGCGCCGAGGCTTGCCGCAAGATCGGCTACCGCGGCGCCGGCACCTTCGAGTTCCTGTATGAAAACGGCGAGTTCTATTTCATCGAGATGAATACGCGCGTGCAGGTCGAGCATCCGGTCACCGAAATGATCACCGGCATCGACATCGTGCAGGAACAGATCCGCATCGCCGCCGGCGAGAAGCTGCGCTTCAAGCAGCGCGACATCATGCTGGCCGGCCACGCGATCGAATGCCGCATCAATGCGGAAGACCCGTTCAAGTTCACGCCCTCCCCTGGCCGCATCACCGGCTGGCACCCGCCGGGCGGCCCCGGCATCCGTGTCGATTCGCACTCGTATGCGGGATATTATGTTCCACCTCATTACGACTCGATGATTGGCAAGGTAATTTCCTACGGTGCAACGCGTGACCAGGCCATCCGCCGCATGCAGATTGCGCTCTCCGAAATGGTGGTGGAAGGTATCCTGACCAACATCCAGCTGCACCGCGAGCTGATGGTCGACGCCCGTTTCATCGAAGGCGGCACCAACATCCACTACCTCGAGCAAAAGCTGGCCAACCGCCCCGACACGAAAGTGGTCGTGGCACCGGAAAACAAGGCAGACGCATGAGCTGGACAGAAGTCGTCATCGAAATCGCACGCGAACACGCCGAAGGCCTGTCGGACGCCTTGATGGAAGCGGGCGCGCTGTCGGTCTCGGTCGAAGACGCCGATGAAGGCACGGACCAGGAAAAGCCGCTGTTCGGCGAGCCGGGCATGGAGCCGACGCAAAACGCCTGGGACCACAGCCGCGTGGTGGCATTGACCGATGTCGACGATGACCAGATGGTCATCGTCTCCGAGGCCGCGGCCGCCATCGGCCTGGCCGAAGTACCCAGCTTCACCACGCGCGACGTGGCCGACGCCGACTGGGTGCGCCTGACCCAGTCGCAATTTGCGCCCATCCACATCGGCAAGAACATCTGGGTCGTGCCGAGCTGGCACGAAGCACCCGATCCGACCGGCCTGATCCTCGAACTCGATCCGGGCCTGGCTTTCGGCACCGGCAGCCATCCGACCACGCGCCTGTGCATGGAGTGGCTGGAGGCCCATCCGGCGCCGGGCAAGTCGGTACTGGACTACGGTTGCGGTTCCGGCATCCTGGCGATGGTCGCCAAGAAGCTCGGCGCCTTGGATGTCACCGGCGTCGACATCGACCCGCAGGCGATCGAATCGGCGCGCGACAACGCCGCGCGCAATGCCTGCGACATCACCTTTTATGGTCCGAACGAACTGGCTGCATCGGCCAACGAAAGCCATGCGACAGGCAAGTTCGATATCGTCGTGGCCAACATCCTGTCGAGCCCATTGAAGCTGATGGCGCCGATGTTGTCCGGCCGCGTGGCGCCAGGCGGTTCGCTGGTGCTGTCGGGCGTGCTGGCGCGCCAGGCCGAGGAAGTGGCCGCCGCTTACGCATCGTTCATCAAGCTGGGCGTCTGGGCCGAGCAAGACGGCTGGGTTGCCCTCCACGGCACGCTCGGCCAGGATAGCGAACCGGCCGCGCGCTCCTCTACCGCCCCCTAACAGGAGTCCAGGCATGGCGCTGGCCACACAATGCCCGCATTGCGGCACGATGTTCCGGGTCGCCTCGGACCAACTCAAGCTGCGCGGGGGCATCGTGCGCTGCGGCGCCTGCCAGGAAATCTTCGACGGCAGCGCAACGCTCGTCGATCTCGACAAGCTGCCGGCGCCGGCGCCCGAACCGGCTGCGGCAGAGCTCAGCTCCGCACCCGCGGTCGACCCAGCGCCTGCCGACGACGAGCCGGCCTTCACCATCGTCGACACCGACGATGGTGCCGACACCGACGCGCCTGACTCGCCTGACTTGCCTGACGCGCAAGCTTTGCCCGCCACGCCGGATTTCGACGACCAGCCGGTCTATACCCTCGACTTCGACCATACCTTCGATCCACTCGGCATCCTGCCGAAGGCGGCCGCGCCCGACGAGGATGAAGCGCCTCCAGCCGTGGCTGACGACGTCGACCCACTGGCGCTGCTCCAGCCCTGGTCGCGCCCGCAGGAAGAAGCGCTGGCCCTCGATGCGGACAGCGTGGCAACGCAAGCGGCAACGGACACGGTCACGGACGGCAGCGCACGCTTTGAGCCCGCCTTCCACCTGCCCGTGGACGAAGAGCTGGTCGCCGTCCCCTTGCCCGGCTACGAGCCTGAATTCGACCTGGCACTCGACGATGAACCCGAGCCTGCACCGGAGCCGGCTGCGAGCACGACGCCGCCGGCTCCGGTGCAGCGCGCTGACGACGCGCCGCCGCTGCTGACGCGCGAATCGGCCGCCAGCGTGGTCACGCCGGGCGTGGCGCCCTTGCCGCCGCCGATGCGCACTCCCGCCGCCAAGCTCGCGGAAAAAGCCGCTGCGCGCCGCTCCAAGCTCACCATGACGAAAATCGCGGCGCAACCGAAACTGCGCGCGGCCGAGATCGACGAGCCGGAATTCGTCAAGCGCAGCCGCCACCAGGAGCAGACCGGGCGCACGCGCAGGATCGCGATGCTGGCCGGTTCGATCGCGCTGCTGTTCGTGCTGATGACCCAGGGCGCGCTGACCTTCCGCAACGACCTCGCCGCCCGTTTTCCCGCGATGAAACCGCTGCTGGTCTCGAGCTGCGCGCTGCTGGGCTGCCGCGTCGAACTGCCGGCGCAGGTCGACAAGCTCGCCATCGAAACGGGCGAACTGACCACCCTGGGCGGCGGCAGCTATTCGTTCACGACCGAACTGCGCAACGGCGCCGGCACCGCGCAGGCCTGGCCGGCCCTCGAACTGACCCTGATCGATGGCAATGGCAAGCCGCTGGTGCGGCGCGTGTTTCCGCCGCTTGACTACCTCGCGCCCGGAACACCGGTTGCGAACGGCGTGGCAGCCGGCGCCGCACAGCCGATCCAGATCAACTTCCGCGTGGACGACCTGAAACCATCGGGCTACCACATCGCCGTCTTCTATCCCTGAACCTATGACCCACACCACCCTGATCTGCGGCTCGCTCGCCTTCGACAAAATCATGCAGTACCACGGCCGCTTCGCCGACACCCTGCTGGCCGACCAGCTGCACCGCGTCAACGTGTCCTTCCTGGTGCCGACCCTGCGCACCGAATACGGCGGCTGCGCGGCGAATATCGCGTACAACCTGCAGCTGCTCGGCGGCGACCCGTTGATCATGGCGACCATCGGCCAGGACGGCGGCGACTACCTCGAGCGCCTGCGCCACTTCGGCATCAAGACGCGCGCCATCAAGACCATTGCGGACGCCTATACCGCGCAGTGCTTCGTCACCGCCGACCAGGACAACAACCAGATCAACGCCTTCCACCCCGGCGCGATGCAGTTCTCGCACGAGAACAGCGTAGCCGATTGCGGCGCGCTGCGCGTGGCGATCATCGCCCCGGACGGCCGCGACGGCATGCTCAAGCACGCACGCGACTGCGCGGCGCAAGGCATTCCCTTCATGTTCGACCCGGGCCAGCAGCTGCCGATGTTCAGCGGCGAAGAACTGCTCGCCTTTATCGAACAGGCCACTTACCTGGCCGCGAACGATTACGAATTCGAGATGGTGATGGAACGCACCGGATTGACCCTCGAGCAGATCGCCGCCCGCCTCGAGGCGCTGATCGTCACGCGCGGCGAAAAGGGTTCCGAGATCTACGCCGCCGGCGAACGCCACGACATCCCGGCGGTCACGGCCGCCAGCGTGGTCGACCCGACCGGCTGCGGCGACGCCTACCGCGCCGGCCTCCTGTATGGCATCGCCCAGGGCTACGACTGGAACACCACCGGGCGCCTGGCCAGCCTGCTCGGCGCGATCAAGATCGCCCACCAGGGCGGCCAGAACCATACCTTTACTCCCGCCGAGATCGCGGAAAAGTTCGAAGCCGCCTTCGGCTACCGCTTCCGGTAAGCTCAAGCGAAGCCAAAAAAACGGGCAGCCGAAGCTGCCCGTTTTTACATCCGGCGAAACCGCCTCAATACGGTCCCGGGATCACGAGCCGCAGCACATACAAGGCGATCTGCAGCAGCAGCACCGCCACCAGCACCGACAAGTCCAGTCCGCCGATCGGCGGCACCACGCGGCGAATCGGCCGCAGCAGCGGCGCGTTCAGCTCGTGCACGAAGGGCGCCAGCGGCGCGTGCGGATTGACCCAGCTGAAGATGGCCTCGATGATCAGCAGCGCCACGAAACCGTAGATGATCCATTTGATGAAGCGGGCCAGCGCGTACAGGAACACCTGTTCGCCGCTGGCCCCGGCCAGCAGGTAGATCGAGGTCGCCAGCAGCACCACGACGAAGGCCGCGATCAGGCTGGCCCAATCATAGCCGCCGGCGCCCGGCACGATGCGGCGCAGCGGCTTGACCAGCCAGTCGCTCAGGGTGAACGTGAACTGCGACACGGACGAGGGCGGACGAACACGGATGGCCTGCATCCAGAAGCGCAGGAGCAGCACCGCACCCAGGATGGTGGCAACGGTATCGACGATCAACTGAAGAATGGGCAGCACGACTACTCCTTGAAATAAAAAAACCGCTGTGTGAAAGGCTCACACAGCGGTATTTTGCCCTAAAGCGGGCGCGTCCTGCTGTTATGGACGGCTGCTGGTGGGGAACGGCCAGGCGGCGGCCGGCGACAGCGTGGTCTTCGCAGCCGGAGCCGGAGCGGCAGGCTTGGCGTCAGCGGCTGCCTCGGCGGCTGGCTTGTCTGCCGGCTTCGCATCGGCGCTGGCGGCTTCCTTGGCGGCAGGCTTCTTCGCCGCCGGCTTGGTCGCTGCCGACTCCGGCTTGGCTTCCGCCTTGGCTGCGGCCGGTGCTGCCGGCTGCGCCTTCACTGCTTCCGGTTTGGCTTGCGCTTTCGTCGCTTCCGGCTTGGCCTCCGCTTTCGATGCGGCCGGTTTGGCGGCTGGCTTCGCGGCCGGCTTGGTGGCAGCTGGCTTGGCTGCGGCCGACTTGGTCGCTGCCGCTTTTGGCGCTGGCGTCACGGCTGGCTTGGCTGCGGGCTTCGTCGCTGCCGCCTTGACTGGCGCCTTGGCAGGCGCTTTGGCTGCGGTCTTGGCTGGCGCCTTGGCAGCAGTTTTCGTTGCAGCCTGCTTTGCTGGTGCCTTCGCTGGCGCCTTGGCTGCCGTCTTCGCCGGTGCCTTGGCTGCCGTCTTTGCCGGTGCCTTGGCTGCGGTCTTCGCCGGTGCCTTGGCTGCCGTCTTCGCCGGTGCCTTGGCCGCGGTCTTTGCCGGTGCCTTGGCTGCGGTCTTGGCTGGCGCCTTGGCAGCGGTCTTGGCTGCAGTCTTCGCCGGTGCCTTGGCTGCCGTCTTGACTACAGCCTTGGCTGCCGTCCTGACCGGTGCCTTGGCTGCCGACTTCGCGGACGTCCCCTTGGCCGCGGCCTTGGCCGGTGCCTTGGCTGCAGTCTTCGCTGGTGACTTGGCTGCGGTCTTGGCTGGCGCTTTAGCCGATGACTTGGCCGCGGTCTTCGCTGGCGACTTCGCTGGTGACTTGGCCGCAGTTTTGGCGGACGATTTTGCAGGCGTACCCTTGGCTGCCGGCTTGGTCGCGGCGGCTTTCGCTACCGGCTTGGCTGCGCTCTTGGCTGCCGGCTTCGCGGCGGCCTTCTTCGCTGCCGGCTTGGCCGCAGGCTTTGCCGTAGCCTTCGCCGCAGGCTTCGCCGTAGCCTTGGATGCAGCTTTCGCGGCTGGCTTGGCTGCCTTGGCAGCCGGTTTCGCCGCTGGCTTGGCAGCAGCCTTGGCCGTTGGTTTGGCTGCCGGCTTGGCTGCGGCTTTTGCCGGAGCCTTCGCTGCGGCTTTCGCTGGCGCCTTGGCGACGGCCTTGGCGGCCGGCTTGGCTGCCTGCTTGGCGGACGTCTTGGCAGCCGTCCCCTTGCTGACGACAGCCGACTTGGCCGCTGGTTTTTCTGCGGCGGCCTTGGCGGCCGGCTTGGCGGCCGACTTTGCGGACGTCTTTGCAGATGCCCCCTTCGCTGCCGGTTTTGCTGCTGGTTTCTTTGCGGCTGTTGCCATTTCGTTCTCCTTCTCTGCGATGAGAAAATACGCTACAAGGTTGAAATCCGGCCGACCCTGAAGTCAGGCGAATGATTCATCGGCACACCAAACGGTTACTGCCCATGAATCCGGCACCAGCTGAACTGCTGCAACTCCTCACAATTGCAGCACTTCAGCCAACGACGTCGGGACACTGACCCACTACTTCAGTAGCGCTTCCACATCGCTACCCTTGCAGGCACGAAAAGAAAAAGCCGCCTTGCCTGAATAAAATCAGGCAGTGCGGCTTGTTCATTTCGTTACGCTTTATTTGCATACTGATGGAATTGGCGTCCCGTAAATTCGATCGGTTTAGTTTGCCCGTAACATGCAAAAACTTCCATGTTCACGTTTTGACAAATTCAATCACGTAAAGTACACGAAAACCTTGTCAGTGCGCAACCCGCGCACGGTTAAAACGCCCTATTGGACCATTTAGCGACGCCCCGTGCGCGCGGAGGTGCTTGATTTGGATCAGGCGAAGCGCAGATCCAGCGCTTTTTAGGCGTCGACAGTCCGCGCTGGCGCCGTCAGATTCGACATAAAAAAAGCCCGGCGATTCCTCGCCGGGCTGTGCTGTCCAGGTGACTGAATGGTGGCTGGCTGCGCCATCAATCCCAGTTCAGCGCCCCACCCGTCTGGTACTCGGTCACGCGCGTCTCGAAGAAGTTACGCTCCTTCTTCATGTCGATCATTTCGCTCATCCACGGGAATGGATTCTCCTCGTTCGGGAACAGCGGATCGAGGCCGATCTGTACCGAACGGCGGTTCGCGATGAAGCGCAGGTAGCCCTTGAACATCGGGGCGTTCAGGCCCAGCACGCCGCGTGGCATGGTGTCTTCGGCGTAGCGGTACTCCAGTTCCACCGCTTCCAGGAACAGGGTCTTGATCTCTTCGCGGAAGGCCGGAGTCCACAGCAGCGGGTTTTCCATCTTGATCGTGTTGATCAGGTCGATGCCGAAGTTCACGTGCATCGACTCGTCGCGCAGGATGTACTGGTACTGCTCGGCGGCGCCCATCATCTTGTTCTGGCGGCCGAGCGCCAGGATCTGCGTGAAGCCGACATAGAAGAACAGGCCTTCCATCAGGCAGGCGAAGACGATAATCGATTTCAGCAGCTTCTGGTCGTTTTCCAGGGTGCCGGTCTCGAATTTCGGATCGGTCAGGGTCTCGATGAACGGGATCAGGAACTGGTCCTTGTCGTGGATCGATTCGATCTCGTTATACGCGTTGAAGATCTCCTGCTCGTCCAGGCCGAGCGACTCGACGATGTACTGGTAGGCGTGCGTATGGATCGCTTCCTCGAAGGCCTGGCGCAGCAGGTACTGGCGGCATTCCGGCGCCGTGATATGGCGGTAGGTGCCCAGCACGATGTTGTTGGCGGCCAGCGAATCGGCGGTGACGAAAAAGCCGAGGTTGCGCTTGACCAGGCGGCGCTCGTCATCGGTCAGGCCGTTCGGGCTCTTCCACAGCTCGATGTCGCGCTGCATGTTCACTTCCTGCGGCATCCAGTGGTTGGCGCAGCCGGCCAGGTATTTGTCCCAGGCCCACTTGTACTTGAACGGCACCAGCTGGTTGACGTCGGTCTTGCCGTTGATGATGCGCTTGTCGTCGGCGTTGACGCGCTTGGCGACCAGGGCGGCGTCAAGCTTCTCCGGCATGTCGCCGGCTTGCGGTGGCGGCGCAGCTTGCGCGCTCGTTGGTTCTTCGTCCCATGACAGCATGATATTTCCTTCTTCTCGATTCTTTGACGGCAGCGCCCGACGCAAAGGCCGGGCGTGCATTTCAGTTACGGGCAGCTTATTGGCACGCTTCGCATTCGTCGAACCCGGCATCGCCCGGACGCAGGTAGCAAGCTTCGCCGTCCGCTTCCTGTGCAGCCGATGCCGATACCGCAGCCACGGATGGGGCAGGTGCGGCCGAAGCGCTGGCCGGTGCGGCGTGACCCACCATGCCGCCCGAGACCGACACCGCGTTCAGTGCGCCGGTACGGCTGGTCGACTTCTCCATGTGGGTCGCCGCGATGGTGCGCAGGTAATAGGTCGTCTTCAGGCCGCGCAGCCAGGCCAGCTTGTAGGTTTCGTCCAGCTTCTTGCCCGAGGCGCCGGCCATGTAGATGTTCAGCGACTGCGCCTGGTCGATCCACTTCTGGCGGCGCGAAGCCTGCTCGACCAGCCACTTCGGCTCGACTTCGAAGGCGGTGGCGTAGATCTCGCGCAGGTCTTGCGGCACGCGGTCGATCTTCGA
Source organism: Telluria sp. LT2P34 (assembly GCF_059685915.1). Taxonomy (NCBI): domain Bacteria; kingdom Pseudomonadati; phylum Pseudomonadota; class Betaproteobacteria; order Burkholderiales; family Oxalobacteraceae; genus Telluria; species Telluria sp. LT2P34. The sequence goes on from NZ_JCASIN010000002.1 coordinate 752,728, forward strand.
GAGCGAACCGTCGAAATACTTCAGGTCGGCGATCATGACTTCGTCCCACAGGTCGCGCGCCTTCAGGTCGCGCACCAGGTAGGAGTTGATCTCGGTGAACTCGCCCGACAGGTTCGATTTCACGTACAGGTTCTGGAAGGTCGGCTCGATGCAGGCCGACACGCCGATGATGTTCGAGATCGTCGCGGTCGGGGCGATCGCCACGCAGTTCGAATTGCGCATGCCGTACTGCTTGATGCGGCTGCGCACCAGCGACCAGTCCATCGACTCGCTCGTGTCCTGCTCGAGGTAGCCGCCGCGTTCGTCCGCCAGCAGCTTGATCGAGTCCTGCGGCAGGATGCCGCGGTCCCACAGCGAGCCGGCATACGACTCGTAGCGGCCGCGCTCTTCGGCCAGCTCGGTCGAGGCCAGGTAAGCGAAATAGCAGACGGCTTCCATCGAACGGTCGGCGAACTCCACGGCTTTGTCCGAGGCAAACGGAATGCGCATCATGTGCAGGCAATCCTGGTGACCCATGATGCCCATGCCGACCGGGCGGTGGCGCAGGTTCGAATTGCGCGCCTTCTCGACCGCGTAGTAATTGATGTCGATGACGTTATCGAGCATGCGCATCGCGGTGCGGATCGTCTTTTGCAGCTTCACGTGATCCAGGCCATCGCCCTTCATGTGCTGTGGCATGTTGATCGAACCGAGGTTGCAGACCGCGATTTCGTCGGCGCTGGTGTTCAGGGTGATCTCGGTGCACAGGTTCGACGAGTGCACCACGCCGATATGCTGCTGCGGCGAGCGGATGTTGCACGGATCCTTGAAGGTGATCCATGGGTGGCCGGTCTCGAACAGCATCGACAGCATCTTGCGCCACAGGTCGAGTGCTTCGATCTTCTTGAAGACCAGCATTTCGCCGCGCTCGGCCTTCGCTTCGTACGCCGTGTAGGCGGTTTCAAAGGCCTTGCCGACCAGGTCGTGCAGGTCCGGCGTTTCGCTCGGGGTGAACAGGGTCCAGTAACCCTTTTCCATCACGCGCTTCATGAACAGGTCGGGAATCCAGTTGGCCGTGTTCATGTCGTGGGTGCGGCGGCGGTCGTCGCCGGTGTTCTTGCGCAGGTCGAGGAATTCCTCGATGTCCATGTGCCAGGTTTCCAGGTAGGCGCAGACCGCGCCCTTGCGCTTGCCGCCCTGGTTCACGGCCACGGCCGTGTCATTGACCACTTTCAGGAATGGCACCACGCCCTGCGACTTGCCGTTGGTGCCCTTGATGCGCGAACCGAGCGCACGCACCGGGGTCCAGTCGTTACCGAGGCCGCCGGCGAATTTCGAGAGCAGCGCGTTTTCCTTGATGGCGTCGTAGATGCCTTCCAGGTCGTCGCCGACGGTCGTCAGATAGCACGACGACAGCTGCGAGCGGCGGGTGCCCGAATTGAACAGGGTCGGCGTCGAGCTCATGAAATCGAAACTCGACAGCAGGCTGTAGAACTCGATGGCGCGCTCTTCGCGGTCCGCTTCGCGCAGGGCCAGGCCCATGGCGACGCGCATGTAGAAGGCCTGCGGCATCTCGATGCGGGTTTCGCGCACGTGCAGGAAGTAGCGGTCGTACAGGGTCTGCAGGCCGATATAGCCGAATTGCAGGTCGCGGTCGGCAACGATGGCTTTGGCCAGGCGCTCGAGGTCGTACTTGCCCAGTTCGGCGTCGAGCAGTTCGTTCTCGATGCCCTTGGCGATGTATTGCGGGAAGTAGGTGACGTATTCGGCGGCGGCCCTGGCCTGCGGGACTTCCTTGCCGAAGACTTCCTTGCGAATCGTGTGCAGCAGGATGCGGGCCGTGACCTGGCTGTAGGCCGGGTCCTTTTCCATCAGCGCGCGCGCAGCCAGGATGGCGGACTTGTGCAGCTCTTCGACCGGCACGCCGTCGTACAGGTTTTTCAGGGTCTCGGCGACGATGGCTTCGGCATCGACGTGCTTTTCCAGGCCGACGCAGGCGGCGTTGACCAGGCCATGCACGGCATCCATGTCCAGCGGACGGCGCTCGCCGCCGTCGATCACGTGGATTTGCGGCGCGGCGACCTGCGACCCGCCCGCGGCTTCCTTGGCTGCACGGCGCTCTTCCATCTGCTTGGCGCGGTACAGCACGTAGGCGCGCGCGACATCGTGCTCGCCCGAGCGCATCAGGGACAATTCAACCTGGTCCTGCACATCTTCGATGTGGAAGGTCCCGCCGTTCGGCTGGCGGCGCATCAGGGCGGCGACCACGTTGTTGGTCAGCTCTTCCACCAGCTCGCGGATACGGGCCGACACCGCGCCCTGGCCGCCGGCCACGGCCAGGAAGGCCTTGGTCATCGCGACCGAGATCTTGTTCGGCTCGAAAGGCACGACGGCGCCGTTGCGGCGCAGGATGCGGTAGTCGGCGCGCGCGGCCAGTTCGGCTGCACTGTTGCCGGCTGCCGTGCCTGGCGCAGCTTGCGGGTGGATGGAAATGTCTTGGGATGTCTGCATTGAGCCTCCAGATGGGCAGTCCGACTGCCGCCATGTTTTCAACGGCCCGCCCGCACACGCGGAAAAGCCGACAAGTCTAAATATAAAAGCAAAAATCACCCTGCCGGCCTGGTTGGACCAAGCTGGACAATGTCCTTGCTGAAGGATGTGTTATCGGGTTTGAAGCACGGTCAGTTTCAAGTTAGTCCAGGCATTTCAGAACTAAATTGTTGCTCGGCCAGCTAGCTTTTACTGCTGAGCTAGCCGAACCGGACTGCTTGTGATACTTGGGTCCGCTACCACTACATCTAGTGATGCGGTTTGATATGGGACTAATTGTAGTACCCGTTCGGCACAGGATGCAAGTGAATAAACTTCCGATTTCTGGTGTTTACTGCATGTGCCGGCCTTGACATTTGGTCTTCCGACGCCGCATGCGCGGTAGACGGTAAGTAAGCACTAACCTGCTGCTTAACTCTTGTTCAACCGGCCGCGCCAGTGCTCAAACATGGTGCAGGGCGCACCGTTTTGCACTGGCGAAAAGGCAACGCTATTTGACAATGTTTGACATTGCCAAGGCGTGGCGAGCAAACGTGTTGGCAGGCTTAATTCTCCGGCGCCTGGATATCGAGCTTTTGCATCTGGTAGCGCAGCTGGCGCACGCTCAGGCCCAGCAGGGCCGCGGTCCTGGTGCGGTTGAACTGGGTCTGCTGCAGGGCGCGCCCGATGATGTCGCGCTCGACCTGCTCCAGGTAGGCCGGCAGGTCGCTCGGCAGCTCACCGGGAACGGGCATGCCCGCTGCCGGCGGCATGGGGGCCGCGGCCGGCATCGGCGGCGCCGCAGCAGGCGGCGAAGGCAGGACCACCGCCGGCGCCTCAGTACTGCGCGGCGCCTCCGCCAGCCTGGCTGCCTTCAAAGACAAATCCTCGACTTCGATCACGCCGCCGTCGGCAAAGGCGAGCGCCCGTTCCAGCACGTTTTCCAGTTCGCGCACGTTGCCCGGGAAGGAATAGGCGCGCAGCGCCTCCAGCACGCCCGGCCCGAGCGCGGCGCCGCCGGGCCCTGCCAGGCGCGCCAGGATGGCGTTGGCCAGCACCGGCAAATCGTCGAGCCGTTCGCGCAGCGGCGGCAGCGTCAGTTCGATCACGTTCAGGCGGTAGAACAAGTCCTGGCGGAACACGCCCGTTTCGACGCAACGGGCCAGGTCCTTGTGGGTGGCGCTGATGATGCGCACGTCCACCGGTTCCTCCAGGGTGGCGCCGATCTTGCGCACGCGCCGTTCCTGGATCGCGCGCAGCAGTTTTACTTGCATCGCCAGCGGCAGGTCGGCCACCTCGTCGAGCATCAGGGTGCCGCCGTTCGCGGCCTGGAAAAAGCCTTCGCGTTCCTCGGCGGCGCCGGTAAAGGCGCCCTTGCGGTGGCCGAAGAATTCGGACTCCATCAGGTTTTCGGGAATCGCGCCGCAGTTCACGGCCACAAAAGGCTTCGCCGCGCGCGAACCCTGGGCGTGGATTTCGCGCGCGGCCAGCTCCTTGCCGGCGCCGGATTCGCCGTTGATCGCGATCGGCGCCATCGAGCGCGCCATGCGGGCGATCTGGGCACGCAGGGCGCCCATTGCCTGCGAGTCGCCGATCAGGCGCGAGGGAACGCCGCCCTCGCCCGGCGCCGGCTCGGCCGAGCTTCCGGACAGGCGCAGGGCCGAACGCACCATCACGCGCAGCTCGTCGAGCACGACCGGCTTCGACACATAATCGAAAGCGCCTGCTTTGAGCGCCACCACGGCGTTTTCGGCGCTGCCGAAGGCGGTGATGACGGCGATCGGGGTTTTCGAGCTGCCCGAGACTTCACGCACGAGTTCGAGCCCGAGGCCGTCTGGCAGGCGCATGTCGGTCAGCACCAGCGCATAGGCGTTGTCGGCAACCAGCCTTCTCGCTTCGCGCAGCGTGGCCGCGCAATCGACATCGAGCCCCATCTTGACGAGGGTGATTTCCAGCAGGTCGCGCAGGTCCGGTTCGTCGTCGACGACAAGGATGCGGGGAGAACTCATGACTGCCTTTCCAGGGACTTGACGGCCGCGCCAGCGGCCGGCGCCAGCGCCTGCGCGAAAGTAATGACAAAACGCCCGCTCGCGGCCGCCGCGGCGCCGGCATCGCCGCGCAGGTCCAGGCGCGATTCGTAATCGAGCTTGGCGCCATTGTTCAGGCACAGTTCGCGCGCCAGGTACAGGCCGAGGCCGGTGCCCTTGCTCGAGGTCGTGTAGAAGGGCTCGAACAGGTGGGCGCGTACTTCAGGCGTGATGCCGGGGCCGTCGTCCTGCACGTGGAGTTCGAGCGTGCCGAAGGCGTCGAGCTCGGGCCAGATCCGGATGCTGCCGCTGGCGCGGCTGGCATAGCGGATCGCATTGCCGAGCAGGTTGACCAGCACTTCGCGCAGGTGCAGCGCGTCGAAACGCACCTCGATGGCGCCGGCGCCACCCAGCCACACTATATCATCGGCCAGATCCTGGGTTTCGCAGAATTCCGCCTTCAGTTCGGCCAGGAAGGAGGCCAGCAGCAGCGGCTCCGCATACGGCTGCGCCTTGCGCGACAGCTGCAGGATGTCCTCGACCATGCGGTTCACGCGCGCCACATTGTCGCCGATGATTTTCAAGAGGCGCAGCTCGGCCTTGCCGTGCAGGTCTTCGGCCAGCAGCGCGGTGGCATGGCCGATCGCCGACAGCGGGTTCCTGACCTCGTGCGCAATGCTCGCCGTGAGGCGTCCCATCGAGGCCAGCTTCAGTTGCTGCGCCTGGTTTTCGATCGCGCTCACGTCCTGCAGGAAAATCACGCTCCGCCCCGGCGAAGCGGGTCCGGCCGCCACATGCGCGAACCGCAGCTTCAGGTGCGCGCGCTGGCCACGGCGGGCGCGCTGGCCGCCCTCGCCTCCGGCTTCCTGGAAGGGCTTCAGGATCACCCAGGCCGCGTCCGGTCCGGCCTCGCCCGGCACCGGGGCAACTCCCCCAAGCGCCGCCAGCGCCGCCGATGGCGCCGGCGCTACGGCGCCGCTGCCGATCCAGGCCGCAAATGCCTGAGCCACCGGCTCGATCCCCGGCTCGTCCATCCGCAGCAGCTGCGCCCCCTCGAAACCGAGCATGCGCCGCGCCGCCGGGTTGGCGGTGTGGATGGCGCCGTCCGCCCCGACCACCAGCACGCCGTCGTCGACGTCGGCAATGACGATCTCGTTGATCGCCTGCTGCACTTCGAGGTCGGCGCCGCGCTGGGCCGCCAGCTCTTCCTGGCCGATCAGGCGCGCCGCCAGCCGGTTGACCAGCCAGACCACGGCGAAAAAGGCGATCCCGTACATCCCGCCCTGCATCAGGGCCGGTTCGCCGCCGTCCATCACGCCCTGCCAGAGCGCCTCGAGCAGGATGAAGATGGTGGCGAGCGCCGCCGAAAACAGCGCCAGCACCAGCGGCGCCAGGATGGCGGCGCCGGCCAGCGGGAACAGGTAGAGGATGCCGAGGCCGCTCCGCACGCCGCCGGCGGCCAGGTAGAGCAGCGAAATGACCGCCAGGTCGAGCGCGACCTGGGTGGCCAGCTGGGCCAGGAAGCGGCGCCGCCAGAAGGTGGCCAGTATCCCGAAGCCGGCCGCCGCAAGCAGGTAAAAGAAGCAGATGCGCGCATACGCGGGCGCATACCAGGACCCATTCGGCGCCTGGACGCCGCGCACGTCGAAGGCCAGGTACAGGATCAGCACCAGCGCGATGACGATGCGCGTGACGGTCAGCGCCTGCAGCGAACGCCAGAAGGTGGCGCGCGCCTGGTTCGACACGGCCGGGGACAAGCGCGGGGACATGGACGAGCGCGGATTCAATGGACCGGCACGCCGCTCAATCGCCCAGTTTCGCGGCATGCGCCGGGCTGCAGTAATCGTGCCCCTCGACGCGCACCGCTTCGGAGGCCGGGAAATGCAGGCCGCAATGGGCGCAGCTGCTCATGTTTTCGATGACGGCCGTCGCCTGCGCGCTCGGGCGTGGCGGCGGCACATGCGTCCCGGCGCGGCGCGCCGCCCCTTTCAGCTTGGCCCGGATGGCGAAGCCGACCACGACGATCAGGAGGATCCAGAACACGATGCGGCTCATGCGACACCCCGCTGCAACACGACTTCGAGCACGAAACGGCTGCCGACATAGGCCAGCGCCAGCGTGGCGAAGCCCGCCAGCGTGAAGCGCAGCGCCGTCTTGCCGCGCCAGCCGCGCCAGCGCCGTCCGGCCAACAAGGCGGCAAAAAGAATCCACGACAGCAGCGCAAACACGTTCTTGTGGTCCCAGCGCATGGCGCGGTCGAACAGCTGCTCGGAAAACACGACGCCCGACAGCACCGTCAGGGTCAGCAGCACGAAGCCGATCCCGATCAGGCGAAACAGCAGCTTTTCCATGGTCAGCAGGGCCGGCAGCTGGTCGAGCGTACCGCCGAACCAGCCGCCGCCGGCCACCACCGTGCGCGCATGCAGGCGGGTTTCCTGCAGCGCCATCAGGACGGCGTGGAAGGCGGCGATGGTCAGGGTGCTGTAGGCCAGTACGGCCACCGCGACATGCCAGCCGAAGGCGCTCGACTGCCCCTGCAGCGGCATCAGCGCCCCCGGGAACAGCACCGGCAGCATGGTGGCGACGACCGCGCAGGGCATCACCAGGCGGCGCAGGCCGTCGAGCGCGAAGTTGCGGTTTTCGATCCAGTACACCGCCACCGAGACCCAGAGCGCGGCCGAGAGCATGATGGCAAAACCGATGCGCAAGCTGTTCGGGGCGAAGGCATCGCTCCACAGCGCCGCGCCGTGCACCGTCCAGGCCAGCGCCGTCACGATCGAGACGATACCGCCCCGGCGCGAAGGCAGCAGGGCGCAGGCCGCGTACAGGAAAGCCGCGGCAAGAAAGAGGGTGGTGTGCATAGCGGCAGTCTACACCAATGGGCAGGCCGGCTGTGCGCAGGGTAAAATGAAGGATTGCCGAATGCCGTCCCCTCTATATAGTCAGGTAGAACATGCTAGATAACCTTACCCAACGCCTTGCCAAGGTCGTCAAGACCATGCGCGGTGAAGCGCGCCTCACTGAAGCGAACACCGCCGAGATGCTGCGCGAAGTGCGCATGGCCCTGCTCGAGGCCGACGTCGCGCTGCCGGCGGTGCGCACCTTCATCGCCAACGTCAAGGAAAAAGCACTCGGCGAAGAAGTCGTCGGCTCGCTCAGCCCCGGCCAGGCGCTGGTCGGCGTGGTGCAGCGCGAGCTGGCCACGCTGATGGGCGCCGACCTCGGCCCGGAAGCCTACCAGCTCTCGTTCGCCCAGCAGCCACCGGCGATCATCCTGATGGCCGGCCTGCAGGGTGTCGGTAAAACGACCACCGTCGGCAAACTCGCCAAGTACCTGAAAGAACAGAAGAAGAAAAAGGTGCTGACCGTCTCGGCCGACGTCTACCGCCCGGCCGCGATCGCGCAGCTCGAGTCCGTCACCAAACAGGTCGGCGCCGACTTCTTCCCGTCCACCTCGAGCGACAAGCCGGTCGACATCGCCCTGAATGCGCTGGACTGGGCCCGGAAGCACTACCACGACGTCCTGATCATCGACACCGCCGGCCGCCTCGGCATCGACGAGGCGATGATGCAGGAAATCGCGGCCGTGCACGCCGCCGTCAAGCCGATCGAAACCCTGTTCGTGGTCGACGCCATGCTCGGCCAGGATGCGATCAACACCGCCAAGGCCTTCAACGACGCCCTGCCCCTGACCGGCATCGTGCTGACCAAGCTCGATGGTGATTCGCGCGGCGGTGCGGCCCTCTCGGTGCGCCACATCACCGGCAAACCCATCAAGTTTGCCGGCGTCTCGGAAAAGCTCGACGGCCTGGAAGCCTTCGATCCGACCCGGATGGCGAACCGCGTGCTCGGCATGGGCGACATCCTGGCGCTGGTCGAAGAAGCCCGCAAGGGCGTCGACGAAAAAGCCGCCACCGAGATGGCCAACAAGATCAAGGCGGGCGGCCGCTTCGACATGAACGACTTCAAGGCGCAGCTGGCGCAGATGAAGAAAATGGGCGGCATGGCCGGCCTGCTCGATAAACTGCCGGCGCAGTTCCAGCAGGCGGCCGGCAACGCCAACATGGACCAGGCCGAAAAGCAGGTGCGGCGCATGGTCGGCATCATCGACTCGATGACGCCGCTCGAGCGCGCCAAGCCGGAACTGATCAAGGCCAACCGCAAGCGCCGCATCGCCACCGGCGCCGGCGTGCAGGTGCAGGAAGTCAATCGCATGCTGACCCAGTACGACCAGATGCAGACCATGATGAAAAAGCTGAAGGGCGGCGGCATGATGAAAATGATGCGCGGTATGAAGGGCATGATGCCTGGTGGGATGCGCTAAGGTCTTTTCAGGCTCTTGAAACGCCGCGCCCGCATCTTGCCGGCGCGGCGTTTTTTTCGCCTGTTTTTGACCGAATCTTCACTCTATAGGGTCGAGTTGCGTATAAACCCTGTTTTTTAGGCTTGTCAGAGTGAAAAAGTTAAGAAAAAGACTTGCAGGAACAGTAAAACGCCACCAATATAAGCCGTGCGATGTATTGCGCAATTTCTCATATTAGGAGGCTCGAAGATGGCAACAGCCAAGAAATCCCCAGCAGCGCCCGCAAAGAAAGCCGCCGCCAAGCCGGCAGCCGCAGCCAAGCCTGCAGCGAAGAAGGCAGCAGCTCCTGCAAAGGCAGCCGCGCCGAAAGCAGCAGCAGCGAAGAAACCGGCCGCAGCGCGCAAGCCAAACGCCGCGTTCATGAAGGAACTGACGCCTTCGACCGAACTGGCTGCAGTGGTCGGCAACAAGCCGCTGCCACGCACCGAGGTGACGAAGAAAGTCTGGGAATACATCAAGAAGGCAGACCTGCAGGCGCCGGACAACCGCCAGATGATCAATGCCGACGACAAGCTGAAAGCTGTTTTCGGCGGCAAGGCGCAAGTCTCGATGTTTGAAATGACCAAACTCATTTCGAATCATCTTAAATAAGAAAATTCCGGCTCTAATCCAGCCTGAATGTGAAAGGCCCCGATCGCAGATCGGGGCTTTTTGTTTTGGGGGGTATTGAATATATCGCAGGCGTTTACCCCTAGGGTGGGCGGGTTCCCCGCTCACGCGTTCAACGAACGTACGCCTGTCGAAACGCTATTCCACAAATCATGCACCGGTTGGACGCATGAGCGGCGGAGCCGCCCACCCTACGATTCTGCATCTAGTCAGAATCCGAAGGCTGCCTTCATCAGGGTGAACACATGCGTGTTCTCGATCGTCCCCTTGAACGGCGCCGAGCCGGCGCCGGCCGCATACAGCTTGACGTCGCCGCCGCCGTGCGATTCGCTCGACCAGCGCACGCCCGACTCCTGGCGATAGTCGTGGGCGAGCGCCTGGGCGCTGTCGACGTCGGCGCGCAGCTCGGGCCGGTTCGGGCCATTGCCGAAGACGAGCGTGGTATAGCTCTTGCCGTCGGCATCCTTGGTCGGCTGGCCGTCGCCGATGTTGCGCACGATGTCGAGCACGGGATTGCCGCGCTTCGGATAGCCGTTCAGCACCATCGTGTGGTCATGGTCGGCGGTGACGACGATCAGGGTGTTGTCCAGGCCCGGGTCGAGCGCGCGCATGCGCTCCACCGCGGTCTGGACCGCCTCATCGAAGGCCACCGTCTCGACCAGGGCATTCCTCGCATTGGTCTCGTGCAGCGCGTGGTCGATCTTGCCGCCTTCGACCATCAGGAAGAAGCCTTTCGGGTTCTTCGAGAGCAGCTCGATCGATTTCGCGGTCATCTCGGCCAGCGTCGGCTGGGTCGGGCGGCGCTTGGCCGCGTAGTCGAGGTGGCTCTCGGCGCTGTAGATGCCGACGAACTTGCGGCCCGTGGGCGCGGACGCCATGTCGGCGCGCGTATTGGCCACGAAATAGCCCTGCTTTTCGAGTTCGGCGATCAGGTCGCGCCCGTCGCCGCGGCCCTTCGGGTTGGTTTTGGCGTCGAACGGCGTGAAGTGGTTGCGCCCTCCTCCCATCAGCACATCGACGCCGTCGAGCAGGCGCGCGTTGTACCCGGGCCCGCCGGGCACCACCTGCTGGGCGATGGTATAGGCCATGTCGCGGTCGCAGACGTGGGCGAAGGTCGAGGCCGGGGTGGCGTGGGTCAGTTCGGTGGTGGTGACGGCGCCGACGGCCTTGCCGTTCGCCTTGGCCAGTTCCAGGATCGTCATCGGCGCGCTGCCATTGGTCCCGCCGTTGACTGTACTGCAGCGGTCGATGCTGGCGATGCCGTTCGCGTCCTTGGCTGGCGGGACAGGTTTGGCGTCCTTCAGCGAGATCACGTCGTTGTTGATCTTCACGCCGGTCATGTAGGCGCCCATCGATGGCGCGCTGTCGGTCACTTGCGCATCGTTCGAGTAGGTCTTGATGCGCGCGGTGCGGTCGAGGCGTTCGAAGTCGAGCAGGCCGTCTTCGCCGGCCTTGAAGATGCGCGCGGCGGTGATCGTGGTCGGACCCATGCCGTCGCCGAGGAAGAAGATGATGTTCTTCGCCAGCGGTTTCGCGGTGGGCGCCGCGGCCTGCGCAGGCAGGGTGGAGCAGGCTGCCACGAGCAGCGCGGAAAGTCGGATGGTCGTCATGGTGGGCTTTCTGGCGGCATGGGTCATCACAGGCCCGCCGCGGTCTTGATCAGGCTGAACACGCGGGTGTTGTCGATGGTGCCGCGGAACAGTTCAGCGTTGGCGCCGATGGCGCCCAGGTAGACGTCGGCGCCGCCGTGGGTCTCGGCGCCGGCGCGGGTGCGCACCACCGCTTCCTGGTGATAGTCGTCGGCGGCTGCAATGGCGTCGGTCAGTTTCACGTCCTTGCGACTGCCCTGCACGCGGTGTTCGCCGGTGCCGAAGCCCAGGATCGTGAAGGGCGCGCCGTCCTTGTCGAGGCGGATCTTACCGTCCGGGATGCTGCGCACCAGGCCCAGGATGCCCGGATTGGTCGGCGTCGTCTTGCCGGTGCGCGGCGAGTAGCCGTTGATCAGGAGGGTGTGGTCGTGGTCGGCCGTGGCGACGATCAGCGTGTTTTTCAGGCCCGGATCGATGGCCTGCATCTTGTCGATCGCGCGTTTCAGGGCCGCGTTGTAGCTCACCGTTTCCTGCAGGGCGCGCTTGGCCTGGGTGGCGTGCAGCGCATGGTCGATCAGGCCACCCTCGACCACCAGGAAGAAGCCGTTCGGGTTGCGCGACAGGATATCGATTGCCTTGTCCGTCATGTCGGCCAGCAGCGGCTGCTTGACCGGATCGCGCGCCGCCTCGAAAGCCAGGTGCGACTGCCCGAACAGGCCGATCACCGGCTGGGTCGTGGCGGCCAGCGCCGTCATCTGCGCGGTGTTCGATGCCACGCGCCAGCCCTGGGCCTGCAGCTCGTCGACCAGCTGGCGGCCGTCGGCGCGCTTGCCTCCCGCGGCTAACGGGGTGAAGAACTGCATGCCGCCGCCGAAGACCAGGTCCAGGCCGGTGCTGCCCAAGGCCTTGTTGTAGCCGGCGCCGCCGGGAACCAGGCTGGCTGCGATGTCGGTTTCCAGGCGGCGCGTGCAGGCATGGGCGTAGGTCGCGGCCGGGGTGGCGTCGGTGACGTTGGTGTTGGTGACGACGCCGGCGGCCATGCCGCGCGCCTTGGCCAGTTCGGCCAGGGTCGGCACCGGCTTGCCGTTCTCGCAGCGGCTCACCAGGCGGTTGCCGTTGGCATCCTCCGCCGGGGAGATCGCGCGCGTGTCGGCCGACATCGAGATCACGTTGTTGTTCGGTTTGACACCCGTCATGTAGGCCGACATCGAGGCGGCGCTGTCGGTGACCTGGGCGTCGTTCGAGAAGGTTTTCACGAAGGCCGATTCGGGCAGCGTATCGATGGTCAGTTCGCCGTCTTCGCCGGCGTGATAAATGCGCGCCGCGGTGAGCGTGTTGATGCCCATGCCGTCGCCGAGGAAGAAGATGATGTTTTTGGCCTGGCCGTCGACGGCAGGCCGGGGCTTGCCGCCGGCCGGGATAGTAGAGGCGCAGCCGGCAAGCGCCGCCAGCGCGCAGGCGGCGGCGAGAATCTTGATTCGCATGATGGATGTTGTGGCGGGAAAAACGGGAAGTCTACACCGGGATGCGAGACTGTGGCTCGATTGGTATGCGAGTCGATCAGTCAGCGCTGCGCCACCACCACCGGATTGAACTCCCACTTCTTCCAGGCCGACAGCACCGCGTTCGGGTATTGCGGCCGGCCGCGGCTGCCGTTGTAGCGGCCCAGCGCGAGATACAGGTTGCCGCGTTCCATGTCGATATACATGCGCAGGATCGAGCAGCCGTAGCGCAGGTTGGTCTGCATGTGGAACAGTTTGCGGCGGTCGTTGTCGCCGATGACCTTGGTCCAGAACGGCATCACCTGCATGTAGCCGCGCGCGCCCACGATCGACACGGCGTACTTGCGGTAGGCCGATTCGACCTGGATCAGGCCCAGCACCAGGCCCGGATCGAGTCCGGCGCGAGTCGATTCGTACCAGGCCGATTCCAGGAATTCGGTGCGCACCTGCTCGTCCGGCAGGCGCTTCTTGAGGCGTCCGGACATCTCGGTGAACCAGGCCTGGTAACGCACGCGCGCCGCCTCGTCGCGAAAGCTTGGCTTCGGCGGGCGCGTGTCGGCGATCGCGTTGGCCAGCGCCAGGCGCACCGAGACGGCCATCGCTTCTTCTTTCTGGTTGCCCGCCTGCGCCGGCAGGCTGGCAAGGACGGCGGCGAGCAAGGCGCCGCCCAGCCAGGCCGCGGCCCGGCTGTATGGCGTGGTCGACATCACTGGCCCAGCTTGCCCTTGATGAAGCCGGCGATGTCGGCCAGCGGCACGGCAGTGGCCTCGAGGTCGCGGCGGCCCTGGTATTCGAGGTTGCCCTCTTTCAGGCCGCGCTCGCCGATGACGACACGGTGCGGCACGCCGATCAGTTCCCAGTCGGCGAACATCGCGCCCGGACGCAGGCCGCGGTCGTCGACGATCACGTCCACACCTGCCGCCTGCAAGCCGGCATACAGCGCCTCGACCTGCTCCTTGACCATCTCGCTGCGGTCCATGCCCATCGGGCACAGCACGACCTGGAAGGGCGCCAGCGCGTCCGGCCAGACGATGCCCTTGGCGTCGAAGTTCTGCTCGATCGCCGCGCCCAGGATGCGCGTCACGCCGATGCCGTAGCAGCCCATCTGCAGTGGCGCCGGCTTGCCGTTCTCGTCGAGGAAAGTCGCGTTCATCGCTTTCGAATAAGCGGTACCGAGCTGGAACACGTGGCCCACCTCGATGCCGCGCTCGACGGCCAGCACGCCCTGGCCGTCCGGCGAGGCGTCGCCTTCGACCACGTTGCGCAGGTCGGCAACGATCGGCTCCGGCAGGTCGCGGCCCCAGTTCACGCCCGTCAGGTGGGCATCGGCTTCATTCGCGCCGCAGACGAAATCGGCCATGTTGGCGACCGTGCGGTCGGCAACGATGGTGACCGGCTGTTTTGGCGCGACCGGACCGAGGTAGCCCGGCACGGTGCCGTAGACTTCCAGGATTTCGGCTTCGGTGGAAAAGCGGTGATTGGAAAGCCCCTCGACCTTGCCGACCTTGACCTCGTTGAGCTCATGGTCGCCACGCAGCAGCAGCATGAAATACTGCTTCGTCACCTTGCCGTCGACATCCTTCTCGACCGTCAGCGCGATCGTTTTCACGGTCTGCGACAGCGCCAGGCCGAGCAGCTCCGCCACGCTTTCGCACTTGGTCTTGCCCGGCGTCGGCACCTTGGCCATGGCTTGTGTCGCCGCGCCGCGTTCGCCGATGGCGAGTGCCTCGGCCGCTTCCATGTTGGCGGCAAAATCGGAGCTCGGGCAGTAGACCAGCGCGTCTTCGCCGGTGGAGGCGATGACGTGGAATTCGTGCGAACCGGTGCCGCCGATGGCGCCGTTGTCGGCCGCCACCGCGCGGAATTTCAAACCGAAGCGGTTGAAGATGCGCGTGTAAGCGTCGAACATGATCTGGTAGGACTTCTGCATGCCTGCCAGGTCGCGGTCGAAGGAATACGCATCCTTCATCGTGAACTCGCGCCCGCGCATCAGGCCGAAGCGCGGACGGCGCTCGTCGCGGAACTTAGTCTGGATGTGATAAAAATTCAGCGGCAGCTGGCGGTAGGATTTGATTTCGCTGCGCACCACGTCGGTCACGACTTCTTCGGAGGTCGGCTGGATCGCGAATTCGCGGCCATGACGGTCCTTGACGCGCATGAGTTCCGGACCCATCTTGTCCCAGCGGCCGGTTTCCTGCCACAGCTCGGCCGGCTGCACGACCGGCATCAGCAGTTCGAGCGCGCCCGACGTGTTCATCTCTTCGCGGATGATGGCCTCGACCTTGCGGATCACGCGCAGGCCAAGCGGCATGTACGTGTAAATACCGGAGCCCAGGCGCTTGATCATCCCCGCCCTCATCATCAGCTGGTGGCTGACGATCTCGGCGTCGGACGGCGCTTCTTTAAGAGTTGAAATAAAAAATCGTGAGGCGCGCATATCGATGAATTCTTTTTAAAAAGAGAGAGTTATAATCGACCTAATTTTAAAGGATTAGCTGGCTGATGCGTCCAATCTTTGTACAAATGGGTCCGGAACACGCAGCGTCCGCGGTTTTCGTCACGAGCGAGGGCGGTCGACGCGAGGATTTGTAAGTAAAAATATAACGGACACAGAGGCCGGCAGAAAGTTTCGAGGTGCACTATGCTCGATCGGGAAGGGTTTCGCCCCAACGTCGGCATCATCCTGCTGAACGCCAATAACGAGGTGTGGTGGGGCAAGCGGGTGCGCGAGCACTCTTGGCAATTTCCGCAAGGAGGAATCAAATACGGCGAGACGCCGGAACAGGCGATGTACCGCGAGCTCGAAGAAGAAATCGGTTTGCGCCAGGAGCATGTCAAGATCGTGGGCCGTACTCGCGACTGGCTGCGCTATGAGGTGCCGGACCATTTCATCAAGCGCGAGATCCGCGGCCATTACCGTGGCCAGAAGCAGATCTGGTTCCTGCTGCGCATGGTTGCGCGCGATAACGAGGTCAACCTGCGCCTGACCGACCATCCGGAGTTCGACGCCTGGCGTTGGCACGACTACTGGGTGCCGCTGGATGTGGTCATCGAGTTCAAGCGCGATGTCTACCAGCGTGCCTTGCAGGAGCTGTCGCGTTTCCTCACCCTCCCCGCCGGCGGGCAGGTGGAGCGCCGCCACAGTGCGCGCTACCTGCGCCAGCCGCGCAGCGGGGGAAATGCCGCCGTGGCCGGGAAGCCGGCCGCAAGGCACGAGACGGTCGTCGAATCGCAGTTGATGCTGGCGCCGGAGAAGTAAAGCTCAGGTAACAAGCGTAGTAGAAGCAGGCAGCACCGTTTCGAACGGGCTACCTGCTTTTTTTTCGCCCGGTCCAAGGATGCAAAAACTTACCTAGCAGGAAACTTTCCCGTTTAAAATTAGTTGCATGAATACTTACGCCCTTGCCGCGACCCTGATCGTCTCCGCCCTCCTCCCCCTTGGTGCATCAGCGGCCGAGCCGGCATGCAAATACATTGAGGTGGCGCGCCTGCCCTTGCGCTATGGCGGCATCGGCCTCGACATCATGACCGACGGCAGCATCAACGGCAGGCCGTCAAGCATGCTGGTCGACACCGGGGCCGGACAGACCTTCCTGACCCGCACCGCCGCCGACCGCCACAAGCTGGTGCTGCGCCATACCGGCAACGAAGCGAAGGGTTTCGGCGGTTATGCCTCGATCTACCAGGCCCGTGTCGACGAGTTTTCCATCGGTCCGGCGCGCCTGAACCGCTCGACCGTGCGCGTGCTGACCGAATTCGGCAGCCCCCCGCACTTCGAGGCCCTGGTCGGCGCGCCCTTCCTGTTGCAGTCGGACCTGGAAATTTCGCTCGCCACGAAGGAATTGAAGTTCTTCCGGCCCAAGGATTGCGGCGACAGTTTCCTTGGCTACTGGGACCAGAACGCGATTGTCCTGCCCTTCACCCGGCACGGAAGCTCGCCCTTCGCGCACTTTACGGTCGTCGTCAACGGCGTCAAGATGGACGCCATCATCGACAGCGGCGCCAGCACCTCGCACATCACCCTGGGCGCCGCCAAGCGCGCCGGCTTGAAGCTCGACGCGCCCGACGTGCTGCGCATGGGTCACGGCAGCGGCGTCGGCAGCGGCAGAGTTGCCCGCTGGCGTACCAGCTTCAAGCGCTTCGAGATCGGCGCCGAGGTCGTGCACAATGCCGAGGTCGGAGTGATCGACTCGGATGCGGCGATCGATGTGTTCCTGGGCGCCGATTTCCTGCGTTCGCACCGCGTCCTGCTGGCGATGAGCCAGAAGAAAATCTACCTGTCCTATATCGGCGGCGAACCCTTCGGCCAGCGTCACCGGCTCGAGCCGTGGATCCAGGCCGAAGCGGACGGCGGAAATGCCGACGCCCAGTTGGCGCTGTCCATGTACTACGCCCAGGGCAAGCTGGTGCCGCGCGACATGGCGCTGGCCGGGCAGTGGCTGGAAAAGGCGGCGCTCGGCGGCAATGCCGAGGCGAATATCCTGACCGGCCGCCGCCTGCTGGTGGCAGGCAAACCCACCGAGGCCGCACCCAGGCTGCGCGCCGGCCTGGACAAGCTGCACTGGCACGGCCAGGGCGCGCTCTGGCTCTACATCGCGCGCATGCGCTCGGGGCAGCCCGAGCTGGCGAAAACCGAGCTGGCAGCCACGCGCGCCCTCAAGCGGGACGACGAATGGCCAACGCCGATCCTTGACTTCTATCTCGGCAAACTGACTGGGGCGAGCCTGTTGGAGGAAGCGCGCGACGAGCGCATGCTGGCCGCGGTGCGCACGTGCGAATCGCTGCTGGCGATGGCCGAGTGGCACCAGGCGCACGGAGACATGGCAGCCGTGCCCGCGCTGACCGCGCAGCGCGCCGGCGCCGGCTGCACCCCCGCCGGCGGGGCGGCCCCCATCGCGTTACAATAAGGCCCTCCCCTTTCGTTCCCGGTCCTGCCCATGTTCACTCCGTCCTCGCACGACGTGCGCCGCTTTTTCTGCGAAGCCCTGCGCAAGCAGCGCGCCGGCGAGATCCTGACGCCGATGGACGCCATCGCCGCCGACTGGATCGTCCAGCACCCGGAATACCACGAGGCCCTGGTCGACGCCGATGCCGCCGTCGCCCGCGATTATTCGGTCGAGGGCGGCCAGCCGAATCCCTTTTTACACCTCTCGATGCACCTGTCGATTGCCGAACAGGTGTCGATCGACCAGCCGCGCGGCATCAAGGCGGCGCACGACCTGCTGGTGAGCCGTATCGGCGAGCACGATGCGCACCATGAAATCATGGAATGCCTGGGCGAGATGATCTGGAAATCGCAGCGCAGCAGCACCGCGCCGGACACCGACGCCTATATCGACTGCGTGCGGCGGCGCGCGACGCGCTAGCGCGGGAGTCGACGCAAAACGAAACAAAAATGCGGCCCAGGCCGCATTTTTCGTATCATGTTCCAATTCACAACAATGACCAGGATGTATGCAAAATGAATTGCCAGGAGTGAAACTTTCCTCCTAGAATCTATGCATGAATCCTACCTTTGCCCGCGCAGCCACGCGCCTGACCCTGGGTGCCGCCTGCGCCCTCGTCCCCTTCGCCCACGCCGCCGCGGAACCGGCAAAGTGCAGCTATACACCCATCGCCAAACTGCCCCTGCGCTATACCGGGCCGGGCCTGCAAATCACCACTCCCGGCAGCCTGAACGGGACGCCGGCCAGCTTCCTGGTCGATACCGGCGCTTCGCAGACCTACCTGACGCGCACCGGTACCGAGCGGCGCGGCCTGAAGCTCTACAACACCGGCAGCCGCTCGTCGGGCTTCGGCGGCATTTCCTCGATTTTCGCCACCCGCATCGATGAGTTCGTCGTCGGCCCGGTCCGTACCGGCCGCACCACGATGCCGGTGCTGCAGCAGTTCGGCAGCACACCGTCGTTCGACGGCATCCTCGGCGCACCCTTCCTGCTGCAAGCGGACCTGGAAATCTCGCTGGCGACCAAGGAGCTGACCTTCTTCGTGCCGGAAAACTGCAGCAACACCTTCCTCGGCTACTGGAGCAAGGACGTGCTCGAGGTGCCGATGCGGCGCCACGAGGAAAACCACCGCAATCCGTATTTCTTCGTCTACGTCAATGGCACCAAGCTCGAAGCCATGATCGACAGCGGCGCCAGTTTCAGCTCGATCAGCAGTTCCGCAGCCAAGCGCGCCGGCATTGCCTACGGCCGGCCCGATGGCGAGAGCGACAGCAAGATCGTCGGCATCGGCAGCTACACGGCCGGGCTCTGGCACATCACGGCCAAGACTCTCCAGATCGGCGAACAAACCATTCAGAACCCGGAGCTCGGCGTCCAGGACTCCGGCCTCGACGGCACCGACATGGTCCTTGGCGCCGACTTCCTGCGCTCGCACCGCGTCCTGTTCGCGATGAGCCAGAACAAGATCTATTTTTCGTATGTGGGCGGCGAGCCCTTCGACAACCCGCGCACACTCAAGCCCTGGATCGAGGCCGAGGCGAACGCCGGCAACGCCGATGCCCAGATGGCCATGGCCTATGCCTACAACAAGGGCGAGCTGGTGCCGCGCGACCAGAAACTCACCGCCAGCTGGCTGGAAAAGGCCGCCCTCGGCGGCAGCCCGAGCGCCCTGCTGTATTCCGGCGAATCGCTGATGCGCCGCGGCGAGTATGCCGCCGCCGTGCCGCGCCTGCGCGCCGCCCTCGACAAACTGCCGGCCGAGCGCGACGGCGCCCTGACGCTCTACCTGGCGCGCGTGCGCACCGGCCAGGCCGACCTCGCCAAGACCGAACTGGCCACCGCCTTCGCGCGCAGCGAGGGCAACGAATGGCCAAAGCCGGTCGCCGATTTCTATCTCGGCACGCTCCCTGCTCCGAAGCTGCTGGAACTGGCAGCCGAGGACCGCAAGGAAGGCAAGGCGCGCCGCTGCGAAGCGATGACGGCGATGGCGGACTGGCACCGGGCCCATGGCCAGGAGGCGCCGGCCAAGTCACTTGAAGAACAGGTGAAAACCGGCTGCAGCGACACGTGAAGCGCGCGCACCTGCTGCTGGGCGCAGCCTGCGCCCTGCTAAGCTTTTCCCATGCCGCCGCGGCGCCTGCCGAATGCGTGTATTCGCTCGCGGGGAAAATGCCGCTGCGGTATTCAGGGCCAGGCTTGCTCCCGACAACCTCGGGCAGCATCAACGGCAAGCCGGCCGACATGCTGGTTTCCAGTGGCACCAACACGATCTTCCTGACGCAGGGTAGCATCGCGCAGCACAATCTGAAGCTGCGCACTACCGGCGTCCAGGCGTCTGTGGGCAGCAGCAAGATTCCCATCTATGAGACGCTCATCGAGGACTTTGTCGTCGGTCCGGTACGCGCCACCCGGCGCACATTGGAGGTACTGGAAGATGGTATCGGCCTCGCCACCTGGTACGACGTCATTCTCGGTACACCCTTCCTGTTCCAGGCCGACCTCGAGGTGTCGCTCGCGACCAGGGAGATGAGCTTCTACGTTCCCAAAAATTGCGCTGACACCCATCTCGGCTATTGGCAGGAGAACGTGCACGCCATTCCATTCGAACCGCAGGACAATGGGCAGAAATCCAATCCGCAGTTTATCGTCCACCTCAACGGACACAAACTCGTTGCCGAGATCAGCACCAGCGCCTCCAGCAGTTATATCCATAGCAATGCCGCCAAACGGGCCGGACTCGCCGTCGCGGCACGAGATGGAGAGCAAGGCAAGCTTACGGCAGCGGCAAGCTTCCAGATTGGTGGCGAAACCGTTCGCAACACACGATTCTGGGTAATCAATTCGGACGCGGCAGATAGCAAACCGGATATCGGTCTCGGCATCGACTTCCTGCACGCATACCGAGTACTGTTCGCAATGAGCCAGAAAAAGCTATATTTTTCACACGTTGGTGGTGAACCGTTTGGCCAGCGGGACAAGCTCGATCCATGGGTCCAGGCTGAAGCCGACAAAGGCAACCCGAACGCCCAGCTGATTCTGGCCAGGGCCTATAGAGCAGGCAAGACCGTTCCACGCGACGATGCCAAGGCCGCTGCCTGGCTGGACAAGGCGATCGCCGCCGGCAACGCGCAAGCGCTCCTGCAGAGCGGACAAGTCCTGGTTGAGCAGCGCGACTACGCGAAGGCCGTTCTGCGCCTGCGCGCCGGACTCGACATGCTTCCGGCCGAACGCGATGCGGCCCTCGTGCTCTACATCGCTCGGGTGCGCAACGGCCAGGCTGACTTGGCAAAGACGGAACTGGCGGCCACTTTCGCGCGCACGGGAGACAAGACATGGCCGCAGCCAATCGCCGACTTCTACCTTGGCAAGCTTCCTCTCCACACGCTGCTCGAGCAGGCTTCGAAGGACGAAGAGCGCCGTTGCAGCGCCCTGTCGGCAGCGGGAGACTGGCACCGCGCCCACGGCCAGACCGAAGCAGCCAAGCTGCGCGACGACGAGTTGAAAGCCAAGTGCAGCAATAACGGGCACACCTACGTCAACATCGGCGACTGAGAGCGGCTCCGGTCAAAACGATACAAAAAAAGCGGCCTGGGCCGCTTTTTTATCGACTCGGTCTACCTGTTTACTTGCGCACCACCAGCGTCGACGGCAAGCTGGCCATGTAGGCGCCGATGTCGATCATGTCCTGGTTCGACAGCGGCTTGGCGAAGCCGGCCATGATCGGATTGCTGCGGCCGTTCGGCTGGTCGCCGCCGCGCTTGTAGGCGCGCAGGGCGTGCGCGATGTAGTCGGCATGCTGGCCGGCCAGCTTCGGATAGCTCGGGTCGATCGGCTTGTTGTAGTCGGCGCCATGGCAGGAAGCGCAGTTGTATTTCTTGGCCAGCTCTTCGCCGCGCTTGACGTCGGCGGCAAAGCTGGACGATGCGGCGGCGCCGATGGCCAGCGCGATGATCAGTTTTTTCATGGCGTGGTCCTTACTTTCGGCTCTGGGCGTTCTGCTGCGAATAATAGGCGGCGACGTCGGCGATGTCCTGGTCGGACATGCTCATCGCGATGCCGCGCATCGACGGATGCTTGCGGTCGCCCTTCCTGTAACCCTGCAGCGCCGCTTCGATGTACTTGGCGGACTGGCCGCCGATTTTCGGCACCTGGTAGACCTCAGGGAAGGTGGCCTTGTAGCCAGGGATGCCGTGGCAACCGATACACATTTCGATCTTGTTCGGCGCGGCCTTCGCGTTGCCGACGACTTCCGCTGCAAACGCAGCCGACGACGTCGCGGCACTAGCGGCCAGAACAAGTACTGCCAAATATTTTTTCATGGTGGGAATCGCAAGATTTTTTAATCGAATACCGCTACCGCTAGAACTGAACTGGAACTGAACTCTATACCACTAACCTATTGATTCTAGCCCAACAAAAGATTGCAGTCTACCAAGCTCGCACGTCCCCCCTCCTCTTGCCCAGGCCATCTGGCATATACTCGGGATTTTCCACCTGATTGACGACCGCGTATGCAAGCCAAAGCACCAGCCCCCAGCCGCTTCGAAGGCACCGAGAGCTACGTCGCGACAAGCGACCTGAAACTGGCCGTGAACGCCGCCCTCACCCTGCAGCGCCCGCTGCTGATCAAGGGCGAGCCGGGTACCGGCAAGACCATGCTGGCCGAGGAAGTGGCGGCCGCACTCGACATGCCGCTGCTGCAATGGCACATCAAGTCGACCACCAAAGCCCAGCAGGGCCTGTACGAATACGACGCCGTCTCGCGCCTGCGCGACTCCCAACTGGGCGACGAACGCGTGCGCGACATCCACAACTACATCGTCAAGGGCGTGCTGTGGCAGGCGTTCACGGCGCCGGAACCGGTGGTGCTGCTGATCGACGAGATCGACAAGGCCGACATCGAATTCCCGAACGACCTGCTGCGCGAACTCGACCGGATGGAGTTCTTCGTCTACGAAACGCGCGAAATGGTCGTCGCGAAGCACCGCCCGCTAGTCATCATCACCTCGAACAACGAGAAGGAATTGCCGGACGCTTTCCTGCGCCGCTGCTTCTTCCATTACATCAAATTCCCGGACCGCGAGACGATGGCCGACATCGTCAAGGTGCACTACCCGCGCCTGAAGCAGGAGCTGCTCGCCGCCGCGCTGCAGAGTTTCTACCAGGTACGCGACGTCCCCGGCATCAAGAAAAAGCCGTCGACCTCGGAATTCCTCGACTGGCTCAAGCTCCTGATGGCCGAGGACATCCCGGCCGAAGCCCTGCACAGCCAGGACAACAAGGCGGTGGTGCCGCCGCTGCACGGCGCGCTGCTGAAGAACGAGCAGGACGTGCACCTGTTCGAGCGCCTGGTCTACATGTCGAGGACCAATCGATGAACGCAGGGGGCATCGTGGTCGAGCCGGTCACGCTCGAATTCAACGGCGTGCGCCTGGAACCACTCTCACTTGCGCACGTCGACGGCCTGCGCGCCGCCGCCCTCGACGGCGAACTGTGGAATCTGCGCGTCACGTCCGTGCCGGAACCGCACCGTACCCAGGCCTATGTGCACACCGCGCTGGAAACGAGCAACCGCGTGGCCTTCGCCGTGGTCGATTCGTCGACGGGCGCGGTGCTGGGCACGACCAGCTACCACGACATCCTGCCCGCCATCGGCCGCGTCGAAATCGGTTTTACCTGGTACGCGAAAAGCGTCCAGCGCAGCCATGTGAACACCAGCTGCAAGCTGCTCTTGCTGTCGCACGCCTTCGACACCCTCGGCTGCGCGGTCGTCGGTTTTCGGACCGATAATTTCAACCACACCTCGCAGGCCGCCATCGAACGCCTCGGCGCAAAAAAGGACGGCGTGATCCGCCACCACGCCGCGCGCCCTGACGGCAGCGTGCGCGACACCGTCATGTACAGCATCGTGCGCGGCGAGTGGCAGGAAATTAAGACGCACCTGCACTACCTGCTGACCCGGAACGCCCGCTAGCATGCTGATCGATTTTTTCTTCGCCCTGCGTCACGCTAAAGTCCCGGTCTCGATCAAGGAATTCCTGACCCTGCTCGAAGCGCTGGAAAAGAGCGTCATCGCGCCCTCGCTCGACGAGTTCTACTACCTGGCGCGCCTGGTGATGGTCAAGGACGAAGCCCACTTCGACAAGTTCGACCGCGCTTTCGGGTCCTACTTCAAGGGCATCGAAGCCGTGTTCGACACGTCGAAGGGCGAGATCCCGCTCGACTGGCTGATCAAGCGCATGGAGCGCGAGCTGACGCCCGAACAAAAGGCGGCGCTGGAAAAATTCGGCTACGACAAGCTGATGGACCGCCTGAACGAACTGCTGAAGGAACAGAAGGAACGCCACGAAGGCGGCAGCAAGTGGATCGGCACGGGCGGCACTTCGCCCTTCGGCCATGGCGGCACCAATCCAGAAGGCGTGCGTATTGGAAGCCCGGGCGGCGCCGGCCGCAACCGCACGGCCGTGAAAGTCTGGGAGCAGCGCGCCTACAAGGATTACGACGACGAGCGCGAACTCGGCACCCGCAACCTCAAGGTCGCCCTGCGCCGCCTGCGCCGCTTCGCCCGTACCGGCGCGCTCGACGAATTCGCGCTCGACGACACCATCCGCGCCACCGCCAGCAACGCCGGCTACCTTGACATCCGCATGCAGCCAGAGCGCAAGAACCGGATCAAGGTGGTGATGCTGCTCGATGTGGGCGGCAGCATGGACGACCACATCGAGCGCACCGAGGAGCTGTTTTCAGCAGCGAAGAGCGAATTCAAGAACATGGAGTTCTACTACTTCCACAACTGCGTCTACGACTACCTGTGGAAGAACAACCGGCGCCGCCACTCGGAACGCTTTCCGACCCTGGACATCCTGCGCAAATATCCGCCCGACACACGCGTGATTTTCGTCGGCGACGCCACCATGAGCCCTTACGAGGTGCTCGCGCCCGGCGGCTCGGTCGAGTACAACAACGAGGAAGCCGGCGCCGACTGGCTGGCGCGCTTCTGCAACGCCTTTCCGAAATTCGCCTGGCTCAACCCGGAACCGGAAAACCTGTGGGAATACCGCCAATCGATCGCCGTCATCCGCCAGATCATGAACAACCGGATGTTCCCGATCACGATCGAAGGGCTGGAGCGGGCGATGCGGCTGCTGAGCAAGTAGGGTGGGCTCTGCCCACGCGGTCTCACCCGTTGATCACACGCGCCGCGTCAGCACATTGCGCACCACATACAGCCCCACCACATCGAGCGCGGTGTGCACCATGATCGCCGCCAGCAGCCCCACGTACTGATACACGAAGCCCAGCGCCACGCTGGCGCCGAACACGCCGGCCGCCTGCACCAGGGTCGCACGATCGAGTTTGCGGAACTGGTACACCGGCGTATGGGTGATCAGGAAGATCAGCGACGTGATCCACACTCCCAGCAGCGGCTGCAGCGCCGCGCGAAACAGCAGTTCTTCGCCGATGCCCGCCGCTAGGCTGATCCACAGGGGATTGAAGCCCGAGAGGTCGAGGCGGCCATACGCCGTGATCGTGTTGCGGGTCGCTTCCGACTTCGCCGTCAGGCGGAAGCCCAGGTAGGACCCGACAGCCGCCAGCGCCGAGATGGCAAGCCCGAACAGCAGCTGCGAAGCCCAGCCCATCGGCCCGGTCAGCACCGCCAGCGGCTCGTCTTGCGTCACAAATATGATCACGAGGGCGATCAAGGAAAACGCGACACAGGTCAGGATTTGGGCCGTGAGGCGGATCGGTGGGCGGGATTGGGGCTGGCTGGGCGGTTGAGTTGGCATGAAGGCGCGTTGGGCAAAGTCGCCATTTTACCAACGCGGAACTCGCCTCGGGCATACCGCGTGGAGTCGGGACTCCACGCCGTCACATCACAACCTCGTCTCCCTCGCCGCCCTTAAAAACTCATCCAGCACCGGCGTGCAATCGAGCAGCTCGGTCCCGCCGGCGCGGTGGAATTCAGGATGCCATTGCAGCCCCATCACGAAGTCCGCCGGCTCGTAGCGGATCGCTTCCACGATCCCGTCCGGATACGAGATCGCCTCGACCCGCACGCCGCGCCCCAGCTCCTTGACCGCCTGGTGGTGGATCGAATTGACGATCGGCCGCCCGGCCTGGGGAAACATCCGGCCCAGCGACGAGCCTGGCGGGAATTCGATCGGGTGGCGGTGGGCGTCGTAGTCGGTATTCACGTGCACCTGCGCCTCGGGCACATTCGTGGCCACGTCCTGGTACAGGGTGCCGCCGAAGGCCACGTTGATCAGCTGGCAGCCGCGGCAGACCCCGAGCACCGGCTTGCCGGCCTCGACGAACTCGTGCAGCAGCTCGAGCTCGTACAGGTCGCGCGCCCGGTCGCCGCTCCACTCGGGGCGCGTCGGCGACTCGGAATAGGTTTGCGGCGACACGTCGGCCCCGCCCTGCAGCACCAGGCCGTCGAGGTGGCGCGCGTAGTGGCGCAGCGTGATATTGCTCGGATGAAAACGACCGTTCGCGTTTACGGTGGGGATCATGAAGACCAGCACGTCACGCGACATCACCCACTGCGCGAGCGACTCTTCCAAGTACTGCAGGTTCTTGCCGCGCAGGCCCTTGGCGCCGGGTTCGGGGTGGAAAATGCGCGCCGAGATGCCGATGCGCAGGGTGCGGCGCGTGAAGTCGCGGCTGAAGCGGTCGCGCAGCGCGCGCCAGCGCGAGGACAGCACCCGCCCGGCCAGCGACAGCGGGCTGTCGCCGGGGCGGCGGTAGCGCGCTGGTCCGTCCGAACGGCGGTCGGGCACGCGCCGCGGCGCATCCGTACGCGGCGCCAGTAACGGGCCCGGAGCCTCGCCCGGACGCAGTGGATGATCGTCTGCCATGGGCTTAAATATAGCCCTGCCATTTGCTGCACACGATGCAAAGTTGTAACAAAATCTGTAATGCCGCCTAAGCCAGGCGCTGCAGCATCGCGACCAGGCTGCGGTCGCCCACCGGCTTGTCGAGCAGCCCGCGCACCCGGGCTTCGCGTGCGCGGGTGCTGTCATAAGCAAAACCCTTCCCGACCAGCAGCACGACCGCGGTACGCCCCGCCCCTTCCTGGGACTTGATGGCGAAACTCAGGGCGTAGGGATCAATGCCGGGCGCCGCCGTGTTGATCATCGCCAGCGACACCGGCATCTCGTCGCACAGGCGCACGGCGGTCGGCGCGCTGTCGGTCCAGGCGATCGCCACCGGACGCCCGAAGGCAAGGCGCGCCAGGTGGTCGCGCAGGGCGCCGCCCTTGTCGACGATGAGCACCTTGCCGGGCCGGGGTGGCTGCCGTTTCAGCGCGCAGCCATCGAGGGGCGGCCCGACCCGCGGCTGGCGCCGGCGTTCCGCCAGCATCGGCTCGCCGCGCGCGGCCAGCAAGGCCAGCGCACGCTGCCGGTCGGCCAGCAGGCGGGCAATGGCAGCGTGCAGAACAGGGGCGTCGACCGGCGGCGCGATATGCGTGTAACCGTCGCCCTCGCGGCCGCCGACCAGCAGCGCCGGCGGCGCGCAGCGCATGCCGTCCAGCTGCGCCAGGACGGCGGGACTGGCGCCATCGGCCAGGACGATATCGGGCTCCTGCAAACTGTCGTCATGCAACAACGAATACAGCGCCCCAGAACGCGGCTCAGTGTCCAGCAGCGCGGCCATGCGCTCGCCCTCGCCGGGGGAAAAGCCCAGCAAGCGTACGGCGCTTGGTATCTTATGTGCGTGCATAATGATTTAGCCCTGAAGCGCAGCCGAGCCTTGCGAAAAATACTGTATGCATGTACAGTATCAGCCTCAGTCCACGCCCTCGCTCGACGGTTTTACAGGGCTGCCGGGTCGGCGACTGCGCATCACTCGATAGGGCAATCGACCTGGCAACCGTGGTGTCAACCGTGCGTACCAATCTAGTCACGTTTCAAGTCGCTGACAAGAACAATCCGCGCGTAATCAACGACTTCACTCCTGCTTTTTCCTCACGACAAGATAGAATGCGCAGGCATTCGACAAAACCTGATCAGCATGGCAACCAAGAAACCCGCACCCGATTACAGCGAATCATCCATCCGTGTCCTGAAGGGACTCGAACCCGTCAAGCAGCGGCCGGGCATGTACACGCGCACCGAAAACCCGCTGCACATCATCCAGGAAGTCATCGATAACGCCTCGGACGAGGCGCTCGGCGGTTACTGCAAGAACATCGGCGTCACGCTCAATATCGACGGCTCCGTCACCGTCGAGGACGACGGCCGCGGCATCCCGGTCGGCATCCACCCGGAAGAAGGCGTCTCCACGGTCGAGATCGTGTTCACGCGCCTGCACGCCGGCGGCAAGTTCGACAAGGGTTCGGGCGGGGCCTACGCCTTTTCCGGCGGCCTGCACGGCGTCGGCGTCTCGGTCACCAACGCGCTCTCGAAACGCCTCGAGATCACTGTCTGGCGCCGTGATGAAGAGGGCAACGGCATCCACCGCCTGGCCTTTGCCGCGGGCGACGTCATCGAACCCTTGACCTCGGTTCCCTTTGAACGCGGCGGCAAGAAAAACGGCACCCGCGTCACCGCCTGGCCCGACACCAGTTATTTCGATTCGCCGAACATTCCGATGCCGGACATGGTGCGCCTGCTGCGCTCGAAAGCGGTGCTGCTGCCGGGCGTGACGGTCACGCTGACGATCGAGAAGACCGGCGACGTGCAAACCTGGCGCTACGACGAGGGCCTGCGCGGCTACCTCACCGAAGCGATGGCGCAGTCGTCCAGTGGCGACACCGTGATTCCGCTGTTCGAAGGCGCCGCGTATGCCGCGCCGGGCGACGAAAGCTTTGCCGAAGGCGAAGGCGCGGCCTGGGTCGTGGCCTGGAACGAGGAAGGCGGCGTCGTGCGCGAGTCCTACGTCAACCTGATCCCAACGCCCAGCGGCGGCTCGCACGAATCCGGCCTGCGCGATGGCCTGTTTGGCGCCGTGAAAGGCTTCGCCGAGCTGCATGGCTTGCTGCCGAAAGGCGTCAAGCTGCTGCCGGAAGATGTGTTCGCACGCGTCTCCTTCGTGCTGTCCGCAAAAGTGCTGGACCCGCAATTCCAGGGCCAGACCAAGGAACGCCTGAATTCGCGCGACGCGGTCAAGCTGGTGTCGACGTTTACCAAGCCGCCGCTCGAGCTGTGGCTGAACCAGCACGTCGAATACGGCAAGAAGCTGGCCGACCTCGTCATCAAGCAGGCGCAGTCGCGCATGCGCTCGCTGCAAAAGGTCGAAAAGAAGAAGTCCTCGGGCGTGGCCGTGTTGCCGGGCAAGCTGACCGATTGCGAATCGACCGACCTCACCCGCAACGAACTGTTCCTGGTCGAGGGCGATTCGGCCGGCGGCTCGGCAAAAATGGGCCGCGACAAGGAATACCAGGCGATCCTGCCGCTGCGCGGCAAAGTCTTGAACACCTGGGAAACCGACCGCGACCGCCTGTTCGCGAACAACGAGATCCACGACATTTCGGTCGCGATCGGGGTCGATCCCCACTCGCAGGGCGACTCGCCCGACCTGACGGGCCTGCGTTACGGCAAAATCTGCATCCTGTCGGACGCGGACGTGGACGGCTCGCACATTCAGGTGCTGCTGCTGACCCTATTCTTCAAACACTTCCCTGCCCTGTTCAGGCATGGCCACATCTGCGTGGCGCGCCCGCCTCTGTACCGCGTCGACGTGCCGCCGCGCGGCAAGAAGCCGCTGCAAAAGCTGTACGCGCTGGATGACGGCGAACTGCTGGCAATCGAGGACAAGCTGAAAAAAGACGGCCTCAAGGAAGGCAGCTGGAACATCTCGCGCTTCAAGGGCCTGGGCGAGATGAACGCCGAGCAGCTCTGGGAAACCACGATGAATCCGGACACGCGCCGCCTGCTGCCGGTGGCGCTGGGCGGTTTCGACCACGGCGAATCGAGCGCGCGCTTCAATATGCTGATGGGCAAAGGCGAAGCCGCCGCCCGCCGCGCGTGGATCGAGGAACACGGGAACGAGACGGAAGCGGATATTTGATCGAGCACACTGAATTATGACCATCCAAGCAAACCTCTTCGAACAAGCCGCCGAGCCGGCCGACGACATCGAAACCCTGACCCTGTCGACCTTCGCCGAGCGCGCCTACCTCGACTACGCGGTATCCGTGGTCAAGGGCCGCGCCCTGCCCGACGTGGCCGACGGCCAGAAGCCGGTGCAGCGCCGCATCCTGTACGCGATGAACGAACTGGGCCTGGGCCCCACCGCCAAGCCGCGCAAATCGGCGGCCGTGGTCGGCGACGTGCTCGGCAAACTGCACCCGCACGGCGACCAGTCGGTCTACGACGCGCTGGTGCGCATGGCCCAGGACTTTTCCCTGCGCTACCCGCTGATCGACGGCCAGGGCAATTTCGGCTCGCGCGACGGCGACGGCGCGGCGGCGATGCGCTATACCGAAGCACGCCTGACGCCGATCGCGCGCCTGCTGCTGGACGAAATCGACATGGGCACGGTCGACTTCCAGCCGAACTACGACGGTTCCACCAATGAACCGCGCACGCTGCCGGCGCGCCTGCCGATGGTGTTGCTCAACGGCGCCTCCGGCATCGCCGTCGGCATGGCGACCGAGATCCCCTCGCACAACCTGCGCGAAGTGGCGGAAGCGGCAGTGGCCATGATCCGCAACCCGAAGATCTCGCATGCCGAGCTGATGACCATCATGCCCGGCCCCGACTATCCGGGCGGCGGCCAGATCATCACCCCGGCCGCGCAGATCGCCGAGATGTACGCCAGCGGGCGCGGCTCGATGAAGGTCCGTGCGCGCTGGAAGATCGAAGAGCTGGCGCGCGGCCAGTGGCAGGCGGTGGTCACCGAACTGCCGCCAGGTACCTCGGCGGCCCGGGTGCAGCAGGAGATCGAGGAGATCACCAACCCGAAGGTCAAGCTGGGCAAGAAGACGCTCACGCCGGAACAGATCGCGCTCAAGCAGAACATCCTCAATTCGCTCGACACGATGCGCGACGAATCCGGCCGCGAAGCGGCGGTGCGCCTGGTGTTCGAGCCGAAGTCGAAGAACCTGGACCAGAACGAGTTCATGCTGCTGCTGCTGGCGCATACCTCGCTCGAGACCTCGGCGCCGATCAACCTGGTGATGATCGGCGGCGATGGCCGTCCGCGCCAGAAGGGCCTGTCCGAAATCATCCAGGAATGGATCGACTACCGCTTCGTGACGATCAAGCGCCGTACCGAATTCAAGCTGGGCAAGGTCAACGATCGCATCCACATCCTCGAAGGCCGCGAGATCGTCCTGCTGAACATCGACAAGGTGATCGCCATCATCCGCAATGCGGACGAGCCGAAAGAAGCCCTGATGGAGGAGTTCCGCCTGTCGGAACGCCAGGCCGAAGACATCCTGGAAATCCGCCTGCGCCAGCTGGCGCGGCTGGAAGCGATCAAGATCGAGCAGGAGCTGGCCCAACTGCGCGGCGAGAAGGAAAAGCTGGAAGACATCCTGGCCAATCCCTCGACCATGAAGCGCACGATCATCCGCGAAATCGAGGCGGACGCCAAGCAGTTCGGCGACAACCGGCGCACCCTGATCGAGGAAGCGCAAAAGGCCGTGG
The DNA here is from genome assembly GCF_059685915.1 of Telluria sp. LT2P34. NCBI lineage: Bacteria > Pseudomonadati > Pseudomonadota > Betaproteobacteria > Burkholderiales > Oxalobacteraceae > Telluria > Telluria sp. LT2P34. The sequence continues at coordinate 783,867 of NZ_JCASIN010000002.1, forward strand.
CCGAGCAGCGCATCGTCGACGAAGCGGTCACGGTCATCATTTCGGAAAAAGGCTGGGTGCGCGCGCGTACCGGCATCGGCCACGACCCGGTGCAGTTCACCTTCAAGCCGGGCGACGCGCTGCATCTGTTCTTCGAATGCCGCACGGTCGATGCGCTGGTCGGCATCGGCGACAATGGAAAAGCGTATTCGGTGCCGGTGTCGGCCCTGCCCGGCGCCCGCGGCGACGGCGTGCCGATCACGACCCTGGTCGATCTGTCGGGCGGTGTGCGCATCCTGCACTACTTCGCCGGCAATGCCGACACGCGCCTGCTGCTGGCCGCGTCGAACGGCTTCGGTTTCATCACCCGGGCCGGCGACATGGTCAGCCGTCTGAAGGGCGGCAAGTCCTTCCTGACGCTGGACACCGGCGCCATCCCGCTGGCGCCGCGCGTGGTGCAGGACCAGGCCGGCGCCGTGGCCTGCCTGTCGAGCAGCGGCAAAGTGCTGGTGTTCGGCATCGACGAAATGAAAACGCTGACCAACGGCGGACGCGGCGTGACCTTGATCGACCTCGAGCCGAAAGAGCAGCTGCTGGCCGCCCAGCCGATCACCCAGAAAGGCGTGAACGTGATCGGCACCTGGGCCGGCTCCAAGCCGCGCACCGTGGAACTGTTCGCCTCCGGGCTGGAGCCGCACTTCGGCAAGCGCGCGCGCAAGGGCAAGCCGCTGTCGCAGAAGCTCAAGGCAACTGACCTGGCGATGCGCGCGACCGGCGAATAATTTCACCCTGGCTGTGCACGCGTGGAGTCAGGACTCCACCCTACGAACTACACGTAGACACGTAGGGTGGGCTCCGCCCACGCGGTACTGCTACAAACTGAAAATGCCGGCTCGCGCCGGCATTTTGTCGTTTCAACCGCTTACATTACTTCTTGGCGGCTGCCTTGTGCACGTCGGCCATGGCTTCGGCGCGGGCTTCTTCGGTCTTGGCCGAAGCGGTTGCCTTGTCGGCGGCCGCGCCAACCTGGACTTTCAGCGACTTTTCGTCGGCCTTGATCATCGTCTTCTCGGCCTTCAGGTTCGCTTCAGCGACCTTTTCCTGAGCCCGGGCAACGACCATCGCGCGGTCATCGGCATCGGCGCGGGTGATGTTGCCGGCGGCTTCAGCATGTACCTTGACGGCCTTGGCATGCGCCTTGGCTTTCTTTTCCTGGGCGTCGGCAACGGCCTTGGCGGCTTTCTCGTCGGCCTTCGAAACCACTTTCATTTCCTTGGCCTCGGCCTTGGCGACATCGGCTTCGGCGCGGGCTTCGGCTTTCACGACGGCCTTGGTGACGGGCGTGGTGGTCGTCGTCGTGGTGACCGTGGTTTGTGCAAAGGAGCTGGTGGCCATCAGGCCGGCGATCAGGGTGGCGAGCAGTTTGTTCATGGTGTGTCCTTTCGATGTATGGAAAGTCGCGGGTCTCTTGCCCGCGCTGTTAACTTTTTATCAAGTATGCACCCAGAATACCGGCCGTGCCTGGCTTGGTCTGTTCGCCATCACACACTCTTATTTCTTCACATCAAGCGCCTTCGCCGTCCCGGCGTACAGGTCGATGATGTCCGTGATGCCGTCCTGGCATACCGGGCAGAAGGCTTCGCTGCGGTCGAACATCAGGCATTGCATCGCCGGCCGGTAATAGCCGCTGGCCTCGTAGTTCGCGCCCTCGAAGGCGCCGATCGCGTGGCGGTGCGGCTGCTGCGCGAACAGGGTTTTCGTCCGCGCCAGGTCTTCACGGAACAGCGCATTCATCTCGCTCTCGGGACGCTTCGCGGCCCGCAGCGCCGCGCGCCGCTGTTGATAGGCGCGCGAGTCTTCCTCGTACTTCGCCTTCGGCCACGGCGTCGGCAGCGGCGTGCCCGCTTTCACATGCGCCTGCCACTTCAACTTGGCGGGGTCGCGCAGCGCCGTCACATTCGGCTCCCACGGCTCCATGCGCGTGCTGCTGGACGCATAGGCCACCGGCGAGGTGTAGTACTCGTCGGCCAGGCCCGCGAAATGGTGGCCGAACTCGTGCACGAACAGGTAGCCGGCCCAGTCGTTGCCCGCCGCCGCGGTGCTGAACTGGCCGAAGATGCCGCCACCGCCATAGGTCTCGTTGTTGACCAGGATTTCGATGAATTCATAGGGCGCGTGCTGGGCGATGCCGCGCAGTGCGCGATTGTCCAGGGTGAGCACATAGCGCTCGCTGCCGAAAATGTCGTAGCGCGTGCCCAGCTTTGATGCCCGGTGCACGCCGGTCGACGGGCGCGACACGCCCGATTCCTCGGTCGGCACGGCCAGCGCCCAGACATTGAAGTCCTTGGCGCGCTCTTTAAAAGGCGACACCGTGAACAGGTGCTTCGACAGGCGGCGCGCATCGCGCTCGAATTTGGCCATCTCCGCCGCCGTGTAACCGTCGCCCATGATCAGGAGGTCGACCTTCTGCGCCGACGGGCCGCTGACGTGCACGGGAATCGGCCGGGCAGGCGCCGGCGGCTGCTTCTTGACCACTTCGGGCGCATCGGTATCGATGTCGACGCTCCAGGCCACCGAAAACTGGTTGCGCTCGTCGCGTTTCAGGATGCGCACGCGCACCGGCCGATCGGGCTTGGGGAAGCGCACCGATTCCTGAAACGAACGGCTCATCTTGTTCGCCTCTTCGGTCGTGCGCCATTCGCCGAAGATGGTCGAAAATCCGCGCGAATACAGGACGTCGCCCGTTTTCGCGTCGACCACCTCGACCCGGTTCTGGCCGCGGTTGGTATTGTCGAGGTTGCGGGCGGTGTCGCCCGGCCAGGGCAGCGGCTCGATCGCGACCTGTTCCAGGGCGTAGGTGTCGGCAAGGGCGTTGCCGCTGTGGGCGTAGTCGACGCGGACGGTGGCCGGTTGGGCGGCCTGGGCGGCACAAGCGACCAACATGAGCGCGGCAGGGAGCAGGTGCGCGAAATGACGGAGCATGAAGATTCCTCGGACGGTGGAGTGCCGACATTGTAATCCTGACACTCCCCTTCCCGCGCTCCCCGTTGGTACCGCTTATTTATACTGGTACAGCGGCCTTCTCACCACGATCGGCCGGATATCGAGCCGCACGTTGTAGACCGAATACGCTTCGGTCGCGGCCGACATGTAGCCCACGCTGTCAGGGGTGCGCGTAAAGCGGAATTCGAAGCCGAGATCGGGCTGGATGCCGTTGGCGCTGTCGAGCGAGAGGCCGATGGCTTCAGGCTGGTCGCTGTCGATCAGCTTGCCCATCAGGTCGACCACCGTGCTGTTGCCAAGGATGTCGGCCGAAAACAGCGGGTCGCGGTAATAGGGCCGGGCCGGGTCGAGCCGCCCCTCGAGCTTGTCGGGCGCCGGAGTGAACGTGTGGCTGGCGATGTTGAAGCGGTCGCCGTTGTCGAGGTAGCTCAACTTGACGTTGCTGACATTGAAGTCGCCCTGCCGGGCCTTCGCATTCGACAGGTCGACCAGCAGCGCGCCCTTGTAGCCAAGCACCTCGACGTCGCGCCTGGGGCCGACGATCATGGCCGTGTCCTCGTCGATGCCCAGTCCCAGCTTGTAGCCTTTCTGCAGCATGACCGGCAGCATGCGCGCAAAGCGCCCGCGGACCAGCAGGTGCTGGTCGACGAAGACGTCGTTGCCGATGAAGCCGAGGCCCGGCATGATCTCCTGGCCGTCGGTGATGCCCAGTTTTAATGTGGCGAGGATGGGCTTGGGATGCCCGAACATGGTGCTGCTCATGATGGCCGCGCCGGCGCTGCTGCCGGCGATGACGCCGCCGCGCCGGTACAGGTCCCACAGGGCGTCAAGCACCAGGGTATTGCTGCCGTCGGGGCGGCGCAGCGCATGCGTGATGCGCGACTGGTCGCCGCCGCTGAAATAGGCGCCGCCGGCCTTGCGCACCAGCGCCGCCAGTTCGGGATTGTCGGCCGCCACCTGGTAGTCGCTGCCGGCCAGGCGCACCGCAACCGGCACGAAAAAGGCCTGCGCCCCGTATCTGGCAAAGCGCTCGACCAGGGCGGCGCCGGTTTTTTCGGGATATTCCGAGGCCGACGCGAAGACCGCGATCGGGGCGCCCTGCCCGCCCGCCAAGGCGACGATGCGTTCCCAGACGGCCGTGTTGTCGGGACGCAGGGCGCCGCCAATGATGACGAGCGACCCCGCCGAAGCCGGCGCAGGGGCAGGCTTGTTAAAGGCCTGTGAGGTGGGAGCGGTCAGCAAGGAAACGGCAAGCGCAAGGGCATGAGCGACAGCGCCGGCAATCGGCCACATACGATCTCCTTCTCGAACACGGCAAATACCAAGCCTGAGTCGAGAAGCGTCACAGCATCTTGCGCCGGGTCAGGAGAGATAAATGTTCGGAAAGTAACGCTCCATCAGTGTTTCTGGCTTTTGCGGCGAGGTGAAACCGAAGCGTTCATACAACCCGTGCGCGTCGTTCGTGGCCAGCGTGAAGCGGCGCAGGCGTTGCAGGCTCGGATGGCGCAATACCGCGGCCACCAGTTGCTTGCCATAGCCATGGCCGCGGTATTCGGGCAACACGAACAGGTCGATCATGTTGGCGAAGGTGGCGAAATCGGTGATCACGCGCGCAAAGGCAATCTGGCGGCCGTCGAGGTAGCCGCCGAAGCACAGCGAATTTTCGATCGACCGCTCGACTAGTGGAGCCGAGATTCCCACCGCCCAGCTCGACTGCTCGCTGAGGAAGCGGTAAATCATCGGGATGTCGAGCCGCGTCTGGTCGGTGCTGACCTCGAAACTGGAGTCGTTGGTAGTCATTGCCTGCTTATTGGCGATTGTGCAGCGATTGTCTGGCGAACCACCAATTCTAGCCCTGTTTGCTTTTTAACCAAGATTCGATTGCTCTTAACGTGCAGCGGCCGGCTGGCGGCCCTGCAGGTAACGTTCCGGCAATGCAAGCCCGCTGTCTTCGGCGCGCCAGACCAGGTTGGCGATCCACCAGCGCTTGCCGTCATGGGCCAGCTGGACGCTGTTAATGCCGCGCATGAAAGGTTTGGGGTCGCTCGGCGAACGCAGCAGTTCATAGGTGCTGAACACGTGCGCCAGCTGGCCGAAGGACTCCGTCGTGCGCGCGATCTCGCGCTCGTAGAAGCCGCTGGTGTTGAAAGAACTCATGTTGCGGCTGATGTAATCCTCGACCGTCATCGCGCGCAGGCCGAAGCTGCCGTCCGGGCGTGCTCCGATCACCATCAGTTTCGCGTCGGGCGCGAATAGGGCGCGCATCCGGTTCCAGTTGCGCGGCGCGCCAGCCGGGCCCGAGATCACGTCGTAGAGGGCGGCGACGATGGTGTCGACCGAGGCGCCGTCGGCTTCCTTGGCCGTGACCGGCTGGGCCGGGGCGAGCTGTACCGGCGGCGCCGTTTGCGCCAGGGAGGCGCCCGCACCCAGGGCGAGCGCCGCGGCAAGCCCGACTTGCATCCATCGTTTCATGTTTTTACCCCACCTTGCATATGTTGACGATCGAATAATCCGCTATTTCCCCATGTTTGTCATCCCGGCAGCACCGGCGGCGGCCCACGGCGACACGGCGGGCCGCGGTTTATAATCGGGTAAATCAACCGGAACCCACCATGACCGAACAATTCTCCAAAAAAGCCGAAGCCTGGTCGGCGCGCTTTTCCGAACCCGTCTCCGACCTCGTGAAACGCTACACGGCTTCCGTGTTCTTCGACAAGCGCCTGGCGATGTTCGACATCGAAGGCTCGCTCGCGCATGCCGAGATGCTGGCCGCGCAGGGGATCATCAGCACGCAGGATCGGCTGGATATCGAACGCGGCATGGCGCAGATCCGCCTCGAGATCGAAGCCGGCAGCTTCGAGTGGCTGCTCGACCTGGAGGACGTGCACCTGAATATCGAAAAGCGCCTGACCGAACTGGTGGGCGACGCCGGCAAGCGCCTGCACACGGGCCGCTCGCGCAACGACCAGGTCGCGACCGACATCCGCCTGTACGTGCGCGCGGCGATCGACGACGTGGTGGCCTTGCTGGGCACGCTGCGCAGCGCCCTGACGGACCTGGCCGAGCGCCACTTCGACACCATCATGCCGGGCTTTACCCACCTGCAGGTGGCGCAGCCGATCACCTTTGGGCACCACATGCTGGCCTATGTCGAGATGTTCGGCCGCGACGCCGAGCGCATGCTGGACGCGCGCCGCCGCGTCAACCGCCTGCCGCTGGGCGCCGCCGCCCTGGCCGGCACCACCTTCCCGATCGACCGCCTGCGCGTGGCGAATACCCTCGGCTTCGAGGACGTCTGCCACAACTCGCTCGACGCCGTCTCGGACCGCGATTTCGCGATCGAATTCACGTCCGCCGCCGCCGTGCTCATGATGCACGTGTCGCGCATGTCGGAAGAGCTGGTCATGTGGATGAGCCCACGCATCGGCTTCATCGACATCGCCGACCGCTTCTGCACCGGCTCGTCGATCATGCCGCAAAAGAAAAACCCGGACGTGCCGGAACTGGCGCGCGGCAAGACCGGCCGCGTGTACGGCAACCTGACCGCCCTCCTGACCCTGATGAAAGGCCAGCCGCTGGCCTACAACAAGGACAACCAGGAAGACAAGGAGCCGCTGTTCGACACGATCGACACCGTGCTCGACACGCTGCGCATCTTCGCCGACATGGCCGGCGGCATCAGCGTCAAACCTGAAAACATGCGCGCCGCTGCCCTGCAGGGCTATGCCACCGCCACCGACCTGGCCGACTACCTGGTCAAAAAAGGCCTGCCCTTCCGCGACGCCCACGAAGCCGTGGCCCATGCGGTGCGTGCATGCGACGACGCCAAATGCGATCTGTCGGAAATGTCCCTCGAGCGCCTGCGCGCGTTTTCGCCGCTGATCGGGGACGACGTGTTTGCCGTGCTGACCCTGGAAGGGTCGGTGGCCGCGCGCGACCATGTCGGCGGCACCGCGCCCAGGCAGGTGCGCCGTGCGATCGAGCGGGTACGCGGGCAACTCAAGGGCTGAGCCAGCAGCAAACCACGTGTGCGCCCGCTTGTGGCGCACACCCTTTTCCTCGCATATCGCCAGATTCCGGCCCAAGGCAAGAAAATACATAAGCAGTTATATAAAGACTGATATAATTTCCTCATGAAAAAAGGACTAGGCACGCAGTTGCGGCATCTGATCGAATTGCTCGATGGCGCAGTCGAGCAGGCCTATGTGGAAGCGGGGCTGGATTATCGGCCGCGCTATACGCCCGTGATGCGCGTGCTGGCCGAGCGAGGCAGCGCGACGATCGGCGAGCTGGCAGCGCTGGGTGGCATGACCCAGCCCGCCGCCACCCAGACCGTCGCCCTGATGGTGAAGAAAGGTTTGTTGACGATCGCTCATGGCGACGACGATGGCCGGCAGCGCATGGTGCGCCTGAGCGCGCTCGGCCAGGCTTTGCTGCCCCGCCTGCAGGTGTGCTGGCAAGCGACCAAGGCTGCCGCCGACAGCCTCGATGCAGAACTGGCATTTCCCTTGTCTGCCTGCCTTGAACAGGCGATCGCCTTGCTCGAGAAACGCCCCTTCGGCGCCCGCATCCGCGAGGCGAACGAGACGGGCCCGTAAAACGCGTAGTTAAACTTGGGAGATGGGTATGTCAAGCAAAAAGAAGATCGTTTCAATCGTCCTGTCAGGAACTTTATCGCTTGGTGCCGGCGCGGCGCCCGTCGCGGATGTGGGCGAGCGTGAGGCCATGGCCCGCATCGAAGCCGGCCTGCGCCCGCTCGTCGCGCTGGCCGATGCGCCGGTCAAGACGGAGAAGCTGCAGGACGCGATGGCGCGTTTGAAGGTGCCCGGCGTGAGTGTCGCCGTGATTCGAGGTGGCAAAGTCGCGTGGACGCAAGGCTATGGTGTCGCCTGGGTCGGTGGACCGGCCGTCACGCCCGACACCCTGTTCCAGGCTGCTTCGGTGAGCAAACCGGTCGCTGCGATGGCAGCGCTGCGCATGGTCGAACAGGGCAAGCTCGACCTCGATGCGCCTGTCGACACCGCCCTTACCGGCTGGAAGCTGCCGGCCGGTGCGGGCAAGCCAAGCGTGCGTCAGCTGCTATCGCACACCGGCGGCGTGAGCGTATCCGGCTTCCCCGGCTATGCCTTTGGCAAGCCGGTTCCTTCGCTGGTCCAGCTCCTCGACGGGAAAGCGCCGGGCAACACCGCGCCGATCCGGGTCGACGCCGCGCCGGGTTCGGCCTGGCGCTATTCGGGCGGCGGTTACGTCGTGCTCCAGCAAGCGATGACCGACCGGGCGGGCCAGCCCTTCGATGTGCTGATGCGCGACCTGGTGCTAACACCCCTGGGCATGACGGCCAGTACCTTTGCGCAACCGCTGCCTGCCGCGTTGGCGGCGAAGGCGGCGCTCCCGCACGACCGTGAAGGCAAGGCCTTCCCCGGAGGCGCCTTTACCTATCCCGAGCAGGCTCCCGCCGGCTTGTGGTCCACGCCACGTGACCTGGCAAAGTTCGCGATCGCCATCCAGCAAGGGGCCGCCGGACGCGACACCGGCGTACTGTCGCCGGCAATGACGCGCACCATGCTCACGCCCCTGATGAACGACTACGCGCTGGGCCTGCAACTCCAGGACAAGGGCAAGGCATTTGGCCATGGCGGCAGCAACATGGGCTTCAAGGCCGCGCTGCTCGCCTTTGTCGAGGGAGGCGATGGCGCCGTCATCCTGACCAACGGCGACAATGGCGGCGAGCTCGCTGCCGGGCTGCTGCGCGCCATCGCCCACGAATACAAGTGGGCGGGCAACCAGACCGTGATCCGTCCAACCGTGACCCTCACGCCCCAGGCGCGCAAGGCCCTGGTCGGCCAGTACAAAATCTCGGGCCTGGGTGATTTCCATGTCGCCGAACGCGACGGCCAGCTGATGGTCGCCCTGCGCCCGGGCCAGTGGGAACCGCTGTACGCCGAGTCGGACAAGCTGCTGTTTGTCCTGTCGCGCAACTTGGAAATTCGTCCCGTCGATGCTGACAGCGGCCACACCGTGCTCGGATCGTCATCGAAGAGCTACACCCGCGTATCGGGTCTGTGGTGAGACAGCGGCAGCAGCCGCCTTTACCTGCCTGGCCCAGCCAGTGATTGCAGGACGGCCTCCATCTCTTCGTCACGCCCGGCCGTCTGGGCGGCGAAGCTGCGCCGGACGAGGATGTCCGGGGTGACGCCCGCATCCGGCGTGTCGCTGGCATAGCGAGTGGCCAGCAGCGGGATGTCGACGGCCACGCCCGACTCCGGCAAGGTGACCCAGGCCAGCTGGCCGCCATTCAGGCCGCGCTGGTTGCCGCCGGTGGGCTGGCCGACCAGGGTGGCGGCGCCCCATTGCTGGGCAAGCCTGGCCAGCGCAAAGGTGGCCGAGCTGTTCTCCGGGCCGACCAGCAGGAAGACCTTGCCGGCGTAGCGCGCGGCGCGCGGTTCCACCACCTGCAGGCGGGCGGCATTCGGCCGGAAACTGAGGCGCCCCGCTTGCGGTCCTTCCAGGATCGGATCGACCTGGCCGGTGCGGTCGAAGAAGCCGAAATCCCAGGTATCGAGGTAGCGCGCCAGCTTGTAGGGAACCCGTTCATAGGTCGTCACCGACTGGTCGGCGCGATAGCTCTTGGGCGCCTTGACCAGGTAGGACAGCAGTTCGAGGCCGATCGCGCCATCGCCGCCTTCGTTCTCGCGGATATCGATGACCAGGCGACCGACCCGGCCTTGCTGCAGCTCAGCGAAACTGTCCGCGAAAAAGCGCCGCCAGTCGAATTTGTCGCGATACACGGAAAAGCTGGGCAGCGTCATGACGGCCTGGCCGCCGTCGATGCGAAAACGCCAGGCAGTCGACGCCGGCCTGGCGCCCTGTGTCGCCAGCTGCGCGCCCCGCTCGGCCAGGCTCACCGCCTTGACATCGATCGTGCGCGAGGGACCGTCGCCCCGACGCACGCCGAGCCGGTAGACGCCGCCGACCGGTGGCGCCAGCAGGGGCCAGACGATGTCCATCATGCTGTAATCGAGCCGGTCGTGCCCCAGCTGGCGCAGGCGTTTGCCGTCGCTGCTGCCGTCGGCGCGCAGGTAGGGCAGCATCCTGGCGACCACCTGCCTGCTGTCCAGTCCATCGATGCTCACCAGTTCGTCGCCGGCATCGATGCCGGGGGCGACGCTGCCCAGCACCCGCCAGCGGCCGTCGACCAGAGTCATGGTCACGGGCAGCTTGTCGGGCGTGTCGAGCAGGCGCGTCTTGATCGCCCGCTGCTGGTTCAGGACATTGGTCCAGGTATGGCCGCAGCGGACCGATGCCGCCAGTTCGGTCGCGGCGAGATACATCTCGGCCACGCTGCGGGCACGGCCGGCACGGGTCTCGAAACGCGCGAACGACGCCTCCACCTCGGCCGGACTGCGATACTTGTCGAGGGCAGGATGCAGGGCGCGCAAGGCTGCCACGAGGATTTTCGCATCGCGGCCGGCTTGCTCGGCGGTGAGTGCTTCGGCGGCGTACGTGACTTGGCACAGGCAGGAACAGGCAAGCATGGCGCTGCCGAGGGCGCGCAACAGGCGGGGGATCATGATGCACTTTCAGAGGGGGACGAAGTGCATCGACGATAGACCGCCACGGGGCGCCAGGCGCTGCAAAATCCGGCGCCATCGACGAAATATGGATTCTGCTACTCGGAAGTCGAGACGTGCAGCGCCGCGCCGCCCGAGCGGATCCGGCGCCGGTAGTCGGACGGCGTCTCTCCGGTGTACTGCTTGAAGGCGCGATTGAAGCTGGCCTTCGAATTGAAGCCTTCGGCCAGGGCGATGTCGAGCACTGGCCTGTCGCCGTCGTCCTTTTCCAGCGCCGCCACGACCGCCTCCACGCGCAGCCGGTTGATGACCTCATTGAAGTTCATGCCCAGTCCCTCGTTGAGGGCGCGCGACAGTGCGGTGGTGTTGGTGCCGAGCCGCTGCGCCAGCGTGACCAGGGACAGCTCCGGATCGCGCCACCACCCTCCCTCGATGAGCGCGGCACGCCAACGCGCACCCTGTTCGGCCTGGCTCGGGGGGACTGCCGCCGGCGCCGGCGGGTCGGCCCTGGCCGGGACAGTGGCGATAGACCCATGGCGGTAGCCCTCGGTGCCCAGGTAGCCGACCAGCATCGCCAGCCAGGCATAGAAGGGAAAGCGCTGGAAATAGCTCAGTCCCGAGAACGCCTGTTCGGCAGCGACCAGGCCGCACCAGCACAGGACGGCCAGGCCCATGACGATCAGGAAGTTACGCAGCCACTCCGGCCGCCCCGGCGTCGAGGCCCGCCAGCCCAGGAACCAGTACACACCAAGCGACGCGAGCAGGGCCGCCGTTTCCAGCGGATCGACCACGGGCACATGGACCTCGGCATCCCAGTTGTTCTTGAATGCCAGCGGCTGCGCGAACACGGCGCAGTAATACGTGAACTGGAGGAGCGCCGGCACGAAGTGCAGATGCCGGTATCTTGACGATTCATGGGCGTTCAGCATCGCGCCCACGTACAGGTAGAGCAAGGGACCGATCGCCAGCGTCAGGTTATAGGGTGCAAAGGACAGCCAGGGATAGGCGTCATAGTAGCCGGCGTAGCCGATGACATAAGGCGCGGTGTACAGCGCCAGCACAAGGATGAGTGCCGCCAGCAGGCGGTTGGCGCGCCGGTTGACCGGAACAAAGCACAGCATGCTCGCCCGCATGACGCCGTACAGGGCCGCGCACAGCAGCATGATGCTCATCGGGCCAAATCGAATCATCGCAGCGGTCGGAACGGGAGGGGAACGCCGTATTCTACGCCGCTTCGCGCCCATCCCATCCGGCCGGATGCGATGTTATCGGAACATGGCGACGCCGTAGCTGCCGAGCGCGACCAGCACAATCGTCCATATGACGATCCCGGCTGCCAGCAGGCCAAGCGAGAAAGCGCGCGGCATGCCGGTGGCGCCTGCCAGGCCCGCGGCGAACAGGGGGCCGATCAGCAGGGGTCCCAGCAGGCCGATAGCCCACGGTCCCTTGGTAGTGAGCCAATTGGATAAGCGGCTGCCTTCGGTCTTTTCCTTCTTGCGCCAGAAAACCAGGCGGCGGATGCCATCCCCCGCAAAGATGGCCGCCACCGCGCCCGCAAACGCACCCGTCGCCACCGTGACGGCGAGCAAGACCGGTGGCAATTTCAGGTGGAAACCCAATGGAATTGCGGCCCACATTTCAACGATCGCCAAGGCGAACACACCCAAAAAACCCTCGGTCATGCCATTTCCCAGTTTTGAATTGCTACGCTGTTAAAAAAGTGTCAGGGTCGCATGATACCCACGGGGAATGACGAAAGGCTCACGGATACTCACAGTCGTCCAAAATGCCGTCGCAGGCTTGCTGTATCATCCCGTTCCTGAAAACGAAAGCCGCACATGCTGATCATTACCATCAAACAGGGCAAGGAAAAAGGCTTGCTGGCCGGCGACCCCTGGATTTACGTCTCCGCCATCGACCGCGTCGACGGCAAGCCGCAAGAGCGCAGCAAGCCGGGCGCCACCGCCACCGTGCAGTCCTCGAGCCGCCAATTCATCGCCCGCGCCGCCTACAACGCCAAGTCGCAGATCGCCGCCCGCGTCTGGACCCTGCGCGAGGACGAGCCGGTCGACCACGCCATGATGAAACGGCGCGTGCAGGCCGCTGTGGCGCGCCGCGCCGTGGCCCTGAGCATTGCCGACCCGCAGGAACTGGTGCAAGTGATCGATGGCGACAAGGACGGCTTGCCCGGCCTGCTGGTGCACAGCTATGGCGGCGCCGACGGCTACCTGGTCTGCCAGTTCAACTCTGGCGGCGTCGAGATGTGGAAAGTGCCGATTGTGCAGGCGCTGCTTGCCGCAACGGGCTGCCGCAACGTCTATGAACGCTGCGACGAATTGCTGCGCAAGGGCGAAGGACTGCATGTCCTGTCGCGTGCGCTGGTGGGCGAGGAGCCGCCGCAGAAGCTGATGGTGCGTGACGGCAAGCGGATCGCGCCGATGGATATCCGGACCGGGTTTACTTACCCGCGCTGAGCGGCAGAGGCGCAGCCGCTACGGCTGAACATGCGAGGATCATGCGGCATGCACTTGCCATGCGCCGTGTAGATTGCCTCGTCGTGCGCGCCGCGCAGCGTGACGCTGCAGGTGTAGGGGTCGCCGATCAGATAGGGCAGACCATACCCTTGGGGACTTTCGGCATTGAACTGCAGCGTGACCGTCGCTTCGGTCAGGTCTCCCGGCTGCAGGTTCTTTTTAGCTAGCGCCCGCCTGAGAAAGTCGGCATAGCGCTCGGCGATCAAGATCGCGTTGTTTCCGGCAGGCGTGGCAATACCCGCCAGCAGGTCGAGCTCAACGCGATACGGCGCCGATCCTAGCTCTTCATACAACACACCGATCGCCCAGTAGCCATCCAGATCGTTGTAGCGGCTCGTGATCGAACCGAGTACGCCTCCTGCAACGTGCCTGATGCGCTTGCGTATCGCCATCTTGTTCTCCAGATTACATGCTTCTGCCCGGCTTTACCATCTGCCCGACGGCGCGCACGGTTGGAAGGAGCACAACCGCCGCCGCCGTCTCTCGCTAGAATCCGCACAAGACCATCGCAGGGAGAAGCCAATGCAACGCTACAAGAACCTGAGCGGCGAATCGGGCGTCGAAGCCTACGACATCGGTGACCGTTCGATCACGGTGCGCTTTGCCGGCGGCGACCGTTATCTCTACACCGACCAGAGCGCCGGCGCCGGCAACATCGCCGAGATGCAGCGCCTGGCCACGCTCGGCAGCGGCTTGTCCACCTATATCAGCCAGGTGGTTCGCGACCGTTACGAGCGCAAGCTGGACTGACTCAGCCGCGCTCTTCCGGGTGCGGATCGGTGCGGTAGACACGCTGCCCGATCGTATGTTCTTCCACACCCGGATTGGCCGCAGGCACGGCGGCATCGGCGCGTTTCGGATACGGGGTGCCGTCCTTGTGGGTAAAACTGTCGCTGGCGGCGTCGTAGGCCAGGTCGATGTCCGGATAAGTCGCCTTGTCTTCCTTCGCATTCGGCCCGACGGCCAGGAACAGGGCGTTGCCCCAGCTGCGGTTGACCAGGTGGTGGCCATTCGGCACGCCGGCCGGGAAGGCGGCGCAGTCGCCGGCGCGCATCAGGGTTTCGCCTTCGTCGTTCACCAGCGTCAGTTCGCCGGAGACGACCATGACGAACTCGTCGTCGTGCGAATGCCAGTGGCGCTGGGACGACGCCGCGCCCGGCTTGAGTTCGACCAGGTTGACGCCGAACTGGCTCAGGCCGCCCGCTTCGCCCAGCGCCTGGCGGCTGCGTCCATTGACCGCTTCGGCAAAGACTTCGGGATAACCGGTGCCGGTCAATACGGGAATACTGCTCAGGTCTAACCGCGACATACAGGCTCCATGGCAATTGATAACAAATGGGGGATGCAGACAGCATAGTGTGCGTCCGATCCCCCATTATGCACGCCTTGCGCGGCCGCGCCTTTTACGGCAAGGCTTGTTGTGCTGCCTCAAGCGCAGTGGTGCTCTTGTGCTTCTGCACCAGTGTCAGGATGTCATAGCTCGCCACCAGTTCGTCGTGCTGGTTCGTCACCTGCACGTCCCAGGCCACCACGCCCTGGCCGCGACCAGCCTCGTCCGTCCGGTTGCGGTCGACCTTGCGTTTGCAGGTGAGGCGCGCACGGATGGTGTCGCCGATTGCCACCGGCGCCACGAAGCGCAGGTTGTCCAGGCCATAGTTGGCCAGCACCGGTCCCGGCGCCGGCGACACGAACAGGCCTGCCGCCGCAGACAGCACGAAGTAACCGTGGGCGATGCGTTTGCCGAACTGGGTGTCCTTCGCCGCGATTTCGTCGAAGTGCATGTAGAAATAATCGCCCGAGACGCCACCGAAGTTGACGATATCGGCTTCGCTCACGGTGCGGCGATGGGTCAGCAGCGAGTGGCCGATTTCCAGGTCCTCGAAGTGGCGGCGGAAGGGGTGCAGTTCCGATTCCTTGACCGCGCCGCCGCGCACGTATTCTCCCGTGACGGCGGTCAGCATCGTCGGCGAACCCTGCACCGCGGCGCGCTGCAGGAAGTGCTTCACCGCCCGGATGCCACCCAGCTCTTCGCCGCCGCCGGCGCGGCCCGGACCGCCGTGCTTGAGTTGCGGCAGCGGTGAGCCGTGGCCGGTAGAATCGACTGCCGCTTCACGGTCGAGGATCAGCACGCGCCCGTGCGTCGCGGCCACGACCGGCACCGCGTGGGCGGCAATCGCCGGGTCCTTGGTCGCCAGCGTGGTCACCAGGCTGCCCTTGCCGAGCGCCGCCAGGTGCAGCGCCTCGTCCAGGTCGCGGTAGCTCATCATGGTGCTGACCGGGCCGAAGGCTTCGATGTCGTGTACCGCCGTGTTGACGGACGCGTTGCGGCACAGGAGCAGGGTCGGCGAGAAAAAGGCGCCCGCGGCGCTGCCCTCACCCACCGGATTGAAGCCGTGACCGGCGCCGAAAATGATCTCGTTGCCGCGCGCAAGCATTTCCACACGTTCGGTGACGTCGCGGTGCTGGTCCATCGAGGCCAGCGCGCCCATGCGCACCCCTTCCATCTTCGGATTGCCGACGACGATTTTCGCCAGGCGGTCCCGCAGGCGCTCGCCCAGCGCATCCACATGCTGCTCGGGCACGATGATGCGGCGGATCGCGGTGCACTTCTGGCCGGCCTTGCCGGTCATTTCGCGCGCCACTTCTTTTACGAACAGCTCGAATTCCGGATCGCCCGGTTCAACGTCGGGCGCCAGGATCGCGCAGTTCAGGGAATCGGCTTCGGCGGTGAAGGGCACGGATTCGCGCAGCAGCTTCGGGTTCGAGCGCAGCTTCATCGCGGTGTCGGCCGAGCCGGTGAAGGTGACGGCGTCGAAGCCGGTGAGACGGTCGAGCAGGTCGCCGGTCGAGCCAATGACGAGCTGCAGCGCGCCGTCCGGCAGCAGCTGCGAGTCCATCATCATCCGGACGACGGCGTGGGTCAGGTAGCTGGTCGCGGTGGCGGGTTTACCGATGCAGGGCATCGCGGCGAGAAAACTCGGCGCGAATTTTTCGAGCAGGCCCCAGATCGGGAAGTTGAAGGCGTTGATGTGCACGGCCAGGCCGCCGCGCGGCACCAGGATGTGGGTGCCGGCAAAGCCGCCGCGCTTGCCCAGGGCGATTGCCGGGCCTTCGTGCAGCACGTTCGACGAGGGCAGCTCGCGCCCGCCCATGCTGGCGTAGGCGAACAGGGTGCCGATGCCGCCTTCGACGTCGACCCAGCTGTCCTGGCGGGTGGCGCCGGTCAGGTGCGAAATCTCGTACAGCTCTTCCTTCCGGTCCATCAGGTACAAGGCCAGCGCTTTCAGGCGCTGGGCGCGGGTCTGGAAGTCGAGCTTCATCAGGCCCGGCACACCGGTCTTGCGGGCATAGGTGACGGCTTCGTCGAAGTCGAGCTGCTCGGCGTGGGTGTGGTAGACCAGCTGGCCGTCGAGGGCGCTGTGCAGCGGGGTGGCGGCTTCCTGGCCGATCCAGCGGCCGGCGATCCAGCTTTGCAGGGTGTTTGGGTGTGTCATGTTGTTTGTCTCCTCAGACGTAACGCGTGGAGTCAGGCGCGGTTCGCCGCCCGCTCCACCCTACGGATTATTTTTTGGGCGCGTGGCCGCTGTCGAATGCAAAAACGGGGCGGTTCGGCTCGATTTCAGTCAACGCCTCGACCTCGCGCATGGTGTTCAGGGAGCGTACCGCCAGCTGGTGGTATTGCTGGGTGCCGAAGCTCTTCCACTTGATCTCTTCGTCTTTCAGCTCGCGCATCACGCGCGCCGGCGTACCCATCACCATGCTGCGCGGCGGGATGAGCATTCCGGCTTTTACGAAACTCATGGCGGCGACGATGGACTCTTCGCCCACCACCGCGCCGTCCATGACGACCGCGTTCATGCCGACCATTGCGTTGCGCCCGATACGGCAGCCGTGCAGCACCGCGCCGTGGCCGATGTGGCCGTCGACTTCGATCACGGTGACGCCGTTCTCGAAGCCGTGCATCACGCAGCTGTCCTGCACGTTGGCGCCCTCTTCCAGCACCAGGCGGCCGAAGTCGCCGCGCAGGGAGGCCAGCGGGCCGATGTAGCAGCGCGGCCCGACGATGACGTCGCCGATCAGCACCGCCGTCGGGTGCACAAAGCTGGTGGGATGCACCACCGGGCGCACCCCGTCGATTTCATACACCTTGACCATGGTTACACGCGTTCGATGATGAGGGCGATGCCCTGGCCGACGCCGATGCACATCGTGCACAGCGCATAGCGCCCGCCGCTGCGCTGCAGCTGGTAGGCAGCGGTGGTGACCAGGCGCGCACCGGAGGCGCCCAGCGGGTGGCCCAGCGCAATCGCGCCGCCGTTCGGGTTCACGTGTTCGGCGTCGTCCGCGAGACCGAGGTCGCGCATCACGGCCAGGCCCTGGGCGGCGAAGGCTTCGTTCAGTTCGATCACGTCCATCTGGCCGATGCTCAAACCGGTTTGCGCCAGCACTTTTTTGGTCGCCGGCGAGGGGCCGAAGCCCATGATGCGCGGCGCAAGACCCGCCGTGGCCATGCCGACGATGCGTGCACGCGGCATGAGGCCGAAGCGGTCGGCCGCCGCGCCAGAGGCGATCAGGAGCGCGCAGGCGCCGTCGTTCACGCCCGAGGCGTTGCCGGCGGTGACGCTGCCATCGGGCGTGACGACGCCTTTCAATTTCGCCAGCGCCTCGATGGTCGTATCCGGACGCGGATGTTCGTCGGTATCGAACACGCGCAGCTCACCCTTCTTGCCATGGAGCGTCACGTGCGCTATTTCATCATTAAAAATGCCGGCGGCGTGGGCGCGCGCCCAGCGCTGCTGGCTGCGGATCGCAAAGGCGTCCTGGTCGGCGCGGCTGATGTTGAATTCGCGCGCGACGTTTTCGGCCGTCTCCGGCATTGAGTCGATGCCGTATTTCGCCTTCATCAGCGGATTGACGAAGCGCCAGCCGAGGGTGGTGTCTTCGATCTTGGCCGCGCGCGAAAAGGCGGAATCGGCCTTGCCCATCACGAAAGGCGCGCGCGTCATGCTCTCGGAGCCGCCGGCGATGATCAGATGCGCTTCGCCGGCGCGGATCGCGCGGCCCGCCAGGCCCACCGCATCCAGGCTCGAGCCGCACAGGCGGTTGATGGTATTGCCCGGCACTTCGGGCGGCAGGCCGGCCAGCAGGCCAGCCATGTGGCCGACATTGCGGTTGTCTTCGCCAGCCTGGTTGGCGCAGCCCCAATACAGATCGTCGACCATGGCCCAGTTCACGCCCGGGTTGCGTTCGATGAGCGCGGCGATCGGCAACGCGGCCAGGTCGTCGGCACGCACCGAGGCGAGCGCGCCGCCGTAGCGGCCGAAAGGGGTGCGGATGGCGTCGCAGATGAAGGCGTCGGTCATGAAATTCTCCTGTTTAAATGTTCTTGGTGCGCTTACTTTGAACGGTGATCGACGACGCGCCGGGCTTTGCCGGTCAGGGTGCGCTCAATGCCCATCGGGGGCAGCAATTGCACGGTCGTGGTCACGCCGACATGGGTTTTGATGCGTTGCTGGAGTTCTTTGGAGAGAAGCGCGACGGCGTCGGCCGCGCCGGCCTCGCGCAGCTCGCCGATCACGGTCAAGGTATCGAGATGGCCGTCGCGCGCGACCTGCAGCTGGTATTGCGGCGCCAGCGCCGGCATGGCCAGGATCAGTTCCTCGATCTGGCTGGGGAATACGTTCACGCCGCGGATGATCAGCATGTCGTCCGAGCGCCCGGTGATGCGCGCCATGCGCCGCATCGAGCGCGAGGTCGGCGCCAGCAAACGCGTCAGGTCGCGCGTGCGGTAGCGGATGATCGGCATCGCTTCTTTCGTCAGCGAGGTGAAAACGAGTTCCCCTTCTTCGCCGTCGGGCAGCACGGCGCCGGTCTCGGGGTCGATGATCTCGGGATAAAAATGGTCTTCCCAGATCACCGGGCCGTCCTTGCTCTCGATGCATTCGCTGGCCACGCCCGGCCCCATCACCTCCGACAGGCCGTAGATGTCGACCGCGTCGATGCCGGCTTCGGTTTCGATGGTGCGGCGCATGGCGTCGGTCCAGGGCTCGGCCCCGAAGATGCCGAGTTTTAAGGAGGACTGTGCCGGATCCAGGCCCTGGCGCTTGAACTCCTCGACGATATTGAGCATGTACGAAGGCGTGACCATGATGATCGACGGTTCGAAATCGCGGATCAGCTGCACCTGCTTTTCGGTCTGCCCGCCCGACATCGGCACCACCGTGCAGCCCAGGCGCTCGGCGCCGTAGTGGGCGCCCAAGCCGCCCGTGAACAGGCCATAGCCGTAGGCGACGTGCACCATGTCGCCGGCCCGCCCGCCTGCCGCGCGGATCGAGCGCGCCACCACATCGGCCCAGGTATCGATGTCGCGTCTGGTGTAGCCCACCACGGTCGGGCGCCCCGTGGTGCCGGAAGACGCGTGCACCCGCACTACCTGCTCGCGCGGTACGGCGAACAGGCCGAAGGGGTAGTTGTCGCGCAGGGTCTTCTTCTCGGTGAACGGGAATCTCGCCAGGTCGGCCAGGGTGTTCAGGTCGGCCGGGTGCACGCCGGCGGCGTCGAAAGCCTGGCGGTAGTGCGGCACGTTCTCGTAGGCGTGCCGCAGCGACCAGCGCAGCCGTTCCAGTTGCAATGCCTGCAGTTCGTCGCGGCTGGCGCGCTCGATCGGTTCGAGTTCGCCGGGCGCCGGGATGCGTTGGACCATGTTGACCCCTCTCGTTCTGGATTAGGCGACGGGCGCCACCAGGCCGCTGACCCGGTGCGACTTGCCGCGGAAAAGCGCGACCGTTCGCCCTTCCCCGTTCGTTACGGTGACGTCGTAGACGCCGGTCTTGCCGGACAGCGCCTGCTCGACCGCCTCGGCCACCAGCAGATCGCCTTCGCGCCCGGGAGCGAGGTAGTCGATCGTGCAGCCGGCGCCGACGGTATTGAAATTGTGCGAATTGCAGGCGAACGCAAAGGCGCTGTCGGCCAGCATGAAGATATAGCCGCCGTGGCAGGTCGCGTGCCCGTTGAGCATGTCGTGGCGCACACGCATGCTCATGCGCGCATAGCCGGGCCGGATCGCGTCCAGCAGCATGCCCAGCGCCTGGCTGGCCGGGTCGCGCTCGTACATGGCCTTGCCGGCCAGTTCGGCCAGCGCCTGCGGGTCAAGCTCCAGACTGCTATGCATGGAAACGCGGCTCCAAAGGGTTGGCGGCGAGCTTGCGGCGCAGCAGCGGCGAGACGCGGTAGCGGTCTTCGCCATAGCTGGCGCCGAGGTTGGACAGGGTCGTCACCACATGCCGCAGGCCGATCGCATCGGCCCAGGCCAGCGGGCCGCGCGGGTAGTTCACGCCCTTCTGCATGGCGATGTCGACGGCTTGCGCGCTGCAGACGCCCTGGTTGACGGCGTCGGCCGCTTCGTTGGCGAGCATGGCGACGGTACGCATCACGGCCATGCCGGGCACGTCGTCAAGGCGCGTGACGGCGAAGCCGGCGGCCTGGAACAGGCCGACCGCTGCCTGGTAGGCCTCGTCGCTGCACTGGTCGGCGCGCGCCAGCGCGATGCGCGTCGCTTTCGCGTAATCGAACAGCAGGTCGTAGACCACCGTATTCGGGTGCGCGTTGGCGGCGGCGCGCTCGGTGGCGCTACGGCCATCGGTGAGGAAGATCGCGGCGCCATTGCAGTGGAAGGCCGGCGCCTCGCTCGTTTCCACGCCGGGCAAGGGCTCGCGGTGCCCGACCGTAAAGCCGGCGGCGGCCAGGCGCGCTTCCATCGGGGTGAGGATGCTGGTTTTGACTTCGCGCGAGATGCTGATGGCGACCGTGTTCGGGCGCGGCTGCGCAGCTTCCGCCTGGACCACGGGCTTGGCGGCATCGTCGCCATAGCGATAAAAACCGCGGCCGGATTTGCGGCCGAGGAAACCGGCGTTCACCAATTCCTGCTGCACCACCGAGGGCGTGAAGCGGCCGTCGCCGTAATAGGCGGCGTGCACCGACTGCGTGACCGAAAAATTCACGTCGTGGCCGATCAGGTCCATCAGCTCGAAGGGCCCCATGCGGAAGGCTCCGCAGTCGCGCATCACCGCGTCGAGCGTGGGGGCATCGGCGGCGCCTTCCTGCAGCAGGCGCAGCGCCTCGGCGTAATACGGACGGGCGACGCGGTTGACGATGAAGCCGGGCGTCGATTTCGCGTGCACCGGCTCCTTGTTCCAGGCCGCGGCCAGGGCAAACACCTTGTCGGCGACAGCCTGGTCGGTGGCCAGGCCACTGATCACTTCGACCAGCGCCATCAGCGGCACGGGATTGAAGAAGTGCATGCCGACCAGGCGTCCGGGATGCTGCAAGGGGGCGGCAATCGCGGTCACCGAAATCGACGAGGTGTTGGTCGCCAGGATGCAGTCTGCGCCGACGACGCTTTCCAGGTCGAGGAACAGCGCGCGCTTGGCTTCCAGGTTTTCGACGATGGCTTCGATGACGATCGCGGCGCCCGCGACTTCCCCCAGCGTCGCCAGCGGCTTCAGGCGTCCGCGTGCCTGCTCGGCCTCGGCCTCGCTCATGCGCCCCTTTTCGACCAGCTTGCCGTAGATGGTGCTGATGATGCCGACGGCCTTGATGGCTGCCCCGTCGCGCGTGTCGAACAGGCGCACTTCGTGGCCGCTGGCGGCTGCGATCTGGGCAATGCCGGCGCCCATGGCGCCGCTGCCGATGACGGCGACGACGCTATCTTTTGACAGGGCTTCCATCATTCCCCCCTGAACTGCGCCGGGCGCTTGGCGATGAAGGCGGCGACGCCCTCTTTGTAGTCGTGGCTGTAGCCGAGTTCGCGCATCATCTCGCCTTCCAGTTTCAGCTGTTCCGGCAGCGTGTTGGCATAGCTGGCCTGCAGCGCCTTTTTCGTGAACGCGAGCCCCTTCGTCGGCGCACTGGCAAAATGCTTCGCCATCGCCATGGTCTCTTCCATCAGCGCTTCGTCCGCCACGCAGCGCCAGATCAGGCCCCACTCCTCGGCTTTTTCGGCGGGCAGCTTGTCGCCCAACATGGCCAGACCCGTGGCGCGCGCCTGGCCGATCAAGCGCGGCAAATGCCAGGTGCCGCCGGTGTCCGGGATCAGGCCGAGTTTGCAGAAGGCTTCGATGAAGCTGGCGGATTTTGCCGCGATGACGATGTCGCAGGCCAGGGCCAGGTTGGCGCCGGCGCCGGCGGCCACGCCGTTGACGGCGCAGATCACCGGCAGCGGCAGGCTTTTCAAGGTCATCACCAGCGGCGCGTAGAATTTTTCCACCGATTCGCCGAGGTCGACACCGGGCGCGCCCGGACTGACCGCGCGGTCGCCCAGGTCCTGGCCGGCGCAAAAGCCGCGGCCGGCGCCGGTCAGCACCAGCACCCGCACCGATTTGTCGGCCTGGAGCTGCTCCAGGGCGTCGCGCACTTCCAGGTGCATGGCCTGGGTAAAACTGTTCAGGCGGTCGGGGCGGTTCAGGGTGAGGACGGCAATGCCGTCTTCGATCGTGAACAGGATCGATTCGTAGCTCATGGTCTGATCTCTCTTTTTTATTCGTGCTGGTCGAAGTCGACGACCACTTTGTCGGTGATCGGGAAAGCCTGGCAGGACAGGACGAAGCCGCGTGCGACTTCGTAGTCTTCGAGCGCATAGTTCACGTCCATCTCGACATTGCCGTCGACGACCTTGCAGCGGCAGGTCGAGCAGACGCCGCCCTTGCACGAATAGCGCATGTCGATGCCGGCCCGGATACCGGCGTCCAGGATCGATTCCTTGTCCTTGTCCATGGTAAAACTGGCCGTGCTGCCGTCCATGATGACGGTGACTTCGGTCTGCTGGCGTGCGCCGGCTTCAATCGGGCGTGGCTTGTGCTCATGCTTCGGGATGCTGGCGGCGAACAGCTCGATGCGGATCTGTTCCTTGGCCATGCCGGCTTCCTGCAGCGATTTCGACACGCCATGCATCATGTCTTCCGGGCCGCAGATAAAGGCGATGTCGATATCCTCCGCCCTGATCCAGCTCTTCAGGAATGCGCTGCACTTCTCGCCCGTGATGCGGCCGTTGAACAGGTCGATGTCCTGCTGCTCGCGGCTCATCACGTAGACCAGTTTCAGGCGTCCCATGTAGACGTCTTTCAGGTCGGTCAGCTCGTCGCGGAAGATGACGGAGGACGAGGCGCGGTTGCCGTAGACCAGGGTGAAACGGCTCTTCGGCTCGGCCAGCAGGGTGGTCTTGATGATCGACAGAATCGGGGTGATGCCGCTGCCGGCCGCAAAGGCCAGGTAGTGGCGCTCGCTGTCGGGTTCGAGGGGCACGTTGAAGTGACCCATCGGCGGCATCACGTCCAGCGTGGCGCCCGGCGCCAGGTGCTCGTTGGCCCAGTTCGAGAACAGGCCGCCGGGCGTCTTCTTGATCGCCACGCGCAGCACGTCGTCCTGCACCGCCGAGCAGATCGAGTAGGAACGGCGCACGTCTTCGCCATCGATCAGCGTGCGCAGCGTCAGGTGCTGGCCCTGCTGGTAGGCGAAGGCGGATTTGAGTTCGGGCGGCACGGCGAAGGTGACGGAGACCGCGTCGCGCGTCTCGTGCTTCACCCTGGCGACGGTGAGGGGATAGAATTTGCTCATGTTTGCCTGGCTTTGACCACTTAGTGGCACTTGAAATAATCGAAAGGCTCTCGGCAGTCCAGGCATTTATACAATGCCTTGCACGGGGTCGAGCCGAACTGGCTGGTGAGCTGGGTATGCTTGCTGCCGCAATTCGGGCAGGCGATTTCCGGCTCGACGAAGGCGCTGCGTTTGACACCGTTCTTAAGCCCGCTGCGCAGGCCGCTGATGTCGATCGCCTGCTGCACCGGCGGCGCGATCCCGTAGCCTGTCAATGCCGCCTTGCCGGCCTCGCTCATCCAGTCGGTGGTCCAGGCCGGGGACAGGCGGTTGACCAAGCTCACCTTGTCCAAGCCATGCGCCTGCAGCGCCTCGACGACGCTCTCGGCGATCACCTGCATCGCCGGGCAGCCGGAGTAGGTGGGCGTGATCGTGACGACGCAGGCATCGCCTTCGAAGGCCACGTCGCGCACGATGCCGAGGTCGACGATCGAAATCACCGGGATCTCGGGATCGGGCACCTCGCCCAGCCAGGCCCAGACCTGCTGAGGCGTGACGTGCTGGGCCATCATTACCATTCGGCTCCGGGATAGGCGCGCTGCAGGAACTGCATTTCGGCCAGGATGAAGCCGAGGCGCTCGCTGTGGCGGCCCTGCTTGCCGCCGCGCTGCATCCAGGCGTCCGGCGAGGGCATCGTCAAGGTGGCCTCAGCGAGGATCTCGCCAACGTGCTCGAGGAAGGCGGCGCGCAAGCCCTCGACTGGGGGCGCGATGCCCTGCTCGACCATCGCCTTGTCGACCTCGTCGTAGAGGAAGACTTCGCCGCTGTACATCCAGAGGTCGTCGAGCGCGGCCTGCATCATGCGGCGGCTGACATCCGTGCCGTCGCCCAGGCGCACCACCAGGTCGCCGCTGCGGCGCAGGTGGTAAGTCACTTCCTTCAGCGATTTCTCGGCGATCTCGGCGATGCGCGGATCAAGCGATGTGGTCAGTCCCCCCATCAGGAAGTAGTGCCAGGTGTCGAACAGGAACTGGCGCATCATGACCTCGGCATAGCTGCCGTTCGGCTGCTCGACCAGCAGGACGTTGCGGTATTCGCCGGCGTCGCGGTGGAAGGCCAGCTTGTCCTCGTCGCGGCCCTGCCCTTCGAGTTCGCCGGCATAGGTCAGCCACATGCGGGTCTGGCCGAGCAGGTCGAGCGCGACGTTGGTCAGCGCCATGTCTTCTTCCAGGGCCGGACCCTTGCCGCACAGCTGGGAGAGCTGCTGCGACAGGAGCAGGGCGTTGTCGCCCTGGCGCAGCAGGTATTCAAGTTTTGCATCCACTGGCGTGCTCACAGGTTTTTGACTTCTTCCGGCATCGGGAAGAAGGTCGGGTGGCGGTAGACCTTGCTGTTGGCCGGCTCGAACAGGGCTTCCTTGTCGTTCGGGCTGGAAGCGACGATGTCGATCGCGCGCACGACCCAGATCGAGACGCCTTCGTTGCGGCGGGTGTAGACGTCGCGCGCGTTGTTGACGGCCATTTCGGCGTCAGGGGCATGCAGGCTGCCGACGTGCTTGTGGGCGAGGCCGTGCTGGCTGCGGATGAATACTTCCCACAGGGGCCATTCTTTGCTCATGCTTGTCTCCGGTGTTTCAGGATTGTTTTTTATGCGGCGGCTTTGCGGGCGGCGGCCTTGTCGGCATGCGCCACCAGGGCGTCGCGGAACCATTCGCCGTCTTCCCAGGCTTTGACGCGCGTGCGCAGGCGCTCGCGGTTGCAGGGGCCGTTGCCCTTGAGGACGTTGTGGAATTCGCTCCAGTCGATCTCGCCGAATTCGTAGTGGCCGGTCTCGGCATTGAATTTCAGGTCGGGATCGGGCACCGTAAGGCCCAGGTATTCGATCTGCGGCACGGTCTGGTCGACCATGCGCTGGCGCAGCTCGTCGTTCGAGAACAGCTTGATGCGCCATTTGCTCGATTGCGCGCTGTTGACCGACTCGGCATCCGACGGCCCGAACATCATCAGCGACGGCCACCACCAGCGGTTCAGCGCATCCTGCGCCATCGCCTTCTGTTCCGGGGTGCCTTTGGCAAGGCTCATCATGATGTCGTAGCCCTGGCGCGCGTGGAAGGATTCTTCCTTGCAGACGCGGACCATGGCGCGCGCATACGGCCCGTAGGAGCAGCGGCAGAGCGGGATCTGGTTGATGATCGCCGAGCCGTCGACCAGCCAGCCGATGGCGCCCATGTCGGCCCAGCTCAGGGTCGGGTAATTGAAAATGCTCGAATACTTGGCCTTGCCCGAGTGCAGGGCTGCCAGCAATTCATCGCGCGAGACGCCCAGGGTTTCGGCGGCGCTGTACAGATACAGGCCGTGGCCGGCTTCGTCCTGGATTTTCGCCAGCAGCACCGATTTGCGCTTCAGGGTCGGCGCCCGGGTCACCCAGTTACCCTCGGGCAGCTGGCCGACGATTTCCGAGTGCGCGTGCTGGGAGATCTGGCGGATCAGCGTCTTGCGGTACGCGTCCGGCATCCAGTCCTTCGCTTCGATCTTCACGCCCGCGTCGATGCGGGCCTGAAAGGCCTGTTCTTCGAGGCTCATGTCCTCGTTGCTCTGGACCTTTTTCAGGCCCGTTTCCACCAGTTGCGCGTACATGGTCAGTCTCCCATTGCAAACATCGTCCAACAATAATACGATACAGAATTAGAGATGTACACCGAAATTTTGAATCATATTAAGAAGCATTCGTACACTGGAAAACCATGAAACAAGCCACCAGCACGGAATGGATCGCCAGCGCGCTGGCCGCGGAGCCGCTGCGTGCGAAATCGCTCGTGATGACGGTAATGGGCGACACGATCGCGCCCCATGGCGGCGCCGTCTGGCTGGGCAGCCTGATCGAATTGCTGGCGCCGCTCGGGGTCGCGGACCGCCTGGTGCGCACCAGCGTGTTCCGCCTGGTGCAGGAAGGCTGGCTGAGCGCCAGCCGCGAGGGCCGGCGCAGCCGCTATGGTTTCGAGCCGAGCTCGCTGCCGCGTTTCCAGCGCGCCGACCGCCGCATCTACGCGCCGCCCGGCCTGCACTGGGACGGGCGCTGGACGCTGGTTTTGTCGCCGAACGGCAGCATCGACGGCGAGCTGCGCACGGTGCTCAGGAAAGAGCTGGAGTGGGAAGGCTTTGCCATGCTGGGGCCGGGCGTGCTGGCGCATCCGGCGGCGGATGCCGAGGGACTGGCCGACGTTTTCCAGCGTACCGGAGCGAATGGCCGCGTGTTCGTGCTGACCTCGTCCGAGCTGCCGGGCGCCGGTTCGCGTCCGCTGCGCGAGCTGGCCCAGGATGGATGGGACCTGACGGCGGTGGCGCGCAGCTATGTCGATTTCTTCCGGCAGTTCACGCCGCTGCTGGCTGTCTTGCGCCAGGAAGCGGCGCCGGCGCCGGAGGCCGCGTTTGCAATCCGTTCGCTGCTGATCCACGCCTACCGCCGCCTGCAGCTGCACGATCCGATGCTGCCGATCGCGTTGCTGCCCGATCCCTGGCCGGGGTCGGACGCCTACGAGGTGGCACGCGCGATTTATCTATTGGTGTTCGCACAGGCCGAGCTGCACGTGGACGCGGTGCTGCGGCGCGAGGATGCGTCGGCGCCGGCGGCGGATGACGCGTTTTATCAACGGTTCGGCGGCTTGCGCCCCGGGTGAAAACGGTTATCATCTCGGCTTTACGCCATCACCGGAACCCACCATGTCCATCAAGATCAGCAGCCAGTTCGACGCTGGCGCCATCGAGATCGTGAACGCCGCCAGCGCGAGCGCCATCGACCTGAACATCCGCAAGGATTCGCACGCCGACATCACCCAGTGGTTCTACTTCCGCCTGCAGGGCGCGCAAGGCCAGGCCTGCACCATCCGCCTGCTTAACGCCGGCCAGGCCGCCTACCCGAAGGGCTGGGAAGACTACCAGGCGATGGCGAGCTATGACCGCGTCAACTGGTTCCGGGTGCCGACCTCCTTCGATGGCGACGTCCTCACCATCGAGCACACCCCGGGCATGGACAGCGTCTACTACGCCTATTTCGAGCCCTACTCTTGGGAACGCCACCTCGAGCTGCTCGACCGCGCCCAGATGAGCGAGAACGTGCGCATGCTCGATCTCGGTTCTACCGTCGACGGCCGCGACCTGAACATGCTGGTCATCGGCGAACCGGCCGAAGGGAAAAAGAAGGTCTGGGTCATCGCGCGCCAGCACCCGGGCGAGACGATGGCCGAGTGGTTCGTCGAGGGCATGCTCGATGCCCTGCTCGACCCGGCCCACCCGTTCGGGCGCCAGCTGCTCAACGAATCGGTGTTTTACGTGGTGCCGAACATGAACCCGGACGGCTCGGTGCGCGGCAACCTGCGCACCAACGCGGCCGGCGCCAACCTCAATCGCGAGTGGCTGAACCCGACCATGGAGCGCAGCCCGGAAGTTTTCCTGGTGCGCCAGAAGATGATTGATACCGGTGTCGATGTCTGCCTGGACGTGCACGGCGACGAAGGCCTGCCGTATGTCTTCATCGCCGGCAGCGAATCCCTGCCGACCTTTACCGCCGAGCAGGCCGCCGCGCAGAAGCGCTTCAGCGACGACTTTAAAATCGCCAGCCCGGACTTCCAGGACGTGCACGGCTACGGCGCCACGCCCTACACCCCGGAAACGCTGACCATGGGTTCGCCCCACATCACGCACGCCTTCGGCGCCCTGTCGCTGACGCTGGAGCTGCCCTTCAAGGACAACGCCAACGACCCGGATCCGCTGGTCGGCTGGGACGGCGCGCGCAGCGCCCGCCTCGGCGCCGCGGTGCTGCAGCCGGTGCTGCAAGCGATCAGGGCGATCAAATAAGTTCTCAACAGGAATGCCCCGCCGGTGCGGGGCATTTTTCCATCACCATCTATCAGCTACCATGACCATCTTCTCCGCTTCCGTATTCGACGCCACCGTGATCTACAACGGCCAGGAACTTTTCAAGGGCCGCGGTGCGGCCGAAGGCTGGGCGGCAAAAGTCGCAAAAGAGATCGAATCGCCGGTGACGGTCGAGAAAATCGGCACCGGCTGGGCCTTGCGCGGCCAGGTCGATGGCGTCGACGTGACCTGGGGCATTTATGGCCAGCGCCTCAGCCGCGTCCAGCCTGCGTGACATTCGCACCACAGTTGCCACAGTACCTATCAGCACAACGGGCGACCCTCCTTGCCCAAATCGCTCTATAATTCCTTCCTCACGCGCCGCGCAAACTGTGGCGCCACCTGACCGGCTGGGCAAGCAGCACTACGCCAGTATCGCAACGGTTGTTCCCCGACACACCAATAGGCGTACATGAATTTTGCATCCTTCACGCGCCCGGTGGCGCCCAGCCCCCGCATGTCGACTGGTATTGCCGGTCTTGACGACATCCTTGGCGGCGGCCTGACACCGCAGCGGATCTACCTGGTCGAGGGCTCGCCCGGCACCGGCAAGACCACGATCGGCATGCAATTCCTGCTCGATGGGCTTGCCAAGGGCGATAGCGGCCTGTACATCACCCTGTCCGAAACCACTGAGGAACTGCGCGCGGTGGCTGCCACCCACGGCTGGTCGCTCGACGGCCTGTCGATCTTCGAGCTGGCGGGCGACGAGGTCCTCGACATCGACGCCCAGCAGTCGGTGTTCCACCCGTCGGAAGTCGAACTGGCCGAAACCACGCACAACGTGATGAACCAGGTCGACCTGCTCAAACCCGTGCGCGTGGTCTTCGACAGCCTGTCGGAAATGCGCCTGCTGGCGCAAAACCCCTTGCGCTACCGGCGCCAGATCCTGGCGCTGAAGCAGTTCTTCAGCGCGCGCGGCTGCACCGTGCTCCTGCTCGACGACAAGACCAGCCAGTCCGACCAGCACCTGCACAGTGTCGCCCATGGCGTCATCAGCCTGGATCAGATCGCCAAGGAATTCGGTAAGGAGCGCCGCCGCGTCAACATCATCAAGATGCGCGGCATCCGCTTTCGTGGCGGCTACCACGACTACAGCATGGACACCGGCGGCATCACCATCTTCCCGCGCCTGGTGGCGAACGAACACTCGAGCGACTTCACGCCGCAGGTCAGCTCGAGCGGCTCCGAGGGCTTCGACCACCTGCTGGGCGGCGGCCTGGTGCGCGGCACGAACACGCTGATGATCGGGCCGTCGGGCATCGGCAAGACTACCCTCTCGGTGCGCTGCCTGCTGTCGGCGCTGGAACGCGGGGAAAAGGCCGCGTTTTACCTGTTCGACGAAGGCCTCGGCACCTTTTTTGCCCGCAGCAAAGCGCTCGGCATGGACCTGCGTCCCTACGCCGACAACGGCCAGCTCAACCTCCAGCACATTGACCCGGCTGAGCTGGCACCGGGCGAATTTGCTCAGATGCTGCGCGACGCGGTCGAGGCCCAGGACGTGCGCTTCGTCGTCATCGACAGCCTGAATGCCTACCTGCAGGCAATGCCGGGGGAAAAATTCCTGACCCTGCAGATGCACGAGTTGCTGTCCTACCTGAACCAGCAGGGCGTGACCACGGTGCTGGTACTGGGGCAGCACGGCCTGATCGGCGAAGTGCGCACCGACGTCGACCTGAGCTACCTGTCCGACACCACGGTGTTGATGCGCTTTTTCGAAGCGGAAGGCCGCCTGCTGCGCGCCATCACCGTCATCAAGAGCCGCACGGCGGCCCACGCGCTGACGATCCATGAACTTCAGCTTGGCGATGGCGGGGTCCGCATCGGCGAGCCGCTGGTCGGCTTCGAGGGCGTGATGACGGGTGTGCCGAGCTATCACGGCGCCACACCGATGATGCCGCCGGCTTCCGATGTTGCCGAATAAGACCCCCGAAGAGCGTATTCTTGTTTTCGCGCCGCGCGGGCGCGACGCCGACGTCATGTGCTCGGTCCTGACCGGCGACGGCTTCGACTGCGACATCATGTACGGCTTCGATGCCTTTGTCGCCCACATCGAAGGCGGCGCCGGCGCCGCGATCGTGGCCGAGGAAGCGCTGTCCGAGGTCGACATGGCGCGTCTGCACGGCTGGCTGGAATGTCAGCCCTCATGGTCCGATTTTCCGTTCGTCGTGCTGCTGGGTAAGGCAGTGGGCGCGGTTGATGGCACCCGTGACCGCATCAGCGAGCTCGGCAACGTAATCCTCCTCGAACGACCTCTCAACGCCCAGACCCTGCGCAGCGCCGTCTCCTCGGCCCTGCGCGCACGCCGGCGCCAGTTCCAGTCGCGCGACGTGCTGGCCGACCGCGAGCGCACCGCGCACAGCCTGCGCCACAGCCAGGACGCGCTGGTGCACCTGAACGAGACCCTGGAAGCGCGCATCGACGAGCGCACGCGCGCGCTGGCCCAGGCCAACGACCGCGTGATGAACGAAGTCATCGAGCGCGAACGGGTCCAGCAGGCGATGGTGCAGCTCCAGAAGATGGAAGCGATCGGGCGCCTCACCGGCGGCATCGCGCACGACTTCAACAATCTCCTGAACGTGGTCCAGGGCAGCATGGACCTGATCCTGCTGATGTCGAAGGACGACGTGGCGAAAAGCCGCGCCGAAGTGGCGCGCCGCGCCTGCCAGCGCGGCGCCAAGCTCACCAGCCAGCTGCTGGCCTTCTCGCGCAACCAGAACCTGGACCTGCACCCGCTCGATGTCGCCGCCCTGTTCGAGGGCGTACAGGAACTGGTGGCGACCTCGCTCGGCTCCGGTATCCGCCTGCACTTCGCTGTCGACGCGCCCGGCACGAGCGTGATGGCCGACCGCAACCAGATGGAAATGGCGCTGCTGAACCTGGCGATCAATGCGCGCGACGCGATGGAAACCGGCGGCGAGCTGCGCTTCGAGGCCGGCCCCGCCCAGCCTCCCGCCGACCTGCTGCCGGCCGGCGATTATGTCCGCATCGCCGTCACCGACAGCGGCGAAGGCATGCCGCCCGAAATCGCCGCGCGCGTGTTCGAGCCCTTCTTCACCACCAAGGGCGTCGGCAAGGGCACGGGCCTCGGCCTGTCCCAGGTCTACGGCATGGCGCAGCAGTCCGGCGGTGCGGCGCGCATCGTGAGCGAACAGGGCGTCGGCACGACGGTGGAAATCTGGCTGCGCCTGGCGGGCCAGGATGACATCGCCCCGGCGCTGGCGGAGCCGTCGTCCACGGCGGCGCCGCGTCCGGGCGCGCAGATCCTGGTGGTCGAGGACGACGATTTCGTGCGCGAATCGATGGTGGAATCGCTGCAGGCGCTCGGCCACCAGGTGGCGCAGGCGCCTAATGGCGAAGCCGGCCTGCGCGAACTCGAACGCGCCCAGCCCGACCTGATCATCACCGACTACCTGATGCCCGGCATGACCGGCGCCGAACTGGTGCGCCGCGCCCGCGTGCTGCTGCCGGAGGTCCCGATGATCATCGCCACCGGCTACGCCGACATGAAGGCGATCGAGGAAGTCATCGACGACGACATGCTGCTGCGCAAACCCTTCCAGCTGGCTGCGCTGGCAGCGATTGTCGAGCGGGCCTTGCAGAAGGTGGATGGCGAGATGGCGGCTGCGTCGCGGGCTGCCTGAGATTTGGTTTTTGTAGGGTCGGCCGGGCGGCGAACCGCTCTTGAGCCCACCCTACGAACTGCCGTAGCGCGCCCTGGTCGCCGCCACCGAGCCCTTGATGAGCTCCTCCAGCACCGCCAGGTCGACCTCAGCCAGCTTGCGCAGGTAGAGGCAGGCCTTGCCCGTCTTGTGCCGCCCCAGCCTGCCCAATAAAGCTTCCTTGCCCTCGAAACCGTCCATCAGATACAGGCTGATGTCGCCCTTGCGCGAGGCGAAACCGACCGTGCAGAAATCGCCTTCGCGCCCGCTCTCATAGCGGTAGTGATAGCTGCCGAAGCCGACGATGCCGGCGCCCCACATGACGGCCGGCGCGCCGGTGGCGCGGGTCATCAATTCGACCAGGACGGCGCAGTCGGCGCGGCGCGCGGGGTCGTCGATGGCCGCGAGATAAGCAGCGGCGCTGACCTCGGTCGGCGCGGTCTTGTTGGCCGTCATGGCCGGCTATAGCTTGATGCCGAGCTGCTTTTCGATCCAGGCGTGCGCATCCTCGACGCTGTCGAAGTGGACGGTGGCGATCACCGTCTTGTCGCTGGCCAGGCAGCTGGCATACACGCGCTTTTCGTCAGCCGAGCTGAGCAGATCGGACTGCGGCGCCAGCTCGACCGATGCGACCAGGTCCAGGTTCAGCAGGACCGCCTTCTTCGGGTTGTTTTCCTTGTCGATACGGACGAATTTGCTCACGGCTTTCCTCTGTTGATATCTGGTTTACTCACCTGCAATGACCATACTCTCGATCAGTATCGAGCCGGTCGACTTGTTGCCTCGCGTCAGAATATCGTTGCCGATGCCGACGATCTGCTGGAACATGTCGCGCATGTTGCCGGCGATGGTGATTTCCTCGACCGGATACTGGATGACGCCGTTCTCGACCCAGTAGCCCGAAGCGCCGCGCGAGTAATCTCCGGTGACGTAGTTCACGCCCTGCCCCATCAGCTCGGTGACCAGCAGGCCGGTGCCCATCTTGCGCAGCATGCCTTCGAAGTCGTCGGCCAGGCGGGTCTCGTCCGAGGTGATCGCCAGGTTATGCGAACCGCCGGCGTTGCCCGTGGTCTGCATGCCCAGCTTGCGCGCCGAGTACGAACCCAGGAAATAACCCTGCAGCACGCCATTGTCGACGACCTTGCGGCGCACCGTACGCACGCCTTCGTCGTCGAAGGGCGAGGAGCCGGCCTCGCCGATCAGGTGCGGGTCTTCCATGATCTGGATATGGCTCGGGAACACGGATTTGCCGAGCGTATCGAGCAGGAAGGTCGACTTGCGGTAAAGCGCGCCGCCCGACACGGCCTGGACGAAAGCGCCGATCAGGCCGGCGGCCAGCGGCGCCTCGAACAGCACCGGGCAGGTGCGGGTATTGAGCTTGCGCGCGTTCAGGCGCGCCAGCGCGCGCTCGGCGGCGTAGCGGCCCACCGCTTCCGGCTTGGCCAGCTGTGTCGGGTCGCGCGCCGACGTGTACCAGTCGTCGCGCTGCATCTTGTTGCCCTTGCCGGCAATCGGCGCGACCGACATCGTGTGGCGCGAGAACGGGTAGCCGCCCATGAAGCCGCGCGTGTTGGCGGCCACGAAATGCGACTGCTGCACGTAGACGCTGGCGCCTTCGCTGTTGGTGATGCGACGGTCGACCGCGAAGGCGGCGTCCTCGCAGCGTGTGGCCAGTTCCACGGCCTGCTCCGTGCTGATCTGCCACGGGTAGCACAGGCGCAGGTCGCGCGGATTCATTTCCAGCATGTCGGCGTCGGGCAGGCCGGCGGCGTCGTCTTCGGCGGTGAAGCGGGCGATGTTCCAGGCCGCTTCCACGGTGGCGCGCAGCGAGGTTTCCGAGAAGTCGGAGGTGCTGGCATTGCCGCGGCGCTGGCCGGCATACACGGTCACGCCGATGCCCTTGTCCTTGTTTTGCTCGATGGTCTCGATCTTGCCTCGACGCACAGACACCGACAAACCGCTACCCTCGCTGATTTCCACCGAAGCGTCGGTGGCGCCCTGCTCTCGGGCAAACGAAAGCACGCTCTGCGCCAGTTCCCGCAACTGGTCCTGGGTGTGGGTAAAAACGGTGTCGTTCATGTGTGTTTTTTTGTGCGAGCCGTAAAACAGTTATCATAGCAGCCGTTTACTGTTTTCACTGATCGGCTCAGCGCCAATCGGATCATCTAATATCATGCCTAATCCAAACCGCGGCGCCGTGGGCTTCCAGTCCAACGAGTTCGAGCAAGAATACGAACGCCCATCGAAGTCCGAACTCAAGCGCCAGATGGACGAGCTGCAAAAGCTCGGCGCGCAGCTCGTGGCCGAGCCGCGCGACCGCGTCAAGCGCGTGCCGATGCCGGAAGACGTGAAGGAGGCGATCCTCATGTGCCAGACCATCACCAACCACGAAGGGCGCCGCCGCCAGCTGCAATTCGTCGGCAAGAAGATGCGCACCCTCTCCGAAGAGGAAGTGGCCGTGATCCAGCGCACCATCGACAGCTGGAAAGGCGCCTCGAAGGCCGAGACGGCCG
This sequence comes from Telluria sp. LT2P34, assembly GCF_059685915.1. Classification (NCBI taxonomy): domain Bacteria; kingdom Pseudomonadati; phylum Pseudomonadota; class Betaproteobacteria; order Burkholderiales; family Oxalobacteraceae; genus Telluria; species Telluria sp. LT2P34. The sequence continues at coordinate 818,632 of NZ_JCASIN010000002.1, forward strand.
CGCTGCACGCGCTCGAGCGCCGCCGCGACAAGCTGCTGACCGACGATGCCGCCCTGACCAAGCTGCTGGAAGAGCATCCAGAACTCGACGTGCAGCAGTTGCGCACCCTGATCCGCAATGCCCGCAAGGAGCAGGCGGAATCGAAGCCGCCGAAGGCCTACCGCGAGCTGTTCCAGATCCTGAAGGACCTGGCCAAGAAGGCCAAGCCGGTACCCGAAGACGACGAGGCAGGTGAAGATGAGCCTGCAGACGAGTAAGGACGAACTGGTCGTCGGCCTGGTCTCGGTCTCCGACCGCGCCAGCGGCGGCGTCTACCAGGACCAGGGCATTCCCGCGCTGCAGGACTGGCTGGCCTCGGCCATCAGGTCCCCTTATCGCGTCGAAACGCGCCTGATCCCGGACGAACGCGCGCAAATCGAACAAACCCTGATCGAGCTGGTCGACACGGCCGGCTGCCACCTGGTACTGACCACCGGCGGCACCGGTCCGGCGCGGCGCGACGTCACGCCCGAAGCGACGCTGGCCATCGGCACCAAGGAAATGCCCGGCTTCGGCGAGCAGATGCGCCAGATCAGCCTGCGCTTCGTCCCGACCGCGATCCTGTCGCGCCAGGTCGCGGTGATCCGCGAAACCGGGTCGGACGCGAATGCGCACGCGGCCCTGGTCATGAATCTTCCGGGCCAGCCGAAGGCGATCAAGGAAACGCTGGAAGGCTTGAAGGACGCGGACGGCAAGGTGCTCGCCGGCGGCATCTTCGCCGCCGTCCCGTATTGCATCGACCTGATCGGCGGCCCCTACATCGACACCCATCCGGCCGTGACGAGCGCCTGGCGCCCAAAGTCGGCCCAGCGCCCTGCCGCGCCCACACCTCAGGATAACGCATGAGCGATCTGCTGCAAAACATCGAAATCGAAACCAAACCGAATCCGGACATCGCGGTCATCTGGCTGCACGGCCTGGGCGCCGACGGCAATGACTTCGTGCCGCTGGTGCGCGAACTCGATCTGGCGGGACTGCCGGGCATCCGCTTCGTCTTCCCGCATGCAAAGACGATCCCGGTCACCATCAACGGCGGCTACGTGATGCGCGCCTGGTACGACATCACCGGCGCCGAACTGACCCGCCGCGAAGACGAAACGGGCCTGCGCGACTCGCAGCGCGACGTCGAGGCCCTGATCGCGCGCGAAAAAGCACGCGGCATTCCGGCTTCGCGCATCATCATCGCCGGCTTTTCGCAGGGCTGCGCGATGACGCTGCAGACCGGCCTGCGCCATCCGGAAAAGCTGGCCGGCATGCTGTGCCTGTCGGGCTACCTGCCGCTAAGCGACAAGGTGGCGCACGAGCGCACCGAAGAGAGCATCGACACCCCGATCTTCATGGCCCACGGCCGCCAGGACCATGTCGTGCCCTACCTGCGCGGCGAGCAGTCGCGCGACATCCTCAAGGATCTGGGTTACCAGGTCGAGTGGCGCGAGTATCCGATGCAGCACTCGCTGTGTTTCGACGAGGTGCAGGACATCTCGGCGTGGCTGAAAAAAGTCCTGGCCTAAGGAGAGCCCCGATAAACCTACTGCGCGTCGGATTGTCGGCCTGCAATGCTCGCTGTACAGTCGTACAGCTGCGCTTCTCGGCCAACACTCCTTCCGCTCGCTACGGTTTCTCGCGGCTCTCTAATTTTTGGGAGCGTGAACGCTCCCTAATTTGTTTATGAGGCTCGATATGGCAAAGAAAGAAGAACTCGACGAAGAAACGATGGCGCTGATTAACTGGTGCATCGAAGTCGAAAAACACCTGGTCGCCGGCGGCGCCACCCAGGAGCAGGCCCAGGAACATATCGAAGAACAGGTCGAGTGGTTCACCGACTTGTTCTACGACGGCCTGACGCCGGAAGAAGCGGCAAAGGAAGCGCTGGCCTAGGGTGGAGTCCTGACTCCACGCTTTAATCCGGCAAGGGCGCTGCGCTCGACTCCGGCACTTCGGTGCGCGCAGTGTTCATCACCATCGCCAGGAAAGTGTAGTAACCGTTCAATCCCATCAGGTCGACCACGCCCTGCTCGCCGAACAAGGCCAGCGCGTCGGCATAGGTGCGGTCCGATACCGCTTTGGCACGATGCAGCTCGATGCAGAAATCGTGCACCACCGCTTCATCCACCAGCATGTTCTCCGGCCGCTCGCGCCGTCCGATGGCGGCAATCACGCCGGGCGGCACGCCCACCTGCGCCGCGATCGGCGCGTGGATCGCCCACTCCACGCCCTGGTTCCACTCGCGCGCCGTGACCAGGATCGCCAGCTCCGACAGGCGCACGCCGATCGCGCTGCGGTAGCGCAGGTATTCGCCCATGCGCTGGGCATTTTCGAGCAGCTCGGGACTCCTCAGCAAGGGCACGAAGGGGCCATACAGCGCACCGCGCGGGCCGTTGATCACTGCCTCGGCGGCGGCGCGCTGGGCCTCGGTCATCTCTTCTTGCGGAATCGGGCGGAGACGGTCACTCATCATCACTTGGCTCACTGGGTAGTGGTTAGCGTCTCGGAAATGTCTGGACGGAAAAATATTCGCACAGCTTCCCTCAAAGATCAAAGGAATCCGGCGCCGCCAGGTTTATTGTCAACCGTCAACTTTTTGTTGGAGGGAAAGACGTGAGCCACATTATCCATCGCAGCCTGCGCCAGGTGCCACCCATGGCGGCGAGCGCATCGGGCATCACGGTCGTCGACACGGCCGGCAATACCTATCTCGACGCCAGCGGCGGCGCGGCCGTGTCCTCGCTCGGGCATGGACACCCGGATGTGATCGCGGCGATGCACCGCCAGATCGACCGCTGCGCCTATGCGCACACCGCCTTTTTCACCACCGACGTGGCCGAGGAACTGGCCGAACGGCTGGTGGCGCGGGCCCCAAGCGGCATCGACGCGGTGTACCTGGTCTCGGGCGGATCGGAAGCGATGGAGACGGCGCTCAAGCTGGCCCGCCAGTATTTTGTCGAAGGCGGCGAAACCCGGCGCTCCGTCTTCATCGCGCGCCGCCAGAGCTACCACGGCAACACGCTCGGCGCGCTCGCCGTCGGCGGCAACGAGTGGCGCCGCAAACCCTTCGCGCCGCTCCTGATGGACGTGCCGCGCGTGTCTCCCTGCTACGAATACCGCGGGCGCGCCGAGCGCCAGAGCACCGCCGATTACACTGCGTTTCTTCTCGACGAACTGGAAACCGCAATCATCGCGGCCGGGCCGGAACGCGTGATCGGTTTCGTGGCCGAACCCGTGGTGGGCGCCACCGGCGGCGCGATCCCGCCGACGCCGGGTTATTTCAAGGGCGTGCGCGAGATCTGCGACCGCCACAGCATCCTGTTCATCGCCGACGAAGTGATGTGCGGGATGGGCCGCACCGGCACCATGTTCGCCATCGAGCAGGACGGCGTGGCGCCCGACATCATCACCGTGGCCAAGGGACTGGGCGCGGGCTACCAGCCGGTGGGCGCGGTGCTGGCGCAAGGCGCGATCGTCGAGCGCCTGCGCCACGGCAGCGGCAGCTTTTTGCATGGCCACACGTATATCGGCCACCCGGTCGCGGCAAGCGCGGCGCTGGCGGTGCAGCAGGTGATCGAGCGCGACAATTTGCTGGAGCAGGTGCAAAAGCGCGGCGCCACCCTCAGGCGCATGCTGGGCGACGTCTTCGGCAAGCACGAACATGTCGGCGACATTCGCGGGCGCGGGCTCTTCCTCGGGATCGAGCTGGTCCAGGACCGGGCGACCAAGGAGCCCTTCGCTCCGGCCTGCCGCGTGCATGCCGCGATCAAGCAGGAAGCGATGGCGCGCGGCCTGATGGTGTATCCGATGGGCGGCACCATCGACGGCCAGCGCGGCGACCATATCCTGCTGGCGCCCCCGTTCATCGTCACCGCGCACGAGCTGGCCGAGATCGTGACGCGGCTGGAAGAGGCCGTCGACGCGGCCTTGAAGATTTAGGTCTTCGAAAACGCCACAACTTCGGCCTGCTGCTCTCCCAGGCCCGCAATCCCCAGCCGCAGCGTGTCTCCCTTTTTGAGGAAACGCTGCGGCTTGCGGCCCATGCCCACGCCCGGCGGGGTTCCGGTGGTGATGATGTCGCCGGGTTCCAGGGTCATGAAGCGCGACACATAGCTGACGATCTGCGCCACCGAAAAAATCATGTCCGCGGTATTCCCGGTCTGCATCCGCTTGCCGTTCAGTTCCAGGTAGAGGTCGAGGTCCTGCACGTCGTGGATGTCGTCGCGCGTGACCAGGAAGGGGCCGACCGGGCCGAAGGTGTCGCAGCCTTTGCCCTTGTCCCACTGCGAGCCCATCTCGAACTGGAAAGCGCGTTCCGAGACGTCGTTCACCACGCAATAGCCGGCAACGCATTTCAAGGCATCTTCTTCGCTGACGTACTGGGCGCGGGCGCCGATCACGACGCCCAGTTCCACTTCCCAGTCGGTCTTTTTTGAACCCTGCGGCAGCCGGATCGGGTCGTCCGGGCCGTTCAGGGAGCTGATCGCCTTGGTGAAGAACACCGGCTCGGCCGGCACCTCGGCGCCGGTTTCACGCGCATGGTCGGCGTAGTTCATGCCGATGCCGATGAACTTGCCGATGCCCTTGACCGGCACGCCCATCCGCGGATTGCCGCGCACCAGCGGCAGCGTCGCCGGGTCGATCTTCGCGAGTTTGCGCAACGAGCGGTCGTTCAGGACCGACGCGTCGATATCGGGAATGACGCCGGACAGGTCGCGCAGGCGGCCTTCTTCGTCGAACAGGCCCGGCTTCTCTTTGCCGGGGCGGCCATAGCGTACCAGTCTCATCGCGTTCTTCCTGTGGGGAGGGGAGCGAATGATACCAAAAGACGCGCTTGCTTCCGCGGCTTACTTCCGCTGTGTCAGCAGCCAGGCGCTCATGTCGAGGGCGTCGCGCTCGCTCACGCCCATGGCCGGCATCGCGCTGCCCGGGTCGATCGATTGCGGGTCGCGGATCCAGCGTACCAGGTTGGCCTGGGTGTTGGGCAGGCCGCCGGCGATGAAGCGGCGTTCGGCAAGGTCGACCAGCGGACGGCCGACATAGGTCTCGGGGCCGCTCACGCCGGGAATGATGTGGCAGGCACGGCAGGCATGCTGGGCCAGCGCGATGCGGCCGCGCTGCGGGTCGCCCTGCAAGCCGTTCGCCGCGGCCTCGTTCTTGCCCTTGCCGCAACCGGACAGCAGCACCAGCAACAGCGGCAGCGCCAGGGCGCCGGCGAGCAGACGGTTCTTCATTGCCTTACCTTCCCTTCCGCGGGCGCCGGTGGGGGATCGCCCGCATCGCGGCCAGCCGACGCGCCCACCGCCGTGGTGACGGCGGCATAGTCGCGCGCCGACAGCGTCGGCAGCACCTGCATGAAGGCGACCAGCGACCACATGTCCGATTCACTCAAATGAAATTCCCACGCCGGCATGCCGCTCATCTTGATGCCGTGCCGCGTGATCCAGTACAGCTCGCGCGGCTGCCAGCGCTTGCTGGCGTCGATCAAGGGACCGGGCAGCGGCTGCATGCTCTGCCCGATCTTCGACTGGGCAAAGCCGGGCGCGCCATGGCATTGCGCGCAGTTGGCGCTGTAGAGCACGGCGCCGCGCGCTATCTGCTGCGGCGCGCCCAGGGTCGGCACCGCGATCTCGCTGGCATGGTTGCGGACCGAATAGCGCATGGCTTCTTCGAGGAAGGTGTACACCGGCTGGATGTGCGAGGCGGTGGCGCTGATGTCATACCAGCCTGCGCGCCAGACAGCCAGCCCGCCGACGGCGCCTGCGACGCCGGCCAGTGCGAGGGTGGCGGCGGCGGTCTTCAAGATCAGGCGGGTACGGTTCGAAGGCATGGGTGGCGATGGGCTGGGGTGCACACTGTTGAAAAAATGCTATGTTTTTCTCTTGTATTATATAGACCCAACAGTCATCGCCGGATTCAATTGTGCGCAATCAATTTCGCAGTCAGTTCTTATGCCTGCCTCCGCAGCATGTCCGCCTGCTCGGCGCAATGGGCCTCTGCCTGGCGCTGGCCGGCTGTGGAGAAAGCAAAGCGCCTGTGCGGGTCGCCGGCGGCGATATTGCCCGCGGCCAGCAGCTGATGGCGCAATACCAGTGCACGGCCTGCCATGCAATACCGGAGGTGCCGGGCGCGGCCGGAAACCTGGGGCCACCGCTCGACGGTTTCGGCAGGCGCAGCTACATCGCCGGCGGCATCCCGAACACGCCCGCCGCGCTGACGCGCTGGCTCGACAATCCACAGGCCATGAAACCGGGCACGCCCATGCCGGACCTTGGCGTCTCTCCCGAAGAAGCGCGTCACATGGCGGCCTACCTGATGTCCCTGCAATGAGCGCCGCAGTGAGCGTCACGCCCACCATGCCGCTGCCGCTCTGGCTCCAGTCGGCGCTTCATCCGGCCGGTCCCGATGCGGCCATCATCGCCCAGCTGACCTGGGTCCTGTTCATCGGCGGCGCAATCATTTTCGCCGGCGTGATGGCGCTGACGGTGCTGGCGCTGCGCCCCAGCGGACGGCAGGTGTCGCCGCGCCTCTGGATTCTTGGCGCCGGCGTCGCCTTCCCGGTGACGGTGCTGTCCGCGCTGCTGGTCTGGAGCACGCTGCGCAGCGCGGAGCTGACCCCGCAAACCTCGCGCGGCGCGCTGGCCATCGGCGTGACCGCAAAGATGTGGTGGTGGGAAGTGCGCTACCACGACCCGGTCAGCGGACGCGAGTTCGCCAGCGCCAACGAGATCCGCGTTCCGGTCGCCAAGCCGGTCTACCTCGGCTTGAGCTCGACGGACGTCATCCACAGCATGTGGATCCCCTCCCTGAACGGCAAAATGGACATGATTCCCGGGCGCCTCAACGGCCTGACCATCCAGGCCGACAAGCCCGGCATCTACCGCGGCCAGTGCGCCGAGTATTGCGGCGAGCAGCACGCACGCATGGCGCTGCACGTGGTGGCGATGCCGCAGGCCGAGTTCGACCGCTGGCTGGCGCAGGAGGCGCAGCCGGCGCGCGAGCCCACTTCTCCCCTTCTTGTGCGCGGGCAGGCCGCTTTCATCGAGCAGCGCTGCCAGAGCTGCCACACGATCCGCGGCGTTTCCGAAGGTGCGAAACTGGGACCGGACCTGACCCACGTGGGAGGCCGCATGCACATCGCGGCCGGCACGCTGCGCAACCACCGCGGCACGCTGGCCGGCTGGATCGCCGACCCGCAGTCCATCAAACCGGGGGCGCGCATGCCTGCCGCCACCGACATCGACGGCCCTACGCTGAACGCGCTCGCCGCTTACCTCGAGCACCTGAAATGACGCAGACAGCAACCCACGACACCCTTCCCAAGGGCTTGCCAAGCTCGCTGCCCCGTCCCGCGGACGAACTGGCGCGCCTGGAAAAAGCCTGGCGCACCCCGACCGGCCTGCGTTTCCTGACCAGCGTGAACAACACCAGCATCGGCCTGCTCTACATCGGCACGGCGATGCTGTTCTTCCTGCTCGCCGGCGTGCTCGGCCTGATGATGCGCACCCAGCTGGCGGTGCCGGACAACGGGCTGCTCAGCCCATCCGTCTACAACCAGGTCTTCACGATGCACGGCACCGTGATGATGTTCCTGTTCGCGATTCCGATCGTCGAGGCGCTCGCCGTCTACCTGCTGCCGAACATGCTGGGCGCGCGCGACCTGCCCTTCCCGCGCCTGTCGGCCTATGCCTTCTGGGCCTATGCGATCGGCGGACTGGCCTTCTTCTGCACGCTGTTCGCCGGCCTGGCGCCCGACGGCGGCTGGTTCATGTATCCACCGCTGACGGGCAAGCAGTATTCGCCCGGCCTGAACGCGGACTTCTGGTTGCTCGGCATCGGTTTCATCGAGATCTCGGCGATCGCCGGCGCCATCGAACTGATCGTCGGCATCCTGTTCACCCGCGCCCCCGGGATGACCCTGCAGCGCATGCCGGTGTACGCCTGGGCGATGCTGGTGGTGGCCGTGATGATCGTGTTTGCCTTCCCGGCCATCATCGCCGGCACGACGCTGCTGGAACTCGAGCGCGCCTTCGACTGGCCCTTCTTCATCGCCGAGCGCGGGGGCGACCCGGTGCTGTGGCAGCACCTGTTCTGGTTCTTCGGCCACCCCGAGGTCTATATCATCTTCCTGCCTGCCGCCGGCATGGTCTCGACCATGATCCCGACGATCGCCGGCACCGCGCTGGTGGGACGGCGCGCCATCATCGTGGCCCTGGTCGCGGTCTGCTTCTTCAGCTTTGCACTGTGGGCGCACCACATGTTCACCGCCGGCCTGGGAGTGATGACGATGAGCTTCGTGTCGGCCGCCAGCATGGCGGTGGCCGTGCCGACCGCGATCCAGGTGTTCGGCTGGATCGCGACGCTCTGGAAAGGAAAAGTGAGCATGAGCTCGCCGGCGCTGTTCCTGGGCGGCTTCATGTTCATTTTCGTCCTCGGCGGCCTGACCGGGGTAATGGTCGCGGTGCTGCCCTTCGACTGGCAGGCGCACGACACCTATTTCATCGTCGCCCACCTGCATTACGTGCTGGTCGGCGGGATGGTGTTCCCGGTGTTCGCGGCGCTGTATTACTGGATCCCGCTGATCAAGGGCCAGCGCATGTCGGAGCGCCTCGGCAAATGGGTGTTCTGGCTGATGTTCGGCGGTTTCAATATCGCTTTCTTCCCGATGCACCTGACGGGTCTGCTGGGCATGCCGCGCCGGGTCTACACCTATCCGGCCGACATGGGCTGGAACACGCTCAACATGGTGTCCACGATCGGGGCCTTCGTGCTGGCCGCCGGCGTGCTGCTGTTCGTGTTCGATGTCGTTCGCACGCTGCGCCGCCCGGCGCAGCCGGTGGGCAATCCGTGGAACGCGTCGACCCTCGAATGGCTGCCGTCGGAAGACTATGCGACGCGCAGCATTCCCGAAGTGAGGTCAAGCGATCCGCTCTGGGACCAGCCGAACCTGCGGGAAGAAGTCGAAGCGGGCCGCCACTACCTGCCGGGCACCATCAGCGGCGGCCGCGAGACCATCGCCACCAGCCCGATCGCCGGCAAGCCGATGTACCTGCTCATGCTCCCCGGCGACAGCTGGCTGCCCTTCATCGCGGCGGCCGGGACGGCCGGCTTCTTCCTGCTGCTGACGATCAAAATGATGGTCATCGCCTGGGCCTGCGGCATCACCGCGGTGGTGGCCACCCTGGCCTGGCTGTGGGGTTCGGACCGGGTGCCGTCGATCACCGAGGCCAGGGTGTCGGACTCGCTGGTGCTGCCGGTCGGCGCAAAAGGCGCGCAATCGCATTCGTGGTGGGCCACGATCATCATGCTGGTGGTGGACGCGACCATCTTCGCTTCGTTTGTGTTTTCCTACATCCACATCTCGATGCGCCTGGAAGTCTGCCCGCCACCCTCGGCAAGCCTGCCGGAGCGGATCTGGCCGATGCTGTCCGGCGCCCTGCTGGTGGCAGGCTCGCTGCTGATGCTGCTGGGGACGCGCAGCATCGGCAAGCGCCGGCTGCCGTGGCTGGTGCTGGCGGCCACCGCCTGCACGGTGGCCGGTTTCATGATCGACCTGCATGGCTATGGACTGGCCGGGCTGAACCCGCGCGCGCAGGCCTGGAGCGCGACGATCGCGACCATCGTCGCTTATCAGGGCTTCCATGTGCTCATCCTGGGAATCGCCGGCATGTACGTCGCGGCGCGCGCCTGGTCCGGCCGCCTGACGGAGCGCAGCCGCGCCACCCTCGACAACACCGCCCTGATGTGGCACTACACGACGCTGCAAGGCATTCTTGGGGCGCTGGCGGTGCACGTCGTGCCCCTCTTGATGGATTGAAAACGATGCGCGAACGGTTTTTCAGGAAGCTGATATGGGGCACGCTACCGCTGCTGGTCTGGGCAGCGCATTTTGCCGCCTGCTACGTGCTGGTGGCCTTCCAATGCAGCCCGGCGGGCCTGAAACCGGGCAATCCACGGCATCTGCCGCTGGTCTTGATGACGATCGTGGCACTGGCCGCCTGCACCCTGCTTGCCTGGCGCGCGCGGGCGTCGTTCGTCGGCGACGACGAGCATACCGCCCTGCTGGACAGGGCGGCTGCGTGGTCGGCGGTGCTGAGCCTGATCGGGATCGTGTGGACGTCGGTGCCGCTGTGGGTGATTGACAGCTGCGCTTGACGTAGGGTGGGCGGCTCGGCCGCGCACGCGTTCAAATCACGTGTGAAATGCCTGCTCCGCTGATCTTGCACTGGTTGAACGCGTGAGCGGGAGACCCGCGCACCCTACATTCCGATTTACGGAGTGACCGCAGCCGCAGCCCGCACACGCCAGATGACATTTCCCACGTCGTCGGCCACCAGCAGCGCGCCCGCCTTGTCGATCGCCACCCCGACCGGGCGGCCGAGCGCGTCGCCGTTCCTGTCGACGAAACCGCTCAGCACCTCGACCGGCTTGCCGTTCGGTTTGCCGTTCGCGAACGGCACATAGACCACGTTATAGCCCGACAGCGGCTTGCGGTTCCAGGAGCCATGCTGGCCGATGAAGGCGCCGCCGGCGAACTGCGGTCCGAGTTTCGCGCCATCGGCGAAGGTCAGGCCGAGGGCGGCGACGTGGGCGCCGAGGGCGTAGTCCGGCGAGATCGCCTTGGCCACCAGGTTGGGGCGCGGCGGCTTGACGCGCGCGTCGACGTTCTGGCCGTAGTAGCTGTATGGCCAGCCGTAGAAGCCGCCGTCCTTGACCGAGGTCAGGTAGTCGGGCACGAGGTCGCTGCCGATTTCGTCGCGTTCGTTCACGACCGTCCACAGCACGCCGGTCTGCGGTTCCCAGGCCATGCCGTTCGGGTTGCGCAGGCCGCCGGCGAACAAGCGGGTTGCGCCGGTCTTGACGTCGACTTCGAGGATGGCGGCGCGGTTGACTTCGATCTCCATGCCGTTTTCGCCGACATTGCTGTTCGAGCCGACGGTGGCGTACAGCTTGCCGCCGTCGCGGCTGGCGATGATGTTCTTGGTCCAGTGGTGGTTCAGCCCGGCCGGCAGCGGCGCCACTTTCTGCGCGGCCTCGGTGATTTCGGTGGCGCCTTCCTTGTACGGGAAGCGCACGATGCCGTCGGCGTTCGCCACGTACAGCGTCTCGCCGACCAGCGCCATGCCGAAGGGCGAATGCAGGCCCTTGAGAAAGACGCTGCGGGTCTCGGCGACGCCGTCGCCGTCGGCATCGCGCAGCAGGGTGATGCGGTCGGCGCTCGGCACGCCCGCTCCCGCCTTTTTCATGACCTTTTTCATGATCCAGGCCTTGATGCCTTTCCTTTCCGTCTCGGGCGTTTGCGGCTTGTTCGACTCGGCCACCAGCACGTCGCCGTTGGGCAGCACGTGGAGCCAGCGCGGATGGTCGAGGTTCGCCGCCATCGCATCGACCTGCAGGCCGGGGGCCGGCGCGGGCGTGCCGCCCTGGGGCCAGCCTTTGGCGGGCGCGATGTTGACCGTCGGGATCAGGGCCTTATTCGGCGCCGGCAGCGTCGGCGCCGGGCCGACGCCGGCACCGGCAGGAAGCGTCGACTTGTCGCCGCAGGCGCCAAGGGTGAGCAGCACGGCTGCGGCCAAGGCAGTGGACAGCTGGTGGCGCATGGGGTTCTCCTGGACGGAATCGGGCGACAGCGGCCGATTCTAGCAAAGCCGCCAACATTGCCGCGCGCGGCTCGCCCGCAGTCCCATGCACCATTACGCGGCCGTTTGCGCCTCCTCGCCGACATCGCTTTCCACGCAGGCCGGCGCCATCTTCTGGCGCGCCCATCCCAGCAGGCCAGGCAGCTGCAGCAGCACCAGCAGCCCGAACCCGGCCTGGTAGGCCACCGCCGGATGGCGCCCAAGGTGGTCGGGCTGCCAGAAGCCGATCACCAGGCCGAAGCCGGCCTGCACCATGAAGGCGCCAACGAAGATCAGGAGGTTCAGGCAGGTGGCGGCGCGCCCGGTCAGTTCGCGCGGCATGCTCTGGGCGACGATCGCGTATTCGATGCCGGTGATCGTTCCCACCAGTGTAAACAGCACCGACAGCAGCTGGAAACTCGGCTTGAACCCGAACACGAAGGCGGCCTGCACCAGCACGAACAGGAAGATGCCGGCGCCGGCGACGTCGAGCGGGGTGATGCCGCGCCGCCCGGCCCACTCGGTGATCATGCCGACCGCAATCGCGCCGAAAATCACGGCCGCCATGCTCAGGTAGAGCAGGTAGGCCACCGCATCGTCCGGAAAACGCGCCACATCCGACAGCCAGCGCCCGATCCATAAACCCTGGATGCCGAAGAAGACCGCGTGCGGCAACAGCACCAGCGAGGTCGTACGGCGAAACACGGGATGGCGGTAGACGCCCATGACCGAGGCGATCATCGGCGGGCGCTTGCTGCCGGCGGACGCGACGGCCGGCGCGCTGCGCGGTGTGATCAGCCAGATCAGCGCAGCGCAGGCCGCAATCAGGAGACCCAGCAGCACGAACAGGCCGCGCCAGTCGGTGTGTTCCAGCGCCAGGCGTACCGGAATCGTGCCCGACGCCGCGCCCAGCCCGCCGACGGCGATCAGGTAGCCATGCACCGAAGGCAGCCTGGTCGGCGCGATCCAGGTCGAGAGGGCCTTGACCGCCGACATGAAGCAGCCGCCCAGGCCGCAGCCCAGCACCGCACGCGCCAGCACCAGTTGCGTGAAGCTGTCGCCGCGCGCGAACATCAGCGCACCGAGCGCCGCCAGCAGCATCAGCACCACCTGCACCTTGCGCGGACCATAGCGGTCCAGCGCGATCCCGACCGGCAGCTGCACCAGTGCGAACGCAAAGAAGAACGCACTGGTGAGCAGCCCGAGCTGGCCGGGCGTGAGCGTGAGCGAGCTGACCAGGTCCGGGGCCAGCACCGCGTTCACGTTGCGCAGCAGCGAAGACAGGTAGTGCCCGAGCGCGAACGGCAGGAATACGTAGAAGAAAACCGCCACGCCGGACAGGCGTGGCGCGGTCTGGTCGCCCATGGCGTTCGGAATCAGGCGGCGCTGGGCTGGCTGTCGCTGGCGCGGCGGTCGTGCTGCGCCTGGACGATCGGGATCACGCGCCCGGCCGGCGCGTGGTGGCCGGCGAGCCCTCCCTCTTCTTCGAAGAAGAACTTCTGGCGGCCGAAAGCGGGCTTCAGGTGATCGAGCCAGGTAGCCTCGGAATCGTATTTGGCGAAGAAGGGCTTGCGCACCCATTCCGGATTGCGGGCCTGCAGGAACTGCAGCGCGAACAGCTTTTCGCCGTTGATCGTGACCACGCCGTCGATCACGACCTTGCCGGGGAAGGCGCTCATCGAAGGGCCGCGCACGGTGCGCGACAGGCCCGACACCATCGAATAGGCCTGCTGGAAGATCTCGTGGGCGCGCGCCAGCGGCAGGGCGAAATAATCGCTCGGGCCGGTGTCGCGCTCGACGAACATATAGTAGGGAATCGCGCCCAGGCGCACGCCGGTGGTCCACAGCTCGGCCCAGCTCTTCGGGTCTTCGTTGATGTGGCGGATCAGCGGGCCCTGCATGCGCAGCGTGGCGCCGGTGCCGACGATGCGCTTGACGGCTGCCTGCGCCATCGGATGGCGCAGCTCCACCGCATGGTTGTAGTGGCCCATGATCGCCAGGTTCTTGCCGGCCTTGACCACGCGCTCGAACAAACGCATCAGGTCGTCCGAATCCTTGTCCGAGACGAAGCGCTGCGGCCAGTAGGCCACCGACTTGGTGCCGATGCGGATGTTCTGGATATGCGCCAGCTCGGGCGCCAGCAAGGGCTCGAGAAACTCCGCCAGCGAGCGCGTATTCATGATCATCGGGTCGCCGCCGGTGATCAGGACATCGGTCACGTCCGGATGGGTGGCAAGGTAGGACACCAGTTCCGACGACTCGCGGGCGTCGAACTTCATGTCGTCCATGCCGACGAACTGGGGCCAGCGGAAGCAGAAGGTGCAGTAGGCGTGGCAGGTCTGGCCCGAGCTCGGGAAAAACAGCACCGTCTCCTTGTACTTGTGCTGCAGGCCCTTCAGGGGCGCATCGTTGACGCGCGGGACGTTGTGGGTCATCTGGCCGGCCGGGTGCGGGTTCATGCGCATGCGGATCTGGTGCACCAGCTTGGCGGTTGCGGCGGAATCCTTCTTGTGCAGCACCAGGTCGCGCAGCTGCTCGTATTCGCGCGCGGGCAGCATGTCGCGGTGCGGGAAGGTCAGGCGGAAGATCGGGTCGTCCGGAATGCGGCTCCAGTCGATCAGCTCATCGAGCACGTATTCGTTGACGCGAAACGGCAGCACATGCGAAACCACCTGCACGGCTTCCTGCAGGTCGGGGCTCATCCATTGCCACTGGCGCGCGAGGGCGATGGTCTGGCGCGTGTAGGGCTTGAACTTGGCGGGCGTCGAATCGGTGGTGATCACGTCATGCTCCTGGAAAGGAAAGATGGTGGGACGGCGGACGAATTCTCGAATAAGAAATTGCCGACGGGAATTAATCTTAGGAGGCAGCGTCTGATTCGACGTTGCACGCAATCAACTCATCACCAACAATCTTTCTTGCACGTATTTTTTCTTGCTATTCGACATGTTGCATACTTCCCCCACCTCGCCTACCCGTTTGCGATGCCTCAAATTGCCTGTAGGAAGTGCGGCGTACATTCCTCAATGCACTTAGGAAAGTTTTGATCCATACACGTCTTATCGAAAGGATTGACCCCATGAAGCTGCTCGCCACTGCCACCGCCCTGTGCCTCGGACTCGCCTCCGCCGGTGCACTGGCCAACGAACCCACCGAAAAAGACGCGATCGCCATGGCCGAACGCGGCGCCGCGCTGATCAAGTCCAAAGGCAAGGACGAAATGATGAAGCGCATCAATGCCAAGGATCCGGATTTCGTCCAGGGCGCGCTGTACGTCGACCTGCGCGACGTCAAGACCGGCATCGTGCTGGCGCATCCTTACAACCCGTCGATCGTCGGCAAGGATTTGACCGACGTGCCGGATGCTAACGGCAAGAAATATCGCCGCGAGATCATCGAACTGGCCGCCGCCAAGGGCAAGGGTTGGGTCGACTACATGTACAAGAACCCGACCAGCGGCAAGATCGAACCGAAGACCACCTATATCCTGCTGGTCGACGGCGTCGTGCTGGAAGCGGGCCTGTACAAGAAGTAAACGCGGTATTGCCTGGGGCGGCTTCGGCCGCCTTTTTCTTTGGTACCAAGGGGGAAGAGCATGCTGAAAAAACTGCGGATTGGCCCGAAGCTGTTGCTGGCGCCGGGATTGGTGCTGGTGCTGCTGACGCTGCTCTCCGGCGCCGCTTATTACGGCATGGTGCGCCAGCATGCCTCGCTCGAGAACATGGTGCAGGTGCGCGCGGCGCGCCTGCAGGACACGGCCGACGTCGCCGGCGAAGCGAAATATGCGCACGCGAACATCTACCAGCTGCTGGCCTGGATCAGCGGCAGCTTCGCCAAGAACCGCCTGGACGCGCTGGTCCAGGACATCAACAAGAAGCACAGCTCCATCAAGACCCGCCTGGACGCGCTGGCGAAGGTGGCCAACCCCGCCGAGCGCAAGCTGATCGACGCCTCCAGCACGGCGCTGGCGGCCTACCACAAGGGGGTGCTGGAAACGATCGAGATGGCGCAGGTCGACCAGTCGATCGCCACCAATTCGATGCAGAAGGCCGAGAAGGATTTCGGCATCCTCAATACCCAGCTGGCCGCGCTGGCGGCGCTCGAGACGCGCCTCTCCGAGGAAGCCTATGCCGCCGCCGGCGCCGAATTCCGCACGCTGGGGATGTCGATGGCGGTGCTGGTGGTGCTGTCGATCGCGCTCTCGCTGGCCGTGACGGTGCTGGTGCGGCGCGCCATGCTGGCCGATATCCGCGCCATTTCGGACGTGGTGGCGGAACTGGCGGAAGGCCGCCTGGCCGGCGCCACCGCCAGCACCGGGCGCGACGAGATCGCCGACACCTCGCGCGCGCTCGACCACACGATCGCCACCCTGAACACGACGCTGCACGCGATATTGACCTCGGTGCGCTCGATCGATACCGCCTCGAAGGAAATCGCCACCGGCAACCTCGACCTCTCGACCCGCACCGAGCTGCAGGCCGGCTCGCTCGAGCAGACCGCCAGCGCCATGGAAACCCTGACCGTGGCGGTGAAGGAAAACGCGAACAATGCGCGCCTGGCGACCGACCTGGCGGCCGAAGCGGCGCGCCTGGCGTCGCACGGCGGCCAGGCGGTCGGCCGCGCGGTCGAGACGATGGCGTCGATCCGCGCCAGCTCGCGCAAGATCGTCGAGATCATCGGCGTCATCGACGGCATCTCGTTCCAGACGAATATCCTGGCGCTGAACGCCGCGGTGGAAGCGGCGCGCGCCGGCGAACAGGGACGCGGCTTTGCCGTGGTGGCCTCCGAGGTGCGCACGCTGGCCCAGCGCTCGGCGGCGGCGGCCAAGGAGATCAAGGCCCTGATCGCCGATTCGGTCGCGATCATCGACGGCGGCGCGGTCTCGGTCAATGAAGCCGGCAGCAGCATGGGCCACATCGTCGCCTCGGTGCAGCAGGTGAACGACATCATCGAGCGCATCAGCGTGGCCAGCACCGAGCAGGCCGAGGGCATCGCCGAAGTGAACCGGGCGGTCGGCCAGATGGACGACATGACCCAGCAGAACGCGGCGCTGGTCGAGGAAGCGGCGGCCGCCGCCGAGAGCCTGCACGAGCAGACGGTGAACCTGTCGCGCGCCGTGTCGATCTTCCAGATCGAAGGCGTCGAGCCGCTCGCCGCGTCAACCCTTGAGGCGCAGGAAGACGGCGCCGACGCCTTCCAGGATCCGCTCGAGCGGCGCGCTCCCGACAGCCCGCTGCGCACGCGCACGCCACGCGCCCTCACCCACGAGGGCAGCGGCAAGCGCAAGCCTGCTTCCCACCTTACCGGAACGGGCGGCTGAGGAAACGCGAGCCGGCCAGGCCGAAACGCCAGGGCACGTCCATCGCCTTGGAAATGCCGATGCGCGGCCCGGCCACCACTTCCAGATCCGGCGCGGCCGCTTCCAGCACGAAGGGCGGCTGCGCCAGCGAACGGCCGTTGAAGGCGCGCGTCACGTCCAGCGCCTGGCACAGCTTGCCGGGGCCGGAACACAGCTGCACCGGGTCTTGCACGTCGCGCCGTGCGCGCATGGCATCGAGTCCGGCCAGCGGTTCGATGGCCCGGATCAGCACCCCGGCGCCATGTCCCTCCTCGCGGCAGACGAAGTTCAGGCACCAGTGGATGCCGTAGGAGCGATACACGTAGGCGTGCGCGGGCGGGCCGAACATGGCCATGTTGCGCTCGGTCGGCCCGGAAAAGGCATGCGAGGCCGGATCTTCGCGATCGTAGGCCTCGGTCTCGACGATGCGCCCGCCGACGCCGTCAACCAGCACCACCACGCCGATCAGGCGGCGCGCCACCTCCTCGGACGGGGCCGTGAAATCGATTCCTGCCAGGCGTGTCGGGGTCATATTGAGGTTCATGCAGGCGATTCTAGGCATGTTCGCAACACCGTTCTGTCCGTTTTGCCACACAAGGCAACCTGTTGCTGCATGGAAATTTAACCTGGTTTATAGTGGTGAACTTCGCTTTTATTTCTCCTGAACACCTCTTCCCATGAGTACAGCTGCCGTTCAAGCAATGCCAGGGCGCCTTGCCCGCGCCCCGGCCGCAGGGGATCCCGTGGAAGAGCTGATCAAATCGATCCGCATCCCGCCCCGTCCCGGCCTGCTGGCCGACCTGCAGGCCGAGCTGGGATCGCCCGACCCCTCGCTGGCACGCATCGGGCGCATCGTCGCGCGTGACGTCGGCATGGCCGGCGCACTGCTGAAACTGGCCAATTCCTCGCTCTTCGGCGGACGCCGCGCCAAGTCGATCGAGCAGGCCATCCTGTTCCTCGGCATTAACCAGGTGGCGGCGCTGATGACCGGCCTGCTGGCGCGCCAGGCCATTCCCGCCGACAGTCCGGCGCTGGCGAATTTCTGGGACGTGTCGACCCGGCGCTCGCACGCGATGGTGTTCCTGTCGCGCCGCCTGCGCATCGGCGCACCCGACATCGCCCACACCTTCGGCCTGTTTTGCGACATCGGCATGCCGCTCCTGATGAACCGCTTTCCTGGCTACGAATCGACCTTCCTCGACGCCGGCGCCGAAGCGCAGCGCGCCTTCACGGCAGTCGAGGACGAGCGCCACAGCACCAACCACGCCGCCGTCGGCACCCTGCTGGCGCGTAACTGGGGCCTGTCGAGCGATGTGTCCTGGGCCATCCTGCACCACCACGACCATGCGGTGCTCGAGGACGAGGCAACGTCCGATGCGGTGCGTTCGCTGGTGGCGCTGTCGCTGCTGGCTGAACGCGCGATCTGCCGCTACCGCGGCCTGGCCGGCTCGCCGGAATGGGACAAGGGCGGCGCGCGCGCCCAGGCCTACCTGTCGCTCGACGAGGACGAAACGGCCGAACTGCTGGAAGAACTGGAAGAAGCCCTGCACGACGACCACTGAGAACGCTGCATGCTTTGACAGCGCCGCGCAAGCGGCCGATACTGGGAAAAATCCCCGTCACGGAGGCGCAATGCGATCCTGGTCCCTGCTGCTGTGCACATTCCTGGCCGGCTGCGCCAGCGCGCCGCCACAAGCGCCCCTGCCCCCCGGCCTGTTCGACGATGGCGCCTTCGCCGCCCCGGCCGTGCCGGTCACGGCTTCCGATCTGTTTACCCTGAGTCCCGCCATGTCGGCGCACCTGGGCAGCCCCGAGTTCCAGGCCAAGCTGCGTGACAAGGGCGCGGTACGCGGCCTGCTCGAAGCGCTCTACGACAAGCGCGAGCTGCAGCTCGACTACGACGCCACGCGCACCAGGACCGCCGCCGAGACCTATGCGGCGCGCTCGGGCAACTGCCTGTCGCTCGTCATCATGACGGCCGCCTTCGCGCGCGAACTGGGCATGCCGGTGCGCTTCCAGAGCGTGCAGGCCAACGAAACCTGGACCCGCGCGAATGCGCTCTATCTCGTCAGCGACCATGTCAACATCCACCTGGCGGCGCGCCCGTCCGGAGGGAATGTGCACGATCCGGACGGCGGGCTGACGGTCGATTTCCTGCCCTCGGCGGATGCCGGCCAGATGCGCACGCGCGCGCTCGAGCAAGCCGATATCGTTGCGCTCTACATGAACAACCGCGCCGTCGAGGAACTGGCCGAGGGACGCACGACCGACGCCTACTGGTGGGCGCGGGCGGCGCTGCAGGCACGGCCGTCGAGCGTACCGGCATACAACACGCTCGGCGTCGTCTACCAGCGCAGCAACCGGCCGCTGCTGGCCGAACGCGCCTACCGCGCCGCCCTCGAACGCCAGCCCGACAGCCTGGTCGTGATGCAGAACCTGGCGCCGCTGCTGGCCGCGAACGGCAAGACCGCGGAAGCGGACCTGCTGGCGCAACGCATCACCCGGCTGTATCCGGCCCCGCCCTTCCACTATTTCGACCAGGGGATGGACGCCTGGCGCGCCAGGGACTTCGCACGCGCCCGCGCCCTGTTCGCGCGCGAAGTGGCGCGTGCGCCCTACAACGACGAGTTTCATTTCTGGCTGGGGGTGGCCCACCTGGGGCTGGGAGAGCGCGAGCCGGCACTCAAGCAGCTGGCGCTGGCGCGCGACACCAGCGTGCGTGCGGACACACGCGAGCGCTATGTAGCGAAACTGGAGAATTTACGCACTTCAAACGCAACGGGCGCGGCAAATATGCCGCGCCCGCGCTGAACCGCTTTACTGCGTGTTGCTTAACGACGGCGCTGGAAGCCGCCGGTACGTGGCGCCGGGGCGCCGCGGGTTTCGATATGACGGAACACGATGCGTCCCTTGTTCAGGTCGTACGGCGACAGTTCGAGCGTGACCTTGTCGCCCATCAGGATGCGGATGTGGTTTTTCTTCATCCGGCCCGAGGTGTAGGCGATCAGCTTGTGGCCGTTTTCGAGGTCGACGCGGAAACGCAGTTCCGGCAGCACTTCGGTGACGAGACCGTTCATTTCGATGAGTTCTTCTTTTGCCATGTTTTTTCCTTTTAGAGGTTGTTCTGCTAGGCGCAAGATGACGGCGCCGCGACGATGCTGCTGGATGCCAGTCCTTCACTGCGACTGGATCGAAAGTAAGAGTGGATGGGCCGCTATCTGGCGGATACTTGAACGGCGGCGGCTTCGATCCGGGACTGCAGCCGGACGCCGACCTGCGTGGGACAGAAAAAAAAGCCCGCTTGCTGCGGGCTTCGTTTCAATGTATTGCCAATGCTTGTATCGCTGCCCCAGCCCATGCTATCTGCGTGGTGCGGAGCCCTGGACGCCCACGCTATCTGCGTAGTGCCTCCATCGTGTAAGTCGACCAACGTATCTCGAATCACAATCCCGCTTTGCTGGTCGCGGCGACATTACACATATCGCACTGCGGGCTGTTGCGGGATGTCTCTGAAGTTCAGTGAAACCTTCACCAGAACTCCTTCGACTGAACACAGTGTAACACGGTTGGCGAAACCACGTATGGCTGGGTCAGCTTTTGCCGCCTGGCGCGTGCAAAGCGCACGAATCCGTTGCGTAGCTGCTCAGTTCGCTGCCGGTCAAAACAAATCGGCTTGCGCAGGCGCGGCCGCGCTGCCGTCCGTCAGTTGCCGCCACAGCTGCAGCTTCTGCTCGAAGCTCAGCGTCATGTGCGCCGGAGAACTCGAGGGCAGCACGACGGTCCGGTAGCCGGCCTGCGCGAACTGGGGGGCGAACTTGCCCGAGGCCTGGCCGTTGAAGCCGACCGTCCGCAATTGCGGGCACAGGCTGCGCAGGCGCTCGAAATCATTTGCGGCCGGCTGGCGGATGGCCGAATCGAGGCTGCCTTCGCGCTCGCAGGCGCCGAGCACGTCCCACAGGCCGAAGCCGTGCGCCAGCAGGCGCTCCAGGCGCTCGGCATACGGCAAGACTGCCAGCTCCTCCCCGGCCAACTGGGAGACCAGCGGCCAGAACTGGTTGCGCGGATGCGCGTAGTACTGGCCGGCGGCGAGGGATTGGGCACCGGGGAAGCTGCCCAGGATGAGGATGCGCGTATCTGGCCGCAGTACCGGCGCCAGGCCGGTCAGCAGTGTCGACGGGATGGTCATGCGTCCATTCTAGCCCCAGCCGCCGCCCAGGGCGCGGATCAGCGCCACCGTCGTCATGGCGCGGCTGCCGCGCAGCTGGACCGCGCTGCGTTCGGCCGCGGCCAGGTTGCGCTGGGCGTCGAGCAGGTCGAGGTAGCTCGAGCGGCCGGCGTCATGCAGCTTGCGCGCCAGTTCCGCCGAGCGCCGCGCCGAACGCACCGCCTCATCGAGCTGCGCGCCCTGCTCGCCCAGGATGCGCAGGCCGGCCAGGTTGTCCTCGACTTCGGCAAAGGCGCCCAGCACGCTCTCGCGCCAGGCGCCGACCGCTTCTTCCAGCCCCGCCTCGCTGCGCGCGACATTGGCGGCATTGCGCCCGCCGTCGATCACCGGCAGCGACAACAATGCGCCCAGCACCCAGGAACCGCTGCTCCATTTGAAGGCCTGCGACAGCGCGCCGCCGACGCCGCCGCCCGCGGCACTGATGTCGAGCGCCGGGAACATCGCCGCGCGCGCCACGCCGATGCGGGCGTTCGCCGCCTCCATGCTGCGCTGGGCACTGGCGATATCGGGACGGCGCTCGAGCAGGGTCGAGGGCAGCCCGGCCGGGATGACGGGCAGCGCGGCGGTGTCGGGCAGCGGGTTGGCGGCCGCCGTGAAATGCGCCGCCGGCCGCCCCAGCAGCACCGCCAGCGCATGTTCGGCCGTGGTGCGCTGGCGCTGCAGGCCGACGGCTTCGGCGCGGGTCGTCGCCAGCTCGGTGCGCGCGCGCGCCAGGTCGAATTCGCCGATGGCGCCCAGCTCGAAGCGGCGAGCATTGATCGCCACGCTTTCCTCGCGCAGGCGTACTGCCCGTTCGAGGGTCTCGAGTTCGGCGTCGAGCGTGCGCAGGCGCAGCCAGGTCTGGGCCACGTCCGCCTGCAGCGACAGCAGCACCGACCGGTAGTTCGCCTCGACAGCGCCGGCGTCCCGCCGCGCCGCCTCGACGTTCGCTGCCACCCGGCCGAACAGGTCGACTTCATAGCTGGCAGTGAGGCTGGCCGTGTAGGTGCTGCGCGCAGGGGCCTCGTTTGAGGCGCGTCCGCGCTGGGCGCCGACGCCCAGCCCCACTTGCGGCACGCGATCGGCCTGCGCGATGCCGGCGATCGCCCGCGCCTGCTTGACGCGGGCCGCGGCCACGGCCAGGCTGGCATTGTTGCGCGTCGCCTCGCCGACCAGTCCATTCAAGGCCGGGTCCTGGAAGGCCAGCCACCACTCGCCGCGGGCCTGGGCTTCGCTCGAACGGGCCGGCCGCCACAGGCTGCCGTCGGCGGCCAGGCGCGGCGCGTCGGACACTTCCTTGAACGCGACCGGCACCTCCATCTGCGGCTGGCGGAAGGCGGGCGCCGCGCAGGCGGAGAGGAGCAGCGCGGCCATCAGCGGGGCCATGCCCCTTGCGATCATCTTGTTCATTGCGCAACTCCTTCTTGGTGCACGGCCGGCGCAACATGCGCGACCGGCTTTTCAAATCGTTTTGCGAACGTGCGCAGCAGGACGTAGAACAGCGGCGTCAGGAACAGGCCGAAGAAGGTCACGCCCAGCATGCCGCCGAACACGGCCACACCCATCGCATGGCGCATTTCGGCGCCGGCGCCACTGGAAAACACCAGCGGCAGCACACCCATGATGAAGGCGATCGAGGTCATCAGGATCGGACGCAGGCGCAGGCGGCTCGCCTCCAGGGCGGCGTCGACCACGCTGCGGCCATGGTGTTCCAGCTCGCGAGCGAATTCCACGATCAGGATCGCGTTCTTCGAGGCCAGGCCCACCAGCACGAACAGCGCGATCTGGGTGAACACGTTGTTGTCGCCGCCGGTGAGTTTGACGCCGGCCAGCGCGCACAGGATCGACATCGGCACGATCAGGATCACCGCCAGCGGCAGCGTCCAGCTTTCGTACTGGGCCGCCAGCACCAGGAACACCAGCAGTACGCACAGCGGGAAGACATAGATCATCGTGTTCCCGGACAGGATGTCCTGGTAGGTCAGGTCGGTCCATTCGTAGGCGATCCCCTTGGGCAGCGTCTCTTTCGCGATCTGCTCCATGATGGCCTGGGCCTGGCCCGAAGACACGCCCGGGGCCGGGCCGCCGTTCATGTCGGCCGACACGTAGCCGTTATAGCGCTGCACGCGGTCCGGACCATAGGTGTCCTTCACCTGCATCAGCGACGACAGCGGGATCATCTCTCCCTTGCTGCTCCTGACTTTCAGCTGGGCGATCTGCTCGGGCTGCGAGCGGAAGGGAGCGTCCGCCTGGACCCGCACCTGATAAGTACGGCCGAACTTGTTGAAGTCGTTCACGTAGAGCGAGCCGAGGTTCACCTGCAAGGTCTGGTAGATGCTCGCCAAAGGCACGCCCATCTGCTTGGCTTTCACCCGGTCGACGTCCGCGTACAGCTGCGGCACGTTGATCTGGAAGCTCGAGAACACGCCTTGCAGGCGCGGTTCGGCCCAGGCTTTCGCCTGCATCGCCTGGGTTGCCTTGTACAGCGCGTCGTAACCCAGGTTGCCGCGGTCTTCCAGCATCATCTTGAAGCCGCCGGTCGTGCCGAGGCCATTTACCGGCGGCGGCGACAGCACCATCACGAAGGCGTCTTCGACGGCGCCCATGCGCTTGTTGATTTCCGCGGCGATGGCTTCGGCCGTCTGGTCCTTGCCTGTGCGTTCGCTGAACGGTTTCAGGCCCGTGAACACGATGCCGGCATTCGGGGCATTGGTGAAGCCGTTGATCGACAGGCCAGGGAAGGCGATCGACGATTCGACGCCGGGGATTTCCTGGGCAATGGCCGACATCTTGCGGATCACGGCGTCGGTGCGGTCCAGCGAGGCGGCGTCCGGCAGCTGGGCAAAGCCGATCAGGTAAGCCTTGTCCTGCTGCGGCACGAAGCCCGGCGGCACCGCCTTGAACATGAACAGCGCGGCCACGGCCAGCAGAGCGTACACGGCCAGCGACAGGGTCTTGCGGCGCAATACGGTCTGCACGCCGCCTTCGTAGCGGGTCGAGGCGCGCCCGAAGAAGCGGTTGAAGGCGGCGAAGAAGCGTCCGAAGATGCGGTCGATGATGCGCGTTGCGCGGTCCTTCGGCGCATCGTGGGATCTCAAGAGCGCGGCTGACAAAGCCGGCGCCAGCGTCAGCGAAGCAAAGGCCGAAATCACCGTGGAAATGGCGATGGTCAGCGCGAACTGGCGGTAGAACTGGCCGGTCAGGCCGGACACGAAAGCGATCGGCACGAACACCGCGCACAGCACCAGGGCAATCGCAATGATCGGTCCCGACACTTCGCGCATGGCCTGGATCGTCGCGTCGCGCGGCGACAGGCCGTCAGTGATGTTGCGCTCGACGTTCTCGACGACGACGATGGCGTCGTCGACCACGATGCCGATCGCCAGCACCAGGCCGAACAGGGACAGCGTGTTGATCGAGAAGCCGAACATCAGCATCACGGCAAAGGTGCCGACCACCGACACTGGCACCGCCAGCAGCGGAATGAGCGAAGCGCGCCAGCTTTGCAGGAACACGATCACCACCAGCGCGACCAGCACGATCGCCTCGAACAGGGTGACGATGACGGAGTCGATCGACTCCCGCACGAATTGGGTCGGGTCGTACACAATGCTGTATTCGACGCCTTCCGGAAACTCTTTCGACAGCTCGGCCATCGTGGCGCGCACGTCGGTAGATAATTGCAGCGCATTCGCATTCGGCGCCTCGAAAATCGGGATCGCGACCGCCGACTTGTTGTTCAGGAGCGAACGCAGTGCGTACGAATTCGAGCCCATCTCCAGGCGCGCCACATCTTTCAACAAGGTGGTCGCGCCGTCGTCGCCGGTCTTGACGATGATGGCGCCGAACTCTTCGACCGACTCGAGGCGGCCCTGGGTATTCACGGTGAGCTGGAACTCGGCGCCCTTGCTCGGTCCCTGGCCGATCACGCCGGCCGCCACCTGCACGTTCTGCTCGCGGATGGCGTCGACGACGTCGCCCACGACCAGGCCGCGCGCGGCGACCTTTTGCGGGTCGAGCCAGACGCGCATCGCGTAGTCGCCCGAGCCGAACAGCTGCACCTCGCCCATGCCGTTCAGCCGGGCCAGGCGATCCTTGACGTTCAGGGTCGCGTAATTGCGCAGGTAGAGGTCGTCATAGCGGCCGTCGGGCGACTTCAGGTGCACCACCATGGTGAGATTCGGCGAACTTTTCACGGTGGTGACGCCGATCTGGCGCACCTCCTCGGGCAGGCGCGGCAGCGCGCGCTGGACCCGGTTCTGCACCTGCGACTCGGCCTGCTCGATGTCGGTGCCGATGGCGAAGGTCAGGGTCAGCATCAGGGCGCCATCCGAGGTGTTTTGCGAGGACATGTAGAGCATGTTCTCGACCCCGTTGATCTGCTCTTCCAGCGGCGCGGCCACCGTTTCGGCGATCACTTTCGGGTTGGCGCCGGGGTATTGCGCACGCACCACCACCGAAGGCGGCACCACGTCAGGATATTCGGACACCGGCAGGCGGAAGATGGCAATCAGGCCGGCCACGAAAATCAGCACCGACAGCACCACCGCAAAAATCGGTTTGTCGACGAAGAAGCGCGAGAAATTCATCGCATCACTCCTTGGCTTGCGAGGCGGAAGCCAGCGCCAGCGCCGCATCCATCGGCACCAGTTTCGGCGCCAGCGGCTCGCCCGGACGCACGCGCTGCAGGCCATTGACGACGATTTTCTCGCCTGCTTTCAAGCCCGTGCGCACCACGCGCAGGCCGTCGATGACCGGGCCCAGCGTGACTTGCCGGTATTCGGCCTTGTTGGCGGCGTCGACCACGACCACGAACTTGCGGCTCTGGTCGGTGCTGACGGCGCGGTCGCTGATCAGGACCTCCTTGCGGCTGTCGGCCGCGCCCAGCTGGACCCGTGCGAACAGGCCCGGCACCAGCGTGCGTTTGTCGTTCTCGAACAGGGCGCGCATGCGCACGCTGCCGGTGCGGGCGTCGAGCTGGTTGTCGACGAACTCGAGCCGGCCCTCGTGCGGGAAGCCCTGCTCGTTGGCCAGGCCGACACGTACCGCCACCGGCATGCCCTGCTGGGCGCGGGCGCCGATCCGCAGGTAGGTTTCCTCGTCGCCGTCGAAGCTGGCGTAAATGCGTTTCATGGATACGACCGACGTCAGCACGGCAGTCGGGTCGACCAGGTTGCCGAGCGTGATCTCGGCTTTCGAGACGCGGCCGTCGATCGGCGCCACCACGCGGGTGTCGGCCAGGTTCAGGCGCGCCGATTCATATTGCGCCTGGGCGGCGCCGGCATTCGCCTCGAGTTCCTTCTGCGCTGCGAAGGCTTCGTCGAACTCGCGTTTGGCGATCGCCTTGTCCGCCAGCAGGCTTTCGGCACGGGTCAGCTCGCGCCGCGCCAGTTCCAGCTTGGCGCGCGCCGAGGCCGCCGCGGCGGATGCGCGGTTCGCCTCGGCCTGGTAAGGACGCGGGTCGACGATGAACAGGACATCGCCCTTCCTGACTTCGCTGCCCGGCTTGAAGTTCACCGCGGTGATGAAACCGCTGACACGCGAACGGATCTCGACCCGTTCCACCGCTTCCAGCCGTCCCGAAAACTCCTGGGTTTCGGCGACCGCTTGCTCCAGCACCAGGGCAGCCGAGACCGGCGGCGGCGGCGGGGCGGCCGCGGCCTTGCTGTTGGCGTCGCCGCAGCCCGCCAGCGTCGCGGCGAGCAGGCCGGCTGCCGCGAGGGCCGCAAACAGTGGACGGACGGTTTTAATTACGTGTTGGTTTTTCATGATGGCCTCTTTTTTATTGCGAGAATGTTAATCAGCAGGCGACACCCGTCCCTCCCGGCGCGCATGCTGGCAAACGCGCGGGTAAAAGGGGGCTCGCCGCGCCCATGGTAGGGCGCGGGTCCTGTCAATCGATGATGGGAATGCCGGGGAAAGGTGCTGGCTTAGCCGGGCGGGGCCTCCTGCCCGCAGAGGCTTGCGATGAAGGTCGCGATTTCACTCAGCGCGGCGCCTTCGCAGGCGCATTCGTTGCGGTCGTCGGCCTGCTGCGGCGCCGGCAGCAGGCGGCGCACGGTGGCGGCAACGCCGAAGCTGGCCAGCTTTTCGCCGTAGGCTTCGGCTTCGTCGCGCAAGGGGTCGTCCTCGGCCGACAGGATCAGGGCCGGCGGCAGGTTCTTCAGCCGGCTCGATTGCAGCGGCGAGGCGTAGGGGTGGGTACGGTCGGCGGCGTTCGGCAGGTAGCCGCGGTAGGCGGCGGCGCAGCTGTCTGCCAGTTTTTCCTTGTCCGGGCAGAGCGGCATTTCACGCATCGAGCAGGTCGACAGGCCGGGGTCGAGCATCGGCATCAGCAGGATTTGCCCGTCGAGTTTCGGGGCGCCGCGGTCGCGCGCCATCAGCGCGCACACCGCCGCCAGGTTGGCGCCGGCCTCGATCCCGGCCACCAGCATGCGCTTGCCGTTCCAGCCGAGTTTCGTCTTGTTCTTCTTGGCCCACAACAGCACCGCATGGGCATCCTCGACCGCGGCCGGGAAGGGACGCACGGTGGCCAGCGTGTAGTTCGACGCGAGGATGACTTGCGAGCCGCTGGCGTCGGCCAGGTGGCGCAGGAAGCCGTCGGCGTCGTCGAGGTCGCCCTTGACGAAACCGCCGCCGTGGAAGAAGACGATCAAGGTGTCGCGCTTGGAGGGGACGCCGGCCGCGTACAGGCGCGCTTTCAGCGGACCCTGCTCGCCGGCGACTTCGAGTTCGCGCACACGCACCGCGTCGGCCGCCAGGCTGCGGCTGTCGAGTGGCGCGTTCATCGGGTTTCCTGTGGTGCGGACGCCAGCACGGTGGTCAATGCATGCACGCCACGGGCCTCGGCGCCGGCGGCCTGGCCGTAGGCGCCGCTGGCGATCACGCCGGCCATCGCCAGCGTGCCGAGCGCCAGTGCAATCGTGCCTATTACCGAATCCGCGTGTTTCATGATGCTGCTCCTGGCGCCGTGGGGCGAAGTTGTGTGTGTCAGTACGCTCACTATAGACCTCGTCTACAATCTGATAAAGACGGCAATAGTGAAATCATTGTTCGCAATTCGCGAACAATAGCCGATAAAATGGCGGCGCATTGGCGTCGGCGAGGGAATCATGAACAAATTGCAGGCGATGGAAGTGTTCGTCCAGGTGGTCGATACCGGCAGTTTTACGCGCACTGCGGAGCTGCTGAACCTGCCCAAGGCCAGCGTGTCGACCCTGGTGCAGGCGCTGGAAAAGGCGCTCTCGGCCAAGCTCCTGCACCGCACCACGCGCCAGGTCACGGTCACCTCGGATGGCGCCGCCTATTACGAGCGCTGCGTACGCATCCTGTCGGATGTGCGCGAGGCCGAGGAATCGCTGTCGCGCATGCGCATCAATCCGAGCGGCCGGCTGCGGGTCGGCACGCCCACCGGTCTGTCGAGCGAGATCCTGGTGCCGGCCCTGCCGGCCTTTTTCGAGCGCTATCCCGACATCACGCTCGAACTCGACAGCACCGACCGCCCGGTCGACCTGGTCGAGGAAGGTGTCGATTGCGCGGTGCGTGGCGGCCCCCTGTTCGACACCAGCCTGATCGCGCGGCGCGTCGGCATCATCCACTTCGTCACCGCCGCCTCCCCCTCCTACCTGGCGCGCTTCGGCGTTCCCCGCCATCCGCACGACCTGGCGCAGCACCGCTGCGTCAACTATTTTTCGGCCAAGACGGGCAAGGTCTACGACTGGGA
This sequence comes from Telluria sp. LT2P34, assembly GCF_059685915.1. Classification (NCBI taxonomy): domain Bacteria; kingdom Pseudomonadati; phylum Pseudomonadota; class Betaproteobacteria; order Burkholderiales; family Oxalobacteraceae; genus Telluria; species Telluria sp. LT2P34. The sequence goes on from NZ_JCASIN010000002.1 coordinate 847,539, forward strand.
TTTCAACCGCGACGGCGAACGCATCGAGGTGCCGATGCCGGGCGTGATCGCGCTGAACGACTCGAATGCGTATGTCAAGGCGGGCCTGGCAGGCCTCGGGATCATCCAGATGACCGATTACCTGTTGACCAGCCATGTCGCGGAAGGACGGATGGTGCCGGTGCTGCCGGACTGGACGAGCGACCCGCTGCCGGTCCACATCGTCTACCCGCAGAACCGCCACATGTCGGCCAAGGTACGCGTTTTTGTGGAGTGGGTATCGGAACTGTTCGCCAGCCATCCGCAGATGCGGCTGGGGGCGCGTCCGGCCGTGGCTGGCGGTGTAGAATCCCAGGCATCAGTGTGAACATCGCCGGAGACTTCCATGGACCAGACCGCACAGCCGCGCAATGAAGGCAACCAGCGCAACATCCACGCCCTGCTCGAGCAGTACGGCGACAGCCACCGCAACCCGACCAACGAGCGCTTTCACTTCGTGTGCGTGCCGCTGATCGTGTTTTCGCTGCTGGGCATCCTGTGGACCATCCACCCGGTGGCGGCGCTGGCGGCGGTGGGCTGGGCGATGTGGTACTACTTCCAGCTGTCAAAGCCATTTGCTTACGGCATGCTGGCGATGTCGGCCCTGATGCTGGGGATCCTGGCGATCATGCCGCCGATGACGGTGCTGCCGCTGTCGATCGCCATCTTCGTGGTGGCCTGGATCGGCCAGTTCATCGGCCACAAAATCGAGGGCAAGAAACCTTCGTTTCTGGATGACCTGCGCTTCCTGCTGATCGGCCCGCTGTTCGTGCTGGGCTTCCTGTACCGCCGGTTGAACGTGGCCTATTGACCTCGCGCGCTGGCGCCGGCAGGAGTAGACTTTTCGGGAGCACCTTGCGCTTTTCGGAGACCGCCATGAAACCCACCCTCGCCCTCTTCTGCGCGGCCCTGCTGGCCGGCTGCGCCACGCCGCCGCCCTCTGCCAGCGTCTACCGTGCCTACCAGACCCAGAACGAGCAGGTCGTGCGTACCGGCACCGTCGAATCGGTGCGCAATGTCGTCATCGTCAACCCGGAATCGGGCGTCGGCACCATGGGCGGCGCGGCGCTCGGCGGCATCGCCGGCTCGCACGCGGGCAGCGGCCGCGGCTCGGCGGCGGCCAGCATCGTCGGCGCCATCGCCGGCGGCCTGCTCGGCCAGCGGGTCGAGGCGAGCGCGAATCAGCGTCCCGGTTTCGAAATCACCGTCAAGCTCGACAGTGGCGAGCTGCGCGCCATCACCCAGGCGGCGGACGAATTGTTCCGCCCCGGCGAACGCGTGCGCCTGGTGAGCAACGGTTACCAGACACGGGTAACGCACTAGCCCAGGAGCGGCAGTTCCCTTGCGGGGCGGAAAGCACGTATACTCCCGCGATGCCTACTTCCGTCCTGTTCATCATCGCCTCGCTGATCTGGGGTTCGACCTTCTGGGCCATCACCCTGCAGCTGGGCGAAGTGCCGCCGTCGGTGTCGGTGGTCTACCGCTTCGCGCTGGCTTCCGCCACCCTGTTCGCCATCTGCATGATGCGCGGCCACAAGCTGCAATTGCCCTGGCGCACCCAGAAATGGCTGATGCTGCAGGGACTGGCCACCTTCGGCCTGTCGTATATCTGCACCTACCAGGCCGAAGAAGTCGTGGTGTCCGGCCTGGTCGCCGTGTTGTTCGCGCTGATGGTGTTCTGGACGCCGCTGCTCGGGCGCGTCTTCCACGGCACGCCGATCGCACCGCGCACCTGGACCACGGGCGCGGCGGCCATCTGCGGCGTCGGCCTGCTCTTCTACCACTCGATCGGCAGCGCCTGGCAAGACATGCAGGCGGGCGGCAGCGGACAATTCCTGCTGGGCGTGGTACTGGCGCTGGTCGCCACCATCGCCAGCTCGGCCGGCAGCATCGTCGTCGGGAATATCCGCAAGGAGTCGAGCAACGTGATGCTGACCACCGCCTGGTCGATGCTGTGGGGTACGCTCATGGTCGGGCTGTATGTCGTCCTGACCGGCCAGCGCTTCGTGGCGCCGCCCAGCCTCACGTATACGCTCGGCCTGATCTACCTGTCGCTGTTCGGCTCGGTCATCGCCTTCCTGGCCTATTTCACGCTGATCAACCGCATCGGGCCGCAGAAAGCCGTGTATATCGGCGTCATCACGCCGGTGCTGTCGGTGCTGCTGTCGATCAAGCTGGAAGCCTATCGCCCCGGCCCCATCGAGTTCCTGGGCATGATTCTGTGCCTGGCCAGCGTGGCCTGGGCCCTGCGCGCACCCGCTGCCAAACCGCTCGCCTCCGCAACCCTGAATAACGTCAACAACGCCATCGAAACCCCATGACCGCCGTCACCCATTTTTCCATCCGCCCCGCTGAACCCGCCGACGTTACCCACATCCACGCCATGATCGTCGAACTGGCCGTGTTCGAAAAACTCGAGCACATGGTCGTCGCCACCGAAGAGCTGCTGCACGAAGGCCTGTTCGGCATGCGTCCCGCCTGCGAGGCGATCGTCGGCGAGGAGAACGGCGAAGTCGTCGCCTTCGCCCTGTTCTTCCATAATTTCTCGACCTTCCTCACGAAGAAGGGCCTGTACCTGGAAGACCTGTACGTGCGCCAGTCGCATCGCGGCAAGGGCTATGGCACGCAATTGCTGTCGCGCCTGGCGCAGCTGGCGGTAGAGCGCAACTGCGGCCGCTTCGAGTGGTCGGTGCTGGACTGGAACGCGCCGGCCATCGGCTTTTACGAGACGATGGGCGCCGAGATCCTGCCGGAGTGGCGCATCTGCCGTGTCACCGGCGAGTCGCTCGACCACCTGGCGCGCCGCGCACTGTAATGTAAAGCCGCCGCACAAGAAAAAACCCACGGGACCGTGAGGCGCCGTGGGCGAACCCATTTTTTAGGATGGGGAGGGGAGACCGGAAATCGAGTTCACTATAGCCGCGTGAGCTCGTGGAAAGTGGTTGTTCTTACAATTGCTTACCTCTCTTACCGCTTGTCTGATACCTATAATTACCGAGCTGTAGATTGGCAACTTGAGGTTCGTCAAATGATGAAACCGGCTGTCGCACGATTGAGTTAGCACAAGTGCAATAGATGGGCCGCAATGAAAATGTGCTCTTCGCATAAGGAAGACGCCATGACTCGCATCCTGAAACCGGTCGCCAGGCGGCTCTACAAAGCCTGGCTGCGCACCCGCCTCGACAACTACACCCGCAGCCTGCACGCCATCGCGGCCCAGCGCGAAAATGATTTTCATGCCGAGCGCATATTGCACCGGGAAGTAACGGCAATGCGTTCGAAGCTGCAGTCGCTGTGAAGCGAAGACTCAGACGAACAGCTGGTCGCGCGCCATGGTGCTGATCGCCACGGTTGCCGGATGGCTCATGCGCCGTTCCGTACTGATGGCATACACCTGCTCGACAACAGAATCAACCTGACCGAGTGCGACCACCTTGTATTGGCTGCATACATTCGGCGCAATCACGGCAGGCGCAAAAAACACCCCTGCACCGGACTGGCCGAAGGCTTTCATCATGGCGCTGTCGTCGAACTCCCCGACCACGCGCGGGTGCACATCGCTGCTTTCCAGCCATCTCAACAGACGGTGGTGGATGGCGAAATCTTCGCCGGGCAAGAGCATGGGCGCCTCGTGCAGGCAGCCGGGAAACTCCCCGCTCAGTCCGGCAGCGAGCGCCGGCGTCGCGAACGCGGTCATGGCACTTTCGCCAAGCAGGTGATTGTAGGCACGCACGCTGAAATGCGCCGGGATCGGCCGGTCTGCGATCACCAGATCGAGCCGGTGTACCGCAAGGTCTCCAATCAGGCTGTCGAGCCTGCCTTCACGGCAGATCAGCTTGACCGGCTCGCGCAGTTTCAAGGCCGGTTCCACCAACTTGCATGCGATCAGCTTCGACACCGAGTCGGCGCAGCCGACACGAAACGACCTCGTGGCCGTCAGGGTCTTGTCGCGCAGTAGCTCGAGCAACTCATCGCCCGTGTTGAAGATGTCCTCGGCGAAGCTGACAATCCGGCGACCGGTATCGGTCAGCTCCAGGTTGCGGCCGGCCCGACGAAACAGCTCGACCCCGAGCGTGTCCGCGAATTCGCTGAGCTGCCCGGAAACGGATTGCGGCGTCAGATGCAGCTGCGCGGCTGCCTTGGCGACACTGCCGGTTTTCGCCACCATCCAGAAGTAGCGCAGGTGTTTGTAGTTGAGTGATTGCACGGTCGCCCCTGTAAACATCGAAAAAACCGAATCGACGATAAGTATTATTCGGATTGTACGATGTTTCGCCACCCCATATAGTCGGGTCTTCAACCCCAACAGGAGATCCACCATGCGCGTCGCCATTCAATCCAACGGTTTTGTCATGACCATCGCATTACGCATGTACACCGAGCAGCGCTTGTCCGTCGCACTGGGCTGGGCGCGCCATCATATGCGCAAGCTGGCCGTGTCGCTGTCCGACATCAACGGGCCACGCGGCGGCGTCGACAAGCGCTGCAAGATCCAGGTCCAGCTCAGTGGCGGACGCGAAGTCATCATCGAGGAATGCGAAGCCGATCTGTATGCCGCGATCGACCGCGCCGCCGACCGTGCGGACCGCGCTGTCGTGAAGCAGGTTGAACGCGCCCGCCAGTTTTCGCATGACCGGATGCCCGCCCCTGCGTCGATAGCCGACGCCACGGATGATGGCACAGTGCCCGATCACGGCCTGACCGATTTTTCAACATCGCGCTGAATGTGGAGTATTCAATGAATAGCCTGGAAAGTATTGCAAGCGGCCCGATGTGGGCCGGTTTCGTCGGCTTCGTGCTGGTGATGCTGGCGCTTGACCTGTTTGTCTTCGGCGGAAACAAGGCGCACAAGGTCAGCGTCAAGGAAGCCGGCATCTGGTCCCTGGTCTGGGTCAGCATGGCCTTGCTGTTCAATGGCGGTCTGTGGTGGTACCTGAAAGGGACGGTGGGTGCGGAGATCGCCGACCAGAAGGCGCTCGAGTTTTTCTCGGGTTACCTGATCGAGAAAGCGCTCTCGGTCGACAACGTCTTCGTCTTCCTGCTGATCTTCACGGCCTTCCAGGTGCCCCAGCAATACCAGCGCAGGGTATTGATCTACGGCGTACTGGGCGCCATCGTGATGCGGGCCATCATGATCAGCGCCGGCGCCTGGGTGGTGAGCGAATTCAGCTGGGTGCTCTACCTGTTCGGCGCTTTCCTGCTCTACACCGGTCTGCGGATGCTGGTGGCGGTCGACCAGGAACCCGACGTGGCGAACAATCCCGTGCTGCGTTTCGCACGCAGGCACCTGAAGGTGGCCGAGGGCGACCACGGAGAAAAGTTCTTCGTCACGAAAGCAGGTGTGCGCTATGTCACGCCCTTGTTCCTGGTGCTGATCCTGATCGAGGTAACCGACCTGGTGTTCGCGGTGGATTCGATTCCGGCGATTTTCGCGATCACCACCGATCCGTTCATCGTGTTCACCTCGAACATGTTCGCGATCCTGGGCTTGCGTGCACTGTATTTCCTGTTGGTGGATGTGGCTGACCGCTTCCATCTGCTGAAATATGGCCTGGCCATGGTGCTGACCTTCATCGGTACCAAGATGCTGATCATGCCGTGGTACCACGTACCCGTGCAGGCCTCGCTCACCGTGGTGGCTGTGCTGATTGCCGGCAGCTGTATCGCCAGCGTGTTTGTGACGCGGAAGAAAAGCGGCGAGTAAGGAAACGCAAAAGGGGAGCGCTCTACAGGGCTCCCCTTTTTTCGGCGTCTCATTTCACTGCAGGTGTCACCCGCAAGCGACCCAAAAACTCTTCCACACTGCTCTCCCACAACGGCAGTGCGCGATGAAACAGCTGGTGACCATTGATTTTATCGACCTCGAGCAGCTTGAAGCTGAGGTCGCCACCGGCTGCCTTGAAGGCAGCGCCATACCTGGCCATTGCGGCGTCCGAATAAAACGCGTCGCCACGGCCGTACAGGAAAAGATGGGGAATCCGGCTGCGCGCCCCTGCCTCGCCAAACAAGGCAAGGTTGGCGTCGACCGGCCCGCAATCATCGTTTTTCCAGCCTCCGGAAAAATTGATCACCCCAATCGCAGACCCCGGATGTTCGGCCGCATACAAGGTTGCCAGGATGCCACCGCGAGAATGGCCAGCAAGAATGACTTTGTCCATTGCTGCCCAGGATTGCTGGCCCAGCCAGGCATACACCGCATCGACCGACGCGGACGCGTAGGCTATGCCTTTCCTTGCCGCCTCGACGGTGCAGGGGGAAGGCTCTTCCTTGTTGCTACCCTCGGATTTTCCACGCCCTCGACGCATCGGCACAATCAGCGCGACCCCTTTCGCCGTCAACCAGGCGCCAAACGCCTGCGGATTTTCCGTGTGGGTAGGCGGAATCGGTCCGCCGCTGGAGCCATGGTTGAAAACCATGACCGGGAAAGGCCCCTGCCCGCCCGGTTTGAACAGGGTCGCTTCGAGCCGGATGCGGCGGTCGCCGAACAGGCCCGGGTCTTGCATCGGTATCCAGACCGTTTCGCCGACCTGCGCGGCAGCATGTTGCAAGCCAGGCAAAACCAGCATTACCAGTATCACCAGCGGCCAGCGTGCGCGTGCCTTCATCCTGCCTCCTGTTAATCAGCGGTAAAAAGGTGAGAGTGACAGATTGTTGCAACCATGGCAATTCGGCGTGAACCAGGGCCCCAGAGAGCGTTTCATCCAACGAACATATTTTGTTGGTCCAATGCAATTTTTTGCTTCCATGCGTTACTATCAGATGAAATAAAACTACCAAGTACCGCCCCGGGGAGAGACAGGATGAAAGTTTTCAGGACGCTCACCGCGCAGATCAATGCGCTGGCGAGGCAATTGCATGGACAACTGCCAGGCGCGATCACCGTCGATCACGGGCACAGCGTCGACATCAACGGCACCCCGACCCCGGTACTGCGAAGCGGGTCGGCCGTCCTGAACATGGACTTCTCGCTGCCGGACCTGTTCAAACAGACCACTGGCGCCACCTCCACATTCTTCGTACGGATCGCGCAGGACTTCGTGCGCGTCACTACCTCGGTCAAGCGCCCCAACGGCGAGCGCCCGCTCGGTACGCCACTTGACCGTGCGCATCCCGGCTACAAGGAACTGATGGCCGGCAGGCCTTATGTCGGCTATGCCACGCTGTTCGGCACCCAGTACATGACCCATTACGATCCGATTTTCAACAGCAGCGGTGTTGTCATTGGCGTGTTGTATGTCGGCCTCGACGTTGCCAACTACCGCCAGGTGCCCGTCTCGCTCAAGCTGGCGCTGGTCGCCGTGCTGGTCGCGGGAACCGCAGGCGCCGCCGGCATCTGGGCCTTGACCGCGCACGCGCCGGCGCCAGAAGTCGCCGGCCTGCGCCTGAATTACCTGCTCGGCATGCTGTGGCCCTTGCTGGTACTCGGCGTCATCGTCGACCAGGGCGTGCGGCGCATGATTACGCAGCCCTTGATCGAAGCGCGCGCGGCGGCGGTGAAACTTGCACTGGGTGACCTTTCCTCGCAAATGCATGTGGGGCGGCGGGACGAAATCGGTCAATTGATGCAGGCGATTAACGGTATCAGCCAGGGCCTGGCCGATATCGTCGGCAAGGTGCGTAATGGTTCGGACAGCATTGCAGGGGCAACCCGCGAAATCGCCACCGGCAACGCCGACCTGGCCACCCGCACCGAGACCCAGGCCGCCTCGCTCGAGGAAATCGCGGCCAACGTCGACACCATCGTGACCGCCGTGCGCGCCAATGTGGAGCGCTCGGCCCACGTGACATCCTTGTCGGCGTCGGCGTCGAACGAGGCCGAAAGCGGCGGCAAGGCGGTGGCCGAGGTGGTCGGCAAGATGGCCGCGATCCGCCAGGCCTCGTCGAAGATGGCCGGCATGATCGGCACCGTCGAAGCGATCGCCTTCCAGACCAACCTGCTGGCGCTGAACGCGGCGGTCGAAGCGGCCCGTGCCGGTGAAAACGGCCGCGGCTTTGCCGTGGTGGCCTCGGAAGTACGGGCCCTGGCGCAGCGCAGCGCGGCCGCGGCGCGCGATATCGGCGCCGTGATCAATGCCTCGCTGGCCGAGGTCGATGGCGGCAGCAAGCTGGCCGACCAGGCCGGCGTCACCATGACGAACCTGCTGCAGTCGGTGCGCAGCGTGGCCGGGATCATGACGGAAATGAGCGCCGACAGCCGCGCCCAGGGCAACGGTATCGAAGAACTGAATCAGTCCATCGGCAAGCTCGACGACATGACCCAGCAGAACGCCGCCCTGGTCGAGGAAGCTGCCGCGGCGGCCGAGAACGTGCACCGCCGCGCCGACGAACTGTCAAGCGTGGTGCAGGTGTTCAAGCTCAGTCGGTAAGCCTGGCAAGCCGGAAATTCAAAACCCCGCCGGCAGTCCCACGTCGCGCTCGCGCATCACGCCGCCGTTGACCACCGAATGGCAGGGATTGAAGCCGATCGCGTAGGCCAGTTCGGCCGGGCGGGCGATGTCCCAGAGGGCGAAGTCCGCCCGTTTTCCCACTTCCAGCGTGCCGATGTCGGCTTGCAGGCCGAGCGCGCGCGCGGCGTGCACGGTGGCGCCCTGCAGCGCTTCGCGCGGCGTCAGGCGCCACAGGGTGCAGGCCATGTTCATTGCCAGCAGCAAGGACGTCATCGGCGAGGTACCCGGATTGCAGTCGGTCGCGATGGCCAGCGGCACGCCGGCGGCGCGCAGCGCATCAAGCGGCGGCGCCTTCGTTTCGCGCAAAAAATAATAAGCGCCGGGCAGCAGCACGGCCACCGTGCCGGCTTGCGCCAAGGCGGCAATCCCGGCCGGGCTCAGGTGCTCGAGGTGGTCGGCCGACAGGCCGCCATAGCGCGCCACAAGTTCCGCGCCGCGGCTGTCGGACAGCTGTTCCGCATGCAGCTTGACCGGCAGATTCAGGCGTTTGGCGGCGGCGAACACGCGCTCGGTCTGCTCAATGCTGAACCCGATCTGTTCGCAGAAGGCGTCGACCGCGTCGACCAGTTTTTCCTTGACCAGCAGCGGCAGCATGCGCTCGGCCACGTCGGCGATGTAGTCGTCGGGGCGATCCGCGAATTCGGGCGGCAGTGCATGGGCGCCGAGGAAGGTGGTGCGCACCCGGACCGGCAGCAGTTCGCCGATGCGGCGCGCGGCGCGCAGCAGGTTCGCTTCCCCTTGCAGGTTCAGGCCGTAGCCCGATTTGATCTCGAGCGTGGTGACGCCCTCGGCCAGCAGTTGCGAGACGCGCGGCGCGCTCTCGCGCAGCAGGTCTTCCACGGTGGCGGCGCGGACCGCGCGCACGGTGGCCATGATGCCGCCGCCGGCGCGCGCGATGTCCTCGTAGCTGGCGCCTTCCAGGCGCGCTTCCCACTCCTCGCTGCGGTTGCCGGCGTGGACGATGTGGGTGTGGCAGTCGATCAGGCCGGGGGTGAGCCAGGCGCCGTCGCAGTCGTGGATGACGGCCGCGCGCGGCGCTTCGCGGCGCGCGCCGACCCAGGCGATGCGGCCCCCGTGCACGGCGATGGCGCCGTCCCTGACCTCGCCGTAGCCGTCGACCATCGTGGCCAGGTTCACGTTCGCAAACACCGCGTCATAACGCGGGCCGTGGCGCTCACTCATCTTCGTCTTCCTCGCTGTAGTAGAAAATGTCGACAATGAAAATCAGCGCCTGGGTGGTCTCGAGCGACCAGACCGTGCCCGGATCGAACATCACGGCGTCGTAGCGCACCATGTTGATGCGTTCCGATTCGCTGGCGATTTCCAGCGTTTCGCCCTCGGCCAGGAACATGATCGTCAGGTCGGCGCGCGCCACGAAACGCGATTTTCCGTTCAGGCGGCGGCGCCCGAACTGGTGGTAGCAGCGGTCGCTGCGGGTCATGACATTGAAATCGGTGGTCGGGCCGCGATTGAGTTTGGCCACCACGTCCGAGTCGCCGTCGAAGGCCAGCACCGGGCCGTTTTCGCAGATGATCACCCGCTCGGCGCCGTCGATGTCGAGCGTCATGCCGTGGCCGTCCACCAGCGCCAGGGTGCGGTCGACGCCGGGAAAGCGCGAGAACGGGCCATCCTCGGAAATCGTGGCCAGGCTGACGCGCCAGTCGAAGTCGTCGAAGCCGGCCTCCGGCGGGCCGACCGCAATCGTGGTGGTGCTGCCGCCGCCATTTTTCCACGGCAGCGCCGACAGTCCGGCAAACGGAATCAGGATATTCATGCTCTTACCTCACGCAACTCGTTGATGGCTTCCCGGTAGCGGCGCCCGATCGCTTCCTGGGCCATGTGGCGTCCGCCCTGCACTACCCAGCGCCCGCCGGCCAGCACGTCGCGCACCAGGTTGTCGTTGCCGCAGAAAACAAGCCGGCCCAGCACCTCGGCGTCCAGCACGCCGTCCAGGTTCGGATGGGCGCTGTCGAGCACCAGCAGGTCGGCGCGCCGCCCCGCCTCGAGCGCGCCCACCGGCCGTCCGGCCGCCTGCGCGCCGCCGGATAGTGCATCCTGCCACAGGTTCAGGCCGACGTCGCGCCGGGATGGGCTGGCGGCGACATTCCGCACTCCGCGCACCAGGCGCTGGCCGTATTCGAGCCAGCGCAATTCCTCGACCGGGCTCTGCGACACATGGCTGTCGCTGCCGATGCCCCAGCGCCCGCCGGCCGCCAGGTAGGCCGGCAGCGGGAACAGGCCGTCGCCCAGGTTGCCCTCGGTGGTCGGGCACAGGCCGGCCACGGCGCTGCTGTTTGCCAGTTGCAGGATTTCGGCATCGTTCAGGTGGGTCGCGTGGACCAGGCACCAGCGCGCATCGATGCCGATGTGCTCGAACAGATAATCGACCGGGCGGCGCCCCGAAAATGCGATGCTCTGCGCGACTTCGCCCGGCTGCTCGGCGATGTGGATGTGCAGCGGCCGCCCACCGGGCAGGGCGCCGGCCAGCTCGCGGATCTGGTCGATGCCGGCTGCGCGCAGCGAATGCGGCGCCGCCCCCACCTCCAGCTGGCCACTGCGCAGCGGTTCGAGCGCTTCCACCACGCGCAGCACGGCGTCGACATCGGTGCGAAAGCGCGCCTGTTCCGCCTTCAAGGCCTGCGCGCCGAAGCCGCTGTGGCTGTACAGCACCGGCAGCAGGGTCAGGCCCATGCCCGATTGCTGGCCGGCCGCGGCGATGCGCTCGGCCATCTCCGCCGGGCGCGCATAGAAGGCGCCGTGGGGATCGCGCTGGATATAGTGGAACTCGCACAGCGCCGTATAGCCGTGGCGCAGGCATTCGACGAACAGCTGGGCGGCGATGGCTTCGATCTGCTCGGGGGTGATGGTGGCGGCGAAGCGGTACATCAGGTCGCGCCAGGTCCAGAAGCTGTCCGGCCCATCGCCCGCTTTTTCGGTCAGGCCGCCGAGCGCGCGCTGGAAGGCATGCGAATGCAGGTTGACCATGCCCGGCACCACATACTCGGCGCGGGCGACGCCGATCGGCGGGCGCGCGCCGGCGTCGACGCGGGTTAAATTGCCGCGGCCATCCCATTCGAGCAGCACGTCGCCCTGCCAGCCGCCAGGCAGCAAGGCGTGGCGCGCGAACAGCGCATTCATGCGCGCACCCAGTCGAGCGCAGCCTGCATCATGTCCTGCAACAGCGGCTGCACCTCGGCGGCGACCTCGGGCCGGTAGGCGAAGGGCGGCGCTTCATCCATGTACAGGCACTGGACCATCTCGAGCTGGATCGCGTGCACGCCGCTGGCCGGCTGCCCATAGAAGCGCGTGATGTGGCCGCCCTTGAAACGGCCGTTGACGGCAGTGCTGAAACGGTCCTGGGCGCGCGCCACGCCGACCACGGCATTCTCCAGCCCCGGATCGCAGGACTTGCCCTCGGCGGTGCCGAAGTTCAGGTCCGGCAGGCGGCCCTCGAAAAAGCGCGGCACTTGGGAGGCAATCGAGTGCGCATCCCACAGCACCACGCGCCCGTGCAGCGCCAGCAGCCTGTCCAGCTCCGCGCGCAGCTGCCGATGGTAGGGCTGCCAGTAACGCGCCAGGCGCCGCGCGACCTCGAGCTGGTCCGGCACGCGCCCTTCCTGGTACAGGCCCTCGCGCCCGAAGGTATCGACCGGGCACAGGCCGGTGGTGTCCAGGCCGGGATACAGATTCGTGTTCTCCGGCGGGCGGTTCAGGTCGATGACATAGCGCGACCAGCGGGCCGCCAGCGTCGAAATGCCCATGCGTTCCGCGGCCCCGTAGAGCTCGGCCAGGTGCCAGTCGGTATCGGCCGTGGCCAGCGCGCAGGGCGTCATGTGCGCCACCACCTCGTCGGGAATGTCGGTGCCCACATGCGGCATCGACAGCAGCATCGGGGTGCTACCCGCCTTGAACCGGAAATCCATGAATACTCCTGCTGATGAAATTATGGATGCAGTATTGCGAACAACTCCTTGCAGGATGCTGACAGCTCGCCCTCGACCACCATCAGGCGCGCCGCCTCGATGTCCGGCGCGAAGAAGCGGTCGGCATCGAAAGGCGCCACGCGCGTGCGCAATTGGGCATGCACGTGCTCCAGATGCGTGGATGTGGCCAGCGGGCGGTGGAACTCGATGCCCTGGCTTGCGGCCAGCAGTTCGATCCCGACAATAACCGACGTATTGTGCGCCATCTGGGCCAGACGGCGCGCCGCGAAGGTGGCCATGCTGACATGGTCTTCCTGGTTGGCCGAGGTCGGCAGGCTGTCGACGCTGGCCGGATGGGCCAGCGACTTGTTTTCCGAGGCCAGCGCGGCGGCCGTGACGTGGGCAATCATGAAGCCGGAATTCAGGCCCGGCTCGCGCACCAGGAAAGCTGGCAGGCCCGACAGGTTGGCGTCGATCAGCAGCGCGATGCGGCGCTCGGACAGCGCGCCGATTTCGGCAATGGCGAGGGCCAGCGTGTCGGCCGCAAAGGCCACCGGCTCGGCGTGGAAGTTACCGCCCGAGAGGATCGCGCCATCTTCAGGGAACAGGAGCGGATTGTCGGTGACGGCGTTCGCTTCGATCAGCAGGGTGCGGCTGGCATTGCCGACCAGGTCCATCACGGCGCCCATCACCTGCGGCTGGCAGCGCAGGCTGTACGGATCCTGCACGCGCTCGTCGCCGACCAGGTGCGACGCGCGGATCGCGCTGCCGGCCACCAGTTCGCGGTAGATGGCGGCGGCGGCGATCTGGCCCGGCTGGCCGCGCACCGCGTGGATGCGGGCATCGAAAGGCGCGTCGCTGCCGCGCGCGGCGTCGACCGACAAGGCGCCGGTCACCATCGCCGCTTCCACCAGGCGCTCGGCCATGAACAGGCCATGCAGGGCCAGCGCGGTCGACACCTGCGTGCCATTGATCAGCGCCAGGCCTTCTTTTGCTGCCAGCGTCACCGGTTCGATCCCGGCGGCGGCCAGGGCATCGGCGGCCTCCATCAATTCACCGTTGCGGCGCACCGGGCCGACACCCATCATCGCCAGCGTCATGTGCGCCAGCGGCGCCAGGTCGCCCGAGGCGCCGACCGAACCCTGGCAGGGTATGGCCGGCATGATGCCGGCGTTGTAGAGGGCAATCAGGGTGTCGATGATGATCGGGCGCACGCCCGAATAGCCGCGCGCCAGGCTGCCGATCTTGGTGAGCAGAATCAGGCGCACGACGGCGTCGGAAATGAGTTCGCCGGTGCCGACCGCGTGCGACAGGATCAGGTTGCGCTGCAGCTGCTCGAGCTGGTCGTTGCGGATGTGGGCCTTGGCCAGGATGCCGAAGCCGGTGTTGATGCCGTAGGCCGGGTCGCCCTTGTCGACGATGGTTTTGACCAGGGCGGCGGAGGCGGCGATCGGCGCGGCGGCGCTGGCGGCCAGCGCAATCGGGAAATGCGAGGCCCAGACGGCGCGCAGGTCGGCCAGCGTCAAGGCGCCGGGTTGCAGGGTCCAGTGCTGCGATGCGTTATTCATGTTTTCGGTACTTTTATTTGATCATCGGGAGGTTCAAACCGGTGCGCTTGGCACAGGCGATGGCGGTCTCGTAGCCGGCGTCGGCATGGCGCATGACGCCCGAGCCGCTGTCGTTCACGAGCACGCGCGCCAGCCGTTTGGCCGCCGCCTCGGTGCCGTCGGCAACGATGACGACGCCGGAATGCTGCGAATAACCCATGCCGACGCCGCCGCCGTGGTGCAGCGAAACCCATGTGGCGCCGCCGGCGGTATTCAACAAGGCGTTCAGCAGCGGCCAGTCCGACACGGCGTCGGTGCCGTCGCGCATGCTTTCGGTTTCGCGGTTCGGGCTGGCGACCGAGCCGGTGTCCAGGTGGTCGCGGCCGATCACGATCGGCGCTTTCAGCTCGCCCGTGCGCACCATCTCGTTGAACGCGAGGCCGGCCAGGTGGCGTTCGCCCAGGCCCAGCCAGCAAATGCGCGCCGGCAGACCCTGGAAGGCGATGCGCTCGCGCGCCATGTCGAGCCAACGGTGCACCTGCGCGTGCTGCGGGAACAGTTCCTTGATCTTGGCGTCGGTTTTATAGATGTCTTCCGGGTCGCCGGACAGCGCCACCCAGCGGAAAGGGCCGCGCCCCTCGCAAAATTGCGGGCGGATATAGGCCGGCACGAAGCCAGGGAAATCAAAGGCGTTCGCCACACCCTCATCCAGCGCCACCTGGCGGATGTTGTTGCCGTAGTCGACCGCGTGCGAGCCCATTTCCTTGAAATCGAGGATGGCGCGCACATGCACGGCGCATGAAGCGGCGGCGGCCGCTTTCAGGCGCGCGTGCTGGCCGGGATCGGCTTGCGCCGCCTTCCACTGCTCCACCGTCCAGCCCTGCGGCAGGTAGCCGTGGATCAGGTCGTGGGCGGAGGTCTGGTCGGTCACCATGTCCGGCACCAGGCCGCCGGCGCGGGCGCGCCGCACGAGTTCGGGCAGCAGGTCGGCGGCGTTGCCGAGCAGGCCAATCGAGACCGCTTCGCGCTTGCCGGTATGCTCGGCAATCAGGGCCAGCGCATCGTCGATGTCCCTAGCCTGCTTGTCGAGGTAGCGCGTACGCAGCCGGAAATCGATGCTGCTCTGCTGGCATTCGATGTTCAGCGATACGGCGCCGGCAAAGGTGGCGGCCAGCGGCTGCGCCCCGCCCATGCCGCCCAGGCCCGCGGTCAGGATCCAGCGCCCGCCCCAGTCGCCGCCGAAATGCTGGCGCCCGGCTTCGGCAAAGGTTTCGTAGGTGCCCTGCACGATGCCCTGGGTGCCGATATAGATCCAGCTGCCGGCGGTCATCTGGCCGTACATGAACAGGCCCTGGCGATCGAGTTCGTTGAAATGCTCCCAGTTGGCCCATTTCGGCACCAGGTTCGAGTTCGCCAGCAGCACGCGCGGGGCGTTTTCGTGGGTCTGGAAGACGCCGACCGGTTTACCGGACTGGATGAGGAGGGTCTGGTCGTCTTCCAGCGCGCGCAGCGAGGCCAGGATCTGGTCGTAGCATTCCCAGTTGCGCGCGGCGCGGCCGATGCCGCCATAGACCACCAGGCGCTGCGGGTCTTCGGCCACCTCGGCGTCTAAATTGTTCTGCAACATGCGGTAAGCGGCTTCGGTCAGCCAGCTTTTACAGGACAGTTCCGTGCCGCGCGGGGCGCGGATGGAGCGGGTTGGATCGAAGCGTGGATCGACAGCGTGAGACGATTCTTGGGTCATGGCAGCTCCTGGCATTGGGGAAGGACGAGCGATATGCCGCCCGCCCCGTCATCCTGAGAGTCTAGACTTGTCTATACAACAGCGTCAATCCATATCGTCAGCGGTTTACCGTTTTTCGTACACCGGTTTGCCCGCCACCCAGGTCTGCAGCACGCCGGTCTTGTGGATGTCATAGGTCGGCATGCGGAACAAGTCCTGGTCGATGACGATGAAGTCGGCCCACTTGCCCGGCTCGAGCGAACCGACCGTGTTTTCGGCGTGGCCGGCATAGGCCGCGTCGAGCGTGAAGCAGCGGAAGGCTTCCTTCAGCGACATCGCCTGGTTCGGGTACCAGCCGGCGACCGGCTGGCCGGAGGCGTCCTGGCGCGTGACGGCGGCGTGGATGCCGAAGAAGGGGTTCGGCGATTCGACCGGGAAGTCGGAACCGCAGGCCACGCGCGAACCCTGCTGCAGGAAGGTGCGCCAGGCATAGGCGCCCTTGATGCGCTCGGCGCCGACGCGGCTTTCGGCCATGTTCTTGTCCGAGGTGGCGTGGGTCGGCTGCATCGAGGGGATGATGCCGAGCGCCTGGAAGCGCGGAATGTCGGCGGCCGTCACCACCTGAGCGTGCTCGATGCGGTGGCGCTGGCCTGCACTCCTGGTCGCCGCCAGTTCTTTTTTATAGATGTCGAGGACCTGCTTGTTGCCGGCGTCGCCGATCGCGTGCACGTTGACCTGGTAGCCGCGCGCCATCGCCTTCTTCATCTTCGCGTTCATCTGCGCCGCGTTGAAGAACAGCAGGCCGTGCGAATGCGGCTCGTCGCTGTAGGGCTTCAGGAGAGCCGCGCCGCGGCTGCCGAGCGCACCGTCCGAATACAGTTTCACGGCGCGCAGCGCGTACATGTCGTTGCCATAGGTTTTCAGGGGGCCGTTCTTGGCTAGCGCATCGAAGTCGGCGTCGGTGCCGCCGATCATGCCGTAGATGCGTGCGGTCAGCTTGCCGGCGTCGGCATAGCTGCGGAACAGGCGGTCTTCCGCCACGCCCAGGCCGGCATCGTGCGCGCTGGTGAGGCCGACGCGCGCCATTTCCTGCAGCGAGCGCTCCAGCACGACGCGACCTTCCGCTTCGGTCTGCGCGGGCATGACCTTGGTGACCAGGTCCTGTGCGGCGTCGACCAGCACGCCGGTCGCTTTGCCGTTTGCGTCGCGCATGATCTTGCCGCCGGCCGGATCCGGGGTTTTATCCGTGATGCCGGCGGCGGCCAGCGCGCGGCTGTTGGCCCAGCCGGCGTGGCCGTCGACGCGCTCGAACCAGACCGGCTTGTCGCTGACGACGGGATCGAGATCGGCGGCGGTCGGGAAGCGGCCCAGTTTCCAGTTCTCCTGGTTCCAGCCGCGCCCGCGCAGCCAGGCCTGCTTCGAATTCGTGCGTGCATAGTCGCCGACCGCTTTCAGGGCAGCCTGCAGCGAGGTCGCTTGCGACAGGTCGAGCTGGGTCAGCATCTGGCCCAGGCCGAACACGTGGCCATGGGCGTCGATCAGGCCCGGCAGCACGGTCCGGCCCTGCATGTCCACGCGGCGTCCGTTCGGCGCCTTGGCCTGCACCTCGGCGGCGCTGCCGACGGCGAGGATGCGGCCCTTGTCGTCAAAGGCGAGCGCATTGAACTGCACCAGCTCACCCTTGGTGTTGAGCGTGTATCCGTTGGCGTTGACGATAATGGTGTCAGCCTGGGCATTGGAGAAAGCCAGGACGGCCAGGACGAACAAGGAACACTGCTTCGGGGTGGGGCGCATGGACTCTCCGTGGAAAAAAAACAAAACATGAGTGTAGCGAAGTCCTTGCGGCTTTGACACTGCCGACTGTGTTTCCTTGAAGCTTTTTTCGTTATGATCGCGGTGGTCACTCCTGAATCACCTCATCAATGGACATCCTCGTGAAACGCATCGCCACCATCCTGTCTTGCCTCTGCCTGTCCACCGCTGCCCTTGCCGCCGACTGGGAAGGCCCGCAGGAACCGTTTGCCCTGCACGGCAACAGCTATTACGTGGGCACCGAGGGCCTGAGCGCGGTGCTGCTTACTTCGCCGGCGGGCCACATCCTGATCGACGGCGCCGGCCCGAAGACCCCGCTGCAGATCGCCGCCCATATCCGCCAGCTCGGCTTCAAGGTGGAGGACATCAAATTCATCCTGACGTCGCACGAGCATCTCGACCATGCGGGCGGCATCGGCGAACTGCAGCGCCTGAGCGGCGCCACGGTGCTGACCAGCCCGGCCGCGAAACCGGTGCTGGAATCGGGCGTGACGGACAAGGGCGATCCGCAGTTCGGATCGAAGTTTCCGAACATGACGCCGGTGGCGAAAGTCAACACCGTGCGCGATGGCGAGACCGTCACGCTCGGGCCGCTGGCCGTCAAGGCGCATTACACGCCAGGCCATACCCAGGGCGGCATCAGCTGGACCTGGCAGTCGCAGGAGAAGGGCAAGACGCTGAACATGGTCTACGCGGACAGCCTGAATGCGGTGGCGGGACCGAACTTCCGCTACAGCGGCAACGCGCTGTATCCGCAGGCGAAACGGGATATCGAGCGTTCGATCGCGCTGGTCGCCGCCCTGCCCTGCGACATCCTGGTGAGCGCGCATCCGGATGCGATTGGCCTGATCGAGCGTCAGGCGAAGGTCAAGCAGCTCGGCAGCGCCGCCTTTGTCGACCGCGACGCCTGCCGCAAGTATGCCGAGGCAGGCCGCAAGCGGCTGGCGGAAACGCTGGCGAAAGAAGCGGCGGCGCGTTAATCGTACCCATTAATCCACCGTTTTTTCGCGCGCGATCAAATTCGCCTTGCGCTCGATCCCCCAGCGGTAGCCCGACAAGCCGCCGTCATTCCTCACCACCCGGTGGCAGGGAATCGCCACCGCCACCGGATTGGCAGCGCAGGCGCCGGCCACGGCGCGCACCGCCGATGGCGCCCCGATTCGCTGCGCCAGTTCGGTATAGCTGACCGTCTCGCCGGCCGGGATGGCGCGCAGCGCCGTCCAGACGCGCTGCTGGAAGGCGGTACCGCGCAGGTCCAGCGGCAGGTCCAGGCCGATACGCGGCGCCTCGACCAGGCCCACCACCTGCGCCACCATCTGCTCGAAGTGGCCGTCGGCGCCCAGCAGTTGCGCCTTCGGGAAGCGGTCCTGCAAGTCGCGCAGCAGAGTATCCGGATCGTCGCCCATCAGGATTGCGCAGATGCCGCGTTCGGTCGCCGCCACCAGGATCGCGCCCAGCGAGCAGGCGCCGACGGCAAACCGGATCGACTCGCCGGCGCCGCCCTGGCGAAAGCGCGCGGGCGCCATCCCCAGCATCGCTTCCGCGCCGGCATAAAAGCGTGAACTCGACCCGAAACCGGCCGCGTACAGCGACTCGGTCACCCCGGCGCCCTGCCCCAGGGCCTCGCGCACGCGCTCGGCACGGCGCGCCGCGGCATAGGCTTTCGGCGTGAGCCCGGCATGGGCCTTGAACACGCGCTGGAAGTGAAAGCGGCTCATGCCGACCGCGCGGGCGACGGCCTCGACATCCGGCGCTTCTTCGAGCGCGCCGAGCAGGCGGCAGGCCTCGGCCACGGCTTGCGCCTGGCGCTCGGCGAGCGGGGGCTGGCCGGGTTGGCAGCGCAGGCAGGCGCGAAAGCCGGCTGCCTCGGCCTCCAGGCAGCTGGCATGGAAGGCGACGTTCGCCTGCAAGGGCGTGCGCGCGCCGCAGGAGGGCCGGCAATACACGCCGGTGCTGCGCACGGAATAGTAAAAGACGCCGTCGGCCTGCGTGTCGCGGCGCTGCACGGCGGCCCAGCGCGCATCAAGGCTGGCATAGATTTCGGTGGGAGTCTCGGTCTTCATGGCCAACATCGTGACACAAGCCGGTCTCGAAAACACCCCGATCCTTGCTTTCGAATTGGCGATGCTAGAATCGATGTTTCCATAGTCATCATTATCGCCCTTCGGGAGAGCAGGTTGGACGAACACAGCGCACAAGCGAGCACCCCGATTTTCCAGCGCATCAAGGATTACCTGCTCGGCGAGATCGCCACCGGGCGCTGGAAAGAGGGTGAGCTGGTGCCGTCGGAGCAGGCGCTGGTGCGCCAGTTCGGCGTCTCGCGCATGACCGTCAACCGCGCCGTGCGCGAGCTGACCGCCGAACAGGTGCTGACCCGCCGCCAGGGCTCGGGCACCTATGTCGCGCCGCGCAAATACCAGGCCACCCTGGTCGAGATTCGCAGCATCGCCGACGAAGTGCGCGCGCGCGGCCACCGCCACGCCAGCCGCCTGTGCCTGCTCGAACAGGCGCCTGCCCCCGAGGCGCTGGCGCTGCAGTTCTCCCTCGATGCGGGCGCGCCGCTGTTCCATTCCGTGATCGTCCACTTCGAGAACGACGCCCCGATCCAGCTCGAGGACCGCTGGGTCAATCCCGGCTGCGCGCCGGACTACCTGCGCCAGGATTTCGGCAGCATCACGCCCAACGAGCACCTGATGGCCGTGGCCCCGCTGCAGGGCGCCACCTACAGCATCGAGGCGGTGGGCGCACCGCGCGACGTCGCCGACATGCTCGGCATCGACGCGCGCGCCGCCTGCCTGGTCCTCAATCGCACCACCAGTTCGCAGGGACAAGTCGCCTCGGTCGTACGGATGTGGCACCCGGGAAACCTGATCCAGTTAACAGGTAGCGTCGGCTAAACCAGTCAGGGAGAATATATTTTGAACGGCGTGTGCCACGCATGCCGGTTCTCGCCCATAATTCGCACCCAGTTACTCTCTAGCCGGAACCAATGGTATGAATATGCTCACCGCTCGACACCTGGACCAGCCGCCGCGCGTGCTGGTTCTCGACGATGACCTGTTCATGCTGGAGATGCTGAAAGACATGCTGGAACAAATCGGCGTACGCGACGTCTATATGGAAGCGAGCACCCGTCACGCACTCTCGACGCTGGCCGAAGCCAGTCCCGACGTGCTGATCTGCGACCTCGCGCTGCCCGACATGGACGGCATCGAATTCCTGCAGGTGGCCGCCGAACGCGGCTTTGGAGGCGGCGTGATCTTGTTGTCAGGCATGGATTCCGGTGTACGCGACGCCGCCGGTGAATTGGCCCGGGTACTGGGTTTGCGGGTGGATGGCATCTTCCGCAAACCGATTGCGCTTGACCAATTGCGCAGCGCCGTGGCCTGTTGAGATTTTGTACAAACGTCTGAACACTATTCGGGAAAATAAGGTATTATTCGGCCTAATTCCCCCGCCTGACGTCCTCCAGACGCCCTTCCAAATAGTGAGTTCGCGCGCATTGTCTCCACCATTGCGCAGCAGCTAATTGTGCTTAGGGACGTCGTCCCGAAAAGCGGAAGTGGGACCTTGCCTGCAGGTTCCCAGGCGTACCTTGATCCTTACCTCTTCTTTGAGGAAAAAATGAGCGAAAACATTAAACACATCAGCGATGCTTCTTTCGAAACCGACGTGCTCAAGTCCGAGCTGCCGGTGTTGGTCGATTTCTGGGCCGAGTGGTGCGGTCCATGCAAGATGATCGCCCCGATTCTCGAAGAAGTTGCCAAGGAATACAACGGCAAGATCTCGATCGTGAAGATGGACGTCGATGCCAACCAGGCCGTGCCGGCCCAGTTCGGTATCCGCGGCATCCCGACCCTGATCCTGTTCAAGGACGGCGCCGTGGCAGCACAAAAAGTCGGCGCATTGGCCAAGGGCCAGTTGACCGCCTTCATTGAAAGCAATATCAATAGCAACAGCAACACCTGAAGCGCATAGCGGCGGCAGCGCGCCCGCACTGCCGCCATTGTCCGGACGGGAATCCGGTCGGCTCCGACCGCTTCCCAACCTGACGCAGTCAATGCAGTTTAATTTATCTGCAGCTAAATTTATCCACGTCGTTCCCTCCCCTACCTAATATTTCCCGTCACGGGACACCCAAACAACATGCACTTATCTGAATTGAAGGCAATGCACGTCTCCGCGCTGCTGGAGATGGCCATCGGCCTCGACATCGACAACGCAGCGCGCCTGCGCAAGCAGGAACTGATGTTCGCGATCCTGAAGAAGCGCGCCAAATCCGGCGAGCAGATCTTCGGCGATGGCGCCCTGGAAGTCTTGCCGGACGGCTTCGGCTTCCTGCGTTCGCCCGACGCCAGCTACATGGCCTCGACCGATGACATCTATATCTCGCCGTCGCAGATTCGCCGCTTCAACCTGCATACGGGTGACTCGATCGAAGGCGAAGTGCGCACCCCGAAAGACGGCGAGCGCTACTTTGCCCTGGTAAAGGTGGACAAGGTCAACGGCGAATCGCCGGAAGCCTCGAAGCACCGCATCCTGTTTGAAAACCTGACGCCGCTGCACCCGAACGAGCCGCTGCGCCTCGAGCGCGACATGAACGGCCAGGAAAACATCACCGGCCGCATCATCGACCTGATCTCGCCGATCGGCAAGGGCCAGCGCGGCCTGCTGGTGGCTTCGCCGAAGTCCGGCAAGTCGGTCATCCTGCAGCACATCGCCCACGCGATCACCGCCAACCATCCGGACTGCACCCTGATCGTGCTCCTGATCGACGAGCGTCCGGAAGAAGTGACGGAGATGCAGCGTTCGGTGCGCGGCGAAGTCGTCGCCTCGACCTTCGACGAGCCGGCCACCCGCCACGTGCAGGTTGCCGAGATGGTGCTGGAAAAGGCCAAGCGCCTGGTCGAAATGAAGAAGGACGTCGTGATCCTGCTCGACTCGATCACCCGCCTGGCGCGCGCCTACAATACCGTGATCCCGGCTTCGGGCAAGGTCCTGACCGGTGGTGTCGACGCCAACGCGCTGCAGCGTCCGAAGCGTTTCTTCGGCGCCGCCCGCAACATCGAAGAAGGCGGCTCGCTGACCATCATCGCCACCGCCCTGGTCGAAACCGGTTCGCGCATGGACGACGTGATCTTCGAGGAATTCAAGGGCACCGGCAACATGGAAGTGCACCTCGAGCGCCGCCTGGCCGAGAAGCGCGTCTACCCGGCGATCAACCTGAACAAGTCGGGCACCCGCCGCGAAGAACTGCTGATCAAGCCGGACCAGCTGCAAAAGATCTGGATCCTGCGAAAGCTGCTGTACTCGATGGACGAGATCGAAGCGATGGAGTTCATCCTCGACAAGATGCGGGCGACGAAGACGAATATCGAGTTCTTCGACATGATGCGCCGCGGCGGCTGATTCAGCCAACAGCATCAAGGGGGGCGGCGCGAGCCGCCCTTTTTTCATTCGGGCGTCGGGTGCACGCGTCGGTCAAGCTTGCCGCGCCGGCCCAGGCACCTTATAATCGTGGGTTCAGCAGTACTCAACCCCGGCAAGTGATCGGCAATCGGGTCAAGAAGCAGGACGACCGACGAAGTGCAGTTTGGCTACCAAACCTACCAAGGCAGAACCATGAAAAAAGAAATCCATCCAGAATACCGCGATGTCGTCTTCCACGACATGTCGTGCGACTTCAAATTCGTGACCCGCTCGACCATCAACACCCGCGAGACGATCAACCACGAAGGCAAGGACTACCCGCTGGTCAAGATCGAGGTGTCGGCTGAATCGCACCCGTTCTACACCGGCAAGCACAAGATCGTCGACACCGCCGGCCGCGTCGAGAAGTTCCGCCAGAAGTTCGGCGCCGTCGGTTCGAAGACCGCCATCGCCAACGACCAGGGTTAAGCTCGGGAGCCCCTTGCGGGCTTCACGATAACGCTGCAAAAAAGAAGCCGCTATCCGGCTTCTTTTTTTTCGCCATTATTTCGGTTTTCTATTCACCGCTATACTAGCCCGACATTCATTCGCCACATCCGACTTATCGATGAAACCAGTCCGCCTTCCCGCCTCCGCCACCGTCGCCCTGCCGCGCTGGGCCCTGTTCGCACTGGGCCTGCTGTACATCCTGCCGGGGCTGATCGGCCGCGACCCGTGGAAGGAAGACGCCGACAGCTTCGGCATCATGTGGACGATGTCGCGCGGCGGCCTCGAGGACTGGCTGTACCCGAACATCGCCGGCCTGCCCGCGCTCGACGAGGGGCCGCTTGCCTTCTGGCTGGGCGCGCTGTGCATCAAGCTCTTCGGCTGGCTGCTGGGCGACGTGCTGGCCGCCCGCATGTCGAATATCGGCATGTTCGTTGCCGGCGGCATGTCGCTCTGGTACACCGCCTTCCACCTCGGGCGCCGTCCCGAAGCCCAGCCGCTGCGCCTGGCCTTCGGCGGCCAGCCGGAGCCGGACGACTATGGCCGCACCCTGGCCGATACGGCGGTGCTGGTCTACCTCGGCTCGCTCGGCCTGCTGCAGTACAGCCACCAGACCCTCGCCGTCACCCTGCAGGGTTCGCTGCTGGCCTATTTCCTGTACCGCGCGGTGCGCTATATCGAAACGGCCAGCCTGCGCAACGCCGCCCTGGTCGGCCTGTCGCTGGGCGCGCTGACGCTCACGCGCGGGCCGCAGTCGCCGCTGGCCCTGCTGCTGGCCCTGTTCCTGTGCACCCGCTTCTTCCGCATCCCGACGCGCGCCGCGCTGCCGCACCTGCTGCTGGCCGCGCTCGCCGCCCTGCTCCTGACCCTGGTCTGGATCCTGCCGGCGAGCCTGGTCCAGCCCTATGGCCAGTCGCCGGTAGCGGCCTGGCTCGACTGGAACGCGCGCCAGCTGGCCCTGCCCGGCTGGACCTCGCTCAAGGAATTCTTCCGCATCGGCGTCTGGTTCTTCTGGCCGGCCTGGCCCTTCGCCGGCTGGGCCATCTGGGCCTGGCGGCGCCAGCAGCACATGCTGCACATCGTGCTGCCGCTGACCTTCCTGGGCGCGCTCACCGCGCTGATCCTGTGCGACCCGACGCCGGAAAACGGCGACCTGCTGAAACTGCTGCCGCCGCTGGCCCTGATGGCCGCCTTCGGCCTGCCGACCATGAAGCGCGGCGCGATCAATGCCATCGACTGGTTCTCGGTAATGGCGCTGACCACCCTGGCAGCCCTGGTCTGGCTGTTCTGGATCGCCAAGCTGACCGGCTGGCCGGCCCAGCTGTCGCGCAATGCATTAAAACTGGTACCGGGCTTCACGCCGGAATTCGGCATCATCAGCTTCATGGTGGCGGCCAGCGTGTCGATCGGCTGGATCTGGCTGGTGCGCTGGCGTGTGTCGCGCCAGCGCACCGTGCTGTGGCGCGCGGTGGTGCTGTCCTCGAGCGGCCTGATCCTGCTGTGGGTGCTCCTGATGACCCTGTTCCTGCCGGACCTGAACTACAGCAAGAGCTATGCCGGCGTGGCGCGCGCGATCGCCGCACGGCTGCCGCCGCAAGCGAACTGCATCGAGACCAATGTCGGCGCATCGCAGCGCGCCTCGTTCGCCTATTTCGGGCGCCTGCCTTTCGTCGGCGTCGAAGGCGGCCAGTGCGATTACGTGCTGCTCCAGGACAGCCTCAAAAAGCGCCGTGTCGGCGAATTCGAACGCGAGCTGAACCGCACCTGGCGCACCGCCGGCGCCACGCTGCTGTGGGAAGGCCGCCGCGCCTCCGACCGCGACGAGCGCTTCCGCCTGTACCGCAGGGCGCCGTGAGCTGCGGCGCCGGTCTCATTATTCACGCCTGAGCGGACGGCGACGGCGCGCCAGTGCGCCCGCCGCCAGGCCCGCCAGCAGCATCGCCCAGAATGCTCCTTCCGGCACCGGCGAGACCGTCAGGTCGCCGCCGAAGCTGCCCCCGCCGAGTCCGACCACCCGTCCATCGACGCGCACCGCATACGATCCGACCGGCAGGTTGAACGCGCTCACCGACCATGAATCGACCGGGTTCTCGCCGAACCCGGTGAGGTCGATCCCGGCTACCGCATTGCCGATAATCGCCAGCGTGGCCGGATCGAAGCGGTACAGGGACAGGCCCGTGATCAAAAGGTCTTTGGTGGCCGGCGAGTCGAGATAGGACGAGGTGACCGAGGCCGCCGCGTCGAACGGGATTCCGGCGACCTCGAAGGTGTACACACTGGCAAAGGCGCGCCCGCTCTCGCCAGCCGCGAAGGCATCCCCATAAAAGGCGTTGAAACCGCCCACGCCGTCGGCGTTGACGGCGATCGGCGCCTTGCGTTCGATCGTTTGCGCACCCGCCCCCGGTGCGCCGCAGAGAAGGGCCAGGAGCACAGCGCCCAGGATCAACGGTTGTCGTTTCATGGTCCCTCCCTCGGAGAAATCTGAACAAACTCAGGAAATGTCGGCAGGGATGCCCCACCGGGCACGCCACCCCGACGTGAACAATTGTCTCCAGTCATGTTATTGCGTCACCTCAACTTCAGGGAAAAAGTGCGGCCGACAATGGCGAGTAGTCCACCGCCGTTCCGGCCGGCCCCCTATCAGGAGACAACATGAAAAGCGTAATGTTCTCGGAAATCGTGCATGCGCATTCGGGCGCAGGCGGAACGCGCGCGCTGCGCGGCCTGCCACCGCTGGTGGCCTACGGCATTACGGTAGCGATCGGCATGCCGCTGATGGTGCTGGCCCTGCGCGCCATGGACCCCGGCGCGCCGCTCGCCGTCATCGTGCTGCCGATGCTGGCCGGCCTGGCCCTGCCGCTCTGGGCCGGCACCCCTGGCCGCCTAGACATCTGCACCCGCTTCGACGCCGTCCACCTGCGCCACACCCTCGCCGAGTCGCTCGCGGCGCTCGGCTATGCCGAGGCCAGCGCCGCAGCGGGCCAGCTGCGCTACCGCAGCCGCACGGGCAAGGCCATCACGGTCCGCATCCATGCCCACGCGCTCGAAATCATCGGCCCGGTCCCGGTCCTGCGCGCGCTGCAAGAGGCATTGTCAGGAGCGGCAGTCGCGCCAACTGCGACCCCGGCTGCCGCGCCAGCGACGCCGGCGCGTGCCGCCATCCTGCCGAGCCGGGAAACTGTTGCCGGTGCAATGCAAATCAGCGATAATGCGGGGCGCGTTGCCGGGATGGCGGAATAGGTAGACGCACGGGACTCAAAATCCCGCGCCGCGAGGCGTACCGGTTCGATTCCGGTTCCCGGCACCACAATCTTGCATTAAATAGAATCACCCAAGTGCAGAACCCGCATGCTTCACAGCAGTGCGGGTTTTTTGTTGCCTGATCTTGTGTCAGGAGTCGCGCTGCCTTGCATTAGAGGCAGGGCCAGAGCCCTATTTCGCGCGAAGCGCGGTAGCAGCCGGTCGCAATCCCGTCGATCTCGTTTCCGCAGCGGCGATATCTACCCGAGCGATCCCGAGATACGATGGCAATGTACCCTTGCGAATTCTGATCGCATGCCTGAGGGCCCACTCCGTTGAAATCACCGCCCCGGACAGCCGCTCCCCCTGTGTTATCTTTATTTACATACTTTTATTGTCGATATTGAGGGAGGCTAATCATATGAGCATGTCACAGCCCCTGCATCGTCCAGCTCCGCTCAATGTTTTCGGTCGCCTGCTACGTTGGCTGAATGCATCAGCCGATGTGAACTGGCAGGATGCGCAGCGATCCGAAGCGTGGAATACCGGCTATCGCGCCTATTTCAAGGGCCGGCCGAACCCTTATATGCCGGATACGACGAGCTACCGCGAATGGGAGTCGGGCTACGACGATGCCTACTCCATGACGGCCTGGTAGCTTCGTCACCTGCCCGGCAGAACCGGCCAGCTTGCTAACGGCTGCCCGCCTGTCCATGCCACCCGTCATACGAGCGCTCGATCCGCCGCATCACCCCTTCGCGCTCGAGGCTGGCGAAAGCGCCGTTCAGGCGTTTGACCACGGTATCCGGCACCGCCCGGTTGCAGGCCAAAAACACGTCGATCCGATTGAACACCAGTACCGGGACGATCTTGTCGCTCCAGCCGTTTTGCTCGAGCACCGGGCTGCCGGCGCGCAGGGCGGCGGCCCACAGGTCGATGCGGCCGAGCAGGAGCTTGCGCGGATTGGTCAGGTCGTTCGGTGCGGCGTCGACGCGAAAGCCACGGCTGCGCAGGTAGCCGTCGCGGGCGTCGCCGTTATAGGTGCCGATCCGGTACGGGCGCGCGTCCTCGAGGGTGCGCAGCGTGATGCCGCTGCCGGCGCGCGCCATCAAGACCCATTCGGCGCTGTCGGTCGGCCCGACCCATTTGAAGAGCGCCTGGCGCTCGGGTGTGCGCGTGGTCGAGTAGACGCAGGCATCGGGCCGGGTGCGCGCCGCGGCGTAGGCGCGCTTCCAGGGCAGCAGGTCGATCGTATAGGGCACGCCGGCGCGCTCGAAAGCGGCGCGCACCTTGTCGGTGGCAATGCCGATCACCCGCCCTTCGCTGTCCTGCATGCTCGATGGCGCTGCCGACTCGGTGGTGATGTACAGCGGGCTCTCGAGCGCGAGCGGGTCGTCGCCGCTATCGATCCGGACGTCCGCGCATGCTGCGCCCGTGGCTGCAGCCAGTACGAATGTGGCAAATAAAATATGTTGGATCAGCATCTTGTACCTGTCGAGCCGCTCCGGAAACCGTCCGCTATTCACCCAGCATACTCCATCCGGCGTGACAGCGATTGTTGTCAGGAAATGCTACTTGTATATGGTGGTAACTGCGCGACACACATGTGACATATCGGCAATTCCGATAGTTTGAAGCAAGACTTTCCCACAGGAAAATGTCATACTGACGAAACGCCCGCGTCCTCCCGGTCGCTTTCTGTCTGGAATTCCTCATGTCCCTATTCATGCTGCCCGACGACCCGTCGCTCCTGAGCTACGGCATCTATGATCCGAAACTGGTGGTCCTGTCGCTGCTGGTGGCGATCTTCGCCTCCTGGATGGGCCTGCAGGTCGCCGGCCAGGCGCGCCAGCAGACCCGCCTGCGCACGGTGTTTCTGCTGACCGGCAGCCTGGCGCTCGGCGCCGGCGTCTGGGCCATGCACTTCATCGGCATGCTGGCCTTTAATTTGTGCACCCAGGTCGATTACGACCCGATGATCACGATCCTGTCGAACCTGCCGAGCATCGGCGCCTCCTTTGTCGCCCTGACCCTGATCGCACGCGAGCGCATCGGCACCGGCACCCTGGTCATGGGTGGCGTGCTGGTCGGCGCCGGCATCGGTGCGATGCACTACGCCGGCATGGCCGGCATGCGCATGAGCCTGGACCTGCGCTACGATCCCTTCACTTTCGGCCTGTCGATCGTGGTCGCCGTAGTGCTCGCCACCCTTGCCCTGTGGGTGCGCTTCGGCCTGTCGCGCTTCGCGTCGCTGAGCGAGAACCGCCGCCTGCTGCTGGCGGCGATCGTCATGGGTTGCGCGATCACCGGCATGCACTACACCGGCATGGCTGCCGCGCGCTTCGTCGGCGTCGTCGACACCACCGTCGCCGTCGCCTCCGACACCACCTTCCTGGCGCTGGCGATCTCGCTCATCACCGTCCTGTTCACCGGCGTGGTGCTGGCCGCCAACGGCCTGCTGCGCTATCGCCAGCTGTATGTCGAACTCTCGCGCAGCGAGGCCTGGATGCGCGCCCTGCTCACCACCACCGTCGACGGCGTGATCACCATCGACCGCGCCGGCACGATCGAGGAATTCAACGCCTCGGCCGAAAAGATCTTCGGCTGGCGCCGCGACGATATCGTCGGCGCCAACATCCGTCTCCTGATGAGCGAGGCCGAGCGCGTCAGCGAAGCGGGCCTGCTGGGCTACCTGCGCGACAGCGCCGCCCACGCCGCCCCGAACAATGCCGAAGTCGAAGCGCAGCGCCGCGACGGCAGCCTGGTGCCGATCCGGGTCGCGGTCGGCCACGCGCGCATGGACGAGCGTGAGCTCTTCGTCTGCTTCGTGACCGACATCACCGAACGGCGCGCCATGGTCGGCGCCCTGCGCGCCAGCGAGAACCAGTTCCGTTCCCTGATCGGCACCATCCCCGGCATTTCCTACCGCAGCCGCATCGAAGGAGAACACCCGATGGTGTTCATCAGCGACGCCGTCGAGCGCGTGGCGGGCTACCCGGCCGCCGACTTTACCGGCGAACGCCCGGGTAGCGCGCCACGGCGCAGCTTCGGCACGCTGATCCACGCCGCCGACCGCGCGCGCGTGTCGGAAGCGATCGAATCGGCACTGCGCGAAGAGCGCCCTTACCTGGTCGAATACCGGCTGCTGCATGCGGACGGCAGCACCCGCTGGCTGTGGGAAAACGGCACCGGCGTGCGCGACGACGCCGGCGTGCTGACCTGGCTCGACGGCGTGATCCTCGACATCAGCGAGCGCCGCACCATGGAAGACGCACTGCGCGAGGCCAAGGAAGCGGCCGAGCAGGCCGCCGCCGCGCGCGCCACCTTCGTTGCCAACATGAGCCACGAGATCCGCACGCCGATGAATTCGATCCTCGGCTTTACCGACGTGCTGCTCGACGGCGAACTGGCGCCGGAGCAGCGCCGCCACCTCGACACCGTGCGCAGCGCCGGCCGCTCGCTGCTGCGCCTGCTGAACGAAATCCTCGACACCGCCAAACTCGAAAAAGGCGCGGTCGAACTCGAGATCAACGACTTCAACCTGTTGTCGCTGATCGATGAACTGTCCTCGACCCTGGCGGCGAATGCGCGCGCCAAGGGCCTGCAAGTCGACATCCACTACGACCCGGCGCTGCCCACGAATCTGCGCGGCGACGAGCTTCGCATCCGCCAGGTCCTGACCAACCTGCTCGATAACGCGATCAAGTTCACCGCCAGCGGCAGCGTCCTGCTGCGCGCCGGGCAGCAGGACGGCCAGCTGCATGTGTGCGTGACCGACACCGGCATCGGCATCGCCCCCGATCGCCTGCAGGCGATCTTCGATCCCTTTACACAGGCCGACGCCTCGATGACGCGCCGCTTCGGCGGCACCGGCCTCGGTACCACGATCAGCAAGCAGCTGGTCGAGCTGATGGGCGGCAGGATCTGGGCCGAGAGCACCGTCGGCGCGGGCACCACTTTCCATGTGCTGCTGCCGCTGGTGGTGGCGCAGTTCGCGCCGCAACAGGCGCGCGTGCGCACCGCGTGCGCCCTGCCGCCGCTGCGCGTGCTGGCCGCCGACGACGTGCCGCAGAACCTCGAGCTGCTGCAGCTGCTGCTGGCGCGCCGCGGCCACACGATGACGGCCGTTGCGGACGGCGCCGCCGTGGTCGAGATGGCCGCGCGCCAGGACTTCGACCTGGTGCTGATGGACTTCCAGATGCCGGTCCTCGACGGCCTGCGCGCCACGCGCCTGATCCGCGAACAGGCCGCAGCCGCCGGCCGCCCCCGGGTGCCGGTGATTGCCATGACCGCCAGCGTCCTGGTCGAACACCGCCGCGCCGCCTTTGATGCCGGGATGGACGGCTTTGCCTCGAAGCCGGTCGACTGGACCACGCTGTCGCACGAGATCGGCCGCGTGCTGGGCCTGGGAGCAGGCCTTGCCGCCGCCGACCCGGCCCTGACGCTTGATCGCCAGGTGCTGAACCGTCCGGGCGGCCTGCGCCGCTGGGGCGGCAACGAGGATGCCTACCGCGAGGCGCTCGAACACTTCCACAGCCAGCACGCCCTGCTGCCGCAGTTCCTGCGCGGCTTCGCCGAGGCCAAGGATTATCCGTCGCTGCGCATGCTGGCGCACAAGGCGCGCGGCGTGGCGGGCAATATCGCCCTCGAACTGCTGGCCGAGGCGCTGGCCGAACTCGAACTGCTGGCCGAAGGCGACAAGGGCAGCGGCCTGGCCAGCCTGGCGCTGCTGCCCGAGGCGCTGGCCAAGGTCGACGCCGCCCATGAAGCCGCGCTCCTGATGATTCGCGCCGAACGTCCGGCGCAGGCGGCGCAAGCGGCGCTGGCCGCCTCGACGCCGGCGTTTGACCTGGCGCGCGCACGCCGCGCCGGCCACGTGCTGCAGGAAGCCCTCGCCCGCGGCGCCTTCGACGACGCCGCACTGGCAGGCCTGGCCGCCGCGCTGGCCGGCCACCCGGCAGCCGCGCGCGTCACGCAAGTGCAGGCGGCGCTCGCCGATTTCGATTTTGACCTCGCCCAGCAGCAGCTCGACGCCGTGATGGCTGCGCTAAGCACGCTCGACGCGCTCGGCCAGGATGACCCGACAACACAGGAAACGATGTAAATGAGTACCAACAGTAGTCGCCCGCTCGTTCGCCCGCTGATCCTCGCGGTCGACGACGAAGCCAGCAACCTGCAGCTGCTGCGCCAGATCCTGCAGGACCACTACCGGCTGCTGTTCGCCAAGGACGGCGCGCGCGCCCTGGAACTGGCGCACCAGGAGCAGCCGGACCTGGTCCTGCTCGACGTGATGATGCCGGGGATGAGCGGCTACGAAGTCTGCGCCGCCCTGAAAGCGGATCCGGCGACCGCGCCGATCCCGGTGGTCTTCGTCACCGCCCTGAACGACACCGCCGACGAACTCGAAGGCTTCGAGGCGGGCGCGGTCGACTACATCACCAAGCCGGTCAGCCCGCCGGTGGTGCGCGCGCGCGTGCGCACCCACCTGTCGCTGGTGCGGATGGACGAGTTGAAAGCGTCGCGCCTGGCGATCGTCCAGCGGCTCGGCCTGGCGGCGGAATACAAGGACAACGAGACCGGCCTGCACGTGATCCGCATGAGCCACTTCGCGCGCATCCTGGGGCTGGCGGCCGGCATGGGCGAGCAGGAAGCGGACGACCTGCTGCATGCGGCGCCGATGCACGACGTCGGCAAGATCGGCATCCCCGACCGCATCCTGCAAAAGGCCGGGCCGCTCGATGCCGACGAATGGAAGATCATGCAAAGCCACGCCACGATCGGCGCCGAAATCATCGGCGAGCATGGCGGCGGCATGCTGCAGCTGGCGCACGACATCGCCCTCACCCACCACGAGAAATACGACGGCAGCGGTTACCCGAAAGGGCTGGCCGGAGAGGCGATCCCGCTGACCGGGCGTATCGTGGCGATTGCCGACGTGTTCGACGCCCTCACCTCGATCCGCCCGTACAAGCGCGCCTGGAGCGAGGAAGAAGCGGTGGACTACCTGGTGCAGCAAAAGGGCAAGCACTTCGACCCGGTGCTGGTCGACCTGTTCGTGGCGCAGTTGCCGGCCGTGAGGACCGTGCGCACCCGCTGGGCCGAGAAAGTCAGTCCGGCGCCTTGACCGGCGAATTCAGGCTTGGCGCCGCCCTGCCCGGCCTGGCCGTATGGCGCGCCACCAGCTCGCCGTACAGCGAGGTGTAGCTGGTCGCCATCTGCGACGCCGTAAACACTTCCTCGAAGCGCGCGGCGGCGCAGGCGCCCATCTCGCGCGCCAGTTCCGGGTTGTCCCACAGCGTGCGCAAGGTCGCGCGCAGGGCGCGCGGATCGGACGGCGGCGCCACCAGCCCGGTCTCGCCGTCGATGTTGATGTAGGTGGTGCCGCTGCCGATGTCGCAGGAGACCATCGGCTTGCCGTACATCGCCCCTTCCAGCAGCGAAATCCCGAAAGCTTCCGAACGCAGGTGCGACGGAAAGGCCAGCGCATAGCACAGCGTCAGCAGCGCGACCTTGTCGTCCTCGCCGACGGCGCCGACGAACAGCACATTGTCCAGCCGGAGACGCTGGGCCTGGGCCTTCAGGGCCGCTTCTTCCGGCCCGGCGCCGACGATCACCACCGGGTAATTGGTGCCGGCGACCGCCTCGAGCAGCACATGCAGTCCCTTGTAATAGCGCAGCACGCCGACGAACAGGAAGAACTTCGGGCCGACGCGGTCGCGCCAGTAGGCCAGCCGCGCCGGATCGGGCTGCGGGTAGGTGGACTGGTCGAGACCATAGGTAATGATGCGGGTCTTGTCGCGGTAGCGCCCCAGCACCGGGGACGACTCCATGTAGTTGGGCGAGGTGGCGACGATGGCGTCGACACTCTTCAGGAAACGCTGCTTCAGGGGCTGGTACAGGCGCAGCAGCGTTTTCTGGCGCACGATGTCCGAGTGGTAGGTGACCACGGTGGGCTTGCGCACCCGCGCCACGAAGTGGGCCAGGTCCATGAAGGGCCACGGAAAATGGTAGTGCACGACGTCGGCCTCGGCAGCGAGGCGCGCCAGCATGCTGAACGAAGCCATCGAGCAGGCGTTCGACGCCACTTCGAAGTCGAGCGGCACCCGGTGCACGGTATGGCCCTCGAACTCGATCGGAGACAGGTCCTTCTGGCGCGACAGCGACAGCACGGTGTTGGTCACGCCGAGGTGGCCGGTGCCGACGCACATCTGGCGGATGGTCTGTTCAATGCCACCCACCGAATCCGGATAATACGTCTTGTAGAAATGTAGGACGCGCATAGGCAGGATGGTCAGCCCTCGTACATCCAGCGAAGGGTGTCGTACAGCGGCGGCGAGGCGAGCGGGCCGATCACGCCGGCCAGCCTGGCATTGCTGCCGGTCAGCGTCAGGACGTCGCCGGCGCGCACAAAGGCCGGATTGACCGCCACTTCGATGCGGTAGCCCGCGATCTCGGATGCCATGTCGATCACCTCGGCCAGCGAGTGGCTGCGGCCGGAACACACATTGAAAGTCTCGCCGGCGGGCGCCGCCGCCAGCAGGCGCCGGTAGCTGCGCGCGACCGTGCGCACGTCGGAAAAATCGCGCGCGATCGCCAGGTTGCCCAGTTCGATGCGGCGCTCGCCGCGGCGCAAATGCGCCATGATCTTCGGCAGCAGGAAGTTCTCGCCCTGGCCCTGCCCGGTGTAGTTGAACGGGCGCACGATCGTGATCGGCAATTTGTCCATCCACAGGCGCGCCATGTATTCCATCGCCAGCTTGCTCACGGCGTAGTCGTTGGCCGGCGCCGGCGCCACGCTTTCGTCGATCACGGCGACGCGGGCATTGCCGTAGATATTTGCCGACGAAGCCAGCAGTACGCTGGACGCCTTGTGGCGGGCGCCGGCCAGCGCTTCGAGCAGGTTGCGCGTGCCGAGCACGTTGACACGGTAAATCTGCTCGACATCGGCGTGGGCGACAAAGGCGATGCCGGCCAGGTGCACGACCACGTCGGGCTGCACCTGCTCGACCAGCGCCGCCACCGCCGGACGGTCGCAGAGGTCGACCGCCAGCACGTCGACTTCAGGTTCGCCGGGTTTGCCAGTGTCGCCAGTTTCGCGCGGCATGACCGTGCCGAACACCCGGTAACCCGCCGCCGCCAGTTCACCGGCCACATAGCGGCCGGTGAAGCCGCGCAGGCCGGTGACCAGCGCGCTCCGCCCTGCGCCTTCGCGCGTCACGGTGTCGACCTGGCGGTCCGGGAGGATCGTGTTCATGTCAGAACGAGAAGCCCTGCTCGTTGCGCCGCAGGTCGGCCGCGACCATCATCTGGCACAGTTCTTCGAGCGTGGTCTTCGGCTCCCAGCCCAGCTCGCGCCTGGCTTTTTCCGGGTTGCCGATCAGGAGCTCGACTTCGGCCGGGCGGTAGAACTTGGGCGAAATGCGCACCAGCGTCTTGCCGGTCCTGGCGCAGATGCCGGTTTCGTTTTCGTCGCTGCCGCGCCACTCGATGCCGATATCGGCGGCCTTGAAGGCCATCGTGACGTAGTCGCGCACGGTTTCGGTGCGGTTGGTGGCCAGCACATAGGTGTCGGGCTGCTCGGCCTGCAGCATGCGCCACATGCCTTCCACGTATTCTTTCGCATAGCCCCAGTCGCGCTTGGCGTCGAGATTGCCCAGCTCGAGCACGTCGAGCTTGTGGAGGACGATCTTCGCCACCGAATCGGTGATCTTGCGGGTGACAAACTCGCGGCCGCGCAGTGGCGACTCGTGGTTGAACAGGATGCCCGAGGCGCCGAAGATGCCGTAGCTCTCGCGGTAATTGATCGTCATCCAGTGGGCATACAGCTTGGCCACGCCGTAGGGGCTGCGCGGATAGAACGGGGTCTCCTCGACCTGCGGAATCGCCTGCACCTTGCCGAACATTTCGGAAGTCGACGCCTGGTAGAAGCGGATCTTCGGGTTGACGGTGCGGATTGCCTCGAGCAGGTTGACGGCGCCCAGGCCGGTAATCGACGCCGTCGCCAGCGGCTGGTCGAAGGACACGCCGACGAAGCTCTGGGCCGCCAGGTTATACACCTCGTCGGGTTGCGCGTTCTGGATCAGGCGGATGCTCGAGGCCAAGTCGGTCAGGTCGTATTCGACCAGCGACAGGTTCGGGTGCGCAGCAATGCCGAGTTCCTCGATGCGCCAGAAATTGGTGGAACTGGCGCGTCGGAAAGTACCGGTGACCTGGTAACCCTTGTCAAGTAGCAGCTCGGCTAGATAGGCCCCATCCTGGCCCGTAATGCCAGTGATAACGGCTCTTCTTGTTGTGTTATGCATAGTGAGAAAGATTCCGGATGAGTATCGCGCGGTAAATACATTTCTGGCAACTCCATATTGTAACAGAGGCTTTTTGACGTGCATGGAGACGCGGGCAACAGAACAGCGCAGCCTCTTGGGCAGTGCATTATTATCTAAAATGCCATTGCGGATGGGGGGCGCTTACGGATTGTTACTTATACCGGCGCGAAAAAACAGGCGAGCACGCTCGCCTGTCAATCCAACGCAAAGAGGCCGCAAGCGGCCGGAACTTCCGGTCGCTTGCGGCCTCCGCTTCAGTTCCCAGGCTCCGCTCAGCGGTTCGACACCGCGTCCACCACGCACAGCGCCGTCATGTTGACGATGCGGCGCACCGTTGCCGACGGCGTCAGGATGTGCACCGGGCGCGCGCAGCCAAGCAGCACCGGGCCGACCGCGATGCCGTTGCCGGCGGCGGTCTTCAGCAGGTTGTACGAGATGTTGGCGGCGTCCATGTTCGGCATCACCAGCAGGTTGGCGTCGGCCGTCAGCCGCGAATGGGGCATGACCTTGGCGCGCAGCTTCGAGTCGATCGCGGCGTCGCCGTGCATTTCGCCATCGACTTCAAGGTGCGGCGCCCGCTGCTGCACCAGCGCCAGCGCGGCGCGCATCTTCTTGGCCGACTCGCCGTTGGAGGAGCCGAAGTTCGAATGCGACAGCAGCGCCGCGCGCGGCACGATGCCGAAACGCTCGAGCTCCTCGGCCGCCATGATCGTCATCTCGGCGATTTCCTCGGCATTCGGGTTCTCGTTGACGTGGGTATCGAGGATCGCCAGCTGGCGCTCGGGCGTGATGACGATGTTCATCGCCGCATACACATTGCTTCCGGCCTTTTTGCCCAGCACCTGGTCGATGTAATACAGGTGCATCAGGGTATTGCCGTAGGTACCGCAGATCAGGCCGTCGGCATCGCCCTTGTGCACCATCATGGCGCCGATCAGGGTATGGCGGCGCCGCATTTCCAGCTTGGCCAGATCCATCGTGACGCCCTTGCGCATACCGATTGCGTGGTAGGCCTCCCAGTATTCGCGGTAGCGTGGGTCGAAGTCGGGATTGATCACGTCCACGTGCTCGCCGAGCTTCAGGCGCAGGCCGAACTTCTCGATGCGCTTTTCCAGCACCGCCGGGCGCCCGACCAGGATCGGGCGCGCCAGCCGCTCGTCGACCACCACCTGCACCGCGCGCAGCACGCGCTCGTCCTCGCCTTCGGCGTAGACGATGCGCTTGATCTCGGCCTGGGCCGCCTTGGCCACCGAGAACAGCGGCTTCATGAAGGTGCCGCTGCGGTACACGAACTGCTGCAAGCTCTCGGCGTAGGCCGCCAGGTCCTCGATCGGGCGCGTGGCGACGCCGCCTTCCTGGGCCGCCTTGGCCACCGCCGGGGCGATGTGCGTCAGCAAACGCGGATCGAAGGGCATTGGAATCAGGTATTCCGGGCCGAAGGAGAGGTTGGCGATGCCGTAGGCCGAGGCCACGATGTCGGACTGCTCGGCATGGGCCAGGTCGGCGATCGCGTGCACCACCGCGATTTCCATTTCGCGGGTAATCGTCGTCGCACCGCAGTCCAGGGCGCCGCGGAACATGTACGGGAAGCACAGGACGTTATTCACCTGGTTCGGGTAGTCCGAGCGGCCGGTTGCGATGATGGCGTCGCCGCGCACCGCCTTCACATCCTCAGGCAGGATTTCCGGATTCGGATTGGCCAGCGCCAGGATCAGCGGGTTGGGCGCCATGCTGGCGACCATCTCCTGCTTGAGTACGCCGCCAGCCGACAGGCCCAGGAAAATGTCGGCGCCTGGAATCATTTCCGCCAAGGTGCGCAGCGGCGTGTCTTGCGCGAAGCGATCCTTGTCCGGGTCCATCAGTTCAAGACGACCTTTGTAGACAACACCGGCCAGGTCGGTCACGAAGATATTCTCGATCGGGAAACCAATGTCGACGATCAGGTCGAGGCAGGCCAGCGCCGCCGCGCCCGCGCCCGAGACCACCAGCTTGCAGCTCTTGATGTCCTTGCCGACGACCTTCAGGCCGTTCAGGATGGCGGCGCCGACGATGATGGCGGTGCCATGCTGGTCGTCGTGGAAGACCGGGATCTTCATGCGCTCGCGCAGCTGGCGCTCGATGTAGAAGCACTCGGGCGCCTTGATGTCTTCCAGGTTGACGCCGCCAAAGGTCGGCTCGAGCGAGGCGATGATGTCGACCAGTTTATCCGGGTCGCTTTCGTTGATTTCGATGTCGAAGACGTCGATGCCGGCGAACTTCTTGAACAGTACGCCCTTGCCTTCCATCACAGGCTTGGAAGCCAGTGGACCGATGTTACCCAGGCCCAGCACGGCGGTGCCGTTGGTAATCACGGCCACCAGGTTGCCGCGCGCCGTGTACTTGAACGACGCCGCCGGGTCCTTGACGATTTCCTCGCACGGCGCGGCCACGCCCGGCGAATAGGCCAGTGCCAGGTCGCGCTGGTTCAGCAGGCCTTTGGTGGCCGTGACGCTGATTTTGCCTGGACGTGGGAACTGGTGGTATTCGAGCGCTGCAGCACGCAGTTGTTGCCGTAGTTCTTCTTTTTTTTCCGATGACGAGTCCATGCTATGCAGCCTTCCTGATACTTAGAGGGGAACCTCCAATTTTATCAGACCCGTTCTTGCGGCCGGCTACGTATTTTCCACGCGCCGCATCTCAGGCCCCGGATCGATCAGAGCAGCGTGATCTGCTCATCCCTGGTGACGCTGACATGGGTCTGGTAATAGTGTTGTCCGGTCGCCTGGCCGTTCTCGGTGAACGCAATACGTACGCGCCCGGCGGCCCCGCGCACCAGCACCTGGCGGCCAACCAGTACCTGCTCGAGCTTGCCCTTGAAGCGTGCCTCGAGCTGCGCGCGCACCTGGGGCGTCACCCGCAGCGTCAGGCAACGCGGATCGCGGTAATCAGGTTCCGAATTGATGAAGCTGTCGGTGCCGTTGGTACCGACAGCCTTGACCTCGAATGCGAACCTGCCGGTCACCGCTTGGGGCGCCCATTTGCTTGCCTGCGCTACCGCCTCGACCGGCGTCATCGGCGCTTGCTGCGCTTCCGGGCTCCCTGGCAACTGCGCACATCCCGCCAATGCAGCCAATGCCAGCACGGCGCAAGCCCGCCCCATTACCGCCGTCCATTCATCACGCATCATCGCTCCCGATTGATAAAACATCTATATTGCCATTAATTAAGTGCTGAATTTGCACGGATTCTCACAGTGCACGGCAACCGGCTGGCAGGGCCGTGCACGATAGAATGGGACATGCTTTCCGAATTCGACCTCATCAAACACTATTTCCGCCGCGCCCGCGCCGGGCACGCCGTGCTCGGCATCGGCGACGACTGTGCGCTGCTGGCTCCCACGCCGGGCATGCAGACCGCGATTTCGACCGACATGCTGATCGAGGGCCGCCATTTCTTCGCCGGCGCCGATCCGCGCATGCTCGGGCACAAATGCTTGGCCGTGAACCTGTCGGACCTGGCGGCGATGGGTGCGCGCCCGGTCGGCTTCACGCTCGCCCTGTCGCTGCCCGGCGTCGACGAAGCCTGGCTGGAAGCGTTTTCAAGCGGCCTGTTCGCGCTGGCCGACCTGCACGACTGCGAACTGATTGGCGGCGACACCACGCGCGGGCCGCTGGCCATCTGCATCACCGTGTTCGGCGAAGTCGCGCCCGGCCACGCGCTGCGCCGCGACGCCGCCCGCGCCGGCCACGACATCTGGATCTCCGGCACCCTGGGCGATGCCCGCCTGGCGCTGGCCGGCTACTGGAAAGAGCTGACCCTGGAGCCGGACCAGCTGGCGCTGGCCGCCACCCGCATGCACCTGCCCGAGCCGCGCATCGAACTCGGGCGCGCGCTGGCCACGCTGCCGGTGGCGCACGCCGCGCTCGATATCTCCGACGGCCTGGTCGGCGACTTGCAGCACATCCTGGACGCCTCGAAGGTCGGCGCCACGCTCGGCGTGGACGCGCTGCCGGCCGGTCCGGCGCTGGCGCGCCAGCCGCTGGCCCTGCGCCGCCGTTTTACCCTGGCCGGCGGCGACGATTACGAATTATGTTTTACCGCTCCCGCCTCCCGCCGCGACGCCGTGCTGGCGGCGGCGGCCTCGGCCAACACGCCGGTCACCCGGGTCGGCACCATCGACGCCCAGCCGGGCCTGCGCCTGGTCGACGCGGCGGGCACCACACTGCAGATGGATGTCAAGGGCTGGGATCACTTCGGCGAGGAATGATCATCCGGAATATCGACCGGAGGACGTAGGGTGTGCGGCTACACCCGGGCGGCTGAAACGACGCGGCTCGAACGCCGCCCACGCGTTCAACCGGTTCCAGATAATTCGCGACATGCATCCGTGCGTTGAACGCGTGAGCGGCGGAGCCGCCCACCCTACCCTGTCCTTGGCAGCTTGCGGTCGTCATACGGCCCATGCTCCATCCAGTAATGGCGGAAGGCCAGGCGCACGTTGTCGCGCAGTTCGGCGTCAATCCAGGGCTTGGTATAAAACTTGTAGATCGCGCCGCGGTTGATCGTATCGAGCACGGTCCGCACTCCCGTGTAGCCGGACAAAATGATGCGCATCGTGTCCGGGTACATTTCCTTGACCCGGCTTAAAAACTCGGTGCCGCTCATGACCGGCATGCGCTGGTCGCACATCACCACCTGCACCCGGTACAGCGCCAGCAGCTCGAAGGCCTCGAGCGGGGTCGACGCCGTCAGCACCCGGTAATTATCGCGCCGCAGCAGCCGGTGCAGCGCGCTCAGGGTGTCGGCGTCGGCGTCGACGATCAGCAGGGTCTGGACGTCGCTGTCGTCGCCGGTCGGCTTGTTCGGGCTTTCCTGGTTCTGGCGCACCAGTTGCGCCAGCTGCGCCGCCGGCAGCGCGCGCGCAAAATGAAAACCCTGGATCTCGTCGCAGCGGTGGCGCCGCAAATACGCCATTTGCGCGCGCGTCTCCACGCCTTCGGCGATGACCTGCATGTGCAGGCTGTGCGCCATGCTGATGATGGCCAGGGCGATGGCCGCGTCGTCCGGGTTGGTGACGATGTCGCGCACGAAGGCAATGTCGATCTTGAGCTTGTCGATCGGGAAGCGCTTCAGGTAGGCCAGGCTCGAGTAGCCGGTGCCGAAATCGTCGATCGCGATCCGGATGCCCAGCGCTTTCAGGCGCTCGAGCACGTCGATGGTGCGCTCGGCGTTGGTCATCAGGGCGCTTTCCGTCAGCTCCAGCTCGAGCATGCCGGGCTCGATGGCGTGCTCCTCGATGGCGGCGCGCACCACGCCTTCGAGGTCGCCCTCGACGAACTGGCGGCTCGACACGTTCACGGCCACGCGCAGGTCGCGCAGGCCTTGCGCATTCCAGGCGGCGATCTGGCGGCAGGCCTGGTCGATGATCCATTCGCCGATGCGCACCACCATCCCGGTCTCTTCCAGCACCGGCACGAATTCGGCCGGATACACCAGGCCGTGACCGGGCCGTTCCCAGCGCAGCAGGGCCTCGACCCCGCACACGCGGCCGGTGGAGAGTTCCAGCTTCGGCTGGTAGTGCAGCTTGAACTGGTCGCCGTCGAGCGCGCCGCGCAGCGCCACTTCCAGGTCGAGGCGTGCCAGCACCTGCACGTTCATGCCGGCGGTGAAGAAGCGGTAGCCGTCGCGCCCGGCTTCCTTGGCGCGCACCATCGCCGTGTCGGCGTATTTCACGAGCGTGCCAGGATCGACCGCGTCGTCCGGGTAGACGGCGATGCCGATACTGGCTGTGAGCACCGCCTGCTGGCCATCGAGCTCGAACGGCGCGCGCAAGGCCTCGCGGATCTCGTTGGCCAGGTGCGCCGGCTCGTCCTGCTGCTCGCGCGTCATGTTCAGGATGACGGCGAACTCGTCGCCGCCGAGGCGCCCGACGGCGTCGCGCATGTCCATCACGCGCACCAGGCGATTCGAAAATTCGCGCAGCAGCTCGTCGCCCAGCTGCGGCCCGAGCGAATCGTTGACGATCTTGAAGCGGTCGAGCGTAATGAACAGCACCGCCACGCGCCAGGCCTTGTCCTGCGCCAGCTCGATCGTTTCGCGCAGGTTCTGGAAGAACAGCGCGCGGTTCGGCAGGCCGGTGAGCCCATCGAAACTGGCCGCATGCTTCAGGCGCCGCTCCGCCTGGCGGCGCTCGCTGATGTCGCGTGCGACCGCGATCAAGAGCTTGCTGATGCCCGCTTCCTGCCACTGCCAGCTGATCTCGACCGGCACTTCTCCCTCGCCGCCGGCGCGCAGCAGTTCGGTCTCGGCGATGTCGGCTTCGTGGGCGGCGCCGTTGGTGGCCAGGTGGCGCTCGAGCTGGGCGGCGGTGGTCAGGCCCAGCGCCACCGGATCGATGCGCAGCAGGGCTTCGCGCGAAAAGCCGAGCATGCGGCAGGCGCCGTCGCTGACGTCGACCAGCGCCAGGCTGGCCGCGTCGACCAGGAAGATGCCGTCGGTGGTGGCGTCCATGGCGCTGCGAAAGCGCGCCAGCGTCGCGGTGCGCTCGCGCACGGTGCGTTCGAGCTGGATCCCGTGCTCGCGCGACTCGCGGTGCATCAGGCGCATTTCGAGCAGGTTGCGGATGCGCGTCATCACCTCGACGGTATCGAGCGGCTTGCCGATGAAGTCGCGCGCGCCCGCTTCCAGCGCCGCCAGTTTCTTGTCCGGTTCGGCCGTTACCACCAGCACCGGCAGCCAGGATTCGCTTTCCAGCGGTTTCAGCGCTTCCATTACCTGGAAGCCGTCCATGCCCGGCATGTGCAGGTCGAGGATGATCAGGTCGAAGCGATATTTCAGGTGCAGCGACACCACCTGGCGCGGGTCGAGCGTGCTGTGGACGTTTTCATAGCCGGTGGTCTTGAGCAGGTATTCCAGCAGCTGGACGTTGACCGGCTGGTCGTCCACGACCAGCACGCGCGCGCGGCGGATGTCGGCCGGCGTGATCATGATGCCCCGTCCGCGACGGCGCGCAAGTGCGCGAGCGTGCCGTCGATCGCTTCATTGAAGCGGTCGATGTCGACCGGTTTGGTGAGATAGCGGAAGAAGCCGGCCGCGAGGCCGCGCTCGATGTCGCTCGCCATCGCGTTCGCGGTCAGCGCGATTACGGGAATGGCGCTGGTAAGCGCGTCGTGCCGCAGTTCCTTCAATACGTCGAACCCGCTCATGCCGGGCAAATTCAGGTCCATCAGGATGATCTCCGGGCGGTGCGTGCGCGCCAGCGACAGGCCGAGCGGGCCGTCGCCGGCCGCCAGCAGGCGCAAGTCGGGCCGGAAGCGCACGATTTCCTCCACCAGTTTCAGGTTTGCAGGATTGTCTTCCACATATAACAGCAGGTGCGGGGCCTTGTCGGGCCGCCCGGCAGCTGCTTGCAGCGGCCGGGAGATGGGTTCCGTTTTCGAGGCCAGCGGCGCCGTGCTGGCCAGCTCGAACGAAAACACGCTGCCTACGCCGGGGCTGCTGGTGACGCTGATCGTGCCACCCATCAGCTCGACCAGGCGGCGCGTCACCACCAGGCCGATGCCGGTGCCTTCCTGGGCGCCGGCTTCCTGTCCCAGGCGATTGAAGGGCTGGAACAGGCTCTCCACCTGGTCCGCGCGCAGGCCCATGCCGGTGTCCTGCACCGAAATGCGCAGGCGCTCGGGACTGACCTGGGTGCAATCGAGCACGACAGCACCGGCATCGCGATTGTACTTGATGGCGTTCGACAGCAGGTTCAACAGTACCTGTTTCAGGCGCGTGCGGTCGGCCAGCAGCATGGCATTCGCCTCTACCGGGAACAGCACGCGCACGCCGCGCGCCGCCGCCAGCGGCTCGACCATGTTGCGGCATTCGCGCAGGATCTCGTTCAGTTCGACCGGCTCCATCGACAGCGAAATCGTGCCCGACTCGACCTTCGCCAGGTCGAGGATTTCGTTGATCAGGGTGAGCAGGTGGCGCCCGCTTTTCAAGACGTGGTTGGCGAATTCCTTCTTCTGGGCCTCGGTCGTGGGCAGTGAATCGGAAGTGAGGATCTGGGCAAAGCCGAGGATCGCGTTGAGCGGCGTGCGCAGCTCGTGGCTCATCGACGACAGGAAGGCGGATTTGGCCTGGTTGGCGCTCTGCGCCTCCTCGATGGCATTCGCCAGTTCCGCATTGGCCAGCGCCAGCTGCAGCGTGCGTTCGTCGACCCGGTGTTCGAGCTGCTCGTTAAGGCGCATGACTTCCTGCTGGGCGCGGGCGCGCTCCTGCGCTTCGCGCACGATTTCCGCATTCGAGCCTTCCAGGGCGCGCGTGCGCTGCTCGATTTCGATCAGCATCGCGTTGAACGAATCGGCCAGCTCGGCCGCCTCGTCGTTGCCGATGCGCGGCGCGCGGCGCGAATAGTCGCGGGTGGCGACGACGTCGCGCGCGATGTCGGTGATGGCGACGATCGGCGTGGTGACGATGCGCCCGATGCGGCGCATCAGGAGCCAGGCCACGGCCAGCGCCAGCAGCGTCACGCCCAGGGCGATCCCGAGGTAGTCGAGCGTGCGCTCGAGCAGCCGGTGGCGCGCGCTCAGCCAGACCGTGCCGACGGTTTCGCCGTTCTCCACGATCGGGTGGAACAGCGCCAGGTGGTCGCCCTCGATGCGCGGCTCCGAATGGCCCGGCCGCGCCGGGAACACGGCCGGCGCGCCGCCGGCCAGGTAGGACGCGAACAGGCGCCCGCGGGCGTCGTAGATCGCGGCCGAATTGACCATCGGCCGGGTGCGCAGCAGCGCCAGGTTCTCGCCGGCCAGGC
Organism: Telluria sp. LT2P34; assembly: GCF_059685915.1. Classification (NCBI taxonomy): domain Bacteria; kingdom Pseudomonadati; phylum Pseudomonadota; class Betaproteobacteria; order Burkholderiales; family Oxalobacteraceae; genus Telluria; species Telluria sp. LT2P34. The sequence continues at coordinate 892,267 of NZ_JCASIN010000002.1, forward strand.
GGGCATCGTCGAAGGCCAGCGCGGCCGAGGTCATGTGCCCGACCAGCTCGGCCTGGGTCGACAGGTCGTTGTGCAGCGAGCGCTGGTAGACGCGCAAGTCGTAGGCAATGATCAGGCCGACCGAGACCAGCACCGCGGCCAGGGTCGTGGCCATCACGACGGCCAGCAGCTTCTGGCGGATCGAGGGCAACGCAATCATGCGGCCCTGGCCTGGTGGCGCGTGCAAGAATCGAACGGCATGGGTTCCAATAAAAAATGCGGCCGGAAATGCCGCGATGCAGGATAGCAGCCGGAATTACTGCCGTGTCGCACAACACATATGCATAGGGAATTTTTCCAGAACCGGACTCGGCTGCCACTGTACGCCTGGCTGTCGTATTTGGATAGCGCCAGCCCGCATTCCTTGCAAGTTTGCCATACCGATCCCGGCCACGGCGCGCTAGAATGGCCTCCATGACAGCCCATTAGCCCAAGGAGCCGCACGTGACGAATGACCTGATCGATCTTGCAACCAAAGTGGGCGCGGCGCTGCAGTCCAGGCGCCTGGTACTGACCACGGCCGAATCGTGTACCGGCGGCGGCGTGTCCCAGGCCGTTACCGAAATCGCCGGCTCGACCGCCTGGTTCGAGTGCGGCTTCGTGACCTATTCGAATACCTCCAAGACCGACATGCTGGGCGTGTCGGACGCCCTGATCGCGCAGTGCGGCTCGGTGAGCGAGGAAGTCGCCGGCGCCATGGCCGAGGGCGCGCTGGCCAACAGCAACGCCGACGTCGCCATCTCCACCACCGGCATCGCCGGCCCGACCGGCGCCGTGCCGGGCAAACCGGTCGGCACCGTGTGTTTCGGCTGGGCGCGCGGCGACTACACGTTTACCGAGCGCCTGGTGTTCCAGGGCGACCGCCAGGCCGTGCGCGAGCAGACGGTGGCGCATGCGCTGCGCGGCCTGCTGCGCTTTGTCGAATGATGCGCGGCTAGTGTTGTTTCACTGGCGGACCCCAGCGCCTTGTTTCGCCTGCGGCGCCGGCGCGCTGCTGCTGGCAGCCGGCAGTAGTTTCGCCAGGGCGCCGGATCCCCCCGAGCCGGTCCAGGTGGTCTACGCGGCCGGCGACATCGCGCGCTGCCGCCATCCCGATCCGCGCTGGTCGGGCGCCTTCGACACCGCCGCCGTGGTGGCCGCCGGCCTGGCCGCCGATCCGAATGCGGTGGTCCTGACCCTGGGCGACCATACCTATCCGGTCGGCACCGCCGCCGAGTTCGAACATTGTTATGGACCGACCTGGGGACGCTTCAAGGACCGCACCTGGCCGGCGCCGGGCAACCACGAGTACTACACGAAGGGCGCGTTGCCCTATTTCGCCTATTTCGGCGCGCGCGCCGGGCGTGGCTATTACAGCCTGCGCCTGGGCCATTGGCGCATCATCTCTCTCGACAGCAACCTGGGCCCGGCGCCGCACGCGGCCCAGCTGGCCTGGCTGAAGCAGGAACTGGCCGCCAGCACGGTAGCGGACGCCGTTCCCGGCATCACACCCTGCACGCTGGCGTTCTGGCACCATCCGCTGTACAGCTCGGGCGGGCATGGCAGCGTGCCGAAGATGCAGCAGGCCTGGGCGCTGCTGCACGCGGCCGGCGCCGAACTGGTATTGTCCGGCCACGACCATGATTACGAACGCTTCGCGCCGCAGGACGCACAGGGCCGGCTGGATCCGGCCGGCGGCCTGCGCCAGTTCGTGGTCGGCACCGGCGGCGCCTACGCAACGCCCTTCCTGCGCCTGCGGGCGCACAGCGAAGCGCGCGACGCCAGCCGCAACGCCGTGCTGCGCCTGCGCCTGACTGCCGGCGGCTACGACTGGGAATTGCTGGAAGCGACCCCACCTGCATTGCCGAACGCGTCGCCGCCCGACCGCGGCAGCGCGCGTTGCCACTAAGACTGGAACCACCATTGAATATCGTCAGGAGCACCCCATGAATACCCGTCCGCTGGTCGCCGCATCGCTGTTGATGGCCGCCCTGAACGGCGCCGGCGCCCAAACCGGCGGCACGCCCGGAACCAGGGCCGCCACTCCGGCCGGCAATGCGCTGCCCGGCATTCCGGCCATCGCCTTCGACAAGTACACGCTGCCCAATGGCCTGCAAGTGATCCTGGTCGAGGACAAGCGCCTGCCGCTGGTGGCCGTGAATGTCTGGTACCACGTCGGCCCGGCCAACGAAGCGCCGGGACTGACCGGCTTTGCGCACCTGTTCGAGCACATGATGTTCGCCGGCAGCAAGCACCTGCCGCGCGGCCTCGCCGATCGCCTGCTGGAAGGCGCCGGCGCCAGCGACAGCAACGGCAGCACCGACTACGACCGCACCAATTACTACGATACGGTGCCATCGAACCAGCTCGAGCTGGCCCTGTGGGTGCATGCCGACCGCATGGGCTACCTGCTCGACGTGCTCGACCAGAAATCGCTGACCAACCAGCAGGACGTGGTGCGCAACGAGCGGCGCGAGAGCGTCGAGAACGAACCTTACGGGATCGTCGAGGAAGCGCTGAACCACGCGCTGTTCCCGCAAGACCATCCCTACCGCGCCTCGGTGATCGGTTCGCATACAGACATCCAGAACGCGAAACTGGCCGACGTGCGCGACTTCTTCACCCGCTATTACGGGCCGAACAATGCCAGCATCGTGATCGCCGGCGACATCGACAAGGCCAGGACGCGAGTCCTGGTCGACAAATACTTCGGCAGCCTGCAGCGCGGCCCGGCGGTGGTGCGTCCGAAAGTGGCGACCCCTTTGATCACGGTCGAAAAACGCCTGGTGGTGCCGGACCGGGTCGAACTGCCGCGCATCTACATGGGCTGGCTGACGCCGCCCGCCTACACGCCGGGCGACGCCGAGCTGGCCGTGCTGGCGCAAATCCTTGCCGGCGGCAAGTCGAGCCGCCTGTACAAGTCGCTCGTCTACGAACGCCAGATCGCGCAGGACGTCGACGCCAACCAGGACTCGCGCGCACTGACCTCGACTTTCACAATCGAGGTGACGGCGCGCACCGGCCACACCCCGCGCGAGCTGGAAGCGGCGGTCGACGCCGAACTGGCCGCGCTGCGCGACCAGGGCCCGAGCGACGCGGAAATCGAGCGCGCGCGCAACCAGATCGAAACGGCGATCTTGAGCTCGCTGGAAAAGCTGGGCGGCGACGGCCTGGCCGACCAGCTGAACCACTACAACCAGTACACGGGCGACCCCGGCTACCTGGGCCAGGACGTGGCGCGCCTGCGCCAGATCACGGCCCAGGACGTGCGCCGCGCCGCGCAGACCTGGCTGCAGGAGCGGGCGCGGGTGCTGGTCGCCGGCGTGCCCGGCATCCCGGAACTGCCGCCGGACCCGCCGGCGCCCAAGCTGCCGAAAGCCGTCAAGGCCAAAATCCGCGGCATCAACGAAGCCGAGGCCTGGCGCGCCGAGATGCCGAAAGCGGGGCCGGCCCCAGGCCTGAACCTGCCGCGCGGCGAATCGTTCAAGCTGGCCAACGGCCTGACCGTGATCCACCATTACAACCCGGCCTTGCCGCTGGTGGCGGCCGAGCTGGTGATCAAGAGCGGCTCGAGCGCCAACCCGGACGCGCTGCCGGGCCTGGCGGGCTTCACCGCGCAAATGCTGACCGAGGGCACGGCAAAACGCAGCGCGCCTCGCATCGCCGACGAAATCGCGCAACTGGGCGCCTTCATCGACGCCGGCAGCAGCCTGGATGCGTCCAGCGTGTCGCTGCTGGCCTTGCGCGCGAATTTCGGTACCGCGCTCGACGTGCTGGCCGACGTGGTGCGCAACCCGGCCTTCCCGTCCGCTGAAGTCGAACGCCAGCGCGCCAGCCGCCTGGGCGACCTGATCCAGCAGCGCGACGAGGCCGAAGTCGTCGCCGCGCTGGCCGCCGCCGGCGCGCTGTACGGCCCGCGCCATCCCTACGGCTTCGGCCAGCTCGGCACCGAACCGGCGATCCGCGCCACCACGCGCGAAGACCTGGTCAACTTCTGGCGCCGCCATTATGTGCCGGCCAACGCGGCGCTGGTGGTGTCGGGCGACATCTCGCGCGCGGACCTGCAGGCGCTGGCCGAAGCGCGTTTCCTCGACTGGAAAGGCGAGGCGGCGCCCGCGACCACGCTCGGCAAGCCCGCCACCACGGCTGCGCGGGTGGTGCTGGTCGACCAGCCCGGCGCCGGCCAGACCGCGCTGCGCCTGACGGTCCTCGGCGCCGAGCGCAAGACGCCCCTGTACCCGGCGCTGGAAGTGATGAACGCGGCCTTCGGCGGCCTGTTCACCAGCCGCATCAACCAGAACCTGCGCGAAGAAAAAGGCTATACCTACGGCGTGTATTCGGGCTTTCGCTACGACCGCACCCCGGGCCCCTTCGTCATCGCCGGCAGCGTGCGCGCGAATGTCACCGGCGCCTCGGTGTCGGAACTGCTGCGCGAGGCCCAGGCGATGATCGACCAGCCCCTGGGCGATGCGGAACTGGCGGGGGCGCGTAACGCCGAACTGCTGTCGCTGCCGAACCGTTTCGAGACCAACGCCGACATCGGCGCCAGCCTGGCCGAAACCTTCGTGTTCGACCTGCCGCTCGATTACTACAGCGCCCTGCCCGCGCGCCTGGCGGCCGTCAGCGCCGCCGACGTGCAGGACGCCGCCAGACGCTACCTCGATCCGCGCCGCCTGCTGGTGGTGGCGGTCGGCGCGCGCAAGCGCATCCTGCCGCAGCTGGAGAAGCTGAAACTGGGTCCGGTCGAGGTCAGGGATACGGAGGGTCAGCTGCGGAAATGAAGCATCCCTTCCCGAACGATGCCGGGCAGCCGGTCACCATCCACCTGCCCAGCCTGCCGACCTGCCTGAGCAGCTGGAGCGATCCGACCCGGATCGCCACCGTCGTACCCGGCGGAGAAATGCCGCCGGACTTGAGCGGCATCCCGTTCTCGCCATGGACGGGAAGCTTGCCGACGCCGGCCAGCCCGGTTGACGAGCCGGCTTTTGTGCTGCCCGCCGGACTGGCGGCCGCGGCCGGCGTGGTCGTGGTGGAGGACGATGGGCGCGTCTGGCTGGTGGCGCCCACCAACCGCTTCGGCGGCTACGAGGCCACCTTCCCGAAAGGCCGCGTCGATCCGGGGACCGCTCTCCAGCGCACGGCGATCCGCGAAGCCTTCGAGGAATCGGGCCTGGCTGTCGAGCTCAGCGCCTGGCTGATCGATGTGCGGCGCACCCAGACCTTCACCCGCTATTACCTGGCGCGCCGGATTGGCGGCAGCCCGGCGGCCATGGGCTGGGAAACCCAGGCGGTGCACCTGGTGCCGCTTGCACACTTGGACGCCGTGGCGGCGCATCCGAACGATGCCGCGATCATCGCGGCACTCGGGAACATGAAAGGGATGCGATGACCAAATCGACAACTTCACTCACCGATGCCGGCGTCGTCGACGCCTGGTCGAAGAATGCCGCCCCCTGGATCACGGCCGTGCGCGCGCGCGAGATCGCCAGCCGCGCGCTAGTGACCGACGCCGCGATCGTCGCAGCGGTGCGGGCACGCGTCCCGCGCACGGGCGTCGACCTCGGTTGCGGCGAAGGCTGGCTGGTGCGCGCGCTGGCGGGCGTCGAGATGGTGGGCGTGGACGCCATCCCCGGCCTGGTGGAAGCGGCGCGGGCCGCGGGCGGCGGCGAATTTCGCACGATGTCCTACGAGCAGATCGCGGCGGGAGACTTGCAGGGCGCCTTCGACATCGCCATCTGCAATTTTTCGCTGATCGGGCACGAGGCGGTGAGCGGCCTGTTCAAGGCGGCGCCGAACTACCTGCGCCCGGGCGGCGCCCTCGTCGTGCAGACCGTGCACCCCTTCGCCTCCTGTGGCGACGCGCCCTATGTCGACGGCTGGCGCGAAGGCAGCTGGGCCGGTTTCAGCAGCGATTTCGCCGATGCCCCGCCCTGGTATTTCCGCACCATGGCCGGCTGGATTGCCCTGTTCACGGACAACGGCCTGCGCATCACCGAAGTGCGCGAACCGGTCCATCCGGAGACGGGAAAACCGGTATCGCTGATCCTGGTGGGTGAGCTGCCGGGTTGAACCCCTTGCAATGAAAAAAGCCCGTCGAGTGACGGGCTTTTTGGTCCACGCAGGCGATCAGCCCAGCGGGTTGATGGTAAAGGCAGGCATTTGCGCCCTGTCCCGTGCGCACTCGAGGAACTTGTCCGAAGTGATCAGCGCTTCGTTGATCGTCACGTCCATGTCGAGGTAACGGTAGGTACCGAGGCGGCCGACGAAGGTGACGTTGGTTTCCTGCTGCGCGAGGTTGATGTAGCGCTCGAGCTGTTCCTTGTCGCGCGCCATGCGGATCGGATAGTAGGGAATGTCCTTTTCTTCGCACTGGCGGCTGTATTCCGCGTACATGATCGACTTTTCGTGCTGTTCCCACGGCGAGAAGTGCTTGTGCTCGGTGATGCGGGTGTAGGGCTGGGCGTTGTCGCAGTAGTTGATGACGGCATTGCCCTGGTAATCGCCGACGTCGCGGAAGGTTTCGAAATCCAGCGTGCGGTAAGGCAGACGGCCTTCTGCATGGTTGAACCAGGCGTCGATCGGGCCGCTGTAGAAGACGTGTTCGTAGTCGCCTTTCAGCGCCGGATCGAAACGGGTGTTCAGGTGCACGGTCACGCCCGGCACATCGATGATGTTCTGGACCAGCGCCGTATAGCCTTCTTCCGGCATGCCCTGGTATTTATGGCTGAAATAGTTATCGTCGTAGTTGAAGCGCACCGGCAGGCGCTTGAGGATGCTGGCCGGCAGTTCGCTCGGCTGCAGGCCCCACTGCTTGACGGTATAGGTCTTGAAGAAGGCTTCGTAGAGATCGCGGCCGACAAAGCGGAGGGCCTGCTCTTCGAAGGTTTGCGGATTTTCGATCGATTTATCACCCAGCGTCATCAGGAAGGCTTCGGCCTCGGCCGGACGGAAGGTCTTGTTGAAGAACTGGTTGATGGTCAACAAATTGATCGGCAGGGTAAAGACCTTGCCGTTCGTGATTGCCTTGACGCGATTTACATATGGCATGAATCGGCTATAACGGTTCACAAATTCCCATGCGCGCTCATTATCCGTATGGAAAATGTGCGGGCCATACACGTGCAGCATGACGCCGGTGTCGGCATCGCGCTCGGAGTGGCAATTGCCGGCAACGTGGTTGCGCGACTCGAACACATCGATGGTATAGCCTTCCTTGGCCAGCTGGTTGGCGATCACGGCGCCTGAAAATCCTGCGCCGACAATGGCGATATTCTTGGTCATGTATTTTCCTAACGATGTTGTGTTGTACCCGGGGGCGCATGAAGCGCTCGCACCCGGGTCTCAGGCTGGATTCCGTGTCACGAACAGACGTTTATCCCAGTCAGCAATTCCCAATAACAATCAACGCTGAGCTGGAGAAATTTTATTGATTTAATTCAACGTTTAGAACCTGCACAAGGCACGTCAACTGTTTGCATTTATTAATACATCGATAATTATAATCGCGCCTCCGCTTTCACCCCCGTTCGATAGGCAGGCCTCCGGAAGGCTTGCCACAGTGCTGGTCTTGCACTAACATATGAACACCTATTCATATGTTTACCATGACCAAAACCGACGAATCCGAGCTTGCCGTCGCCCAGGTGGCGGACCTGTTCCACCTGCTGGGCGACCCGACCCGCCTGCGCATCGTGCTGGCTTGCCTGGCGCAGCCGACCAATGTGGGCGACATCGCCGCTGCGCTCGCCTTGTCGAGCTCGCTGGTCAGCCACCACCTGCGCCTGCTGCGCGCGGCGCGCATCGTCAAGGCCGAGCGCCAGGGCAAGCAGGTGTTTTATTCGGCCGCCGACGCCCACATCAGTACCCTGCTCGCCAACACCTTCGAGCACATCGCGGAAACCCCCAACGGAATCGACCCATGAACCACGACCACGATCACGATCATCATGACCACCACCACGGCCATGGCCACCATCATCACCACCACCCGGCGCCCGGCCATGGACGCGCCTTTGCGCTGGCGATCGGCGTCAACGCGGTCTTTGTCGCCATCGAGTTCTTCTACGGTTTCATCGCCAATTCGACGGCGCTGATGGCCGATGCCGGCCACAACCTGTCGGACGTGCTGGGGCTGGTGCTGGCCTGGGGCGCGGCGGTCCTCGCGAAAACCGCGCCGAGTGCACGCTATACCTACGGCCTGCGCAGCTCGTCGATCCTGGCGGCGCTTGCCAACGCCCTGCTGCTGTTGCTGGCCTGCGGTGCGATCGCCTGGGAAGCCGTCCAGCGCTTCGCGGCGCCGGCGCCAGTCGAAGGCATGACGGTGTCGGTGGTGGCCGCGATCGGCGTGGCGGTGAACGGCTTCTCGGCCTGGCTGTTCATGGCCGGCAGCAAGGGCGACATCAACATCCGCGGCGCCTACCTGCACATGGCGGCCGATGCCGCCATTTCGCTCGGCGTGGTGATCTCGGGACTGGTCATCATGGGTACTGGCTGGACCTGGCTCGACCCGGCCGTCAGCCTGGCGATCGTGCTGGTGATCGTGGCCGGTACCTGGTCGCTGCTGCGCGAATCGACCGGCCTGATCATGGCAGCGGTACCCGACAAGGTCGACGCCGCCGGCATCCAGGGCTTCCTGGCGGGCCGGCCCGGCGTGGCCGAGGTGCACGACCTGCACATCTGGGCCATGAGCACGACCGAAACAGCGCTCACCGCGCACCTGGTCATGCCTGGCGGCTATCCCGGCGACCGGGCGATCGACGACATCGTGGCCCAGCTCAGGAAGGATCATGCAATCCACCATTGCACGCTGCAGGTGGAAGAAGGAACGACTCGCCACGGTTGTGCGCTGGAGGTCGGGCACGCGTAAGCTTTGTTTCCTTTTTTCTTATCAGTGGTAGTAATATTACACAGTCGCGTCCGCCACAATTAATTTCCAATGTGCGCTCTGTTGCGACGACTACCAATGAAAAACAATGAAGAAGGAGACATGATGCGCAACAGACGTAGTTTGACTTCACGAATGAGCCTGCGCCTTGCCGTATGCAGCAGCCTGCTGCTGGGTGCCGGCGCCGGCCTGCCGGTATCCACCGCCTGGGCCCAGCAGGCAGGCGCCAGCGCGGTGGCGCCGGTCGCCGCCAACACCATCCGGGTGCACTTCCGGCGCGTCCAGAACGACGCTTCCCAGTGGGGCGTGTACTCGTGGGACGGCCCCGCCAACCCGAGTTCGGCGTGGATCGCCGACCGTTTCATGTTCACCGGCAGCGATGACTTCGGCGGCTACGTCGATATCCCGCTGGCCGCCGGCAAGACCGCCATGTGGTTCCTGGTGACCGACGGCAGCGGCAACAAGAACTGCGGCGCCGACCAGGGCGCACCATTCAATCCGGACGTCGCCACCAAAGGCCACGAGATCTGGCTGCTGGAAGGCGACTGCACCGTCTACACCGCGCCGCCGGCGATCAGCTTCGGCAACCTGGCCAACGCCAGCGCCCACTGGCTGGCCACCAACACCATCGCCTGGCCTGGCGTACCCGCCAACGCCAGCTTCAAGCTGTATTACGCCGCGAACGGCGGCCTGGGTTCGAGCCTGGGCGGCGTGACGGGCGCCGACCGCAGCTTCGACCTGGCGGCCGCGCCGCTGCCGGAAGCCGTACGCACAAAATTCCGTCACCTCGCCGGCGCCACCGGCCTGCAGTTGCGCGAGGCGGATGCCGCCAGCGTCGCTTCCCTGGCCAGCGGCCAGTTCGCCCTTGCGCAGTTCGATGGCGCCGGCAAGCTGGTACAAGTGACTTCGCTGCAAACCGCGGGCATGCTCGACGACGCCTTTGGCGCGCAGGCTGCCGGTGCAAAGCTGGGCGTCAGTTTCAATGCCTCGGGCGTGCCGACCTTCCGCCTCTGGGCGCCGACCGCGAAATCGGTCGCGCTCGACATCTATCCGGATGCGAACGCGCCAAGGAGCACGCAAGTCGCGATGCGCCTCGATCCGGCCAGCGGCGTGTGGAGCTATACCGCGCCCGGCGCCGGCTGGACCAACCGCGCCTATTACACCTACACGGTCAATGTGCTGTCGCGCTGGGCCAACAATGCGCTGGTCACCAATACCGTTACCGACCCCTATTCCCTGAGCCTGAACGCCAACAGCGCCCGCTCCTTTGTCGCGAACCTCGACAGCGCGCAGCTGAAACCGCGCGGCTGGGATGATCACCGTCTGCCGAAACTGGCGCACCCGAGCGACATCTCGCTCTACGAACTGCATGTGCGCGACTTCAGCGCCAGCGACGAGTCGGTGCCAAGCGGCCACCGCGGCAAGTACCTGGCCTTCACCGACCTCGAGTCGCGCGGCATGCGCCACCTGAAATCGCTGGAAAAGGCGGGCCTGTCGCACGTGCACCTGCTGCCCGCCTTCGACATCGCCAACCTCAACGAAGCGGGCTGCGTCACACCAAGCATTCCGGATGCCGGCCCGAGCTCGGAGGCGCAACAGGCCGCCGTCGACGCCGTGCGCGACAGCGACTGCTTCAACTGGGGTTACGATCCGGTCCACTACAACGCCCCCGAAGGCAGCTATGCCACCGATGCCAACGATGGCGCAGCGCGCGTACGCGAGTTCCGCGCGATGGTGCAGAGCCTGCATGAAACCGGGCTGCGGGTGACGATGGACGTGGTGTTCAACCATACCAGCTCGTCCCAGCAGGGGCCGCTGTCGGTGCTCGACAAGATCGTCCCGACCTATTACTACCGCCTGAACGCCAACGGCGCCAACCTGAACGACAGCTGCTGCGCCGATACCGCCGCCGAACACACGATGATGGGCAAGCTGATGATCGATTCGGCGTCGCTGTGGGCGTCGGCATACAAGATCGACAGCTTCCGCTTCGACCTGATGGCCTTTGCGCCGCTGAACCTGATGACGCAGCTGAAAGCCAGCGTCAACCGCGCCGCCGGCCGCGAGGTCTACCTATACGGCGAGGGCTGGAATTTCGGCGCCGTCGGCAACGACACGCGCTTCGTGCAGGCGCGCCAGTCGAACCTGTACGGCAGCGGCATCGGCTCGTTCAACGACCGCCTGCGCGATGCGATGCGCGGCGGCGGCTGCTGCGACGGCGGCCAGAACCTGATCAGCCAGCAGGGCTTCGTCAACGGCGCCTGGTACGACCCGAACCACCTTGCCAACCAGTCGCGCGACGATGTGCTGCGCCTGGCCGACATGGTGCGCGTGGGCTTGTCGGGCACGCTGCGCGACTATCGCTTCGTCGACCGTTTTGGTTCGCTGCGCAGGAACAGCGAGATCGACTATTTCGGCCAGCAGGCCGGCTACACCGCCAGCCCTTCGGAGGCGATCAACTACGTCGAGAAGCACGACAACCAGACGCTGTTCGACATCAACGCCTTCCGCCTGCCGCAATCGACCTCCTTGGCCGACCGGGTGCGGGTGCAGAACCTGGGCGCAGCCGTCGTCCTGCTGGCCCAGGGCATCCCGTTCATCCACGCCGGCCAGGAGCTGCTGCGCTCGAAATCGCTCGACCGCGACAGCTACAACGCCGGCGACTGGTTCAACCGCCTCGACTACAGCTACACGTCGAACAACTTCGGCGTCGGCCTGCCGATGGCCGGCCCGAACCGCGACAACTGGAGCATCATGGCGCCGGTGCTGGAGAACGCGCTGATCAAGCCGGACACCGCCGCCATCGTGTCCGCGAAATCGGCCTTCGAAGACCTGCTCGCCATCCGCAAGGACACCAGCCTGTTCCGCCTGCGCACCGCGCAGGATGTGACAGAGCGCCTGCGCTTCCACAACACCGGCCCGGACCAGCTGCCTGGCCTGGTCGTCATGCACATCGACGGCAACCAGCCGACCCGCTACCCAGGCGCGCATTACCGCAGCGTAGTCGTGCTGTTCAACGTCGACAAGGAAGCGAAGTCGATCGCGATTCCCGAGCTGAAGGGGCTGCGCCTGTCGCTGCACAAGGTCCAGCGCAAATCGGATGACGCGACCGTGAAGACGTCGAACTACACGGCGGCGGACGGCAAGTTCACGATCCCGGCGCGCACCACGGCGGTGTTCGTGGAAACGGCGGACTGACCGGCCCTGAAATGGGAAAAGGCCGGGAACTCGCGTTCCCGGCCTTTTTTCGTTGCAACCGCGTGGAGTCGGGACGCCACCCTACGCTGCACAGCCCTTCGTAGGGTGGAGTCCCGACTCCAGGCCGTACAAGACAGAATTACCCCGCGAGATTGGCGAACAGCGCCGTAGAAAGATAACGCTCGCCAAACGACGGAATGATCGTCACGATCAATTTCCCCGCATTCTCGGGCCGCCGCGCCACCTGCAGCGCGGCCCAGAGCGCCGCGCCCGAGGAAATGCCGACCAGCAGCCCCTCCTCGCGCGCAGCCGCCCGCGCCGTCTCGAAGGCATTCTCGTTGCTGACCGCAATGATTTCGTCGTAGATGGCGGTGTTTAATACGGCAGGCACGAAACCGGCACCGATGCCCTGCAGCGGGTGCGGGCCCTTGGTGCCTTTCGACAGCATCGGCGATGCCTCGGGCTCGACGGCAATCGCCTGGAAGCCGGGCTTGCGCGCCTTCAACACTTCGCCCACGCCGGTAATCGTGCCGCCGGTGCCGATGCCGGCCACCACGATGTCGACCTTGCCGTCGGTATCGCGCCAGATTTCCTCGGCCGTGGTGCGGCGGTGGACATCCGGGTTGGCGGGGTTGTTGAATTGCTGCGGCATGAAGGCCTGCGGGTCGCCAGCGACAATTTCCTCGGCGCGGCGGATCGCCCCGAGCATGCCTTCGGGGCCGGGCGTGAGTACCAGTTCGGCGCCATACGCCCGCAGCAGCATGCGCCGCTCGTTGCTCATGGTTTCCGGCATGACCAGCTTGCAACGGTAGCCACGCGCGGCGCAGACCATCGCCAGCGCAATGCCGGTGTTGCCGCTGGTAGGCTCGACGATGACGGTGTCGGGGCCGATCTTGCCGGCCGCCTCGGCCGCCTCGATCATGGCCAGGCCGATACGGTCCTTTACGCTGTGCGCGGGGTTGTGGTATTCGAGCTTGGCCAGGATGTCGGCCCCGCCCTGCCCTCCCAGCTTGCGAATCCTGACCAGTGGTGTGTTGCCGATCAGTTCAGTGACATCGTTTGCAACGCGCATCGCTTTCCCCCGCAGTGATATAAAAGTCCGGTTTATTTCACGCCCAGCAATTCGACATCGAAGATCAGGTCGGTATCCGCCGGAATCATGCCGCCGGGTGCGCCGCGCTTGCCGTAGGCCAGGTGGCTGGGGATGACCAGGGTACGCTTGCCGCCGACTTTCATGCCGGCCACGCCCTGCTCCCAGCCCTTGATCACGGTACCGCTGCCGAGGCGAAATTCGAGCGGCGTACGGCCGGTGTCGAGCGACGAGTCGAACTTGCGTCCACGCCCGTTCTTCGCGTAGGGCTTGTGGAACCAGCCCGTGTAATTGACCTGCACCAGCGAGCCGTTCGTCGCTTCCCTGCCCTTGCCGACGACACGGTCGACGATCTCGAGCTGCGGCCCGCTCGCGGCCGGCGCAACCGGCTGGGCGGCGCCGGCAACGGCCTCGGGGCTGGTCGCCGTTGCCTGGCCGGTAGTGGCCGGCTGCGTGGCTGGCGCAGCGCCGTCGGCGGCGCTCTGCACGCCCTGCTGGCGCGTGGCCATGGCTGGGTCGGCGGCGGTGGCAGCTTGCGGCGTGTTGGCCGGGGTGACGGCGGCCGGTGTGGCCACCGGCGCTCCGGTCTGGGCGTGGGCTGCAGCAGCGGCAAGCAGCAGGGCAACAAAGGTGGTGCGACGCATCATGAGAAGTCTTTCAATGACAGGATTTCAATACTTAATAATAGCAAGCCTACCACGCCAAGAATAGCCCAACAGCGGCGGCCAACCTGTTCCTTGTCCTTATGGCAACGAGCTCGTACACTGGGCTATATTGGGGGTCTGCTATCGGGCCGAGGGTAGACATCAAGCACCCGCACTAACGAACGCCTGAACTTGACTAAACACTGACGCGCTTGAGGAAGATGACGAACGATAGACGGGATGCTTATCTGTACTCCTTGATTGGACTCGGAGGTCTTATCCTATCGATTTGGGCTTTCGATAAAGTGGCAAACTTACCTAAACAAAGCGAGCACTACTCATCGAGTTTGACCCTGTGCATCGTCGTAGGCGGCATTTCGCTCGTCATGCTACGTCCGCTTCAGGTCGGAAGCGGACGCTACAGTAGGTCTGCTTCCGGCCAGGAGCGGACACTGAAATAGGCCATCGCAACCAGCGTCGAGAAGAGCGAAATTCGTCCTTCGGCCACAACCAGAATTTGCTTAACCGGTTTGCAAAAGCTAGGGACAGAATCGGGTTTATTTAGGAGTTAAGGTTCCGTGACTGGAAAAAAATTGAGCCGCAAAAAAAATCTTTGGCAGTTCTACATCTTATTGGCAGTTACTTGCTTTTTGTCGAAGCCTGCTCTCGCCATGGAAGGTCCGATCGCTGGTACGCCATTCGAACAACATGTGGTTCGCGACACGTTAAATCGAGATATTACATATTATGTCAGTCTCCCGACAAGTGAACCCAAGCCAATCATGCTGGTCATTCAAGGGTCGGGATGCGCACCAGTGCTAACGATGAGAGCAGGAGGCGCATCGAGCTCTGTCTACAACTTAGAGAAATTCGCGCGAGACGGAAGGTTCACCGTTATTGCAGTGGAGAAGCCGTTCTCCGGGTTGGTTGCAAAGGCTGGCCAGGCCCCGGGGTGTAGCGATGCATTCAATTCAGACTTCACCGCGGAAAGTTGGCGAATCGCGCTACAGGCAGCCCTCAACGACACCCGAAAACTTCGAAGAGTTGATCGCCATCGCACGCTTGTTTTCGGCTCGTCAGAGGGTGCCGTAATGGCTTCCGCCATGGCGGCGAACGACCCATCAATCACTGACGTTGTCTTTATGAGTGGCTCAGGTACGACCCAGCTTTTTGACTTTATCACCCAGGCTTACCGTAGTTGCTTCAACGCTTCTGCATGCTTGGCAGAAATCGAGAAGAACTTAGCAGAGATAAAAAGCGATCCGAGCAGCGGGACGAAATTCGCTTGGGGTCACCCCTATAAAAGGTGGACTAGCTTTTTCTCCGTTGACCCTAGCGCGTTGCTTTTGCAAAGCAGGGCGCGGGTTTATATTGCGATCGGCACTGCAGACGATTCGGTACCAGCAATTTCTCAGGAGATTGTGGCGGCGAAACTTCTAGTTGCTGGCCGAGACGTCACTATTAGAAGGGTAGTCGATGGAGGTCATACTCTCAACCGTCGCGACGCCAAAAACTGGGGCCAGCTGGATCAGGAACAGGAGGCCGCCCTTAATTGGTTCAGCAGAACCGGGTTACCTTGAGTATAAGAGTGTAGAACGTCATGTGCATCTGCTTCGGGTCGAAAGCGGACGCTACAACACGTCCGCTTTCGCCCAGGAGCGGACGTTGAGCTACCAGCAAACTAAGGAATCGAATGCACGGCTTTTCGGAAGATTTTAAGCTGGACAGTGTCGTCGAATCGGAGATACAGCAGATCTGTCTCGGGCGGTATGACGTCCAATTCCTTTTCGGCTCAGGAACCAGAATCTGTGTTCAAAGCTTGGTTGAGGTGTTCGAGGGCGAGAAGCTGGTTGCTACGTGGGACGAAGAGCGAAACTGGACTACTACCGCGTTTCAAAAGCTCCTGAGCGAGACGGTCGATAGTTACGCCGTGCTAAGCAAGCAGACCATGGAGATCAGGTTTCAGAACGGGTTGCAGCTGCGCCTGCACGACAATTCAACGCAATACGAAAGTCTTCAAATCTACCCTGAGTTTATCGTTATTTGATGACGGAACGACCGCGTGAAGCACGGATTGAACTACATGCGCAGGGCGATTGCCAGTACTGCACAAACCTGACTGGACTCAAATGAAGATGCACCCTCTGTTCACTTTATTTTGGGCATCAATCGCCTGCGTAATTAGTCTCGCAGTAGCTATTAGAGCCATTCCAAATGCTCAGTTGGCTGGTGCTGAACTTTGCGGTCTTGGACTTCCGCCAAGTGCGGTTGGCTTTGCAAAGCAAAAAGCACAGCGCGAGTCCGAGGAAAAAACCAATGGATTCTTACGCGTGTGTGAAGCAAACCTCCAGCGTTACTCGGTCACATTCTTTCCGATGGCTGCCGCAACTCTTGGGTTAGACTTTGAGCCGGCCGACTTGCGTAATACGTCTTTCGCCAAGCTTGACAGCCTCGGTGGCCGCCCAGAGACTGTATCGGACACGCAGTCGCGCTTGTATCGCGGATTTCGTTCTCCCGAGGGCTACAAATTGACTCTTTTTGAGCACGATATGTCCGCAGACGGCTCCAGTATGTGGCGTGACCTTAAGGACGAGCCCGAACGCGTCAACGGCTTGCCGGCCCGGTTGTCGGTCTTCCAAGCCAGTTCCGGGAGATCGGTCTCAGTCCTCTCATGGCTCGAGGGACGGCGTTATTACGAAATTTGGCTTGAACCCAACGCGGCACGTAATCCAATGCGAGCTCGTTTGTTCGAGCTTGCCAGTTCGCTTCCCGTTTCTGTCCCGGCCTGTCCTAACGAGCCTCTGCCTAAGCGGGCAGCCTTGGGTACCGACGGATTTCCTATCGACGAACCGATGCCTAGTACCATGACAACAGAGCAAATGGAAGCACTCGGCAAAAAGCGCTCCTGTAAATGATGCTGTCGTGCGAACTAACATGTTCTAATTTACTCGTATTTAGCTGTTCGGCTGTCGGCAATCGGGCAGAAGCGGACCTTTGACACGCTATTCGCGCTCCTCTTTTGACACAGGGACGCCACTCACGAGCCATGAAAGAAATCTTCGGAAAGCTAGCTTGGATAGCTGGGGTCTTGCTGAACGTTGTGACGGCACTTGGAGCCGTCGTTTATCTCTTCGGCGTAGTTGTTTGGATGCATGCGCCTCTAGTTCCGGCATTGCTTCTAACGCTGGCAATGGCGCTACCTTTTCTCGGGCTCTCATGGGTTCTGCGGCGGCTTAGTCGGTCGTCCTACCTGGTAAGAACTAAAGATAGTAGGTAACCAGAGGGTCTGCTCAGGGTCCGTAAGAGGACGCTACAATACGTCTGCAATCGGCCAAAAGTGGAGGTTCTTTAACAGGCCAAGCCGTCCCGGTTTCTAGAGCAGAAAATTGATGAACTCAGAACAGGCTCCAGTCTTCCTTCGTCCACCATACTTGCTTGTCGGATCCCTTCCGTATATTCCTGCTCGGCGCGCGAAGGTCCGCTTCGGCCGGAAACAGACATAACGAAACAACGGATTACATATGGAAGAAATGTCGATTTCGACTGCTGTGATTACAGAGGAAGAAGCGAGTTCATGCCACTGCTGCGGACGGTCGGTGTATGAAGGCGAAGGCGTACTGAAGTCTGAATCCCACGAACTTGCGCACTACGGATACCGCTGGGCAGATGGACACGAATCGCGCTTTACCCTAGGGATTTGTGCCTTAGATCAGCAAGGTGCGAATCTTGCAGGTCTTGGAGTGGTGTCTTGCCGAAGTGATGGGGAAAAACTGATTTACACCGTTCTGGAACCGGAGCAAGCACCTTGGGGGGATAGTGAAGCCTTAGGGAAGGTTCTGACTCGCAGGCAGCTCCTTGAGGAAGGTCTGGTGCCAAATCTGTTTGATTTAGTAGATGCAATTGTGGCTAATGAGCCTAGGATCTCTTCCAGAATACTGCAAGAAATTTAGGACGTTCAGAATGCGCAGTCGATCGCGGTCCTTCACCGGTAGACTCCTTCGGCCAGACGCCGCCTTCAAAATTGCCTTGTCAGTCGGCTGGCACCGCAAGCCTTACGTTTGCAATATTGCCCCTGCCCTTGCTGCATTTTCCACACGGCTGTAAACGACAAAGTCCCGGAAAACCGGGACTCTGGGTTGCAAGCTGGGTTGCAAGCGCCGATTGGCGCCGAGATTAACGGCCGGCGCTGCGGCGCTTGCGCGCGAAGGCGCCGACACCGAATAACCCGGCCAGCATCAGGCTGATCGTTGCTGGTTCTGGCACCGCTGTAGCCGCGGCGCTCGACGTCAGGCCGATCACGTTGCCGTTGCCGGTGAGGTTAAAGCCGCCGAGCAGGCTTGCAAAGCCGGTGCCCAGATTGATGGAGTAAAAGCTGGAATTGCCGTTACCGATCTGCAGCGCGGCGAACGCGGTGGATGCGCCGAAGATGTCAAAGCCACCGATATTACCGGCATTGAAGCCGAGGGCGCCGACGGTCGTGATCGTCGGGTTGGCGAAACCGGTGGTTGCCAGCTTCAGGTCGTTCGATTGGGAATCAATGAAGTAAAGCGAGGTCGCTGTGGCTGCATCAATATCGTTGTTCGAATAGGCAATCGACGTGAGGTTAGCCTGGATAGCCGTCTGTGCGGTGTAAGTGGCGGTGCCGACATTGAACGCGCCATTTTGCCCGGTGCTCGTGATGACCCGCAACGAAGCCAGGTTTTGACGATCGGCTTCCGGATTGAAATCGATGCCGATCACGGTGCCGGCGGAGATGCCGGGAACCGTACCGATCACCGTGGCCGCGCCACTGGCTGCGATCGAGAAAACGCGGCCCTGATTACTGACGCCATACAGTACGCCCGTCGTCGGACGGCGGTCGATGCCGACCAGAGTTTCTCCCGTAGCGAGGCCGGTAACGCTGACAAACGACGACTGCGACCCAGGAGTAGCGCTGTCGAAGGTAAATAGCGAATTCGTATCGGTCAAACCCAGAATCGGGACGGCGAAAGCAGGAACGGCGGAAAACAGCGTAGCGGCGACAGCGACGGCAAGACTGGCGGCTTTGGTTTTGAAACGTGTATTCATCGCGGAGTAGCTCCTAGGTTGGAATGACCGTATCGACGAATGTCGAAAGTCATCGGTTGATTTGATTAATTTGATTAGCTTAAAGCAAGTCCTGGGCCATGCTCTATGCAATTCCGATAAAATCAGCCGTTTCAATGACTTGCAGAATCGTTTCTTGACGAAAATGACGATGACACAATCTCAAATACGCTTACTGTAAAATAAATCGACAGCCGTTTTAGAGCGTCTAACGAACCCTTCAGAGCAAGGGATACGGCCACCCGGTGCGGCGACGACGACAGTACGACTGTACGGCGAGGAGCTGCAACGCAGCTATGGAGGTTTTGCCAGGCGCTCTTAGTTATCTTCCTAGGCGTGACTTAAGTCGATTAATAGGACCAGCCAGGGAGGTAGGCTCAGTAAAATGAAAAACAAGTTTATTGATGAGGTAGAGCTTGCGTGCAATCTGGCACTCGCCTCCTCTGGTTTTCACTTTCCACGAAAAAGTACGCGTTTGTTTCCCATTTCGGCCGACACCTACGGTTGGGTGGGTTTGAATAGATGCAAGGTAGGCGATACATGGCGCATTAATCCGTTCATAGGTGTGCATTGCGTCTCCATCATGCGGCTGTGGTACGAACTTGACACCTACCGCAAACCGAAATATCTCCTTGGCCAAACCGCCACGGCGGCGCTTCATCTGGGCGAACTTGCACCAGACATCGATGGTTTCAGTTTTCAGCAGTCGCAACCTCCCGAGGACGAAGCTCGCCGCCTGGCTGAAGCAGTAATCAAGTTCGGCTTGCCTTGGATGAGGGAAAACGCGAATCTTGAGGCCTTGCTCGGCTTGTTCCGCGAGAAAGAAGAGATGCTTGGAGGGTACCCCGAACGTATAGCCGTGGTGCTATTCCTGCTAGGCCGTTTCAACGAAATGTCGGACTATTTGGACTCCCGGCTCCACGTGTATGCTCAAAAGCCTGCGTGGAGTGAGGTAACAGAATCGTGGAAGCAATTTTCAACCGCCCTGCGAAATCGTCTGCCTGCGCGCCAAGTTGGCGTAAGCACTGATGGCTGATTAACGGCGTGCCCCGACATCGGAATGTCTGGTTCGGATCGTTTGCGGACGTGCCCAGCGAACGCTAACGAAAGAATGGTCCAGCAATTCGAAAAGCAAAAAGCACTTGTTGGGCTGCGCCACGCAGCTAACGACCAATAGCAGTCCTTGCCAGCCCTGGCTCGGACCTACTCCATTTGTGAGAACATCATGGCTGACATGACTCCCACCTTTTTCGTCGAAGCCCGGGCCTTTCGCGCCTGGCTCGAGATCCATGCTGCCAGCGCCACCGAACTGCTTGTCGGCTTCCACAAGGTCGGTTCACGCCAGGCCTGCATGAGCTGGTCCGAGTCGGTCGACGAAGCCCTGTGCTTCGGCTGGATAGACGGCCGCCGCAAGCGCATCGACGAGGACAGCTACTCCATCCGCTTCACGCCACGCAAGGCATCCTCGATCTGGAGCGTGGTCAACATCGCCAAGATGGACAAGCCGCGTGCCGAGGGAAAGATGAAGCCGGCGGGAGAAGCTGCTTTTGCACTGCGCCTCGAAACGAAATCCGGCATCTATGCACACGAACGGAGCGACGTTCCCGAATTGGCGGAGCAAGAGCGCGAACGCTTTCAGCGTGATGTGGCGGCCTGGGCTTACTTCCAGGCAGCACCGCCCGGCTACCGCAAAACCACCCTGCACTGGATCACCAAGGCCAAGCGGGAAGAAACGCGCAGCAAGCGGCTGGAGCAGCTCATGCAGGCGTGCGCGGCTGGCAAACGGCTGGTGTGAAACGCTGGTTGACGACTCGGATGAGGACGCAATCCAGCAACGCTGCCTGAAGCGTTAAGCGGCAAGCCCTGAGGCAGGCGCAGCGGGCGCCGCGAGCTCGGCCGCCTCGGCCATCCTGCGCAGGATATGGCCGGCCGCGATCATCCCGAAGCTGGCGGTGACGACCATGCTCGAACCAAAACCCGCGCAGTTCAGGCCGGTGACGCTGGAACCGATCTCGCAGGCATCTTCCGCTTCCGGATAGCGCAAGGGCTCCATCGAGAACACGGCGTCGATCCCGTATTTCTGCTTCTCGCCGCGCGAAAAGCCATACTCGGCGCGCAGCAGCTTGCGTACTTTCTTGAGCAGCGGCTCTTGCTCGGTGCGGCCAAGGTCGCGCACTTCGATCATGGTCGGGTCGATCTGGCCGCCGGCGCCGCCGATGGTAATCATCGGCAGCTTGTGCTCGCGGCAATAGGCAATCAGCGCTGCTTTCGCCTTGACGCTGTCAATGGCGTCGACCACGTAATCGAATCGCGGCGAGCCAGAGGCCTTGGCCCCGATCATCCGAACGATGTTGTCCGGCTCGATGAAATCCTCGACCAGCGTGACCCGGCAGAAGGGATTGATCTGGGCGATGCGTTCACGCAGCGCCTCGATCTTCGGCTGGCCGATGGTCGAGCTCAAGGCCTGGATCTGGCGGTTGATGTTCGATTCGGCCACGTTGTCGAGGTCGATCAGGGTCAGGTGGCCAACCGCGCTGCGCGCCAGTGCCTCGACGATCCAGGAGCCGACACCGCCAACGCCGATGACGCAAACGTGCGCCGCACGGAAGCGTTCCAGCGCACGCTCGCCGTAGAGACGGGCAATGCCGCCGAAGCGGTGCTCGAAGTCGACCTCGTCGTCAGGTGCAGGGGCAAAGATGTGGGTATCGATCGTCGTCATCCGGCCATTTTACCGGACCCATCTTTCTCAACTGCCCTAAAATAGCTCTTAATTAATCAAAAAACTTTCCCCTGTCAAAATTACGCCAATGAACGATTTCCTTCCTGACACTGCCCCCGGTTTCGACCAGCCGATTGCCGTGCTCAAGCATTGCCACGATCGCATCCGCAAGCAGCTGGCAACGCTCGAGCGGCTGCTGTCGCACCTGCCCGAGCATGGCGCCGACGAAGGGGCGCGCCAGGCGGCCAGCGCCGTGCTGAAGTATTTCGAGAAGGCATCGCACCTGCACCACGCCGACGAAGAGCAGGATCTGATCCCGATGCTGCGCGCGGTGGCCCAGGGCGAGGACGCCGCCACCCTGCAGGCGCTGGTGCCGGTGATCCTGCAAGACCACAAGGACATGGACACGCTCTGGCAAGACTTGCACGAGCAGCTGGTCGCGATTGCCGCAGGTAGTGCGGGCGCCCTGTCGACCTCCGCCGTGCAGCGCTTCGTGCAGCGCTATACGGCGCACATGGAGCGCGAGGAAAGCACGGTGGCGCCGATGGCGCTGCGCCTGTTCTCGGGCGACCAGATGCGCCAGCTGGGCGAGGCGATGGCGCGCCGCCGCGGCATCGGCGCCGATAGCGGTGCAAGCGGTACGCCAGCGCAGGCACCGCAGGCCGTGGGCGACGCCGTTGCCGGGCTGCGCAAGGATTACGGCCAGGCCAGCCTGGACGAAGACGATGTGCTGGACGATCCGATGCTGCAGTTCACGCGCTGGTTCGAGCAAGCCTTGCAGGCCCAGGTGAACGAGCCGAACGCGATGAATGTCGCCACAGTGGGCGCCGATGGGCGGCCAAGTTCGCGCATCGTGCTGGTCAAGCAGTTCGACGAGCGCGGCTTTACCTGGTACACCAACTACGACAGCCGCAAGGGCGAGGAACTGCGCGCCCATCCACATGCGGCGCTGCTATTTTTCTGGAGCGAACTGGAACGCCAGGTGCGCATCGAAGGCCGGGTCGAATTGACCGTGCCCGAAGAAAGCGACAGGTATTTCCACAGCCGGCCCTTGAAAAGCCGCCTGGCCGCGATCGCCTCACGGCAAAGCGCGCCGATCGCCAACCGCGCGGCCCTCGAGCAGAATTATCAAGCGGTCGAGGCAGGCGCCGGGGAGGCGCCGCCACGTCCGGACAATTGGGGCGGCTTCCGGCTGGTGCCGGAACGTATCGAGTTCTGGCAGGGACGGCGCTCGCGCTTCCATGACCGGATTGTCTACACGCGGCAGCCGGATGGAAGCTGGACGAAAAGCCGCTTGCAGCCGTAACGTGGGCCGCCGAGGCCCTGGTTATTTTTTCCAGTGCTCATAAGTCTTGCGAAACTTCGCCACCTTCGGCGCCACCACGAAGGCGCAATAGCCCTGCATCGGGTGCTGGGCATAGTAATTCTGGTGGTATTCCTCGGCCTTGTACCAGGTCTCCTCAAGCAGCAGCTGCGTTACCAGCGGCGCGTCCCATACCGAGGCCATCTCCGCCATCACCTGGCGCGCGGTCGCTTCCTGCTGCGCATCCTGGTAAAAGATGACGGAGCGGTATTGCGGCCCTTCGTCATTGCCCTGGCGGTCCTGGGTCGTCGGATCGTGGATCGTGAAGAAGATTTCCAGGATGTCGCGGTAGCTGATGACGGCCGGATCGAATTCCAGGCGCACCACCTCGGCGTGGCCGGTGCCGGCGCTGCACACCTGTTCGTAGGTGGGATTGACGACGTGCCCGCCCATGTAGCCCGATTCGACGCGCGTCACGCCGCGCACTTCCAGATAGACCGCTTCGGTGCACCAGAAACATCCGCCGCCAAGGATCGCCACTTCCCTCGCTTGCTCGCTCATCCTGTTCCCCATCGCTGTTTTTGATGACCTTATGCTAGCGCAAAGCCTGGCCTTATGCCGGCGCAATACGTCCGCGCGAAGTACGGGGTAACGCGCCGTGCCGGCATCTGCCAGTCGGCAATGGCATAATGCTTCGATGAACACACGCTCTCCCTCCGCCACGGTGCGCGATTTCGACTCTGCGCATTTCCGCCAGGCGCTGTCGCAGTTCGCGACCGGGGTCACCGTCATCACGACGCGCCTGCCGGACGGCAGTTTTCGCGGCCTGACCGCGAGTTCCTTCAATTCCGTCTCGCTCGACCCACCGCTGGTGCTGTGGAGCCTGGGCGCGCGCGCCAACAGCATGCCTGTCTTCAGCGGCAATTCGCATTACGTCATCAACGTGCTCGCTGCTGGCCAGGAAGCGCTGGCGCTGCGCTTCTCGAAGCGCACGGACAGCGATCCTTTCGAGGGCATCGACTATGAATTGTCGCGCACCGGGCTGCCGATCCTGAGCGGGGTCGCCGCCTGGTTCGAATGCCACAACCGAAGCCGTTATCCCGAAGGCGACCATGTGATTTTCGTGGGCGAAGTCGAGGACTGCGCCGTGCAGCCGCAGCCGGGCCTGCTGTTTCACTCCGGGCGCTTCGGCAGCACCGAGTGAAAATGAAAATGGCTGTCGCAGTTTGAAAAGATGGGCCGCCATGCCTTTTCTATAATGATCCCTCATTAGAACCGACACCGACCAGGACGATCCATGAACCACTCCGATTCGCCACGCAAGGCCGCCTTCCACTGGGACGATCCGCTGTTGCTGGGCAGCCAGCTGAGCGATGACGAGCGCATGGTGCGCGACGCCTCCGCCGCCTACTGCCAGGACAAGTTACAGCCGCGCATACTCGAGGCCTTCCGCCACGAGCGCATGGACAATTCCATCTTCCGCGAAATGGGCGACCTTGGCCTGCTCGGCCCGACCATTCCCGAACAGTACGGCGGCCCTGGCCTGAACTATGTCGCCTATGGCCTGATCGCGCGCGAAGTCGAGCGTGTCGACTCCGGCTACCGCTCGATGATGAGCGTGCAATCCTCGCTGGTGATGGTGCCGATCTACGAATTCGGCAACGAGGAAACGAAGCAGAAATACCTGCCGAAGCTGGCCACCGGCGAATGGATCGGCTGCTTCGGCCTGACCGAGCCGAACCATGGCTCGGATCCGGGTTCGATGGTCACCCGCGCGCGCAAGGTCGAGGGCGGTTACGCACTGAGCGGCTCGAAAATGTGGATCACCAATTCGCCGGTCGCCGACGTGTTCGTGGTCTGGGCCAAGGACGACGAAGGCGCGATCCGCGGCTTTGTGCTGGAAAAGGACTGGAAAGGCTTGTCGGCCCCGGCGATCCACGGCAAGTTCGGCCTGCGCGCCTCGGTCACCGGCGAAATCGTCATGGACAACGTGTTCTGCCCGGAAGAAAACGCCTTCCCGGACGTGCGCGGTCTGAAAGGTCCGTTCACCTGCCTGAACTCGGCGCGCTACGGCATCGCCTGGGGCGCGCTGGGCGCGGCCGAAGCCTGCTGGCACACCGCACGCCAGTACACGCTCGACCGCCACCAGTTCGGCAAACCGCTTGCGGCCAACCAGCTGGTGCAGAAAAAGCTGGCCGACATGCAGACCGACATCACCCTCGGCCTGCAGGGCTGCCTGCGCCTGGGCCGCATGAAGGACGAAGGCACCGCCGCCGTCGAGATCACCTCGATGATGAAGCGCAATTCCTGCGGCAAGGCGCTGGACGTGGCCCGGACCGCGCGCGACATGCTCGGCGGTAACGGTATCTCGGACGAGTTCGGCATCATCCGCCACATGGTCAACCTCGAAGTGGTCAACACTTATGAAGGCACCCACGACATTCACGCCCTGATCCTGGGCCGCGCCCAGACCGGTATCGCCGCGTTCTGAGGCCTTCCGGCAGGCAAGCGATGTTAGCGCCCACTGACCGCGCAAGCGGCTGTGGGCGCTGTTGTGTTAAGTCATTCATGGTGCATAAATGGCACGTATCATTTTGACAACGCATGAAATAAACTTGTATTGTCATAACGAACTGACATAATTTTCGCGTTACCATGTGTGTAGATCAAGCGTCGTCCAGCTGATGTTCCACCTACCTCAAGCGCGCGGAACATGCACTCATCAAACCAACACGTATCGCCAAACTTGCGGTCGCACGACGCCTCGGCGTTGTCGCTGGACCTATTGCTGAGCAACTTGCCTGGCGTGGTGTATCGCTGCCTGGACGACCGCGACTGGACCATGGAGTTCCTCAGCGCCGGCGTCGAAAAACTCACCGGTTACCCTGCCTCGGCCTTCACGGGCGACGGTGCGATGTCGTTCGCCAGCCTGATCCACCCGGACGACCGCGCGCAAGTGTCCGTCGACGCGCAGGCCGCCATTCGCGAACGCCGTCCTTTCCAGCTCAGTTACCGCATCACCACGGCCGCCGGCAAGCTGCGCTGGACCTGGGAACAAGGCGCGGCCGTCCATGACGAGCAGGGCAATGTCGTGGCGCTGGAAGGTTTTATCGCCGACATCACGGTCTTGCGGCGCGCCGACGTGCTGGCGCTGGAACAGGCATCCCTGCTGGACCAGGCACGCGATGCGATTTTCGTCATGGACATGGGCTCACGCATCACCTACTGGAACAAGGGCGCCGAACGGCTCTACGGCTGGCAAGCGGACGAGGCGGTAGGCAAGCGCATGCAGGACCTGCTGTGCGATAACCATGCAGCCTTCAGCGCCGCCTTCCGCCATGCCGTCGTCGAGGGGGAATGGGGGGGCGAGCTGTTGCAGCACCGGCGCGACGGCAGCTCGATTCAGGTCGACACGCGCTGGACCGTGGTGGCGGCCGACCCCGCCTCAGGCGTGGCCCAGAAAATCCTGGTCATCAGCACCGATATCAGCGAACGCAAGAGCAATGAGGAGCGCATCCACCGGCTCGCGTATTTCGATGCCCTGACCGAATTGCCGAACCGCGCCAGCCTGCTCGACCACTTGCGCCGCGCCCTGCTCGGCAGCGCGCGTTCGAGCAAGTTGGGGGCATTGATGTTCCTCGACCTCGACAATTTCAAAACCCTGAACGACACCCATGGCCACGCGGCCGGCGACATGCTGCTGCAGGCCGTCGCGCGCCGGCTCGAGCACAGCGTGCGCGAGAGCGACCTGGTTGCCCGCATCGGCGGCGACGAATTCGTGATCCTGGTGCAGCCCGAGGAAGAAACGCTCGACGCCGCCGCGAAACAGGCCGAAACCGTGGCCGCCAAGGTGGTCGCGGCCATGCGCGCGCCCTTCCAGCTGGCGGACTTCGCGTATTCGGTCTCGACCAGCGTCGGCGTGACGATGATCAGCGGCGCGCTCGACACGGTGGAGTCGGCCCTGAAGCAGGCCGATACCGCGATGTACCAGGCCAAGGCGGCCGGCCGCAACACCTTCCGTTTTTTCGACCCCGCCATGCAGGCCAAGTGGAATGCGCGCTCGGAACTCGAGAACGGCCTGCGGCGCGCGCTGCGCAACCGCGAATTCATCCTGAACTACCAGCCCCAGCTCGACGGCGACAGCCGCGTGATCGGCGCCGAGGCGCTGGTGCGCTGGCGCCTGCCGAACGGCGACGTGCTTTACCCGACCGAATTCATCAAGGCAGCCGAAGAAACCAACCTGATCGTCGAGATCGGGCGCTGGGTGCTTGGCACGGCCTGCATCGAACTGGCGAAATGGCAGCGCAACCCGGTAACGAAGCACCTCTCGCTGTCGGTCAATGTCAGCGCGCGCCAGTTCGTCGAACCCGATTTCGTGGCGATGACGCAGGAAATCCTGGCCGCCACCGGCGTCGATCCGCACGGCCTCAAGTTCGAGCTGACGGAAACGCTGGTGGTGACCGACTTCGCCCACACCGTGGAAACGATGGAAACCCTGCGCCGCCTCGGCATCACCTTCTCGCTCGACGATTTCGGCACCGGCTACTCGTCGCTGGCCTACCTGCGCAAGCTGCCGCTGGACCAGCTGAAAATCGATTATTCCTTCATGCGCGACGTGCTCACCGACCGCAACGACGCCTCGATCGTGCGCTCGATCATCGCCCTCGGCGGCAGCCTCGGCCTGCAGGTGATCGCCGAAGGCGTGGAAACCCAGGGCCAGCGCGAATGGCTGTCGCAGGCCGGCTGCTTCGCCTACCAGGGCTACCTGTACGAACGCGCCTTGAGCGGCGAGCATTTCACGGCCTACGCGTCCTGCCTGCACTGATGAAGAGGCGAAAAAAAAACCGGCGGCGCTGGCAGCGCTGCCGGTTTTGTTCGATCAATTCAGTTTAAAACTTGTAGCCGACGGCCAGCACCACCGCCAC
This sequence comes from Telluria sp. LT2P34, assembly GCF_059685915.1. Classification (NCBI taxonomy): domain Bacteria; kingdom Pseudomonadati; phylum Pseudomonadota; class Betaproteobacteria; order Burkholderiales; family Oxalobacteraceae; genus Telluria; species Telluria sp. LT2P34. Next base: position 920,133 of record NZ_JCASIN010000002.1, read on the forward strand.
CGGATCGAGCTTCATGAACTGGGTCTGGCCGGTCGAGAAGTGCACGTCGGTGCGCAGCTTGCTCTTGTTGACCGTGACGTCGGCGAACCAGCGCTCGCTGAAGCTCATCGCCAGGCCGAGCTGGGCGGTGTAGGTGAACTTGTCGTCGATCTTGAAAGTCACCGGCTCGCCGCCTGGATTGAGCAGCGCACTCAGCTTGGCCGAACCACGTTCGCGCATGAAGTGGACATAGGTTGCACCGATGCCCACATAAGGACGGAACATGGCGCTTGGCGAGAAGAAGCGGTACTGCGCGAACAGCGTCGGCGGCAGTGCCTCGACGGTGCCGATTTCGCCGACCCCGGCAACCGAACCGGCGCCGATGATCGTGTTCTTATACGGCGTACCGAGCGCGGTCTCGAGCGAGATGTTGTCGGTCAGGCCATAGGTAAAAATCAGCACCGGCTGGATGTCGCCCTTGACGTCGGCCCTGGTGTTGGGCAGGGCCGGCGCCGACACGTTGCCGCTCTCGACCTTCGGGGTCAGCTCGTTGAAGCCGAACTTTGCGGTCCACTGGCCGGCCGACTGGGCCGACGCGCCCGCCGCGCACGCCAGCGCACTCGCAGCTACCAGCATCTTGACGGCGCTATTCAAACGGTTTTTCATTATCTCTCCAGATTCTTATTTGTATTGTCGACTTTACAGCCAGCCCTTGAGGGCCATGTCTTTCAGGACATAACGAGTGACCAGCTTGTACACGAAGGGGGTCGGGTGAATGTCGTCGGCGAACATGTAATGGCTGACGTCCGGCGCCGACAATGTCTTGCTCGTGCAGGTCAGCGACGAGGCCGTCGTGCAGGCCCGTGCGCTCGTGTTGGTCAGGCCATAAGGCGCAGGATTGACCACCTGGTCGGCGCTCACCGTGAACAGGTCGACGTAGATGGTGCGCGGGTCCTCGCCCAGGCCAGCCTTGAGCTGGGCGTTGAAGGCGTCGACCATGGCCTTGATCAACACCTGGGTTTCAGCGCTCTGCGACTTGCCCGACGGGGTACCGGCAACGTCCGGCAGGTTGTTGACGACGACGTAGTTCGCGCCCTTGGCGAGCAGCTCGGTCTTGACGATGGCGGCGAGCTCGGCGCCAGCCTTGCCGAGTGCGGCGACCAGCAGCGGCCCCTGCTGGGCGGCATAGGCGGCGCCGGCCTTGGCGCCCTCGGCCGCGGCGTCAGTGCCGGCTTTGGTGGCAGCGGTTTGCGCGGCAGCCGGCGAAGCGCCCAGGTTGATCGCCGCAATGGCGGCGGCGTTGGCGATGGCCGTCTGGTTGCCGCCTGCCAGCGCGGCGTTCTGGATCGCCAGGCCGATCGACTGTTGGGCGATGGCCTGGTTCGACGGCGTCACCAGCGGCACCAGGCCGCTGACGAGCAGCGTCGGGAAGGCCTTCTGGCCGGCTGCGGTGCCTGCCGCCGTGGCGCCAGCGCTCAGGCCGCCAAGCTGCATCAGCACGTCATTGCCGCCAGCCATGATCGTCACCAGTTCGGTGCCGCTGAACTTGCCGCTGGTTTTCGTCAGGTGATTTTTCACCTGGGTCACGACCGGCAAGGTCATCTGGCCCAGTTCAGGGCTGATGGCGCGGTTGCCCGGACCGATCGGATCGGTCACGCGGGCGCCGCCCTGGGCATAATTGAAGCAGTTGGCGTTGTTGACGATCGCGACGTTGAAGTCGAGTGCAGGATTCGCGTTATCCAGGCCTTGCAGGCCGGTCTGGGCGGCGCAAGGCGCAGGCAGCTCCAGCTCGGCAGCCAGGACCTCGGTCCAGTTCAAACCGGTGTACTCGGCATTCACCGAGGTATTCTTGCCATTGATGTTGTACTGGCCGCCACCGGCTGCCGCGATGGCGCCGACGGCATAGGTGCCGACGTCCGACAGGCTGTCGCCGAAGGTCACTTGCTGGCTGAACTTGACGGCGCGGGTCTGGTCGCCAGGGGCGGGATCGGTGCCGCCGCAAGCGGCGAGCGCAGCCGCTGCCAGCAGCGCGAGCGCAAATTTGGTGTGACGCATTGTGTCTCCTGAGGGGAATTAGATATTTTTTAGGCACGCGGGGAGGCCGGCCAGCCAAAGAATTATAGCAAGCATTGCCTTAGAGGAATGCTTTAAGAGATATGCGTGTGGGGCAATTGATACGGGGTAAGGCCCCGTCCACCCGGGATGTCAGGAAGCGTCGCGGTTGAGCAGGCCGTGCACGATCCCGGTCGAGCCGTGCGCGGCGCGGCGCAGGCGGTCGTTGACACCGAGCCAGGTGCCGTCCTGGGGTGGGGCTTCGACCAGGATCAGGTCGGCGCCGTGGGTGTCCATGGCGCGCAGCGCCGCGTACAGCGCATGCGCGAACCCTTCCGGCGTGGCCGGCAGGCGCTCACAAGCGTGGGCCGCCGGCAAGTCGGAATAGTGAATCAGGGCGACCTTGCGTCCTGCCTCCCCCATGCGCGCCAGGGTCTGGACCAGCGTGTCAGTGTCCTGCATCGCCACCGGCGTGTGCGGCGCGTAATGCGATTCGAGCGTGCCCGAGGCGCGCGGCGCAGTCGGGTCGGACTGCGGATCCGGCGCGCTCGGCAACTGGTCGATGACGGCTGCAATCGCTTCGGCGCTGACCTGCCCAGGACGCAGCAGCACCGGGCCGTGGGTAGCCAGGCGCGACAGGTCGACGATGGTCGACTCGATGCCGACCTGGGCAGCGCCGCCGTCGAGCACCAGCGCCACCGATCCATCGGCGCCGAATTCGTCACGCACGTGCTGGGCCGTCGTCGGGCTGACGTGGCCGAACTTGTTGGCCGACGGCGCCGCCACCCCGCCCTGCCCGCCTTTGAATGCCCGCAATAGTGCAATCGCCACCGGATGCGCGGGGCAGCGCAGGCCGACCGTGTCCTGGCCGCCGCTGACGCCGCTCGGAATGTTCGGCGCGCGTTTTAAAATCATGGTCAGCGGCCCCGGCCAGAATGCTTCGGCCAGCGCGTGCGCTTGCGGCGGAATCTCGCAGGCCCAGTGCGCCAGATCGGCTTCCGGCGCCAGGTGGACGATCACCGGGTGATCCTGCGGGCGGCCCTTGGCGGCGTAGATCGCGCTCACCGCCGCCGGGTTCTCGGCATCGGCGCCAAGTCCGTAGACGGTTTCGGTCGGGAAGCCGACCAGCTGGCCCGCTTCAAGCGCGCGCGCCGCCGCCTCGACCGCGGCCTGGTCGAGCTGTTCGTTCACGGCGCGATTCCGAGGATGGCGCAGGCCGCGTGCAATTGCGAGGTGGCCGCGTCGAGGGTCGGCGCCACGAAGGTGACGTGGCCCATCTTGCGGCCGCGGCGCGGCTCGGTCTTGCCGTACAGGTGCAGGAAGGCGCCGGGTAGCGCCAGCACGCGGTCCCAGGCCGGCTCGCGCAAGGTTTCTCCTTCAAACCAGACGTCGCCGAGGATATTCAGCATGGTCGCCGGCGAATGCTGGCGGCAATCACCCAGCGGCAATCTCGCCATCGCACGCACCTGCTGCGCGAACTGGCTGGTAACGCAGGCATCGATCGTGTAGTGACCGCTGTTGTGCGGGCGCGGCGCCATCTCGTTGACGACCAGGCTGCCGTCTTCCAGCACGAAGAACTCGATGCACAGCACGCCGACGTAGCCGAGCTGGGCCACGATCGCCTGCGCCGCATCCTGGGCGCGCCGGGCGCATTCCGGCGACACGTTCGGTCCAGGCACGGTGGTGGTAAACAGGATGCCGTCGCGGTGCACGTTCTCGGCGATCGGGTACACGACCGAGGCGCCATCGGCGCCACGTGCGGTCAGCACCGACACCTCGTAGGCCAGCGGCAGCATTTTTTCGAGCAGGCAGGTCACGCCCTGCATGGCCTCGAAGGCCGCGCGCAGCTCGGCGCGGCTGGCAACGCGCACCTGGCCCTTGCCGTCGTAACCCATGCGCACGGTTTTCAGGATGCCCGGCAGCAGGGCGTCGCCGACGGCGTCGATGTCGTCCAGCGAGGCAATGGTCTTGTGCGGCGCCGGCATCACGCCGGAGCTTGGCGCGCATTCGACAAAGAAGCGCTTTTCCAGGATGCGGTCCTGGGCAATGGCCACGCAGGCGCCGGCCGGGGCGACAAAACTGCCCTGCGCCAGCAGATTCATGCTGTCGGCCGGCACGTTCTCGAATTCGGTCGTCACCGCCGAACACAGCGCGGCCAGCTGGCCAAGCGCGACGGTATCGGCGTAATCGGCGTTGACGAGGCGCTCGGCCACTTCGCCGGCAGGGCAAACGGCGGCCGGCTCGAGGACGGCGACCTTGTAGCCCATGGCCTGGGCGGCCTGGGCGAACATGCGGCCGAGCTGGCCGCCACCCATGACGCCGAGCCAGGTCGGCGGGTTGGCGGCGGGAAGCAAAGGAGAATTGGTTGCAGCGTTGCTCATCAAACGGCTCTTCGCGCTTTCAGACATTCAGACATTCAGACATTCAGACAGGCAGGATCATGGCCCGCGCGGCGGCGGTCTGGTCCAGGCGGAACTGCTCCAGCCTCGAAGCCAGGGCATCGTCCGTTGCGGCCAGCATCGCCACCGCCGTGAGCGCGGCATTCGCGGCGCCCGCTTCGCCGATGGCAAAGGTCGCAACCGGCACGCCCTTGGGCATCTGCACGATCGACAGCAGCGAATCCTCGCCGCGCAGGTATTTGGACGGCACCGGCACGCCGAGCACCGGCACGATGGTTTTCGCGGCGATCATGCCCGGCAGGTGGGCGGCGCCCCCGGCCCCGGCGATGATGGCGCGCAGGCCGCGCGCGCGCGCGCTTTCGGCATAGGCGAACATTTCGTCCGGCATGCGGTGGGCCGAGATCACCTGCGCCTCGAAAGGCACGCCGAACTGCTCGAGCACGACGCAGGCATGCTGCATCACGTCCCAGTCCGAGGAGGAACCCATCACCACGCCCACCAGCGGTTTCGCTTCGCTTGTCATCGTCACGCTTTCAGCTTTTCGCCGGTCAGGCGTTCGATGGCTTCGAAATACTTGGCCTGGGTTTTATCGATGACCTCCGGCGGCAGCTGCGGCGCCGGCGCGCTCTTGTTCCAGTCATGGAGCGTCTCCAGGTAATCGCGCACGAACTGCTTGTCGAAAGATGGCGGCGACATGCCCGGTGCATACGAGTCCGCCGGCCAGAAGCGCGAGGAGTCGGCCGTCAGCACTTCGTCCATCAGGTGCAGCACGCCCTGGTCATCCAGGCCGAACTCGAATTTGGTGTCGGCGATGATGATGCCGCGCGTGGCCGCGTATTCGGCGGCGGCGGTGTAGAGGGCAATCGAAATGTCGCGCATTTGCGCCGCAAGGTCCGCCCCGATGCGGCTTTCCATGTCGGCGAACGAGATGTTCTCGTCGTGCTCGCCGATGTCGGCTTTCGCGGCCGGGGTAAAGATCGGCTGCGGCAGCTTGTCGGCCTGGCGCAGGCCGGCTGGCAGTGCGATGCCGCAGATGCTGCCGCTTGCCTGATAGTCCTTCCAGCCGGAACCGATGATGTAACCGCGCACCACCGCTTCGACCATGATCGGCTGCAGCCGCTTGGCCACGACCGCGCGGCCGCGCACCTGCCCGACTTCATCGGGCGCCACGACGCTTTCCGGCGCAACGCCGGTCAGGTGGTTCGGCACGATGTGGCCGAGCTTCTCGAACCAGAAATCGCTCATCTGGTTCAGCACCATGCCCTTGCCCGGAATCGGTTCGTTCATGACGACGTCGAAGGCGGACAGGCGGTCGGTGGTGACGATCAGGATCTTGTCCTCGCCGACGGCGTAGTTGTCGCGCACTTTGCCGCGGCCGAGCAGTGGCAGGGACTGGATCGTGGATTGGTAGAGGCTGTTCATAAGGGCTATCAGAGAAACGAAATCGGCGGAGCAGAGCCGCCGACAAGAAAACCGGGCTGCCGCAGCAGCCCGTTCGACACCGTATTTTACTTCACGAGCTGGGCCAGCTCGCCGGCCTTGTAACGCTCGGCCATCTTGTCCAGCGGGATCGGCTTGATCTTGCCGGCCTGGCCTTCGCAGCCGAACGACAGGTAACGCGCCTTGCAGATCTCGGTCGCCGCTTCGCGCGCAGGCTTGTTGTAGTCGCGCGGATCGAACTTGCCCGGGTTCTGGAACAGGTATTTGCGGATCGCGGCCGTCATCGCCAGGCGGATGTCGGTATCGATGTTGATCTTGCGAACGCCGTGCTTGATGCCTTCCTGGATCTCTTCGACCGGGACGCCATAGGTTTCCTTCATGTCGCCGCCGAACTCGCGGATGATCGCCAGCAGTTCCTGCGGCACCGACGACGAGCCGTGCATCACCAGGTGGGTGTTCGGGATGCGCGCGTGGATTTCCTTGATGCGGTCGATCGCCAGGATGTCGCCGGTCGGCTTGCGGCTGAATTTGTAGGCGCCGTGCGAGGTGCCGATGGCGATCGCCAGGGCGTCGCACTGGGTGCGGGCGACGAAGTCGGCGGCCTGGGCCACGTCGGTCAGCAGCTGCTCGCGGGTCATGGTGCCGTCGGCGCCGTGGCCGTCTTCCTTGTCGCCCTTCATCGTCTCGAGCGAACCGAGCACGCCCAGTTCGGCCTCGACGGTCACGCCGATCGAGTGCGCGAATTTCACGACTTCACGCGAGACTTCGACGTTGTATTCATACGATGCGACCGACTTGCCGTCCGCTTCCAGCGAACCGTCCATCATCACCGAGGTAAAACCCGAGCGGATCGCGGCCATGCAGACGGCCGGCGACTGGCCGTGGTCCTGGTGCATGACGACGGGGATGTGCGGGTAGGCTTCGACGGCGGCGTCGATCAGGTGGCGCAGGAATGCTTCGCCGGCGTATTTGCGCGCGCCGGCCGAGGCCTGCATGATCACCGGGCTGTTGGTGGCGTCGGCCGCGGCCATGATGGCCTGCACCTGTTCCAGGTTGTTGACGTTAAAGGCCGGCAGGCCGTAGCCGTTTTCAGCAGCATGGTCCAGCAGTTGACGCAGTGATACGAGTGCCATGGTAATACTCCAAGCAAGATAAGAAACAGTAGTAGGAGCTTCGACAACGCGAAGCGGCCATAAATTCTTTACGGGGCGTATTCGCCGACCTTGACGATCTTGAGCGCGTTGGTGCCGCCGGCTTCGCCCATCGGCGAACCCCAGGTCACGACGATCGTGTCGCCCTTTTGCACCATGCCCTCGTTCATCAGGAGTTCTTCCGCCTTGCGCAGCACGGCATGGCTGCCGCCTTCCTGCAGCAGGTGGAATGCTCGCACGTTCCGGTACAGCGAAGCCTTGCGCTGCGTCGTTTGTGACGGGGTCAGGGCGAAAATCGGGGTGTCGATGTTATGGCGGCTCATCCACAGTGCCGTCGATCCCGATTCGGTCAGAGCGACGATGGCTTTTACCGCCAGGTGGTGCGCCGTGAACAAGGTGCCGTAGGCAATCGACTGGTCGATGCGGGTGAACTCGACGTTCAAAAAGTCGGCGTCGAGCTTGTTGTATTCGGACTGTTCCGCTTCGAGGCAGATCGCCGCCATCATCTCGACGGTTTCCACCGGATACTTGCCCGATGCGGTCTCGGCCGAGGTCATGACGGCATCGGTGCCGTCCAGCACGGCGTTCGCCACGTCCGACACTTCGGCGCGGGTCGGGACGGCGTTGACGATCATCGACTCCATCATCTGGGTCGCGGTAATGGCCAGCTTGTTCGAGGCGCGCGCCATGCGGATCATGCGTTTTTGCAGGGCCGGCACGGCCGCGTTGCCGACTTCCACCGCCAGGTCGCCGCGGGCCACCATGATGCCGTCCGACGCGTCGAGGATTTCCTGCAGCACCGGAATCGCTTCGGCGCGTTCGATCTTGGCGATCATCATCGGCTTGTGATTGAAAGGCTCGCCGGCGATATTTGCCAGCTGACGCGCCATTTCCATGTCGGTCGCGCTCTTCGGGAAAGAGATCGCCAGGTAGTCGGCCTGGAAGCTCATCGCCGTCTTGATGTCTTCCATGTCCTTCGCGGTGAGCGCCGGCGCGGTCAGGCCGCCGCCCTGGCGGTTGATGCCCTTGTTGTTCGACAGCTCGCCGCCGACTTTGACGGTGGTGCAGATTTCATGGCCGACGACCTTGTCGACCACCAGCACGATCAGGCCGTCGTTGAGCAGCAGCTTGTCGCCCGGACGGACGTCGCGCGGCAGCGCCTTGTAGTCGAGGCCGACGCGTTCCTGGTTGCCCAGCTCGCCGTTGTCGCCCCATTTGGCGTCGAGGATGAAACGCTCGCCATTGTTCAGGAAGATCTTGCCTTCTTCAAACTTGCCAACGCGGATCTTCGGACCCTGCATGTCGGCCATGATCGCCACTTCGGTGCCGCATTCGGCGGCGGCGCGGCGCACTAGGATGGCGCGGTCGATGTGGTCCTGGGCGCGGCCGTGCGAAAAGTTCAGGCGCACGACGTCGACACCGGCGCGAATCATTTTCACGAGGATGTCGAAATCGGTCGAGGCCGGGCCGATGGTGGCAACGATCTTGGTAGCGTTATACAGGGGGCGCGCAGCTTGCATAAGTAAAATCCTCGATTCTGAAAAGAGAAGCGCAGCCTCGGGGCTGCGCTGGATGTGACTTCGCCTTACTGGGCCCGGCGCTGGAGCAGGATGTCGACCGCCGGCAGGGTTTTTCCTTCGAGGAATTCGAGGAAGGCGCCGCCACCGGTGGAGATGTAACCGATCCGCTCGCCGATCCCGTATTTTGCAATTGCCGCCAGCGTATCGCCGCCGCCGGCGATCGAGAAGCCTTTCGAATTGGCAATCGCCATGGCCAGGGTCTTCGTGCCTTCGGCGAACTGGTCGAATTCGAACACGCCGACCGGACCGTTCCAGACGATGGTGCCGGCTTGCGCCACCTGTTCGGCCAGCATGGCGGCCGTCTTCGGACCGATGTCGAGGATCATGTCGTCATCCTGGACGTCGGCCACATCCTTGATGGTGGCGGTGGCGGTCGGCGAAAACTCTTTCGCGCAGACCACGTCGACCGGAATCGGCACCGAGGCGCCGCGCGCGCTCATCATGTCGATGATCTGTTTCGCTTCAGCCACCAGGTCGTTTTCCACCAGCGACTTGCCGATGTTCAGGCCGACGGCCTTCATGAAGGTATTCGCAATACCGCCGCCGACGATCAGGTTATCCACCTTGCCCGCCAGGCTCTGCAGGATCGACAGCTTGCTCGACACTTTGGAACCGGCGACGATGGCCAGCAGCGGACGCGCCGGCTGGCCCAGGGCCTTACCGAGCGCGTCGAGTTCGGCGGCGAGCAGCGGGCCGGCGCAGGCGACCGGGGCGAATTTGGCGATGCCGTGGGTCGTCGCTTCGGCGCGGTGGGCAGTGCCGAAGGCGTCGTTCACGTACACGTCGCAGAGGCTGGCCATTTTCCGGGCCAGTTCGTCGTCGTTTTTCTTTTCACCCTTGTTGACGCGGCAGTTTTCGAGCAGCACAACCTGGCCCGGCGCCACGTCGACGCCGTCGGTCCAGTTCTGCTTCAGTTCGACCGGCTGGCCGAGCAAGTCCGACATGCGCGCGGCGACCGGCGCCAGCGAGTCCTGCGGCTTGAACTCGCCCTCGGTCGGACGACCCAGGTGCGAAGTCACCATGACGGCGGCGCCGGCCTTGATCGCCGCCTGAATGGCGGGGATGGACGCGCGGATGCGGGTGTCTTCGGTGATCTTGCCGGCGTCGTCTTGCGGCACATTCAAGTCGGCACGGATGAAGACGCGCTTGTTCGTCAAAGCGTCGCGGTCGATCAGGTCTTGCAAGCGGGTGAAACTGAGAACGGCGTCCATGTCGGCTCGGGGCTGAATAGTCAAAGAACGATATTCTACCCTAGCACTGTTAACTAGCAGCACCAAAAACGTGCCAAACGCGCAACAGTGTGAACGCTAGCATGCCGAACACGATGGTCTGCAGCATGTTGCGGCGCCACAGATAAAAGCCGACCGAGGCCATGCCCGCCAGCAGTTTCGGGTTCGACAATTCCAGGTGCACCTGGCCGCCGCCGTCCAGCAACAGGTCGGGCCCGATGATCGCCGCCAGTGCGCAAGCCGGGGCATAGCGCAGCATGTCCTGGATCCGCGGCGGGATCGTTACCTTGTGCCCGACCAGCCAGAAGCCGCTGCGCGTCAGCAAGGTCGACAGCGCCAGCGCGACGATGGTGGCCCAGATTTCCCAATCAGACATGACGCCCCTTTCGCTTGCTGAAGATGCCCTCGACCGCCATCGCGGTCAGCATGCCGGCGCCGACCGCCGCCAGCAGCCCCAGCTTGTAAGGAAAACCGTTCGCCAGCACCGACACGGCGCCGGCGACCAGCACGCCGCACAGGGCGGCCCGATTGGCGATCAGCGGCACCGTAATGCACAGGATGGCCAGGGTGCCGGCAAAGCCCAGGCCCCATTCGGCCGGCACCGCGCTGCCGAGGAAAATCCCGGTCAGCGAGCCCGCCTGCCAGGCGGCCCAGTTTGGAAACACCAGCCCTTTCAGATACGACAGCTTGCCGCGCACCGGCGCCGTCGTCGGGAAGCGCTGCAGGAAGATGGCCACCGTCATGTCGCCGGAGATATAACCGTACAGCAGGCGCTGGCGCCATGGCAGGTGCGAGAAATGCGGCGCCAGCAGGGCCGAGAAGATCACGAAGCGCAAATTCACCACCAGGCCGGTGGCGAAGATCACCCACACCGGCGCATGCGCCAGGATCAGCGGCAGCGAAGCCAGCTGGGCGGAACCTGCGAACACGAGCAAGGTCATACCGCAGGCCTGGAAAGCCGTCAGCCCGCTCTTGACCATGGCCACGCCCACCACCAGCCCCCAGGCGGCGATGCCGAACAGGGTCGGCAAGCCGGTGCGCACGCCTTCCTGCCAGAGGGCGGGATCGTGCTGTTCGGTCAGCGGTGAAGTGGCTGGTGCAGGTTCAGGCGCATTCATGGAATGAAGGAATGTGAATGGTGCGGCGCATCATTCTACCGATCATTCGAAACGCCCGCCTGAATCCGTTAAAATCCTGTCTTTGCCTAACTTAGCTCGACGGAGAATTGCGATGAACAACAAGACGATGCCAGTGGTGGAACTGGAAGCCAAGGATCTGCCGGCCCATTGCCCGAACCCGGCGATGACGCTGTGGTCGTCGCACCCGCGCGTGTTCCTGGATTTCGATCATGAAGGCACGGCCAAGTGCCCATACTGCGGCACCCACTATCGCCTCGCGCCTGGCGTGGCTTTCAAGCACCATTGATCGGGAGGCGGGTCCCCCGCCTGTCATGACCGCGTTCATGAGCACATTCGTCCCCTACTCTGCGCCGGCCTGGCTGCCCGGCGGCCACCTGCAGACGATCTACCCCGCCACGCTGATCGCCAAGCCGGCGGTGACCTACCGGCGCGAGCGCTGGGATGTGCACGATCCGCTGCTGGGCGACGATTTCGTCGATGTCGATTTCGTCGACGGCGCGCCCGGTAAACCACTGGTGGTGCTGTTCCACGGGCTGGAAGGGTCGTCGAACAGCCATTACGCGCGCTCCCTCATGGCCGCGCTCGCCGCACGCGGCTGGTCCGGCGCTGTGCCGCATTTCCGCGGCTGCTCGGGCGAACCGAACCGCACCGCACGTTTTTATCACTCGGGCGACGCCGCCGAAATCGGCTGGATCATGGCGCGCCTGCGCCAGCGCGCCCCCGGCCCCTTGTACGCGGCCGGCGTCTCGCTCGGCGGCAACGCGATGCTGCGCTGGCTGGGCGAGTCCGGTCACGGCGCCGACTTCGTCACGGCGGCCGCCGCCATCTCCGCCCCGCTCGACCTGACGCGCGGCGGCCAGGCGCTGTCCTCGGGCTTCAACATGCTCTATACCCGCATGTTCCTGCAAAGTTTAAAACCGAAATGCCTGGCCAAACTGGAACAATTTCCCGGCCTGTTCGACCGCAGCGCCCTGCTGGCCGCGCGCGACCTCTACGCTTTTGATAACGTCGTCACCGCCCCGCTGCACGGCTACCGCGACACCGACGATTACTGGCACCGCGCCAGCGCCCGCCACGTCCTGCATGAGATCACCGTGCCGACGCTGGTCCTGAACGCCCGCAACGACCCCTTCCTGCCGGGCGAATACCTGCCGTCGAACGCCTCGGCAAGCGTCACCCTCGACTACCCGGACGGCGGCGGCCACGTTGGCTTTCCCGCAGGCCCTTTCCCGGGCCGGCTCGACTGGCTGCCGAGGCGCATCCTGGCCTTTTTCGATGGCGCCGCGCCCGCCACCTGCGCGCCGAAGGCCGCCGAACTGTGCGAAGCTGGAATCAAAGGATAAAACGCATGGATGAGATCGTAAAACAGGCAATGGCCAAATGGCCGAACGTACCGCACTGCTATGGCTGGCTGGCCCTGGATGCGCGCGGCGGCTGGCGCATGCGCGACGAAGCGGCGCAGGCGGCCGGGGCGCCGGGGGACCGAATGGCGAACGGCACCCTGGTCAGCTTTATCAACCGCAATTACCAGCACGACGAACAGGGACGCTGGTTTTTCCAGAATGGCCCGCAGCGCGTGTTCGTCAACCTGGAAAGCACGCCCTTCATCGCGCGCACCGATCCGGCGCTGGGCCTGGTGCTGCAGACGGGCGCGGCGCTGGAGAAACTCGACCGGCTGTATCTGACGGAAGCCGGCGAGGCGATCGTGCAGGCGGGCGAAATCGTGGCCCAGGTCGACGATCGCGATGTAGCGCAATTGTTTGAAGGTTTGAAACTCGACGGCAAGCCGGCGCGGGACGAAGCGCTGCTGGCCTGGCTCGGCGGTCATGACGCCAGCGGCGGCGCACTGACCCTCGACTGGCGCGGCGCCACGATTCCGGTCGAGCGGATCGCGCGCGCGGCGTTGCCGGAGCGCTTAGGGTTTGTGCAGGCGCCGGTGGCGCCAGCCGCCCCTACCTGATCTTCTCTTCCTCTTTTTCCTCTTTCTGGCGCGCCTTGATTTCGCGTTCGCGCGCGTCGATCACGGACTGTTCGTAGAAGGACACGTCCTTTGCCTTGCGCGCAAATTCCAGCTGGTCGACGGCTGCCGGCAAGGCGCCGGCCAGCACATACGACTCGGCCAGCGCCATGTGCTGGAGCGCGACCTTGCCCTGGCTTGAATACGCTTTCGCCATCAGGTCGTACAGCTTCGGATCTTCGCGGTACATCTGAACCTGGTCGCGCAGGTAGCGCGTTGCGTCTTCAAGCTTGCCGGCAGCAATCATCGCGCTGGCGTACTGGCGTGCCAGCGCACGCGACAGGGGGTAGCGGTTCGTGGCGGCCTCGGCATCCTTCAATGCCTGCTGCGCCACTTCTTTCGGCTGCCCTCCTGCCAGCTTGATCTCGAGATCGAGCACGGCGAACATGGCGCCGCCATCGCTGGCGGGCGCGGCCGAGAACACGCCCGGTTTCGGTTGCAGCGTGACGCGCGACTTGTCGAACCAGCTGCGCGCCGAGGCCAGGTTGCCCTCCTTGAGCGCCAGGAAGGCCAGGCCGTACTGGGCCGCGGCCTGCTGCTGGCGGTGCTGCTGGGCCAGCTGCGTTTCGAAGGCGATGCGCGTATCGCGGCGCGCATTGGTCCCCATGTCCTGCAGCACGCGGGCGCGCGCCTTGGCCAGGTGAAATTCGAGCGAGTCCGGGCGCTGCCGGTAGGGCACATCGCGGATGCGCGACTGGATGTCGACGATCCGCTCGCTGGTCAGCGGGTGGCTGCTGAGAAAAGCCGGAATTTCCCCGTACACCTTGCTCACGCTTTGCAGGCGCTTGAAGAAGTTCACCATGCCCGAGGTATCGTAACCGCCGGCACTCATGATCTGGAAGCCGACCCGGTCCGCCTCGCGCTCGGCATCGCGGCTGAAGTTGAGCTGGCGCTGTACCGCCAGGCCCTGCCCGCCCATCAGCACGCCCATCGCCGCATCCGGGCTGGCCTTGGCCGCCAGCGCGGCGAGGATCAGCGCTGCCAGCGGCAACAGCACGTCCTGCCGTTGCTGGCCAAGCATGCGCGCGATGTGGCGTTGGGACACGTGGCCGATCTCGTGCGAGACCACTGAGGCCAGTTCCGACTCAGTCTGCGCCGCCAGCACCAGGCCGGTGTGGATACCGATGAAACCGCCCGGCAGCGCGAACGCATTGATGGCGCCGTCGCGCACCGGGAAGAAATGGAAATCGGCATTCGTTTCGCCGCGCGCACCGGGCACGGCGTCGACCAGGGCGCCACCGAAGCTGTTCAGGTATTCGGAAATCGCATCGTCATCGAGATAGTCGCGTTCGCGCCGGATCTCGCGCATGATTTCCTCGCCCAGCTTGCGCTCGACGATGGGCGACAAATCCTCGCGCGCCGTATCGCCCAGCGTCGGCAGGCGCATCGAATTGGGCGCGTTGTTCAAGGGCTGGGCATGCGCGTTCGTAGCAGCAACGCCGAGCGCGGCCGACACGGCGAGGGCGCCAAGGATATTCAACGAACGGCGCCGCCGGCGGGCTGAACCAGGCAGGGGCGCGGGATGGGTCATCGATTTCACGATGCTATGATACCCCTATCGGGATAAAGCTTGCCGCAGCCTGAAACACTTTCTTACTCAAGCATACTGACACGCATACTGACACTACGATGACGAGCTCTTCTGCAGAAGCAAACGCCGGCACGCTGACCCATTTCGACGCCACCGGCCAGGCCCACATGGTCGATGTCGGCGCCAAGAACGAGACGCACCGCGTTGCCCTTGCCGCCGGCACGATCCGCATGCAGCCGGAAACGCTGGCGCTGATTCAGTCGGGCAACGCCAAAAAGGGCGACGTGCTCGGCATCGCCCGCATCGCCGCCATCATGGCCGCCAAGCGCACCAGCGACCTGATCCCCCTGTGCCACCCGCTGGCGCTGACCCGCGTCGCCGTCGATTTCGAGATCGACGCGGCTGCTTCCAGCGTGCACTGCCGCGCCCAGGTCGAGCTATACGGCAAAACCGGAGTCGAGATGGAGGCGCTGACTGCAGTGCAAATCGGTTTGCTCACCATATATGACATGTGCAAGGCGGTCGACCGCGGCATGGTGATGACCAATGTGCGGGTGCTGGAGAAGCATGGGGGCAAGAGCGGGGATTGGACGGCGTCGGTATAAGTCCAAGCTTCCCTCAGGATGTCCAGATGACAAATCCCTACACTCGGTGACAATTTGCAAGTTGATGATTAGTTGCTGAAAGTCTAATATTTGTCTGGCGACGTCAATACCGCCGCCGCAATCAATTTTAGCAACCAGGATTCTGTGCATGCGCATGCTTGTTCCAACATTGGCACTTCTTACATCCTTGACCGCTTGCGGCGGCGGCGATGACGAAGCCAATAACAAGGTTTTTAAATCCATGGGCTCCGTGCAGTGCAGCGGTGGTGGCCTATCGCTGGCGGCACTCCAAGCACAGCTGGCAGCTGCTAACGTCCAGGCGCTCTCTGCCGCCTGCGGCACGGATGGCCTGGCGAAACCGACGGTATGCGGCGGTCCGGACGGCAGGATTGGCATCTTTGAGATTTCGTCCTCCCAAGCCGCGGCAGCTGCCGCGGCAGGCTTTACGCCTTTGAGCACCTTGCCGGCGGCCAAGACGATGCCTTGCACCTGAACGGCACATCAGACTGTCGAGCTGAAGGTACAGGGCGCGGACCGGCTGAAGCAGCCAGGACCCGGTATCCGCCGATCCGGCACCCGGCGTTCTTCGACGCATGCATGTTAAATTGCTGGCTTGCCGCGGCAGGACCGCGCGCGAGAACCTACCCGAGACATGCTTGAAGAGGAATCGATGAAACTACGCTTGGCTTTACTGGTCACGGCCCTGGCTGCCGCGAATGCCGCGGTTGCCGCCCCTGCCGCCCCGCGCGGGCTGACGGTGGAAGACCTGGTCAACCTGGAGCGCGTCGGCAGCCCGGCGGTGTCGCCGGACGCGAGCCGCGTCGTGTACACGGTGCGCACCACGAACATGGACAAGAACCGCGGCCATACCAGCCTGTGGATCGCCGGCATGGACGGCAAGGCCGCTCCTAAATTGCTCATCACGCACGACACCAGCAGCACCGATCCGGAATGGGCGCCAGCCGGCGACGCCGTGTATTTCCTGTCGACCCGTTCGGGCAGCGCGCAGGTGTGGCGCCAGAGCGCGGCCGGCGGCGAGCCGGTGCAGGTGACGAACCTGCCGCTCGACGTCGACAACTTCCGCGTGTCGCCCACCGGAGACCGCATTGCCCTGAGCATGGCGGTGTTCCGCGATTGCCCGGACCTGGCCTGCACCAAGGGCCGCATGGACGCGCAGTCGAAAAACAAGGCAAGCGGGCGCGTCTATGACAAGCTGTTCGTGCGCCATTGGGATACCTGGGCGGACGGGCGCAACGCGGTGCTGTTCTCGGCCCCGCTGGATGCGAACGGGCGTGTCAGCGCGGCGCCAGTCACCCTGTCCGGTTCGCTCGATGGCGACGTGCCCTCGAAACCTTTTGGTGACCGCGAGGAATACCGCTTCAGCCCGGATGGCAAGACCGTCGTCTTTTCCGCCCGCATTGCCGGCAAGACCGAAGCCTGGTCGACCAACTTCGACCTGTACACCGTGCCTGCGCTGGGCGGCGTACCGCGCAACCTGACTCTTGAGAACCCGGCCTGGGATGCAAAAGGCATGTTCTCGCCGGATGGCCGCACCCTCGCCTACCTTGCCATGACCCGTCCCGGCTTCGAAGCCGACCGTTTTCACATCGTGCTGATGGATGTGGCCAGCGGCAAGAAGCGGCGCCTGGCCGAGAGCTGGGATCGCTCGGCCGGCGCCTTGCAGTGGAGCGCGGACGGCAAGACCCTCGTTGTCGACGCCGAAGACGTCGGCCAGCACCGCTTGTTCGCGATCGACGTCGCCAGCGGTAAAGTGGGCGCGCTGACCGACAAGGGTTCGGTCGGCGCCTTCGACATGCGCCGCGATACCATCGCGTTTACCCACGCCACGCTGGCTTCGCCGGCACAACTGCACAGTACAAAGCTGCGCGCCGGCAAACCACAGCAGCTGACCCGGAATAACGCGGACAAGCTGGCCGACGTGCGCTTCGGCCAGTTCGAGCAGTTCTCGTTCGCGGGCGCCAATGGCGACACGGTCCACGGTTATGTGATGAAGCCGTGGAACGCAGGTTCGGATGGTAAAGGCGCAGGAACCAAATACCCGGTCGCCTTCCTGGTGCACGGCGGCCCGCAAGGCAGCTTCGGCAATGCCTGGAGCTACCGCTGGAATCCGCAGGTGTATGCGGGTGCGGGTTACGCCACCGTCTTCATCGATTTCCACGGCTCGACCGGTTACGGCCAGAAGTTCACCGACTCGATCAGCGGCGACTGGGGCGGCAAGCCGCTCGAGGACCTGCAAAAGGGCCTGGATGCTGCCGTGAAGAAGTTCCCGTGGCTCGACCGCGAGCGCAGCTGCGCGCTGGGCGCGTCCTACGGCGGCTACATGATGAACTGGATCGAGGGCAATTGGCCGGACACGTTCAAGTGCATCGTCAACCACGACGGCGTGTTCGACACGCGCGGCATGGCCTATTCGACCGAGGAACAATGGTTCACCGACTGGGAAAACGGCGGCCCGTATTTCGCGGTGCCTGAAAGCCATGAGCGCTTCAACCCGGTGCACCATGTAAACAAGTGGAAGACCCCGATGCTGGTGATCCAGGGCGACCTCGACTTCCGCATCCCGACCGCGCAAGCCTTGTCTACCTTCACGGCCCTGCAACGCCGCGGGATCGACAGCAAGCTGCTGGTGTTCCCGGATGAAAACCACTGGGTGCTGAAGCCGGCCAATTCCGTGCTGTGGCACCACACCGTGATCGGCTGGCTCGACCAACACCTGAAGCGCTAAGCTTTAAGCCTCAAGCGTTACGTAGTAACAACAAAGCCCGCCATTACGGCGGGCTTTTTTATTGCTTCGGCAGTGGTTTTATTTCTCTACGGCTAAGACTGGTATCATGTTCACCCACCTGGCATAATTGCCGGTTACTCCGAACAAGCCTATGCACGTCCCTCCAGCAGCGGAACTCAAAGCCCAGGACTACGATTTCGAAACGATGAACCTGCAGGTCGGTACCCGGCTGCAGCTCATCACGCATCGTAGCATCAAGCCCGTGCAGCACTTCTCGGCACTGATCGGGTACGTGAAGGATGAGTACATCATCCTTAAAATCCCGATGGAAAACGGCGCGCCGATCGCACTGGCCGAAGGCGAGCGCCTGACGATTCGGGTGTTCTCGGGCGTAAAGGTATGTTCGTTCCCGTGTACGGTCGAACGCGTATTCGGACGGCCCCTGCTGTATGTGCATGTGTCCTTCCCGAAGACCATCCAGGGCACGAGCCTGCGCACCGCGATGCGGGTCAAGGTCGACCTGCCTGCCCATTTGACGGGCAGCAGCACGCATGGCCGCCCCCTGCCCTGCACGATCCTGAACCTGTCGGTCAGCGGTGCGCTGGTGGTGTCAAGCAGCCGGCTGCCAGTCGACGAAGCGAAGATCGCGCTGGAGTTTTTGTTGAAGGCGCCGCCGGACGACCAGGAAGTACGCATTTCGGCGCGGGCGGCGATTCGCAACGTGAACGTATCGAAAGCGCCGGACGACTCCGAGCTGTTTACTTATGGCATGCAGTTCATTGACCTCGATGCAGGGCATTACACCCTGCTGCAAAACATGACCTACGAGGCGCTGCTGGCGGACCGGCAAAAAATCGTGTAATTGCGCATCGAAAAACTCCCCGCTTGCGGCCGCAAGCGGGGAGTTTTTTTATGCAATGCGGTGTTAGACCGCTTTACCGATACATAAGCCTGTCGGCCCAATCACGTTCTGCGGGATTGTGTTCGCACTGCAGCTCCAGGCGCCGGTCGCCGCATTGCGGGTGAGCGTAATCGTCTGGTCGCGCACGACGGTGGGGCCGGCGACAATCTTGCAGCTCAAGCTGGCCGCGGCGGCGTCGGCCGTGGCGCCGAAGACGCAATGGGCGGTAGGGTCTTTCGACAAGCCGATCTCTTCGGGCGTCTTGACGTCGATGCCGTCGTTGATCCTGGTGCTGATGACGACCTTGCCTGCCGAAACTTCCGCCAGCGCGGCGCCGAACTTGGCCTTGGCAACGTATTCCTGATAATAGGGAATCGCAATCGAGGCCAGCAGGCCGATGATGGCAACGACGACCATCAACTCGATCAGGGTAAAGCCTGCTTGCGTTTTTCGCACGGTGTTCATCGCTTTCATGGTTCCTCCGGGACTGGTTGGGAGCGCAAATTATGGATGGGCGTCTGGCCGGAGCCTTGCGATGGCATTATCGTGCGCGGGTAGGTTTTGCGGTGGAAAAGAAAAAACCCCGCCGAAGCGGGGTTCTTTGGGATAGCTCAGCCGGGATTAAGGGGTGGCTGGAGCGGCAGCAGCAGCGGTGCAGGTGCCTTTGCCGATGAACTTCGTATCGACGTTGGCGCCGCAGGTCCAGCCATCAGCGCCGCGGGTCAGGGTAATGACCTTGCCGGCGACGGTCGAAGGACCGGCTTCGATCGTGCAGGTCAGGCCGCCGTTGGCGGTGATCGCTGCAAAGGTGCAGTTTGCGGTCTTGGTGGCGGACAGGCCTGCATCGGCAGCGGCAGTGATGTTCTCGCCATCGTTCAGCTTGGCATCGTAGCCAACTTTGCCGGCCGACACTTCAGCCAGGGCAGCGCTGAACTTCGATTTTGCGGTGTAGTTCTGGTAGTTCGGGATCGCCACTGCGGCCAGGATGCCGATAATTGCAACAACGATCATCAACTCGATCAGGGTGAAGCCGGCTTGGGTCTTCTTGACAATTTTCATCGATTTCATGGTGTATCTCCAGGTCAGGGTGTTTGGGGTTATTTGGTGCTTTGCTTGGTGCCACGTTCTTCTTATTGCAAGCGCCGTGCCAGCCCGTTTACCCCCCGTTTTGGTAGTTTCCATACAACAATACCGACAAAATGCGTCCTGCATGCGGTGCAGGCTGACAAAAATTGTCACCTGATGAGCAATTTCCGTCAGGAAACTTAAGGTGAGACAAAAAAAGGGAGCCCGCAGGCTCCCTTCTTTCAACAACAACGCATCGGTATTACAGCATGGCCTTCAGCAGGCGCGCCATTTCCGACGGGTTCTTGGTGGCCTTGATGCCGCACTCTTCCATGATGTCCAGCTTGGCTTGCGCGGTGTCGGCGCCGCCCGAGATCAGCGCACCGGCGTGGCCCATGCGCTTGCCTGGAGGAGCGGTGACACCGGCGATGAAGCAGACGACCGGCTTCTTCATGTTGTCCTTGATCCAGTACGCGGCATTTCCCTCGTCCGGTCCGCCGATTTCGCCGATCATGATGACCGCGTCGGTATCAGGATCGTCGTTGAACATGCGCATCACGTCGATGTGCTTCAGACCGTTGATCGGATCGCCGCCGATGCCGACTGCCGACGACTGGCCCAGGCCCAGTGCGGTCAGCTGACCGACTGCTTCATAAGTCAGGGTGCCCGAACGCGAGACGACGCCGATGCGGCCCTTCTTGTGGATGTGACCCGGCATGATGCCGATCTTGATTTCGTCCGGGGTGATCAGGCCTGGGCAGTTCGGGCCCAGCAGCAAGGTCTTCGAGCCGGCTTTGGCCATGCGGTCCTTCAAGGCCATCATGTCACGCACTGGAATGCCTTCGGTGATGCAGATTGCCAGGTCCAGGTCGGCTTCGACGGCTTCCCAGATAGCGGCGGCTGCGCCTGCCGGCGGCACGTAGATGACCGACACGTTGGCGCCGGTAGCCGCTTTGGCTTCCGCCACGTTGGCGTAGATCGGGATGCCCTCGAAGTCTTCGCCGGCCTTCTTCGGGTTCACGCCAGCGACGAAAGCGGCTTTGCCGTTCGCGTAGTCGCGGCACATGCGGGTATGGAACTGACCGGTCTTGCCGGTGATACCCTGGGTAATGACTTTAGTATCTTTGTTGATCAGGATCGACATTTTTATTCCTTGAATTAGGCTTTACCAGCTGCAGCGGCGACGACGGCCTTGGCTGCATCTTCCATCGTATCGGCAGCGATGATCGGCAGACCGGAGTCGGCCAGCATCTTCTTGCCCAGGTCTTCGTTGGTGCCCTTCATGCGCACGACCAGCGGTACCTGCAGCGACACGGCCTTCGATGCGGTGATCACGCCTTCGGCGATGACGTCGCAACGCATGATGCCGCCGAAGATGTTGACCAGGATGGCTTTCAGGCCAGGGTTCTTCAACATGATCTTGAATGCTTCGGTGACTTTCTCAGCCGTCGCACCGCCGCCCACGTCCAGGAAGTTGGCCGGCTCGCCGCCGAACAGCTTGATGGTGTCCATGGTGGCCATGGCCAGGCCGGCGCCGTTCACGAGGCAGCCGATGTTGCCGTCGAGCGAAATGTAGGCCAGGTCGAACTTCGATGCTTCGACTTCGGCTGGATCTTCTTCGTCCAGGTCGCGGTAGGCGACGATTTCCGGCTGGCGGTACAGTGCGTTCGAGTCGAAGTTGAACTTCGCATCGAGGGCGATGACCTTGCCCGAACCGGTCAGGATCAGCGGGTTGATTTCAGCCAGCGACGAATCGGTTTCCCAGTAAGCCTGGTACAGGCCCTTGAGCTGGGTGCGGGCGTCGGCCAGCGATTCGGCAGGCACGCCGATCTTGGTCGAGATCTCGTCGGCTTCGGCGTCGGTCAGGCCGACGGCCGGGTCGATCGCGATCGAGTGGATTTTTTCCGGATTGCTGTGGGCGACTTCTTCGATGTCCATGCCGCCTTCCGACGAGGCCATCAGCACGACGCGCTGCGAAATACGGTCGGTGACCATCGAGACGTACAGTTCCTTCTTGATGTCGGCGCCTTCTTCGACCAGCAGGCGACGCACTTTCTGGCCTTCAGGACCAGTCTGGTGCGTGATGAGCTGCATGCCCATGATCTGCTCCGCGTATTCGCGGACCTGCTCGAGCGACTTGGCGACCTTGACGCCGCCGCCCTTGCCACGGCCGCCAGCATGGATCTGCGCCTTGACTACCCAGACCGGGCCGCCCAGCTCTTCAGCTGCCTTGACGGCCTCATCGACCGACATGCACGGAATGCCGCGCGGAACCGTCACTCCGAACTTTCGGAGGATTTCTTTGCCCTGATACTCATGGATTTTCATGCTGGCTTCCCTTCTTCTGTTACTGATTTAGTTAATTAACTGAAAAACTTCGACATCGATTGTTAACCCCGAAGTTTAACCCGCAATGGCCTTGATCACCCAGCGCGGATAATACTTTGCTACGGCAGGGCCGTCTGCGCGCAGTGCGTGGCAGCGGTCGATCTCGTACGGACGCATGGCATCGCTGTCATTGGCGGCGCTGCGCGTCTCGAATTCGTCATCGGCGAAGGCCTGGATTGCCGCGGTGGGCAAAACCTGCGCCAGTTCGGTCAGGTGGGTGCAACCGAGCACGCCAGAGAGGCGGTCTTTCAGGTGCAGCCGGAAATGTTTGGTGAGCGACAGGCCAACCAGCTTTTGATAGGCGGGGCCGATGACGTCGCAGTAGCCGGGATAAGGCACGGCGTCCGACGCGGCTTCGGCGCCGACGATGTCGAGCGCGCGGTTGACCGTGATGCGCAGGCTCAGGTCGTGCACGGCGGTGCCGGCGGGACGGTTGCCGGAAGCCAAGACGATGTCGCGTGCCTTGATGTCGCGGATGCGGGCGTCGAGATCCCACAGGCCATCGTCGCGCGCGTACGCTTCGACAGTGATGGCGCGAGTGTGCCGCAGGGAGCGCGGGGCGGGAGAAGACAGAGGCATAAAAAAAACAAACGTGCCGATCGAACGGCAATCAAGGTGGCAGCCGGTGTGCTGATGCACGTCACCGCAGCTTCTGCGGCAACAACCGCTCATGCGGCGCTGCTTAAACCGCGAAAGTTTAGCACAGGCGAGATTGGGTTGCACTGCAACAAATGGTTTCTGCAAGCGTGCTGCTGGTCGATCGCCACCTTTTTTGCTGCAAATAACAGGCGTCCAGAAGCAAATGTCCTCTCACATCGCTGAACTTGCCATTAATCAATGATGACGTTGTCCGGCGCAGCATGCTGTGCGCTGATCATCGCCGGAACACCGTCATGAAAATTTCTGGAATCATCCTGCGCCGCGCCGGCGGCTTTCGAACCGGGCTGGCCTTCGCCGCCCGAATGGCCCTGCATGCGCTGGTTGCGCTCGCGCTGGTAGTGAGCTGGGCCGACGACGTGCAGGCATCGGAGCAGGTTCCGGCGCATTCTTCGCAGGTGACGGATCTTGCCCAGGTGCTAGGCGTTGAGGCGGTGAATCTCGAAGGCAAACTGCGCGAGTTCGAGAACGCGACAGGGCATCAAATACGGGTGTTAACCATTCCGACCACCGGAGGGCGTTCGATCGATGAGTATGCCGTGGACATTTTCCAGAAGTGGAAGCCGGGGCGGCAAGGCATCGACGATGGCGTGCTGTTCGTGGTCGCGAAGGATAATCGACAGATGCGCATCGAGGTGGGTTACGGCCTTGAGGGGACCCTGACGGACGCCGCATGTTCGCGCATCATCCACGATATCGTCGCGCCGCAGTTTGCACAGGGTCGATATGCAGCAGGAATCGAGGCCGGCCTGGACGCCATTCTTCTTGCGGTCTCACCAGCCATGCCGCGCCCTCCTTCCGACATTCTTGCGCCGGACACGCAGCAGCCGGCGGTATCGACGCAGCCAAGCGACCCGGCCCGGACGCTTGCGTTTTTCAGCTTGTTCCTGGCCGGGCTCGCTCTGTTGACGATCGGCTTCGGCTTTGCGGGGCTGTTGCTGTTCGCTTTTCTTGCCAGCGCCTTAACATTGATGACTTACCCGGCGCAGAGCGGGCCGATCATCGCGGCAGTCATATCGGCCTGGCTGCTCGGCAGATGGCGCCTCATTGCACGCAATGTGCGGGAGCATCATCTTGCGAATTCAAAAAACCATGTCATGACCTGGCTCGACGTATTCTTGACCCCGGGTTCCGGGCGACCCCTGGTTGCGGGCAAGCGAAGCTTTTTTAAAGTCACCGTGTCGTTCGGTAGCTCAGGCAGGGATCATCGCAGCCCATCCAGGGAGCCGGACTGCGGCGGGAAAGGCGGAAGATCGGGAGGGGCCGGCGCATCCGGAGAATGGTAGTGCCCAGCAGCGCAAGACGACAGGCGGGTTGCCGGTCCCGGACACTAGAAAGCGCCAGCGCGCAGCGCCATCCGTCGTTGAGGAATATGCGGGCGCATATCGACAGATGACGCTCCACGCTGGCGCCTTGTACTACTCGGTGTGCTTTAAAAATCGTCGTCGTCGGGCGCGCCCTTGAGCGCGGCACGTACGGCATTGCTGGAAAAGCCGCGCGCCATCATGAACCGCATCTGCTTGTTGCGCTCGGCATGGTCTTGGGCGACGGTGCCGAATTTGCGCTCCCAGACTTCGAGGGCGCGGGCGACCTCGCTCTCGGCCAGGCCGGGCTTGAGCTCGGCCAGCGCTTCGCCGTTGATGCCGTGGCTTTGCAGCTCGGCGACGACGCGGCTGTTGCCGTAACGTCCAGCCTTGCGATGAATCAGCGATTCGGCAAAACGCTCCTGCGACAGCCAGTTGTTCTTTTCAAGGAAATCGAGGAGGGCGTCGATATCGTCGCCCTCCTCGGCATGGGGCGCCAGCTTGCGCTTGAGCTCGATGCGGCTGTGCTCCCTCATGGAGAGGAAGCGCAGCGCCCGGCCCTTCAGGCTGAGTACTGGCCCGCGCATGGTGTCACTGCGATAGACAGCACGCCAGCATTACTCGGCGGCGACAGCTTTGACCTGCTTCGGCACCTTGTCTTCGGCGTCGCCACCGACCGGCGCTTGCAGCTCGCGCACGCCGAGTGCTGCACGGACCTTGTTCTCGATTTCACGCGCCAGGGCTGGGCGGTCTCTCAGGAACTGGCGGGCGTTGTCCTTGCCCTGGCCGATGCGTTCGCCGTTGTAGCTGTACCAGGAACCGGACTTCTCGACGATCTTGTTATCGGCGCCAAGATCGAGGATTTCGCCTTCGCGGGAAGTGCCCTCTCCATAAAGAATGTCGAAGTGCGCTTCGCGGAACGGTGGCGCGATCTTGTTCTTGACGACCTTGACCTTCGTTTCGTTACCGATGACCTCGTCACCCGACTTGATCGAGCCGGTACGGCGGATGTCCAGGCGCACGGATGCGTAGAACTTCAGCGCGTTACCGCCGGTCGTGGTTTCCGGGCTGCCGAACATCACGCCGATCTTCATGCGGATCTGGTTAATGAAGATGACCAGCGTGTTGGTGCGGTTGATCGAGGCGGTCAGCTTGCGCAGTGCCTGCGACATCAGTCGCGCCTGCAAGCCCGGCAGCGAATCGCCCATGTCGCCTTCGATCTCGGCGCGCGGCGTCAGTGCCGCCACCGAGTCGATGACCACCAGGTCGACCGAACCCGAACGCACCAGCGCATCGGTGATTTCGAGCGCCTGCTCGCCGGTGTCCGGCTGCGAGATCAGCAGTTCGTCGAGCTTGATGCCCAGCTTCTGGGCGTAACCCACGTCGAGCGCGTGCTCGGCGTCGATAAAGGCGCAGGTGCCACCCAGTTTTTGCATCTGGGCGATGGTTTGCAGGGTCAGCGTGGTTTTACCCGAGGATTCCGGACCGTAGATTTCCACGATACGGCCGCGCGGCAGGCCGCCGACGCCGAGGGCGATGTCCAGGCCGAGCGAGCCGGTCGAGACCGTCTGCACTTCTTCGACCGGGGTGTTCGCGTCCATGCGCATGACCGAACCCTTGCCGAACTGCTTTTCGATTTGCGCGAGGGCGGCGGCCAGTGCCTTACTCTTTTCAGCAGCGTTGTGTACTATTTTCTTGTCGTCCATAATTTTCTCTCAGTCTTGGAGGTACCTAGGTAGGGGCACCATCGCGCTTTTCAATAGGTAGTACTGTATAAAAATCCAGTAGTTTTTGCAAGCGCTATCTGCCCATATGTGGGAGAAGGCTCGCATTGTTGCGCTAAATCAAACACAATGGGTGCAACCGGGCGGTCTAATCGAAAAACAGGGTGATCTTATGCGAATTTTGCTTGCTGAAGATGATAGCGTACTCGCAGATGGCCTGACGCGCTCCTTGCGCCAGTCCGGCTATGCGATCGATGCCGTGCGCAACGGCCAGGAGGCCGACACGGCGCTCTCGACCCAGGAATTCGACCTTCTCATCCTCGATCTCGGGCTGCCGAAAATGTCCGGCCTGGAAGTGCTGCGCCGCCTGCGGGCGCGCTCTTCGCTGCTGCCGGTCCTGATCCTCACCGCGGCCGATTCCGTCGAGCAGCGGGTGGAAGGACTGGACCTCGGCGCCGACGACTACATGGCCAAGCCTTTCGCCCTGTCGGAACTCGAGGCGCGGGTGCGCGCCCTCACCCGGCGCGGCGCCGGCGGCGGCCCCACCGTGGTGCGCCACGGCCCGCTGAGCTATGACCAGGTCGGCCGAAGCGCCTATATCGACGAGCAGATGCTCGACTTGTCCGCGCGCGAACTGGGCCTGCTGGAAATCCTGCTGGCGCGCACCGGGCGCCTCGTGTCGAAAGAGCAGTTGGTCGATCACCTGTGCGAATGGGGCGAGGAAGTCTCGAACAACGCCATCGAAGTCTATGTGCACCGCCTGCGCAAGAAGATCGAAGTGGGCGGCGTGCGCATCGCGACCGTGCGCGGACTCGGCTACTGCCTGGAAAAATACCCGGACGCGCGCAGCAGCAGCGCCGCCGCGCCCGGATCGGCAGCCACGTCGAAGTGAAGTTCCGCGCTGCCCCCATGCGGCCACGCGAGAGCGAACACCCCGAGCCGCTGTACGTCCCGCCCAATCCCGAGCCGGAAGAAAACATCCAGCATTCGCTGTTCGGCGAAATCCTCGACTGGATGCTGGCCCCGCTGCTGCTGCTGTGGCCGATGAGCATCGCCATCACCTACCTGGTCGCGAAATCGATCGCCAACCAGCCTTTCGACCATGCGCTCGAGAACCGGGTCACGGTGCTGGCCCAGCAGGTGCGCGTGGAAGAAGGCGCGATCGACACCCGCCTGTCCGCCAGCGCGCGCGATTTCCTGCGCGCCGACGATGTCGACAGCGTGTATTTCCAGGTGCTCGATGCCGATGGCCGCCATGTCGACGGCGACCGCGAGCTGCCGCGCCCGCTTGACGACGAAGCCGACATGGACGGCGCCGTCCACTTCCGCAACGCCGCCCTGCAGGGCCAGCCGCTGCGCGTGGCCTACCTCTACGTCAACCTCGATCCGCGCACGGCGCCCAAGAGCGCGCGGCGCCAGGCGCTGCTGCAGGTGGCCGAAACGCTCGACAAGCGCGCCCTGCTCGCCAACGAGATCATCAAGGGCGTGATCCTGCCCCAGTTCATCATCCTGCCGATCATCCTGGCGCTGGTCTGGTTCGCCCTTTCGCGCGGATTGTCGCCGCTGGCGGAACTCCAGGAACGCATCCGCGCGCGGCCCTCGGACGACCTGTCGCCTATCGACTCGCGCCAGGTGCCGGAAGAAATTTCGCCGCTGGTCGGCTCGCTCAACGACATGCTCGGGCGCCTGGCCCAGACCATCGACATGCAAAAGCGTTTTATTGCCGACGCCGCGCACCAGATGAAGACGCCGCTGGCCGGCATGCGCATGCAGTCCGAGCTGGCGCTGCGCCAGCTCGATCCCGACGAAATCCACCAGTCGCTGGAACAACTGGCGAAAAGCTCGGAATCGGCGACCCGCCTCGTCAACCAGCTGCTCGCCCTGGCGCGCGCGGAAAACCAGCCGCATGCGGGACTGGCCTTCGAGGAAATCGAACTCGGCGCCCTGGCGCGCAACACGGTGCAGGACTGGGTGCAGGCCTCGTTCGCCCATGCGATCGACCTCGGCTACGAAGCGCACGACGCGCCGGTGGTGATTGCCGGCAATGGGATGATGCTGCGCGAACTGCTGTCGAACCTGATCGACAATGCGCTGCGCTACACCCCGGCCGGCGGCAGCGTCACGGTGCGGGTGCGGCGCGACGGCGAGCACGCCTTGCTCGAGGTCGAGGACACCGGCCCCGGCATCGCGCCCCAGGAGCGCGCCCACGTGTTCGAGCGCTTTTACCGCATCCTCGGTTCGAACACGACCGGCAGCGGCCTCGGCCTCGCGATCGTGCGCGAGATCGCCGGGCAGCACGGCGCGGACGTTGCCATCTTCAGCAACCCGCGCAGCATACTGCCGAAATACCCGGGCAGCCTGTTCCGGCTGACCTTCCCGCCACCCGTCACCACGCCTCCCGATGCCGCCTGAATCCGTCACGCCCGCCGCCGATCCCCAGCACCAGCGCCGCCTGCGCGCGGCGCGCATCGTCCACTGGCGCCGCACGCGCCGCCTGACGATCGTCCTGATGGCGCTCTGGCTGGGCACCGGCTTTTGCACCGTGTTTTTCGCGCGTGAGCTGGCCGGCATCACCGTGTTCGGCTGGCCGCTGTCGTTCTACATGGCGGCGCAGGGCGCCTCGCTGGTCTGCCTGGCGATCATCGGCGCCTATGCATGGCGCATGCGCCGCTACGACCGCGAGTACGCGCGCGCGATGGACAATGCCGCCGGGGACGCCACGTGAGCCCGCGGCCCGCAGTGCAGCCCCGTTCCCCATCCGCTTCTCCCTCGGCCTATTTCCGGCGCCTGTCGGGCTACTACGCCTGGTTCTGCCTCTGCTTCGCCGGTTTCCTGGTGGCCCTGACGATCCTCGAAAACGAAGGCATGCCGCGGCTGTGGATCGGCCACCTGTTCATGTTCGCCACCATCGTGCTGTACGCCGCCATCGGCGTCATCAGCCGCACCTCGAACGTCACCGAATACTATGTCGCCGGGCGCCGCGTGCCGGCCCTGTTCAACGGCATGGCGACCGCCGCCGACTGGATTTCGGCAGCCAGCTTCATCAGCCTGGCCGGCGGCCTGTACGTGGTCGGCTTCGACGCCCTCGCCTACATCATGGGCTGGACCGGCGGCTATTGCCTGGTCGCGCTGCTGATCGCGCCCTACCTGCGCAAGTTTGCCCAGTACACGATTCCGGACTACCTCGCGGTGCGCTATGGCGGCGGCGCGGGCGGGCGCGGCGGGCCGGTGCGGCTGCTGGCCGTCGGCGCGACCATCATCGTCTCCTTCGTCTACGTGGTGGCGCAAATCTACGCGGTGGGACTGATCGCGTCGCGCTTCACCGGCGTCGATTTTTCGGTCGGCATCTTCCTGGGACTGGCGAGCATTCTCGTGTGTTCCTTCCTGGGCGGCATGCGCGGCATTACCTGGACCCAGGTGGCGCAATACATCATCATCCTGGTCGCCTTTTTGATCCCGACGATGTGGCTGTCGGTCAAGCATGCCGACAATCCGCTGCCGCAGGTGGCCTACGGTGCGGTGCTGCCGAAGCTGGCCCAGCGCGAAGCGCAACTGATGCAAGACCCGCGCGAGCAGGACGTGCGCGCCAGTTTCCGGCGCGAGGCCGACGTCTATGCACAGCGGCTGGCGGCCTTGCCCGCCTCCTGGGAAGCCGGCCGGCTCGCCGCCCAGCAGCGCCTCGACACGGCGCGCCTGCGCAACGTCGCCCTGGCCGACGTGCGCAGCGCCGAACGGGCCCTGGCGGCGTACCCGAAAACGCCGGAAGACGCCGAGGCGCTCTGGCAAGCGCAGCGCGCGCGCCTGCTGGCGCGGGCCCAGCCGCCCGAGCCGCATGCCACGCCTTTTCCCGGCGCAACGATTGCCGAATCAAATGTGCGTCGGAACAATTTTTTGGCGCTCGTGTTCTGCCTGATGTTCGGCACCGCCGCCCTGCCCCACATCCTGATGCGCTCGTACACCACGCCATCGGTCGCGGAAACCCGGGTCTCGGTGTTCTGGACCCTGTTCTTCATCCTGCTGATCTACCTCTCGATTCCGGCGCTGGCGGTGCTGGTGAAATACGACATCTACAGCAGCCTGGTCGGCAGCGATTTCTCCGCCTTGCCGACCTGGATTGCCTACTGGGGCAACATCGACAAGGTCAATCCCTTAATTCAAGTTATCGACATCAACGGCGACGGCCTGGTGCAGCTGGCCGAAATCGCCATCGACGGCGACCTGCTGGTGCTGGCCACGCCGGAAATCGCTGGCCTGCCGTATGTCATTTCGGGCCTGGTGGCGGCCGGCGGCCTGGCCGCGGCGCTGTCCACCGCCGACGGCCTGCTGCTGGCGATTTCGAACGCGCTGTCGCACGACGTGTATTACAAGATCGTCGACCCGGGCGCCTCGACCCAGAAGCGGGTGACGATTTCCAAGCTGCTGCTGCTGGCCGTCGCTTTCATCGCCGCCTACGCCGCCTCGCAAAAGCCGGCCGACATCCTGTCGCTGGTCGGCGCCGCGTTCTCCCTGGCGGCCTCGACGCTGTTCCCGGCGCTGGTGCTGGGCGTGTTCTGGAAGCGCGCCAACCACGTCGGCGCCATTGCCGGCATGGTGGCCGGCTTCCTGGTCTGCCTTTATTACATGATCCGGGTTAACCCGATGCTGGGTGGACGCCTGGACGCCGCCTGGTTCGACATCGCGCCGATGTCGGCCGGGATTTTCGGAGTGCCGGCGGGGATGGCGGCAATCCTCATCGCCAGCCTGCTGAGCCCGCGCCCGGCGCGCGCCAGCGATGCGCTGGTCGACCATATCCGGGCGCCTGAATAAGGCGCTAAATTAACCCCGGTGCATGGCTTTTTGACATGTATGAATGTTATTCTTGAGAAATATCAGTTCCGCCGATGGCGGCCCTTTTCTCGACCAGGAATCTTGCATGCCGCTTACCCGTGCTTCCCTCTTCCACGCCACCCTGTTCGCGCTGTCGCTGTGCGCCGCTCCCGGCGTCCACGCGCAGGCCACGCCTGCCCTGCCGCCAATCGAGCGTTTCTTCAGCAATCCCGCCTTCAATGGCGGCGTATTGTCTCCGGATGGCCGTTCGATCGCCGCGCGCAGCAGCGCGCCCGGCCAGCGCGATTTCCTGGTCGTGGTCGATCTGGAAACGAACAAGGGCAAGGTGGTGGCGGCGTATAACGATTCCGACATCGGCGACTTCCAGTGGGTCAACAGCGAACGCCTGATGTTCAATGTCGACGACCGCAAGGTCGCTCCGGGCGACCACGAGTATGCGCCAGGATTGTTTGCGGTCAACCGCGACGGCAGCGACCTGATCCAGCTGGCTGAGACCGGATTTTCCCGCACAAGCCAGCGCACCGGGCAACGGACCGGACGCCGCCTGCTGCCGTGGCATACTTTCATGCTCGAGGAACGCGGCGCCCAGGATTCCGAATACGCCTACGTGCTCAACAGTGTCTGGGACAATGCCCGCAAACGAAACAGGTACACCCTGCTGCGCCTGAATACGGTCACCGGCCATTCGCAGGAAGTCACCCGTCCCAAAGAAGACGTGACCGACTGGATGCTGGACCACAAGGGCGAGCCGCGCATTGCCGTCGGCACCGACGAAGACAGCGGCATTATTCACTACCTCGACCCGGCAACGAAGGAATGGCGCAAGCTGATCACGTACAAGCTGTACGGCAACAACGAAAATACCATTACGCCGCTCGCTTTCGGTCCCGACGGCAAACTGTATGTCAGCACGCGACAGGGCCGCGACACGAGCGCCGTGCACACCCTGGATGTCGCCACCGGCACGCTCAACCCGGAGCCGCTGGTCAGCACCAAGGGCTATGACTTCGACGGCACGATCCTGACCAGCCGCGAGAAGGTGCTGGGCATGCGCTTCACAACCGATGCCGAGTCAGTCGAGTGGTTCGACCCGGCCATGAAAGCCGTCCAGGAAACGGTGGACAAGCTGCTGCCGGCAACCGTCAACCTGATGTCGGAGCCGCCCCAGCATGCAAAAACGCCATGGCTGCTGGTACGCGCCTATTCCGACGTCATTCCTTCGACTTATTACCTGTTCAACCGCGACACAAAAGTGCTCAACAAGGTCGGCGAATCCCATCCCGGCATCGATCCGAAACAGATGGGCGTGCAGCAGGCGCTGAACTACAAGGCGCGCGATGGCCTGAACATTCCTGCCCTGCTGACGCTGCCTCCGGGCGGCAAACGCACCGGCCTGCCGCTGGTGGTGATGGTGCACGGCGGCCCCTGGGTGCGCGGCAGCAGCTGGGGCTGGTCCCCGACGACCCAGTTCCTCGCCTCGCGCGGCTATGCGGTGCTGGAACCGGAATTCCGTGGCAGTCTCGGTTTTGGCGCCGCGCACTACAAGGCCAGCTTCAAGCAGTGGGGCCTGGCCATGCAGAACGACATCGCCGACGGCGTGCGCTGGGCGGTCGAAAAGGGCTATGCCGATCCGAAGCGCGTCTGCATCGCCGGCGCCAGCTATGGCGGCTATGCCACGCTGATGGGCCTGGTGAACGATCCGGACCTGTACAAGTGCGGCGTGAACTGGGTCGGCGTCTCCGACATCAACCTGATGTATTCCAGCGCCAACCATACGAACGATTTGTCGGATGAATGGAAGCGTTACGGCATGCCGGAAATGATCGGCGACCGCGTCAAGGACGCAGCTCAGCTGACGGCCACTTCACCGATCGAGCAGGCCGCGCGCATCAAGGCGCCGCTGCTGCTGGCCTACGGCGGTGTCGACCGCCGCGTGCCGATCGACCATGGCACGAAGTTTTATTCGGCAGTAAAACGCACTAACCCGAACGTCGAATGGGTCGAATATCCGGCCGAAGGCCACGGCTTCTACCTGCCAAAAAACAGCATCGATTTCTGGACCCGAGTCGAAAAATTCCTGGACAAGAACATCGGCCCGGGAGCAGTTCAGCAGTAAAGCTTGCGGCCGCCTGGCCGCCACTTTGAACAAGGGAGGTGCGTATGTCGTCCGGCAAAATCCTCGTTGCACAAGGAGGCGGTCCGACCGCCGTCATCAACCAGTCGATGGTGGGGGTGGCGCTGGAAGCGCGCCGCTTCCAGCAGGTCACGCGCATCTACGGCGCCCTGCACGGCGTACGCGGCATCGTCAACGAAGACTTCCTCGACCTGACCCAGGAAACCAGCCACAACCTGGAACTGGTCGCCGCCACGCCCTCGTCGGCGCTCGGCTCCACCCGCGACAAGCCCGACGCCGCGTATTGCACGCGCATTCTGGAAGTCCTGCGCGCGCACGAAATCGAACACTTTTTCTACATCGGCGGCAACGACTCGGCCGACACGGTGAAAATCGTCAGCGAGCAGGCGCGCGCCGCCGGCTACCCGCTGCGCAGCATCCACATCCCGAAAACCATCGACAACGACCTGGTCGGCAATGACCACACACCGGGCTTTCCGTCGGCCGCGCGCTTCGTCGCCCAGGCCTTTGCCGGCGCCAACCTCGACAATGCAGCATTACCCGGCGTCTACGTCGGCGTCGTGATGGGGCGCCACGCCGGCTTCCTCACCGCGGCGTCCGCGCTGGGTAAGAAATTCCCCGACGACGGCCCGCACCTGATCTACCTGCCCGAGCGGGTCTTCGAGCTGGAGCGTTTCCTGGCCGATGTGAAAGCCGTGTACGAACGCCACGGCCGCTGCGTGATCGCCGTCTCCGAAGGCATCCACGATGCCTCCGGCGCGCCGGTGGCCACTCTGCTGGCCAAGGAAATCGAACGCGACGACCACGGCAACGTGCAACTGTCGGGCACCGGCGCCCTGGCCGACCTGCTGTGCGACGAGATCAAGGCCAGACTCGGCATCAAGCGCGTGCGCGGCGACACCTTCGGCTACCTGCAGCGCTCCTTCATCGGCTGCGTGTCCGACGTCGACCAGAGGGAAGCCCGCGAAGTCGGCGAAAAGGCGGTGCAGTTCGCGATGTGGGGCGACGCCGACGGTTCGGTGGCGATCCGCCGCACCGGTTTCTATTCGGTCGACTACGAACTCCAGAGCCTGGACGCGGTCGCGGGCAAGACGCGCACCATGGAAGACGAATTCATCAGCGAATCCGGCACCGACGTCACCGACGCCTTCCGCCTCTACCTGCGCCCGCTGCTCGGCGCGCGCATGCCGGACGCGTTCCGCCTGCGCGCGGCGCGTGTGCCGAAGGTGCTGCACAAGGCGGCAGGGGAATAAAAAAGGCGCTCCGCGGAGCGCCTTTGTCCTGCCCGTTGCTGCTTACACCACCACGGTCTGCGCCTGGCCCTCTTCGCGGGCGCGGATTTCGCCGATGCGGTAGACGGTTTCGCCGGCCGCCTGCAGCTGGGCCATCGCCGCATCCGCGTTTTCCTTCGCGACGATGACCGTCATGCCGATGCCGCAGTTGAACACGCGGTGCATCTCGGCATCGGCCACGCCGCCGTGCTGCTGCAGCCAACTGAACAGCGGCGGCATGGTCCAGGATGTGGCGTCGAGCACGGCCGTCAGGTGGTCTTGCAGCACGCGCGGGATGTTCTCGACCAGGCCGCCGCCGGTGATGTGGACCAGGCCCTTGACTTCCATCGAGGCCATCAGCGCCAGCAGCGGTCTCACGTAGAGGCGGGTCGGTTCCATCAGCACGTCGGCCAGCTTGCGCCCGTGGAAGTCCGCCTCCAAGTCCGGCTTGGCGACTTCGATGATCTTGCGCACCAGCGAATAGCCGTTCGAGTGGATGCCCGACGACGCCAGGCCCAGCACCACGTCGCCCGCGACGATCTTGCTGCCGTCGATGATCTGCGACTTTTCCACGGCGCCGACCGCGAAACCGGCCAGGTCGTATTCGCCGTCCGGGTACATGCCCGGCATCTCGGCGGTCTCGCCGCCGAGCAGCGCGCAGCCGGACTGTTCGCAGCCGAGGGCGATGCCTTTCACCACGGCGGTGGCGGTGGCCACGTCGAGCTTGCCGCAGGCGAAGTAGTCGAGGAAGAACAGGGGTTCCGCACCCTGCACCAGGATGTCGTTGACGCTCATCGCGACCAGGTCGATGCCGACCGTGTCGTGGCGGTTCAGCTCGAAGGCCAGCCGCAGTTTGGTGCCGACGCCGTCGGTGCCCGACACCAGCACCGGCTCCTTGAACTTCTTGCTGATCTCGAACAGGCCGCCGAAACCGCCGATACCGCCAAGCACGCCTTCACGCATGGTGCGCTTGGCAAACGGCTTGATCGCTTCGACCAGGGCGTCGCCGGCGTCGATGTCGACACCGGCGTCGCGGTAGGAGAGAGAAACATTAGATGGTTGGCTCATGGTATTTGGCAGCAGAGGCGGTAAAATAGAAGGCGTGGACCGGATGGATGCGCTGATTCTGGTCAATCCGCTATTCTAACAAAACAAAAACATGCCCCCATTATCGCCATCCGGAGTACGCGCCGCATGATACTTCCAGGATGAACCCGACGCCATGAAACAACTGGTGCTCGATTTAGGCGCCGATCCGGCGCACAGCCTCGATACCTTCCAGGTCGGGGAAAATGCCGAACTGGCGCACCTGATGCACCAGTTCGCGCAGCGTGCATCGCGCGAGCATTTCGCCTACCTGTGGGGCGACTCCGGCGCTGGCAAGACCCACCTGCTGCAGGCGCTGGCCGCCACCCCGCAGTCGCGCTACATCGCCTGCGACGCCCCGGCCGCCGATTTCGTGTTCGCGCCCGACACCACGCTCTACCTGCTCGACGACTGCGCGCGCCTGTCGCCGGCGCGCCAGATCGACGCCTTTGCCCTCTTCAACCAGATCCGCGAGCACGGCGCCTACATGGTCTCGACCGGCCCGGTGCCGCCGGCCGTGCTGCCGGTACGCGAAGACCTGCGCACGCGCATGGGCTGGGGCCTGATCTACCTGATCCACGGGCTGTCGGACGACCAGAAGATCGCGGCCCTGACCCAGGCGGCCGAGGCGCGCGGCCTGACCCTGTCGGCCAGCGTGTTACCCTACCTGCTGTCCCATTTCAAGCGCGACATGCGCTCGCTGGCGACGATGCTCGACGCCCTCGACCAGTATTCGCTCGAAACCCAGCGGCCGGTCACGCTGCCGCTGCTGCGCGACCTGCTGCTGGCGCATCCGCCGGCCGATGCCGCCCAGCCGGAAGCCGCGCAATCGGAAACCACGCAGTCGAAAACCATACAATGAAACTCGCCCTGTTCGACCTCGACCACACCCTGCTGCCGATCGACTCGGATTTCGAGTGGGGCCAGTTCCTGGTGCGCGTTGGCGCCGTCGACGGCGCCGGCTACCAGCGCCGCAACGAAGCCTTCTTTGCGCAGTACCAGGCCGGCGTGCTCGATCCGGTCGAATACCTCGAATTTGCCCTCGGCACGCTGGCCGGCTTTTCCGCCGACGAACTGGCGGCGCTCCAGGCGCAGTACATGCGTGAAGTGATCGCACCGGCGATCCGGCCGCAAGCACTGAGCCTGGTGCGGCGCCATCAGGAAGCCGGCGACCTGGTGGCGATCATCACCGCCACCAACCATGTCATCACCGCGCCGATCGCGCGGCTGTTCAACGTCGAGCACCATCTGGCCGCGATGCCCGAACTCGACGCCAACGGCCACCCCACCGGCAAGCTGGCGGGTACGCCGACCTCGGGCCCGGGCAAGATCGTGCACATGCACGCCTGGCTCGAGAAGCTCGGCCGGCCCTTCGCCGGTTTCGAATGCAGCTATTTTTACAGCGATTCGCACAACGACCTGCCGTTGCTGTCGATCGTCTCCCATCCGGTCGCGACCAACCCGAGCGCCGCGCTCGCCAGCCACGCACACGCCCAAGGCTGGCCTTTACTCCATCTCTTCAATGATTAAAAAATTCATTCGTAAAATGCTTGGCGTGAAAGACGAGCGCGACCCCACCCAGCCGGACATCCTCGGCCCGGCAGAACACGGCATCGACCTGAAACTGGTGTCGCCGAACGCGATCCGCCTGACGCAGACCCTGCAGGAGGCCGGTTATAAAGCTTTTGTCGTGGGCGGCGCCGTGCGCGACCTGCTGCTGGGCATAAAACCGAAAGACTTCGACATCGCCACCGACGCCACGCCGGAGCAAGTGAAAAAGCTGTTCCGGCGCGCCTTCATCATCGGGCGCCGCTTCCAGATCGTGCACGTGATGTTCGGCCAGGAGCTGCTGGAAGTGACCACCTTCCGCGGCAAGGGCGCCGACAATGCGCCGAAAGACGAGCATGGCCGCGTCCTGCGCGACAACAGCTTCGGCCCGCAGCACGAGGATGCCGAGCGGCGCGACTTCACCATCAACGCGATGTACTACGACCCTGCCAACCAGTCGGTGCTGGACTACCACGGCGGCATCGCCGATATCCGCGCGAAAACCCTGCGCATCATCGGCGTGCCCGAAGCGCGCTACCGCGAAGATCCGGTGCGCATGCTGCGAGTGGTGCGCTTCGCGGCCAAGCTCGGCTTCACGATCGAGCCGCACACGCGCGAGCCGATTCCCGTGATGGCGCCGCTGATCGACAACGTGCCGGCCGCGCGCGTGTTCGACGAAATGCTGAAACTGCTGCTGTCGGGCCACGCGCTGGCCTGCCTCCAGGAACTGCGCTCGGCCGGCCTGCACCACGGCCTGCTGCCGCTGCTCGACGTCGTGCTGGAGCAGCCGATCGGCATGAAGTTCGTCACTCTGGCACTCGAATCGACCGATGCGCGCGTAAAAGCCGGTAAGGGCGTCTCGCCGGGCTTCCTGTTCGCCGCGCTGCTGTGGCACCAGGTGCTGGAAAAGTGGACCGCTTACCGCGCCGCCGGCGAAGCGCCGATTCCGGCCCTGCACCTGGCCGCGGATGCCGTGCTCGACACCCAAACCGACAACCTGGCCCTGCAGCGCCGCATCGCCACCGACATGCGCGACATCTGGGCCATGCAGCCGCGCTTCGAGCGCCGCACCGGCCGCGCCCC
This sequence comes from Telluria sp. LT2P34, assembly GCF_059685915.1. Lineage (NCBI taxonomy): Bacteria > Pseudomonadati > Pseudomonadota > Betaproteobacteria > Burkholderiales > Oxalobacteraceae > Telluria > Telluria sp. LT2P34. The sequence continues at coordinate 957,989 of NZ_JCASIN010000002.1, forward strand.
CCACAAGCTGCTGGAAAACCCGCGCTTCCGCGCCGGCTACGACTTCCTGCTGCTGCGCTGCGCCTCGGGCGAGCTGGACATGGAAATCGGCGAATGGTGGACCGACTTCTACGAAGGCGAAGCGGGCGACCGCGAGCGCCTGCTGACCCAGGCGACACGCCCGGCCAGCGGCGACAAGAAGAAGCGCCCGCCGCGGCGCGCACCGCGCAACCGCAACGACGAAGGCGACGAGGGTATGGAGGCGGGTTCGGCGCCAGGCCCGGCGCCGCGTTCGGCCGCCACCTCCATCGCCGACATCATCACCGATTCCAGCTCGGGGACCTACAAGCGCGAAGCCGGCTGAAGGCATGATGGCCTTTATCGGCATCGGCGCCAATCTGGGGGATGCGCGCGGGAACGTGCTTGACGCCCTGGCCCGCCTGGCGTCCCTGCCCGGCTGCCGCCTGACGGCCAGCTCCAGCCTGTGGCGCACGGCGCCGGTCGACGCATCGGGCGACGACTACATCAATGCAGTGGCCCGGCTCGAGACCAGCCTCGACGCCCACGCCCTGCTCGCCGCCTTGCAGGCGATCGAGCTCGCACACGGCCGCGAACGGCCCTACCGCAACGCCCCGCGCACGCTGGACCTCGACCTGCTGCTGTATGGCGACGCCACCATCCAGACGCTTGATCTGGCCGTGCCGCACCCGCGCATGCACGAGCGCGCCTTTGTGCTGGCGCCGCTGCTGGAAATCGCACCGGATGTCGTGATTCCGGGACGCGGCCGCGCGGACGACTGGCTGCCGGCGGTTACCGGCCAGGCGATTGCGCGCGTCGACTGACATCTGGTCATTCCGGCACGATTTCCGGCGCCGCATTACACTAGCGCGTCGGACCATTTCGTTTTCAAAGGAACACTATGAGCGCTTATTTGCAGGGCAAGGAGATGACGGGCGGCGAGGCGCCTGCGACGCCGCAGCCGGTCACCAACGCGGTGGCCAAGGCGATCACGATCCCCGCGCTGCATGCGATGCGCGCCGCCGGCACCAGGATCGCCATGCTGACCTGTTACGACGCCAGTTTCGCCTCGCTCATGGACCGCTGCGGCGTCGACATGCTGCTCGTCGGCGACTCGCTCGGCATGGTTTGCGCCGGCCACTCCTCGACGCTGCCGGTCACGCTGGCGGACATGGTCTACCACACGGCTTCGGTCGCACGCGGCAACAAGAACGCCCTGCTGGTGGCCGACGTCCCTTTCGGCAGCTACGCGACGAAAGAGATCGCCTTTGAAAGCGCGGCTGCGCTGATGCGCGCCGGCGCCCAGATGGTGAAAATCGAAGGCGGCGCCTGGCTGGCCGAGACCGTCGCCTTCCTCGCCGAGCGCGGCATCCCGGTCTGCGCCCACATCGGCCTGACCCCGCAGTTCGTGCACCAGCTCGGCGGCTTCAAGGTGCAAGGCAAAACCCAGGAAGGCGCCGATCGCCTGAAGAACGATGCGCTGGCGCTGCAGGCCGCGGGCGCGGCACTGGTACTGCTCGAAGCCGTGCCGGCCCAGCTCGGCAAGGAAACGACCGAACTGCTGGCGGTGCCGACCATCGGCATCGGCGCCGGCCCCGACTGCTCGGGCCAGGTGCTGGTGATGCACGACATGCTGGGCGTTTTCCCCGGCCACAAGGCGCGCTTCGTGAAGAATTTCATGGAGGGCCAGGCCAGCATCGAGGGCGCCTTGCGCGCCTATGTCGGCGGCGTCAAGGACGGCAGCTTCCCGGCGCCGGAACACTGCTTTTAATTGGGGGAACAGGCGATGAGCAGCGTCCCCACCGTGCGCCTGTTTGTCGCCCTCTGGCCGGATCCGGCGATCCGCCATGCCTTGCGCGAACGGCGCGATGCCTGGGACTGGCCACGCGGCGCCAGTCCTGTTCCTGCTGACAAGCTGCACATGACGCTGCATTTCCTGGGCAGCATCCCGAGCGAGCGCCTGCCGGCACTGCAAGCCGGACTGGCCGTGCCGTTCACGCCGTTTTCGCTGTCGATCGGCGTGCCCAAGCTGTGGTCGCATGGTATCGCCGTGCTCGAGCCCCATGCCGAGCCGCCCGAACTGCTGGCGCTGCACGCGCAGCTTTCGGCTGCACTGGTCGCGCTCGGCCTGGAGCCGGAGGCGCGCACCTTCCGTCCCCACGTGACGCTGGCAAGACGCGCCAACCATGCCGTGGTGCCGGCGGAGGCGGACAAGCTCGTCTGGAACATCGGCGGCTATGCGCTGGTGGAATCCAAGACCGGCGATGGCGGGGCGTATACGGTGCTGCAGGAGTACCGTTAACTACGCAGGATGGGCCGGGCGGCGCTATACCTGGATCCAGGTCGTCTTCAACTCCGTATATTTATCAAACGCATGCAGCGACTTGTCGCGGCCGTTGCCCGACTGTTTATAGCCGCCGAAAGGCACGGTGATGTCGTCGCTGTCGTACTGGTTCACGTGCACGGTACCGGCGCGCAGGGCGCGTGCGGTGCGGATGGCGCGGCTCAGGTCGGCTGTCCACACAGCCGCGGCCAGGCCATAGGGGGTGGCGTTGGCCTGGCGCACCGCGTCATCCAGATCCGTGAACGACAGCACCGACAGCACCGGCCCGAAGATTTCTTCGCGGGCGATGCGCATCGACGAGTCCACGCCGTCGAACAGGGTCGGCTCGATGTATAGCCCGCCCGACGCGACCCGCGCCGCCGCGCCGCCGGCCAACAGGCGCGCGCCCTCTTCCTTGCCCGACGCAATAAAACCGAGCACGGTGTTCATCTGGGCCGGGTCGACGATGGCGCCCATGACGGTGGCTTCATCGAGCGGGTCGCCGGGTGCGAACTGCGGGATCATGGCCAGCGCCTTGTCCAGGAAAGCATCCTTGATCGAGGCTTCCACGAACAGGCGCGAGGGTGCGTTGCAGCTTTCGCCCTGGTTGAAATAGATCGAGCCGATCGCGCCGGCTACCGCCGCGTCGAGGTCGGGGCAATCGGCGCAGACGATGTTTGCGGATTTTCCGCCCAGTTCGGTCCAGGCCCGTTTCAGGTTCGATTGCCCGGCCATCTGGACGATCTGCCTGCCGACCCGGGTCGAGCCGGTAAAGGCGATGCAGTCGACATCCATGTGCAGGCCGAGGGCGCGGCCGGCTTCATCGCCAAAGCCGGGCACGACATTGAACACGCCCGGCGGTACGCCGGCCTCCAGGGCCAGCTCCGCCAGGCGCAGCGAGCTCAGGGGCGCTTTTTCCGAGGGTTTCAATACCAGGCTGTTGCCGGCGGCCAGCGCCGGGCCGATCTTCCAGGCCGCCATCAGCATCGGATAATTCCAGGGGATGATCGCCGCCACCACGCCCACCGGTTCGCGCGTGATCAGGGCCAGGCTGGCCTCGCCCGTCGGCGCCACCTGGTCGTAGAGCTTGTCGATCGCTTCGCCGTACCAGCGGATGCAGTTCTGCGCCAGCTGCACGTCGACGCTCAGGCTGTAGCGGATCGGTTTGCCCATGTCGAGCGTTTCGAGCAGCGCCAGTTCGTCACGGTGGGCCAGCATCAGGTCGGCCAGGCGGATCAGGATTTTCTTGCGCTCGGCGGGAGCTTTGCCGGCCCAGCGCCGGTCTTCGAAGGCGGCACGCGCGCTGCCAACTGCGGCGTCGACGTCTTCGCCGCCGCAGCGTGAAACCTCGGCCAGCTTGCGCCCGTCGACCGGCGAGATGCAATCGAAGCGCGCTTCGCTGCGGGCGTCGACCCGTTCGCCATCGATGAAAGCGCGCCCGTCGATTTGCAGTGCGGCGGCACGTTCGTGCCAGCTTGTTGTCGGCATGCCAGTGTTCCTTCTAAAGTGAAGAAAAGCGGAGGAAAAACCGCATCAAGCCCCTCTCACGGCGAAGTTCTGCCGCTATAATCGCGAATTTTCCGCCCGATAATAATCCTTCCCGGAGCAGCCGCACCATGATAAACAACACCTTGATTACTTGCGTCGTGCTCTATCTGCTGGGCACACTGGCGCTGGGCGTGTGGGCGGGCTCGCGCATCAAGAATACCAGCGACTTTGCCGTCGCAGGGCGCAGCCTGCCGCTGATCATGGTAATTACAACAACCTTCGCCACCTGGTTCGGCGCCGAGACCGTGATGGGCGTGCCCGCCAAGTTCGTGCAGGGCGGCCTGAACGCCATCATCGAAGACCCGTTCGGCGCCGGCACCTGCCTGATCCTGGTCGGCCTGTTCTTCGCGACCAAGCTCTATAAACTGAACCTGCTGACCATCGGCGACTATTACCGCGAGCGCTACGGCAAGGGCATCGAAATCTTTTGCTCGGTCGCGATCATCCTCAGTTACCTCGGCTGGGTCGCGGCCCAGATCACCGCGCTCGGCCTGGTGTTTTCGGTGCTGACCTGGGGCGCGATGGCGCCGGCGACGGGCATGGTGATCGGCACCCTCGCCGTGCTGATCTACGTGGTGGTGGGCGGCTTCCTGGCCGTTGCCCTGACCGACTTCATCCAGATGATCGTGCTCGTGATCGGCATGTCGGTCATCGCCATTTTCGCGGCCGACCTGGCCGGCGGCGCCGGCAACGTGATCGACATGGCGCACCGTGCCGACCTGTGGCGCGTGTGGCCGGAGCCGAGCTTTACCGATATCGCCTTCTTCATCGGCGCGGCCGTCACCATGATGTTCGGCAGCATTCCGCAGCAGGATGTGTTCCAGCGCGTGATGTCGGCCAAGGACGCGCCGACCGCGCGCACCGGCGCCGTGATCGGCGGCGCCAGCTACATCCTGTTCGCTTTCGTGCCGATGTTCATCGTCCTGGCCGCCGTGGTGGTGATGGGCGACAGCGCCATGGACATCGCCAAGAACGACTACCAGCGCCTGCTGCCGACCTTTGTCATGACCAAGATGCCGCTGATCATGCAGATCCTGTTCTTCGGCGCCCTGCTCTCGGCCATCAAGAGCACCTCGTCGGCCACGCTGCTGGCGCCGTCGACCAGCTTCACCGAGAACATCCTGAAAAACCTGCGCCCGGGCATGACCGACCGCCAGCAACTGTTCGCCATGCGCGTCACCATCGTCATCTTCGCCGCCCTGGTGCTGGCCTACGCGATCGCCATGGAAGGCACCTCGATTTACGAACTGGTGTCGAGCGCCTACCAGGTGACCCTGGTCGCCGCCTTCGTGCCGCTGGTGATGGGCCTGTACTGGAAGCGCGCCACCACCCAGGGCGCGATCGTCTCGATCGCCGCCGGGCTGTTCGTGTGGCTGCTGTTCTTCCCGCAGGTATCGAACCTGGGCGAAGCCTTCCCGGGCCAGCTGGCCGGGCTGATTGCCGCGTTTGCAGGCATGTTCATCGGCTCGCTGGCGCCGCAGGTCCTGAAAAACCGGACCGAGCCAAGCAAGTCGATGCCGGCGGGCGTTTAAACGTAGGGTGGGCGGCTCTGCCGCTCACGCGTTCAACTACTCGGTGCCAATTCGCGATGTAACTAGCACCCGCTGATTGAACGCGTGAGCGGCGAACCGCGGGGCCGCCCAGGCCCACCCTACGATTGCAAATCACATCCAGCCGCGCGAGCGCACATCCGCCAGCGTCAGATCCAGGCAGTGCCGGATCTGCGCCGCCATCTCGTCGATCTCGGCCTTCGTCATCACCAGCGGCGGCGCGACGATCATGCGGTCGCCGACGGCGCGCATGATCACCCCCTGCTCGAACATGTGCCCGCGGCACAGCATGCCGACATGCAGGGCGCGGTCAAACGGCACGCAGTCGTGCACGGTGGCGCCCTTGACGCGCACCAGGTTGAGCCCCGCCACCATGCCGTAACTGTCGGCGTAGCCCACCAGCGGATGCGTCGCCAGGGCGTTGAACGCCGCTTTCAGGTGCGGCCCCGTCTCCAGCGCCACTTTTTCCAGCAGGCGCTCCTCGCGCAGGATGCGCAGGTTTTCCAGCGCCGCCGCGCAGGCCACCGGGTGGCCTGAATAGGTAAATCCGTGGTTGAAGTCGCCGCCCTGCTCGACCAGCGCCTGCGCCACCCGTTTGCCGACCAGGACGCCGCCGAGCGGTACATAGCCGGAAGTCACGCCCTTGGCAAAACTGATCAGGTCGGGCCTGAAGCCCATCAGTTCGGAGCCGAACCAGGCGCCGAGGCGCCCGAAGCCGCAGATGACCTCGTCGGCGACGAGCAGGATGCCGTATTTGTCGCAGATGCGCTGCACCTCCGGCCAGTAGGTCGCGGGCGGAATGATGACGCCGCCCGCGCCCTGCACCGGCTCGCCGATAAAGGCGGCTACCTTATCCGGTCCGATGGCCAGGATCTCTTCCTCCAGCCAGCCCGCCGCGAGCAGGCCGAAGGCGCTCTCGCTCATGCCCTGCCCGGCTTCGGCGTAATTCGGCTGGCCGATGTGGCGGATGCCGGGAATCGGCAGGCCGCCCTGGGCGTGCATGCCGGCCATGCCGCCGAGAGAAGCTCCGGCCAGCGTGCTGCCATGGTAGGCATTGTGGCGGCTGATGATGACTTGCCGTTCCGGCTGGTCGAGGATTTCCCAGTAGCGCCGCACCATGCGCACGACCGTGTCGTTCGCTTCCGAGCCGGAGCCGGTGAAGAACACGTGGCTGAATTGCGGCGGCGCCAGCGCAATGAGCTCGGCCGCAAGGCGCAGCGCCGGCACGTTCGTGGTGTTGAAAAAGCTGTTATAGAAGGGCAGCGTTTCCATCTGCAGATAGACCGCTTCGGAAATCGCGGTGCGGCCATAACCGACGTTCACGCACCACAGCCCGGACATGCCGTCGATGAGCCGCTTGCCGTCGGAATCCCACAGGTAGACGCCCTGGCCGCGCACGATCACGCGCGCGCCCTTGTCGCGCAGCGCCGCATGGTCGGTAAACGGATGCAGGAAATGCGCCGAATCGAGTTGTTGCAGGGCGGCCGTGTCGAAGGTGTCGACATCGGGCGCGCCCCGGGAAGCCAAGCTGGCGGCAATCACCGCCGTATCGTCGGTTGCCATGACGGCACCTCTTTTAATATGTAAAAACCCTGGTTTTGGTTTGTTCAGCCCTGGTTACACGTGCAGCAGCAGGTGTTCGCGCTCCCATGGACTGATCACGGTCATGAACTCCTGGTGTTCGAGTTCCTTAATCGCAGAATACACATCAATGAAGCGGTCGCCCAGCACTTCGCGCAGGCGCGCCTCGCGGCGCAACAGGTGCAGCGCTTCCGGCAGGCCCTGCGGCAGTTCGACCGCCATCTTGTAGGCGCTGCCTTCGACGATCGCGGTCGGCTCGAGGGCGTCGACCATGCCGAGATAACCGCAGGCCAGGGTCACGGCCAGCGCCAGGTAGGGGTTGGCGTCGGCGCCGATGATGCGGTTCTCGATGCGGCGGTCCTGGGCGCCCGAGACCGGCACCCGGAAGCCCACGGTGCGGTTGTCGATGCCCCACTGCAGGTTGATCGGCGCGGCCGTGTGGCGCACGATGCGGCGGTAGGAATTGACATAAGGGGCGATGATCGCCATGGCCGAGGGCATGTAGCGCTGCAAGCCGCCGATGTACTGGTGGAACAGGGTCGAGGCCTTGCCTTCGGCATCGCTGAAGATATTCCGGCCGGTGGTGGCGTCGACCACGCTCTGGTGCACATGCATCGCCGAACCGGGCTCGCCCGCCATCGGTTTGGCCATGAAGGTGGCGTACATGTCATGCTTCAATGCCGCTTCGCGCAGCGTGCGCTTGAAATAGAACACCTTGTCGGCCAGGCCCAGCGGGTCGCCGTGCTGGAAGTTGATTTCCATCTGGCCGGCGCCGATCTCGTGGATCAGGGTGTCGACGTCGAGGTTCATCAGGTCGCAGTAATCGTAGATGTCCTCGAACAGCGGATCGAATTCGTTGACGGCGTCGATGCTGTAGACCTGGCGGCTGGTTTCGGCGCGGCCGCTGCGGCCGATCGGGGCGCACAGGGGCAGGTCGGGGTCGATGTTCTTGGCAGTGAGGTAAAACTCGAGTTCCGGCGCCACCAGCGGCTTCCAGCCCTTGTCCTCGTACAGTTTCAGGACCCGGCGCAGCACCGTGCGCGGGGCGAAATCGACCAGTTCGCCATTCGCGAAATAGCAGTCGTGGATGACCTGCGCGGTCTGGTCCACAGCCCACGGCACCATCGTGATGGTGGTCGGGTCGGCCTTCAGGATCATGTCTCGGTCGGTAGCGGAAATGGCGCGGTCGTAGGCCTCGTCGTCGGTCGGCGAGTTGCCGGTGACGGTCATGCCGAGCACCGCTTCCGGCAGGCGCATGCCGCGCTCTTCGGTAAATTTACCGCGTGGCAGGATCTTGCCGCGGGCAACGCCGGTCAGGTCGGGGACCAGGCATTCGATTTCGGTGACGCGCTTGGCATTGAGCCACTCGTCCATGTCGGTATAGGAAAAATTCTCGCGGATTGCCATGATTGCCTCAGTCAGTGTTCGCTCAGCCGATATTCGCTCAGTGTGTGTGGATGGGTGGGGCCTGGTGCAGGCGCGCAAGGACGCACCCTGCATGCAGGCGGGAAGAAAGGAGAAAAGCTAGGGGACGGCGCTAACCGCGCCGCCGCGCACCAGCAGGCGCTTGCAGGCGGTCATGGCAGCCCCAGTTTCTTGGCACGGTAGTCGCGGCAGGCCTGGCCGAAGGCGCCGAACATCTTCATCGAATACGGATTCTGCGTGATGCGCCACTCGGGGTGCCACTGCACCGCGAGCGTGAAGCCGGGAGCGGCGCCGACCGAAAATGCTTCGACCAGGCCGTCTTCGGCGACCGCCTCGACCACCAGGCCCGGCGCCATCTCGTTGACGCCTTGCCCGTGCAGCGAATTGACCGGGATTTCGTCGGCGCCCACGATCCCGTGCAGCATGCCGCCCCGGGTCAGCGTGATCTTGTGGGCGTCGCCGTATTGCTCATCCAGGCCGAGTTCGGGATTCTCGCGATGATCAAACTTGCCTTCGACCAGTTGCACCGCCTGGTGCAGGCTGCCGCCGAGCGCCACGTTCATTTCCTGGAAACCGCGGCAGATCGCAATGATCGGGATACCGCGCCCCACTGCCGCCCGGATCAGCGGCAGCGTCGTTTCGTCGCGCGCAGGGTCCTGCGGCAAGGAAGGGTCGAGCACCTCTTGCGAGTAATAGCTGGGATGGACGTTCGATGCCGAACCGGTGAGCATGATCCCATCGCACAGCTGCAGCATCGTTTCCAGGTCGAGGTCCTTGCCAAGCGAGGGCAGGATCATGGGAGCGCAGTCGGCGCCAAGCACGATGGCGTCGACATACTTGTACTGGGCCGCGTGATACGGGTGCTCGCCAAAATCACGCGTGCATGCCGGGACGATTACGATGGGGCGCATGGTTTTACCTTGTCGTGGCCGCACTGAAGACCATCATACGAGCTATCTGGTCCAAGCGCGAGGGGCTGTTAATCCAGATCAAACACGGTGCGGTAGGGCTCACGCGTCACGCCGATCTGCTACTGAATCTGCGATTCAATAACAAAAGCTTAACGGCAAGTGGGGAAGGATGCCAACACGAACGGGCGGCACGCAGCCCCGGCACTGCCGCTGCAGGGTTTTTACGGTTAGCATGAGCCCTGGACTGAACGACATGTTGAGGATGGGATGACGAACCTGGACCAAGCTGGAATGGAGCATGATCCCTTGTCAAGCGTGGAGGACGCGCCGCTGTTCATCGTTCCGCGCGTGCTCGACGCCTTGCGCGCGTTTCAAACGGCGCCGCATTTCGATCTTTTGCCGGGGACCGACACGGCCGAGGAGCGTGCGCGACTGGAAGCGGCGCTCGACGGCCTGCTCGAGCGCCTGCTGGCGGGCATCGAGCGCCATCCGACCAAGTTCTTCGTGATGAAGCAGTTCCAGCAAACGCTGGTTGCCATGGAAACCGAGGACACGGAGGCGCGCGAGCACTTCGGGATGGCGCTTGAAGAGATCATGGAACTCCTCGGGATCGAGAGTTCGGATGGGGTGTTGAGTTTTTATCTGGGCGGGATGTAGTCTCGGTGGAGTCAGGACTCCACCCTACAACTCCTTGTACTCGTGGTACTTGCGCGCATCGCCGCGCACTTTATCCGCCGGGTACTTGGCCCGGTTGAGCACCATCTTTTCGTCGACCGCGGCCATCAGGTCGACATCGAGCTTGTCGGCCAGGCGCACAAGGTAGACCAGCACGTCGGCCATCTCGTGGCGCACCTCGACCAGCTTGTCGGCGCCGAGTTCGTCGATGCGGCCATGCTGCAGCCACTGGAAGTGTTCCAGCAGCTCGGCCGCCTCGACCGACAGCGCCGAGGCCAGGTTTTTGGGCGTGTGGAACTGGTCCCAGTCGCGCTCGTCCACGAAAGCGCGCACCAGCGCGCGCAGGCGCGCCAGGTCGCCCTCGCCCGTCGGCGTGGTCACTCCGCTTCCCCGTCGCGATAGCCCTGCAGGACTACTTCGAGCTTCGGCGCGATTTCGGCATGGCTGCTGACCGTAATGCCGAGGTCGCGCAGCAGGCCGTCGTGGACGCCGTAGACCCAGCTGTGGATCGTCAGTGGCTGGCCCCGTTCCCAGGCGTCGCGCACGATCGTCGTTTGCGCCACGTTGATGACCTGCTCGGCCACGTTGAGTTCGACCAGGCGGTTGGTGGCGGCGCGGCCGGCAACGTTGCCGAGGTATTTACCGTGCTTCTCGCGCACATCGCGCACGTGGCCGAGCCAGTTGTCGGCCAGGCCGACCCGGTTGTCGGTCAGGGCCGCGTGCACGCCCGAGCAGCCGTAGTGGCCGCAGATGATCACGTGCTTGACCTTGAGCACGTCGACCGCGAACTGCAGCACCGAGAGGCAGTTCAGGTCCGAGTGGACCACGACGTTGGCGATGTTACGGTGCACGAACAGTTCGCCCGGCGCCATGCCGACCAGTTCATTGGCCGGGACGCGGCTGTCGGAACAGCCGATCCACAGGTATTCCGGTGCTTGTTGCGAGGCCAGATCCGCAAAATAGCCCGGGTCTTCTTCGACCATCGTCGCCGCCCATTCGCGGTTGCGCTGGAAGAGGTCGGCCGACGTCAGGCCGGTTGGTGTTTTTGCCATGTGATTCTCCTGCTGGTTATAAGCGTCGCATATTGTAAACGTAACAGTGCGGCAACACTGCGAGCGATTGGACGAAAAAAAACCGCTGAGGGTTCGCGCCCTCAGCGGTTTTTGCAGAACCTCTTATTCGAAGAAGTCCTTGACCTTGTCCATCCAGCCCTTGCTTTGCGGGCTGTGCTTGGCGCCGCCTTCGGTGGTCGAGCGTTCGAACTCGCGCAGCAGGTCTTTCTGCTTCTCCGTCAGCTTGACCGGGGTCTCGACGATCATGTGGCAGAACAGGTCGCCCGCATAGCCGGAACGCACACCCTTGATACCCTTGCCTTTCAGGCGGAAGGTCTTGCCGGTCTGGGTGCCTTCCGGCACGGTAAACGAGACCTTGCCGGTCAGGGTCGGTACTTCGATTTCACCGCCCAGAGCCGCTTTCGAGAACGAGATCGGCATTTCGCAATGCAGGTCGTCGCCTTCGCGCTGGAACACGGCGTGCGGCTTGATGTGGATTTCCACATACAGGTCGCCCGACGGTCCGCCGTTCGTGCCCGGCTCGCCGTTGCCGGTCGAGCGGATGCGCATGCCGTTGTCGATACCGGCCGGGATTTTCACTTCCAGCGTCTTGTTGCGCTTGATGCGTCCGGCGCCGCTGCAGGCAGCGCACGGTTCCGGGATCATCTTGCCGCTGCCGTGGCACTTCGGGCAGGTCTGCTGGATGCTGAAGAAGCCCTGCTGCATGCGCACCTGGCCATGGCCGGCGCAGGTGGTGCAGGTGACCGGCTGGGTGCCCGGCTTGGCGCCGCTGCCGTGGCAGGTGTCGCACTTGTCCCAGCTCGGCACGCGGATCGTCGTGTCGAAGCCGTTGGCCGCCTGCTCCAGCGAGATCTCGAGGTTGTAGCGCAGGTCGGCGCCGCGGTAGACCTGTGGTCCGCCGCCGCCGCGCCCGCCGCGACCACCGCCGCCGAAGATGTCGCCAAAGATGTCGCCGAAGGCATCGCCAAAACCGCCGGCGCCAGCGCCGCCGAAGCCGCCGCCGCCGCCCATGTTCGGATCGACGCCGGCGTGACCGTAACGGTCATACGCCTCGCGCTTTTCCGGATTGGTCAGCATCTCGTAGGCTTCCTTGACCTCCTTGAACTTCTCTTCCGCTTCCTTGTTGTCCGGGTTGCGGTCAGGATGGTACTTCATCGCCAGTTTGCGATACGACTTCTTGATCTCTTCTTCCGAAGCACCCTTTGCGACCCCAAGGATCTCGTAAAAATCACGCTTTGCCATGTGGCACCTTGCTGTTATCTACTAATCGAACTGTTTGAGCAAAAAAACCGAGCCGCGCATGAAACAGTGCGTCGGCTCGGTTTTGTACGAAGCGAAAATTACTTCGCGTCTTTTACTTCCTTGAAGTCGGCATCGACGACGTCGTCAGCCTGGGCCGATTGCTCGCCGCCCTGCTGGGCGCCGCCTTCGGCGCCTGCGCCACCGGCCTGCTGCGCCTGCATGTCGGCGTACATCTTCTCGCCCAGCTTTTGCGCAGCGGTCGACAGTGCGGCCGTCTTGTTGTCGATGTCGGCCTTGTCGCCCGACTTGATCGAGCCCTCGAGATCCGTGATGGCCGCTTCGATGGCTTCCTTCTCGCCGGCTTCCAGCTTGTCGCCGTATTCGGTCAGCGACTTGCGGGTCGAGTGCACCAGCGCGTCGGCCTGGTTGCGCGATTCCGCCAGTTCCTTGACCTTCTTGTCTTCTTCGGCGTTCAGCTCGGCATCCTTCACCATCTTCTGGATTTCGGCTTCGGTCAGGCCCGAGTTCGCCTTGATGGTGATCTTGTTTTCCTTGCCGGTGGCCTTGTCCTTGGCGCCGACGTGCAAGATGCCGTTGGCGTCGATGTCGAAGGTCACTTCAACCTGCGGGGTGCCGCGTGGCGCCGGTGGGATGCCCTCGAGGTTGAATTCGCCCAGGCCCTTGTTGCCGGCTGCGATTTCGCGCTCGCCCTGGAAGACCTTGATCGTCACGGCCGGCTGGTTGTCGTCGGCGGTCGAGAACACCTGCGAGAACTTGGTCGGGATCGTGGTGTTCTTGTGGATCATCTTGGTCATCACGCCGCCCAGGGTTTCGATACCCAGCGACAGCGGCGTCACGTCCAGCAGCAGCAAGTCCTTGCGCTCGCCCGACAGGACCGAGCCCTGGATGGCGGCGCCGACAGCGACCGCTTCGTCCGGATTCACGTCGCGGCGGGGCTCCTTGCCGAAGAATTCCTTCACTTTTTCCAGCACCTTCGGCATGCGGGTCATGCCCCCTACCAGGATGATGTCGTCGATGTCCGAGACCTTGACGCCGGCATCCTTGATCGCGATGCGGCATGGCTCGATCGTCTTGTTGATCAGTTCCTCAACCAGCGACTCGAGCTTGGCACGGGTCATTTTCAGGTTCAGGTGGACCGGCGCGCCGTTCGCCATGGCGATGTACGGCTCGTTGATTTCGGTCTGCTGCGACGACGACAGTTCGATCTTCGCGCGCTCGGCCGAAGCCTTGATGCGCTGCAGGGCGATCGCGTCTTTCGACAGGTCGAGGCCGTTGATCTTCTTGAACTCGTCGATGATGTAATCGATGATGCGCTGGTCGAAGTCTTCGCCGCCGAGGAAGGTGTCGCCATTGGTCGACAGCACTTCGAACTGCTTCTCGCCGTCCACGTCCGCGATCTCGATGATGGACACGTCGAAGGTGCCGCCGCCGAGGTCATACACGGCGATCTTGCGGTCGCCCTTTTCGGTCTTGTCCAGGCCGAAAGCCAGCGCGGCCGCGGTCGGCTCGTTGATGATGCGCTTGACGTCCAGGCCCGCGATGCGGCCGGCGTCCTTGGTCGCCTGGCGCTGCGAGTCGTTGAAGTAGGCCGGCACGGTGATGACCGCTTCGGTGACTTCTTCGCCGAGGTAGTCTTCGGCGGTCTTCTTCATCTTGCGCAGGATTTCAGCCGAGACCTGCTGGGCCGCGAGCTTCTTGTCGCGCACGCCGATCCAGGCGTCGCCGTTGTCGGCCTTGACGATCGCGTAAGGCATCAGGCCGATGTCCTTTTGCACTTCTTTTTCATCGTACTTGCGGCCGATCAGGCGCTTGACGGCGAACAGGGTATTTTTCGGGTTGGTGACGGCCTGGCGCTTGGCCGGCGCACCAACCAGGATCTCGCCATCTTCCTGGTAAGCGATGATCGACGGCGTGGTACGCGCGCCTTCCGCGTTTTCGATGACCTTTGGCTGGCCGTTCTCCATGATCGCAACGCACGAGTTGGTGGTGCCCAGGTCGATACCGATGATTCTGCCCATGATTTTTTTCCTTTAGATACTAAGTTTCGGATGTTTTGTAATATTGGGAAAAACTGCGTGCTTTCAAGGGCTTTTGCCAATCAGCACGGAACTTTTTCTTGTTTCGGTGTTTATTTCGGCGCTGCCGCGGTCACGATCGCCGGACGCAGCAGGCGGTCGGCAATCATGTAACCCTTCTGCAGCACGGTCACCACGGTATTGGCTTCCTGGTCGGCCGGCACCACGGCCACGGCCTGGTGCTTGTTCGGATCGAGCTTGTCGCCGGCCAGCGGCATGACTTCGACCAGGCGATTCTTTTCGAACGCGGAAGTCAGCTGCTTGAGCGTCATCTCGACGCCTTCCTTGATCGACTCCACGGTCGGCGACTCGACCTTCAATGCCATTTCCAGGCTGTCGCGCACCGGCACCATGGCCTCGGCAAAACTTTCGATGGCGAATTTATGCGCCTTGCTGACGTCTTCCTGGGCGCGGCGGCGGATGTTTTCGACATCGGCCTTGGCACGCATGAAGGCATCGTGCATCTCGGCCAGCTTGGCTTCGGTCGCGCTCAGCTGTTCTTCGAGGCTCGGCTCGCCGGACGGCTGGGCCGCTGCGGCTTCTTCGCCTTCTGGCTGGGCAATCACATCTGGATTTTCTTGGTCTTGCATCGAAAAACTCCTGAAATCAAGTACTTGTCTGAATAATTGGACAGATGCTGCTTGTCATACAGCGCCCCATATGGGGCGATCTCCTACAACTTCAAGGGGTATTGCAGCGCTGGCCGCAGAAAGAGTGACAACATTTGTTACAAGAGTTACGGCTGAGGTAATTCTTTCCACGATCGGAAGCCGTACGATGTTCTCAAGGCGCGAGAAGGCGCCGTCACAAGAACAATCGTCCCAGGGAAGCATGATGAAATACCATCTGATCAGCAGCGCAGTCGTCGTCTATACCGCACTGGCAACAGCCTGCATCTGCTACGCCGGGTTGTAGGGTAGTTCGTAGGGTGGGCTCCCGAGCCCACGCGGATCAAGCCCCTAGCCGCAACGCATTCTCGCGCGCCGCATCGGCATCGCGCCGCTCGGCTTCCCGCTGAGACGGGCTCATGATGGTCGGCCAGCCGATCAGGTGCTGTTCGGCGATTTCGGCCAGGCCCACGATCCAGGTTGGCGACTCGTTCAGGCAGGGAATGTAGTGAAATTCCTTGCCGCCGGCGGACTCGAAATCGTGCTTCACTTCCATCGAGATTTCTTCCAGGGTTTCCAGGCAATCGCTGGTAAAACCCGGGCAGATCACGTCCACTCGCGCCACGCCCTGGCGCGCCAAAGCCTGCACGGTCGGCGCCGTGTACGGCTGCAGCCACTCGGCCTTGCCGAAACGCGACTGGAAAGTCACCAGGTAGTCGTCGGGCGATAAACGCAGGCGGCTGGCAAGCAGGCGCGCCGTCTTCTGGCATTCGCAGAAATACGGGTCGCCCTGCATCAGCGTGCGCTTGGGCACGCCATGGAAACTCATCACCAATTTACCGCCGCGGCCGTGCGCGTCCCAGTGCGCCTGCACGACATCGTGCAGGGCGTCGATATAGCCGTCATGGTCGTGGTAATGCTTGATCAGGCGCAGCTCGGGCACATTGCGCACGTCCTTGTAATGGGCAAAGACGGCGTCCCAGATCGAGGCAGTGGTGGTGCCGGAATACTGCGGATAGGCCGGCAGCACCGCAATGCGGTCGCAGTTGGCCGCTTTCAGTTCGTCGAGCACCTCGGCCAGCGACGGCGAACCGTAACGCATCGCCATGCGTACCTGCACACCTTCATGCCCGCGCTCTTCCAGCGCCTCGGCCAAGAGATTCGCCTGCTTCTGGGTATGCACCTTCAGCGGCGAGCCCTCGCGGGTCCAGATCGACTGGTATTTCTTGGCCGACGCCCCTGACCGGAAAGGCAGGATGATCAAATTCAGGATGAACCACCACACCAGGCGCGGGATCTCGACCACACGCTGATCGGACAGGAATTGCTTCAGGTAGCGCTTGACCGCCGCACGGGTCGGCGCATCGGGCGTACCGAGGTTGACAAGGACGATGGCGCTCTGGGCAATGCTACCGTGGGTATGGCTTGGTTCTTTTCGGAAAGGCATGGGCAAACAGGAGGCGGGAGGGCCTCCATTATATGTGTGCCGAATGCGGCCCCACGCCGATATTTACGAATGGTGTGCTAACCCGGCTGTTTGGCAATGTTGTTGCCGTGATAGCGTCGCAGCGCTACCACGCTTAGCCGGCTGGCACGTCATCCTCAGGTGGTGACCTTCAGGCGCACGTCGATGTTGTTGCGCGTCGCATTCGAGTACGGGCACACGATATGCGCCTTGTCGACCAGCTCCTGCAACTGCCCCTGCTCCATGCCCGGGCCATGGATGGCGAGATCGACTTCGATGCCGAAACCGGTTGGAATCGGGCCGATGCCGACATCCCCGGTCACCGTCAGGTCTTGCGGCAGCGTCACTTTCTGCTGGCCGGCGACGAATTTCAGCGCGCCCAGGAAGCAGGCCGAATAGCCGGCCGCGAACAATTGCTCGGGATTGGTGCCTTCTGCGCCATTGCCGCCGAGTTCCTTCGGCGTCGTGAGTTTCAGGTCCAGCACGCCGTTGTCGCTGCGCGAACTGCCTTCGCGGCCGCCCTGGGACGTGGCTTTGGCGCGGTACAGGACTTTGTCGATGCTCATCGGAGCCTCCTCTTATTAGTTGGAAGGAGATTGTGGCAGAGGGGTGAGAGACAGAGCGCCCGGTACAGAGCATATCGCGCTTCGCTATGCTCCTGGAATATTAGCTTGTCGTGACAGTGCCGGAATAGATAGACTGATCTTCGGCTACATCCACTTGCTAGCTGTCGATTCAACTGTGAGGAAGATATATGGGAAATCAGGCAAATCGAGAAAATCAAAGACTTGCAGTGCTTATCGATGCAGATAATGCGCAGTCGTCAATTGTGGCGCAGCTCTTGGCAGAAATCTCCAGGTATGGCATCGCTACCGTCAAACGCGTCTACGGTGACTGGACGACGCCAAATCTCAAAGGCTGGAAGGAGTCACTGAATGCCTACGCCGTGCAACCAGTTCAGCAATTCAGCTATACCAGCGGCAAGAATGCCACCGACTCATGCTTGATCATCGATGCGATGGACCTGCTGCATTCTGGGCGTGTTGATGGCTTCTGCCTGGTATCGTCGGACAGTGATTTCACTCGACTCGCCACGCGTATCCGTGAGTCGGGCCTGGCAGTATATGGATTCGGTGAAAAGAAAACGCCACAACCTTTCGTCGCGGCTTGCGACAAGTTCGTCTATACCGAGATCCTGCGCGTCAACGTTAGTGACACGGCCTCTGCATCGTTGAAACCGCCTGAACCAGTAGCCGCGAAACCGATAAAAGGCGTCCTCCTCAGCGCTGTTAGCGCCGCAATGCGTGATGACGGATGGTCGCTCTTATCCACTATCGGATCCTTGATCACCAAGACCAATCCCGACTTTGACGCACGCAATTACGGTTTCGAAAAATTAGGCGAACTGGTGCGGGCTCAACCCTATTTGGAAACAAAAGCCGTTGTGCTGAATGAGACGACGGGAACCACTCAGGCGTTCGTAAGGCGAAAGCAAGCAACAACGTCGGAAAAACAGGCGTAGCAGTCACGCATCCAGCGCCGCTGACAACGGTTCGAGCCCTTCTCAAGAAGCCAGCAGCTCCCGCGCATGCTTCCTGGTCGTCTCCGTAATCTCGATCCCGCCCAGCATGCGCGCTACTTCCTCCACGCGCGCCCGGTTGTTCAGTACCTCGATGCGCGAGACGGTGCGCCCTTCCCCGGTCGTGCCCTTGGCGACCTGGAAATGCTGGTTGGCCTGGCTGGCCACCTGCGGCAGGTGAGTCACGCACAGCACCTGCCGTTCCTGGCCCAGGCGTTTCAGGAGGCGGCCGACCACTTCGGCCACGCCGCCGCCGATGCCGCTGTCGACTTCGTCGAAGATCAAGGTGGGAGTGGTGGTAGCGTTCGAGGTGATGACGGAAATTGCCAGCGAGATGCGCGCCAGTTCGCCGCCCGAGGCGACCTTCGCCAGCGGACGTGCGACGACGCCGGCGTGGCCGGCGACCAGGAATTCGACTTGTTCCAGGCCATGTGCGCCCGGTTCGGCGGGATTGAGCGCGACTTCGAAGCGCCCGCCGCCCATGCTCAGTTCCTGCATGGCGCTCGTTACCTGCTCGCCCAGCGTTTTGGAGGCGCCGGCGCGGCGCCTTGAGAGGCGTGCGGCGACCTCGCGGTAGGCGGCTTCCGCTTTCGCTTCCTGGCGTTTTAAACCGTCCATGTCGCTGGCGTCGGCCAGCTGGCGCAGTTTCAGCGCCAGCGCCGCATGTTCTTCATGCAGTTCTTCGGGCGTCACGTGGTATTTGCGGGCGGCGCTGTGCAGCGCGTCCATGCGCGAATCGACTTCGCGCAGGCGCGCCGGGTCGAGTTCGACCTTGTCGATATAGCTGTTGAGCGCATACACGGCTTCCTGCAGCTGGATGCGGGCCGGTTCCATGCAGTCGAGCACGGTTTGCAGCTCGGCGTCGACGTCGACCAGCTTGCCCAGCTTCGTGTTCAACGAACTGAGCTGCGAGAGGATCGGGTGGTCCGATTCGGAAATCGCGGCCAGCGCTTCCTGCGCGCCCTCGATCAGGCTGGCGGCGTGCGACAGACGGCTGTGTTCGTTGGTGATGTCAAGCCACTCGCCGGCTTTCGGCGCCAGCTTGTCGAGTTCGCTCACCTGCCATTCCAGCCGCTCGCGCTCGATCAGCACGTTCTTGGCATTGGTTTCATATTCTTCGCGCTGGCGCGACAGCGCGCGCCAGGCGCGCCAGGCCAAGGCCACTTCCTGCGCCTCGGCGGCGGCAAGCGGGTCGCGCATGACGATCTGATTGTCGAGCAAGGCGCGCTGGGCGTCGGATTTCAGCAGGCTCTGGTGCGCGTGCTGGCCGTGGATGTCGACCAGCAATTCTCCCAGCTCGCGCAACTGGCCGGCGGTGGCCGCGACGCCATTGATATAGGCCTTGGAACGGCCGGCATTGTCGATCACGCGGCGCAGCAAGGCGCCGCCTTCGTCGCTGGCGAACTCGTGCTGCTCGAGCCAGCTGGTGGCGGACTCGGTCACGGCGAAGTCGGCCGTGATGTCGGCTTTGGCCGCGCCTTCACGCACCATGCTGGCGTCGCCGCGCCCGCCGAGGGCCAGCTGCAAGGCGTCGATCAGGATCGACTTGCCGGCCCCGGTCTCGCCGGTGAGTACCGAGAATCCACGGGCGAATTCGAGTTCGATGGCGTCGACGATGACGAAGTCGCGGATGGTCAGTGTGCGCAGCATGAAAAAACAGGTCTCCCGAATTATTCTGTTGAAGCGTTATTTGAGCTTGCCGTCGCTGGAAGGATATTCATGCCAGTGCAGCTTTTCGCGCAGCGTATGGTAATAGCTCCAGCCTTCCGGATGCAGGAAGGTGATGGTGTTGGGCGAACGCGAGATGATGATTTCGTCGCCGTGCTGCAGGCTGGCGAAGGTCTGCATGTCGAAGTTCACCGACACATCGCGTCCGCTGACGATCTCGACCACGATTTCGCTGGTGTCGGGAATTGCGATCGGGCGGTTCGACAGCGCATGCGGGGCGATCGGCACCAGCACGATGCCTTGCAGGCTCGGGTGCAGCAGCGGGCCGCCGGCCGACAGCGCATAGGCGGTGGAACCGGTTGGCGTGGACACAATCAGGCCGTCCGAGCGCTGGTTGTACATGAAGTGGCCGTCGACCGTCACTTTCAGTTCGACCATGCCGGCGCCGCTGCCGCGCGCCACCACCACGTCGTTGACGGCGGCGCCGCAAAAAATCATTTCGCCGCCGCGCATTACCCGTCCTTCGAGCAGCGAACGGTTTTCGGAGGTGGCCTTGCCCTGCAAAATTTCGCCGAGCGCCGGCAGCATGCGCTCGACCGGAATATCGGTAATGAAACCAAGCCGGCCGAGGTTGATGCCGATCAGCGCAATGTCGTATTTGGCCAACTGGCGCGCGATGCCGAGCATGGTGCCATCGCCGCCCATGACGATGGCGAGCGTGGCGTGCTCGCCGATCTCGCTCACCGTCATCGCCTCGATGCCGGGGATGCCGAGGTAAGCGGCGGTATCGGTTTCAAACACGACGCGGTGCCCGGCGTCTTTCAGGAAGGCCAGCACCTTCGTGACGGGTCCTTCGATGCCGGCCGTGTTTTGCCGCACCACGAGCGCGATGATCGACTGCGATTCGGGTGTCAGGGGCATAGGGTTCTCGGCGATGGATGGGCGGACACGCTGGAGATTAACCGATAATCCCCATGGCTGCCACCCGGCCGCGCATCAAATACTGTACAAAATCACAGTATAGATGCGCAGGGCGTGAAACGGCAAGATCAGGCGATCACGGCCAGGGCGGCGACGGCGGCAATTGCCAGCACAATGCTGACCATGTGCATGGCCAGCAGGACGATCCAGCGCAGCGCCGTGGCAAGCCGCCCGCCCCCGTACACCTTGCGCATCGCGGTCGGCAGGTAGAACACCAGCCACACGCCGAGCAGGAAGCCAACCAGGGGAATAAAGTCCGGCACCAGCATCCACAGGCTCAGCGCCAGGAAGGCAAAGGCGTTTGTGTGCAGCGCAAACAGCAGGTGTTCGCCATAACGCCGGCCTGAACGGAAATACAGCAGCTTGAGGAAGGCGGCAAAGAGTGGCATCACGGCGAAGATCGCATACGGCGCATAGCTCGACAGGGCGCGCAGCAGCGTGTCCTGTCGCGCTTGCTCAGACAGGCTGAAGAAATGCGCGACCTTCTTGCTCAGTGCGGGATGGACGGAGGCCGCGAATTCTTCCAGCTTCTTGTCGTCGCCCTTATCCAGGGTCACCAGGCCCGTGTTTGAATCGTTGCGCCGATCGCCCTGCTGTTCTTTCGCTGCCTGTTCGCGCGCACGGGGCGCCGGGGCCCCGACGGCATCCCTAGGCTTGCCCGCCACTTGCTCCGCCGAAGCGCCTGCCCCCTGTGCCGGCGCGGACTCCGGCGTGTCACTGCCGACGCTGACTCCACTGAGCTTGAAGACGGCGAAAAAGATGATGCTGAAGCTGAGGTACAAGCGCAGCGGCTCGACATAGCGGGCGCGCTTGCCGTCGATGTAATCGCGCGTCAGACGGCCCGGCCGGAACACCAGCAGCGCCAGCGATCTCCACAGCTTGCCTTCCAGCGCCACGTAGTGGGCGATGAACTCGTGCAGGAATTCGCGCGCGCTCGGCACATGCAGCTGCGCCGCTTGCCCGCAGCCCTGGCAGAACTGGCCGGCGATGCGTGCGCCGCAGTTGGGGCAGTGGATGGCGGCGTGCGGTGCGAGGTCGTTTTCCAAGGCGGCGTCCGGCAAGAATGGCGAAGCCCTCATGGTATCCAGTTAATTGCAAAAAAGCATCATCCAATTGCGCGACCCCGCTCGGTTCGAGCGGTTAGGATTCATGCAACAGTCACAGGAGAGCATGTATGGTTACCGAAACTAAAGATCGCTTCGTCAATACCGATGCGAAGATTCAAAACGACGGCGTCAAGCGCCAGCCGCACGAGCGCGACGAGTCGCCCGATGGCCAGGAAATGGAGCCGCGCGGCATCATGAAGCAGGCCGCCGAAGACCTGGCGCAGGGGCTGGTCGATACCGACGCGCGCAACACGCCGGGCATCAGCGAAGCGGTCGATCCGGCGCCCGGCGCCACCGGCCAGGCCAACCCGCAACCCGACCGCCATCGTTCGATGCGCGATCACGATTCGGTCGAGCCCCTGCCGACCGACAACCGCTAAGAGGAAAACAATGACAATCAAACGCAACGGCAGCGCCGTCTGGAGCGGCGGCATCAAGGACGGCAAAGGTGCGGTCACGACCGGTAGCGGCGCCCTCAAGGACGCGCAATACGGTTTCAATACCCGCTTCGAAGACGGCCCCGGCACCAATCCGGAAGAACTGATCGGCGCGGCCCACGCCGGCTGCTTCACGATGGCGCTGTCGGGCCAGCTCGGCAAGGCCGGCATGACGGCCCAGGAACTGCGCACCACGGCCACGGTGTCGATGGAAAAGGAAGGCGACGGTTTTACCATCACCGCCGTGCACCTCGACTTGGTGGCAAAAATTGCTGGCGCCAGCCAGGAAGCGTTTGACCAGGCGGCCCAGACGGCCAAGGAAAACTGCCCGGTCTCGAAGCTGCTGAATGCCAAGATCACAATGACCTCGCGCCTCGAGAGTTAACTTGCACGGGGGGCGGTCCTCGCCCCCTGCAAGAAATCGGCCAAACGCATAGAATCGTCGTTTCCGATTTCACCAGAAAGACCACATCCATGCGCCTCCTGCACACCATGCTTCGCGTCGGCGACCTGCAGCGTTCGATCGACTTTTACACCAGGTTGCTCGGCATGAAACTGCTGCGCACCAGCGACAATCCCGAATACAAATACACGCTGGCCTTCCTCGGCTACGGCAGCAATCCCGACCACGCCGAACTCGAGCTGACCTACAACCACGGCGTCGACAGCTACGACATGGGCACCGCCTACGGCCACATCGCCCTCTCGACCGACGACATCTACGCTACTTGCGACGCGGTGCGCGCGGCCGGCGGCAACATCACGCGCGAGCCGGGGCCGGTCAAGGGCGGCAGCACCGTGATTGCTTTCGTCACCGATCCGGACGGCTACAAGATCGAATTCATCCAGCGCAAGGACAGCGAAATGGGTGGCGGCCTGAGCAGCTAAGGCGCGCAGCACCCAAGCAACGGCGCCCATGGCGCCGTTTTTCTTTTGAGAACAAAATTCCGCTTTTACCGACGGTCAACGATGCCTTTGACCGCCGCCAAGTTAACTCATCATTACGTGAACGATTTGCGCGCGACGGTTCTAGACTGGACCTGTCAACTCTTCCATGGAGACGCGCCATGTTCACTTCCCCTTCGGTCTATTTTCCAACATCGCCGCGCGCTGCGGCATCGGTAGCGGCGTTCGCGCTGGCGGCACTGCTGGCAGGATGTGGCGGTGGCGGTGGCAGTGGTGGTCACCACCCTGCGCCACCCCCTCCCCCTCCTCCGGCGCCGCCGGTCGATCTCGGCCCGCTCTACGATTTCGCCCCGATCGGCCTGCCCGGCATGACCTGGGGTGAAGTCGACCGGCGCGGCATCGCCACGAGCATGCGCGTCACCGGCACCGGACGCGACGCCGCCGGCAACGCGCGCGCCTTCTATTACAACGGCAAGGAAACGCTCGACCTCGGCACCTTCGGCGGGCGCGATGCACACGCCTTCTCGATCAACCGCTGCGGCCAGATCGCCGGCTGGGCCCAGGAGCAGAACGGCCTGGCGCATGCCTTCCATTACGACGGCGTCATGCACGACCTGGGCACGCTGGGCGGCGCCGAATCCTTCGGCTTTGCGATCAGCACCTGCGGCAAGGTGGCGGGCTGGTCGCGCACGACTAACGGCGAAACGCATGCCTTCTACAACGACAATGGCGGCATGCGCGACCTCGGCACCCTGGGCGGCACCGGTTCCTACGCACTGGCGATGAACACGCTAGGCCAGGTGGTCGGCTATGCTTACGGCCCGGGCAACAGCTGGTACCACGCCTTCCTCTACGACGCCCGCACTGGGGCGCCGATCCAGGACCTCGGCTCGCTGGGCGACTCCTCGATGGCGGTGGACATCAACGATGCCGGCAAGATCATCGGCAACGCGCGTGTCGCCGACGGCGTGCTGAACGCTTTCTGCTGGGAAGCGGGCACGATGCACAACCTCGGCCTGCTGCCGGGCGCGCGCAGCGCCGAGGCACGTGCGCTCAATGGAGCCGGACTGATCGTAGGCAACATGACCTATCCGGACGGACGCCAGTCCGCCTTCCTGCACGACGGCACCACCCTGCGCGACCTCGGTAGCCTGGGCGGCAGCGGCTATGCGAACGCGGTCGCCATCAACAGCGCGGGCCTGGTTGTCGGCTCGTCGACAAACCCGGCGGCAAACGCCGAGCATGCCGCGGCCTGGTCGGCCAGTTATGGCCCGGTCGACCTGAATGCGCGCACCAGGAACCTGCCGGCCGGCACCGTGCTGGTGAGCGCGCTGGCGGTGGCCGACGATGGCGGCATCGCGGTGCTGACCAACAAGGGACTCGGCGTGCTGCGGCCGAGAAATTGAAGGGAGCGCTTAACGCAAAACGGCGCCGAACACGGCGCCGTTTTTCATTTGCAGGGCTGGGCCCGCAAATTTACTTCTGCAGCAGGTTATTCACCGGCACCAGATCCGCTTCGCGCAGCGAGCCGGAGGCAGCCTTCAGGCGCAGGCCGTTCAGGATGGTGTTGTAGCGGGCGCGCGCCAGGTCGGTGCGGGTCGAGTACAGCTGGCGCTGGGCGTTGAGCACGTCGATATTGATGCGTACGCCAACCTGGTAACCCAGCTTGTTCGATTCGAGCGCCGACTGGCTCGACACTTCCGCCGCCTGCAGCGCCCTGACCTGCGCCAGGCCGCTGTTCACACCGAGGAAGGCCTGGCGTGCCTGCAGGGCGGCATTGCGGCGCGTCGCCTCGAGGTCGTTACGAGCCCGGTCTTCCAGGGCGATCGATTCGCGCACGCGGCTGGTGACGGCAAAGCCGTTAAAAATCGGCACGTTCCACTGCACGCCGATCGAGTTGTTGCGGCTGTCGCCCGAGGTGTTCTGGATGCGCCCGCCCGTGTCGCGGCCGCTCGAGGCGGCGACCAGGTCGAGCGTCGGCAAGTGGCCGGCGCGGTTGCGCTTGATGTCGCGCTTGGCGGACTCGAGCGACAGCTGCGATACCGTCACGCCATAGTTCTGGTTCTCGGCCGACGACACCCACGGGTCGACCAGGGCCGGCTGCGGCGGCGCCAGCGTCACGCCCGACTGCAGCGGCGCCAGTGCGCCCGGCTCGTTGCCGATGATCGCCTGCAGCGCGCTGCGCTTGTTGTCCAGGTCGTTCACGGCGGCAAACTCCTGCGCCACCGTCAGGTCGTAGGCGGCCTGCGCCTCGTGGGTGTCGGTGATGGTCTGGGTGCCGACCTCGAAGTTGCGCTTGGCCGAGGCCAGCTGCTCGGTCACGGCGCTCTTCTGGGCGCGCGTCGATTCCAGCGTGTCCTGGGCCGACAGCACGTCGAAATAGGCTTGCGCCACGCGCGTGATCAGGTCTTGCTGGGCCTGGGCAAACTGGGCTTCGGCAATGGCTTGCACGAGCTTGCTTTGCTCATAGGTCTGCCAGCGGTCCCAGCGGAACAGCGGCTGGCTCAGCGCCAGCGTGTATTCGCTGGTGGTCAGGTTGGTGCCGCCGGAACGGATCTGGGTCGGCACGCCGCCCACGACCACGGTCTCGCCTTCGTTAAAAGGCGAAAAATCGCTGTCGCTCCTGACGGTCGAGCCCGACAGGCTGACCGTCGGCAGCAACCCCGCCCGGCCCTGGGTGACGCGTTCGCGCCCGGCCGCAAGCGTTGCGCGTGCGCTGGCGAAGGTGGCGTCGTTGGCCAGGGCCTGCTGGTATACCTGGACCAGGTCGATCGCGTGCGCATTGAGCGACACGAAAGCGCTGGCCAGCAGCACGGCGATGAGGGATTTCTGCATTGCGGTCTCCGTCGGAGTCATCAAAAGTTGGAAGGGAAATACACAGGTCAATACTTCGGCATCGCCGGATCGACCTGCAAGGCCCAGGCGTGTACGCCGCCCGTTAAATTCGTTACGTTTTCGAACCCGTTGCGTTCGAGGAAAGCTGCGACCTGCATGCTGCGCGCGCCGTGGTGGCAAATACAGACAATCTCTTGCCCATCATCGATTTCACCGGCGCGGATCGGAATCAGGTGCATCGGGATCAGGGTCGAGCCGGCGATGTGGCAGGTCTCGAATTCCCAGTTCTCGCGCACGTCCAGCAGCAACGGGCGCGGCTGGCTGTCGTCCTGCAGGCGTTCGGCCAGTTGCGGCGCGGTCATGTGCTGCATCGTGTCCTCAGAACGTGAAGCGCGACACGGTCGGTGCGCCCGAGAGCATCTTGACGTTCGTTTCGAACAGCTTGACCGTGTCATACGCGGCTTCGCCGACACGTGTCACCAGCACTGCGCTCATGGCTGGCGAACGGCCGACGATGGCGACGATACGCCCGCCGACCTTGACGCTTTTCAAAAACGCTTCCGGGATGGTTTCCAGGCCGCCGGAAATGACGATCGCGTCGAACGGTCCGCCCTGCTCCCAGCCGGCTGCGCCATTGCCTTCGACCACGGTCACATTCGCGATGCCGGCACGGGCCAGGTTCTGCTCGGCCAGCGCCTTGAGTTCGGGCGAGATGTCGACGGTGGTGACGTGACGCGCGCGGTGCGCCATCAGGGCGGCCATGTAGCCGGAGCCGGCGCCGATTTCCAGCACGTTCTCGTGTTTTTTCAGGTTCAGTTCCTGCAGGATGCGCGCTTCGATCTTCGGATCGAGCATCGACTGGCCGCCCGGCAGCGGGATCTCGACGTCGGCAAAGGCCAGGTTCTGGTAAGCCGCCGGCACGAACTCTTCGCGCTTGACCACGTGCAGCAGGTCCAGGACCTCCTGGTCCAGCACGTTCCAGGGGCGGATTTGCTGTTCGATCATGTTGAAGCGGGCTTGTTCGATATTCATCTTAATACTCGGTGGAAAAGAAATAATCCGATATTTTATCGTTGAACTGCTTCAACACGTACATCTTATCGGGACAGTATCGAGATCGCGCGAAATTGCGACAGTCTGCAGTTTGAGAGGGGTGAACGCCTGAAAAAGCTCAAGCTGGCGCGCAGGCGGCGGCGCCGGGCGGCGGTAGCAGGCCATTCAAGGCCATATCGAGGAAAGCGTCGAGGAAGGCCAGGGGCTCGAGCGCACCGCGTTCGCAGGGGCCGACCGAATGCTTCCAGGTGACCAGCATCAGCATGGGCGCGACCAGCACCTGGGTGACCTGGGCGACATTGATCGACCGGAATTCGCCGCGTGCGATGCCGCGCTCGAGCATGCTTGAAATCATGCGCGTGCCGCGGTTGATGACCTCGGCCTGGTAGAAGGTGGCCAGCTCCGGGAAATTGCCGGCTTCGGCCGTGACGAGCTTGATGATGCAGGACACTTTATGGGCGCCGATGCGGTCCCACCAGCCCATCATCACGCTGCGCAGCAGCTCGGCGCTGTGGCCCTCGAATTCGGCGACCGAGGACTCGGCGTCGCCGATCACGGGGACGATGCTGTTGCGCACCACCGCCTTGAACAGCTCTTCCTTGTTCTCGAAATACAGATACAGGGTGCCTTTCGAGACACCGGCACGGCGCGCGACATCCTCGAGCCTGGTCGAGGCAAAGCCGCGCTCGACGAACAGGTCGATCGCCGCCGCCAGCAATTCTTGCGGACGTGCCTCCTTGCGGCGCTCCCAGCGCGGCTTGGTGTCAAGTGGGCATTCCATGCTTCCGTCCGACAACTTAATAATAAGCTATCGAATATAGACCCCGGCCCGGGGGTAGTCAAGCGCAAGCCCCGCTCGCCGCGTCGGGACTGCCTGACTTACCTTCCTTTACTGTTGCCGCAGCCGTAAATTCGCCCCTGGGCGCGCGATTTGTAGAGCGAGCCTTCGGGATCGATCGGCCGCGCGTCGGTCTGCTGGCGCGGCACCTGGAACACCGACAGCACGTCCACCAGCCCCGGCACCAGCCTTTCCAGCGTCACGTCGATGCTGGCCATGGCGCCGACCTTGACGTTGCGGGCCGGCGTGGTGGCCGCGTCGAGGATCGCCGCGGCCACCTGGTGCGGGTCGATCTGCGGCGCCGGCAATTTCGGCTCATGCGCCAGGTAGTTGCGTGCATGCTGGGGCAGCGGCGTATCGACCGCGGTCGGCTCGATCAGGGTGATCGACACCGGCGCGCCATCGACATGCTCGATCTCGATGCGCAGGGCGTCGGTAAAACCTTTCACTGCATGCTTGGTAGCCGAATACATGCCTTGCAGGGGGATGGCAAGTTCCGAAGCCTCGCTGCCGACGTTGATCAGGGCGCCGCCCGTCAGGCGCAGGTGCGGCAGGGCCGTCAGCGAGCCGTTGACGATGCCCCAGAAATTGATGTCGAACAGGCGCCGGCTGTCGGACTCCGACACTTCGTCCAGGCGGCCATAAATGGTGCTGCCGGCGCAATTGACCCAGGTATCGATGCGGCCGAAACGCGCCAGCGCCTGGCGCGCCACCTCCTCCACCTGCTCGCGCTGCGACACGTCCGCCACCACATGGATGGCCTCGACGCCGGCGCCGGCCAGAGCGCTGACGACGGCCTCGAGCACATCGCCGCTGCGCGCCACCAGCACCAGTTTGGCGCCACGGCGCGCCGCGTCCTGGGCGGTGGCAAGGCCGATGCCGCTGGAGGCGCCGGTAAGGACAATGACCTGCTGATCGAGTGGTTTCAAGGACCTTGCCATGCGATGCTCCATTCTGCGTGTTGTGGGTATGCGTCAAACATAGCAGCAAGGCCGGGTCCGCAGCGCGCGCCTCCGGCTATACTGCGCGCTCTCCCAAGCCGCACACTGAACACCATGAACTGCCGCGACCACTGTGGTGCCTGCTGCACCGCCCCTTCGATCACCAGCCCGATTCCTGGCATGCCTGACGGGAAGCCTGCGGGGGCCAGATGCGTTCAGCTTGGGGTTGACAATCGGTGTCTCATTTTCGGAAAGCCAGAACGTCCGGCATTCTGTGCAGGACTGCAACCGTCTGAGGAGATGTGCGGGACTAGCCGCGACCAAGCTATTCGATGGCTTGACGAGTTGGAGCGCGCGACCATGCCCGGGTAGTCAGCGACAGCCGCTGGCTCATGGGCGCTCACGGTGGATGCTTACCACTCCTTCGTTACGTCAACTGACTCACCGTCAACATGCAGATGATAGGACTCGAAGCCTTGCGAGTCGACCAGAAGGACAAGCTCAGAATTATCAGAGAACTGAAGGCGAAGTTCGTTGTTTGGGAGTCGCGTCACGCTTGTCACCGCTTGGTCCAAGAGCTGAGTAAGGCCTGCCGTCCCGGTCGCCAAATCAGAATTGGCGGCACTGACCACTTGCCCCGACGCGGTGAGCAATCTGAATCCAGCTTCAACATCAATATTCGCGCCGTCTTGATACTTTGGCACTTCGGCGACGACACCACGCAATTTTATGAAGCTCATCCGCAAATGATGACGCCCTATACAAACCTGGCTCAATTCCTGCCCCACCAATGCATCTAATGGGAAGTCCTGGGGTATTGATAGTTCAGCCATTTGATGAGTTCTTTCTGAGAGTCTGCGGAACGGCTTCGTGTCACAGGAAATCCATAGTTTGCTGAGCGGACATGGGCGGGCCAAGCCGCAAATCATAAGTGGGCGGCTTGTCGGACGTAGAGCGTCGCGAAAGTCGAAGGAATTTCAGCCAGTTCCGCCTCAAGGTACGGAACAGTTGAAATACAGTCGAGCCACTCCAGGAACCGGTCTTCAGTGAAATACGATTGAACCACGTTCAATGCTGAGGTTTGAGCAGCCGCTGGGATAAATGTTGCCACCGGCAGCGCGCCACTGTCGTCCCTGGCGGCCATTTCGACCTTTAGGCAATGCGACCACTCCCAGCCGATGTATGGTCGAGCCTCCATTGAAAATTCGGACGGCCACCGTATGACGCTGTTCAGAATCCCATGCGCGCCGACTAACCAGACGATGACCTGTGCGCGCCAGTGCGGCGAAGGAATATTCAAGACAGAACGTAGCCACGGCTCGACTGAAGACTCCGGCAGATACTTTAGGCAGAAGAACATCGACGCGGCGAAATCCCCGCTTGCATCCCACCAGACCCAGACTTGGTTCGGGTTATTGTTTGACTGACGCAAAACCTTCCCGATAGTGATATCCGAGCCGTTCCAGCACATGCTGTCCATCATGCACCGCCCTAGGGTGAGAAGCACGTCTTCCCGAAACCCTTTGTATGGTTCCCGATAGATTCCATTCGGGTAGATGGCCATGAACCCGGTCAGCAATGATTCTAGTAGATACGAGACGAACGAATCATGGTGACGCGGGAGGACTGCTCCAAGAAGGTAGTGGTACCAAGTGTTCCATTCCTCCATTGGGCCGAATGAACCGGTACCGGTTGCAATTTCCGCAAGAGGCTCCTGCAAGTCCTGCGTTGTAATCTCGTCGAGGTTCCCCAGCAGTTCACGAAACATTCGTCGTCCGTCACTCATGAACCAGGCCTCTCCCATCGGCTCGGTCGGCCTTGGGAAATGTGCACGGAGCCGCCCTAAGGCTAGAGGGTCCACACCATTCCCCGGCATCCAAAGAAACTGTTCCATATCACCTTTCCCTGTCAGTAAGCGCGGCGCCCATCATAAGCAATTGTCAACAGCCATCCCGCAGTCGTCCGACGTGTGCAGCTGGCGGATGACTACCGATGTCGGGTTGCTCTTTGCGCGCAGAGGCACACTTTTTCGTCATCTCTTAACATAATTACCGCCAAGCCGGCAGGCGTACACTGCGTGCAACTCGACGGGGACAACCGCTGCCGCGTGTTCGGCAAGCCGGAGCGGCCGGCGTTTTGCGACGGGCTGCAGCCGTCGGAAGAGATGTGTGGAACTAGCCGAGACATTACGTCGTCGTGCAAGGTAATATTGGCGTTTCTGGAAATAACAGAAACCGATACAGCTCCCTACTCCCTCGTCCGATAGACAATAGGGATAATTTCTCCGCAAAAAAAATGCTTGCTTGCCTGCTGCTGCACGACAATTCCGGAGGGATAAGTCACGCATAATGTCGGACCCGGCATCCAAGCCAGCTCGACGTCGTCGAACGCGCAGTAAGCAACGAACACACTCCCTCCGCCACGTGATGTCCCGACCTCCCGCTCCACATAGACCTGCATAAAGTCCGCGCCAGGCATACTGAATGCCACTGCCTTGCCAAGCCCGTCCGGCGCTGCCGCTTCATGGTGCGGGGGAGGTTCGATCTTCTTGAGCTTTCGGGGCCGCCGGGCCTTCGGCTGCGGGCCGAGCAGCTTTGCCCGAAGCTCCGCCAGTACCTCTCGCCTCTTTTCGAGCAGCTTGCCAGACCAGCGTCTCAGGTCTGAACCTTCATCAATTACCGCCAGCGCTCGCTGTTTCACATCCGCTTGCAGACAGCCATACGCACACTGTGTGGCCGCTAGTGCGAGCCAAAAAACAGGCCCGTCGTCGCTGTCTTCCGGCCTTGATGCGGCTAGCGGGGATGGGTCCCGTGCAGGCCTGCCTTCTTTTTCTTCTTGACGGTGACCGAGATTTCCTGCGCTGGCTTCGTTGCCGGCGGCGGCGCGACGGGCATTGGAAAGCCGAGGAAAATCATGATGAGGAAAACCGGCAGCAGCAAGTAGAAGAGCGGTCGTTTCCAGTTGAGTTGGCGTTTCAGCATTGCCAATAGATAAGCATTGCCCGCGCCATTGCAAGTGACGCGCGTAAATACATCCATCTAGGTCATTCCACGGCGCGGCGCCGGGACCCTTGCACATGGGCGAACAAGGCGCCCAGCGTCATGTGCTCGTCCCAGACTTCCTCGAGGGCGACGCCATAGCGCGTACGCAGTTCGCCGGCGAGCTTTTGCAGTTCGGCGGCGTCGGATAGCCACTTCGATGGATGCAGGGTTTTATAGATGCCGAGCAGCTGGTCGTCGGGACGGAATTTCAGTTGGTCGATGTCGCGAAAGGCAAAGGCGTCGGCAAACACGGCGAGAAATTCGCGGATCTGCTTTTTCGTGGCCCACGGAAAGGCACGGCGCCACAGACGTCCCTGGGAGGCCCGGGTACGGAAGGGATTGACCACCTGCTTGAACGACAGCAGCGACCATGCAAGCGCCAGCAAGATCAGGATTACAACAATACTCATCAGTGGATGGCAGCGTTACTCATAAAATCCAGTCTAGCATGTGCAAGGCGGCGTGGCACATGCGCGAGCGATATCGTGCAGCGCGCTCGGGGCAGTACCGGCGCCGATAACACAGCGCAACAATTCTCGCCAAAATTACCCTTCCCGGGACAGCCGGGGCAACGGCGGACAGCGTGCTCATGGTAAGCTTCCACCCCGCGCAGTTCGTCCACCCCGCACTCCCCTTTTACAAAGCAAAGCAAGCGATTCATGGATATTCTTCTGGCCGTCAAGGCAATCATCATGGGCCTGGTCGAGGGCTTCACCGAGTTCCTTCCGATTTCTTCCACCGGCCACCTGATCCTGGCGGGCAGCTTGCTCAATTTTACGGGCGAGAAAGTCAAGGTCTTCGAAATCGCGATCCAGACCGGCGCCATGCTGGCCGTGATCTGGGAATTCCGCGAACGCATCAAGCTCCTGCTCGCCGGAATTTTCTCGGACCGCAAGCAGCAGAAATTCGCTTTTAACGTGCTCATCGGTTTCATGCCGGCGGCGATCCTCGGCCTGATGTTCAGCAAGGCCATCACCGCCGAACTGTTCAAGCCGGTGCCGGTGGCGCTGGCCTTCATCCTCGGCGCCTTCGTCATCCTGTATGCGGAGCGCCGCCACAAGAAGCTGGCCGGGGGCGTGGCGCGTGTCGAGTCGGTGGACGACATGACCATGCTCGACGCGTTGAAGGTCGGCTGCGCCCAGGCCTTTGCCCTGATTCCGGGCACCAGCCGCTCGGGTGCGACCATCATCGGCGGCATGCTGTTCGGCCTGTCGCGCAAGGCGGCCACGGAATTCTCGTTCTTCCTTGCCATCCCGACCTTGCTGGGCGCTACCGCCTATTCCGTCTTCAAGCAGCGCGCGCTGCTGTCGATGGCCGATATACCGATGTTCGGGCTCGGCGCGCTGGCCGCGTTCGCCTCGGCCTTCCTCTGCGTGCGCTGGTTACTGCGCTACATCAGCACGCACGACTTCACGGTGTTCGCCTGGTACCGTATCGTGTTCGGTGTGATCGTGCTGGTCACCGCCCATTACGGGCTGGTGAATTGGGCGGAATGAGTGGGCTGAATGAGTGGGCGGAATGAGGCCGAAAGCAATTCAATGAACACCGAGATCCAGGCTCAGGACACGGAGGCGCGCGCGCTGCACCTGCTGCAGACCGTGTTCGGCTACCCCGCGTTCCGCGGCAACCAGGCCGACATCGTCCATCACGTGGCCGGCGGCGGCGACGCGCTGGTGCTGATGCCGACCGGCGGCGGCAAGTCCCTGTGCTACCAGATTCCGGCGCTGCTGCGCGACGGCGTCGGCGTCGTCGTGTCGCCGCTGATCGCGTTGATGCAGGACCAGGTCGATGCCCTGGAAGAGGTCGGCGTGCGCGCCGCTTTCCTGAACTCGACCCAGACCTTCGAGGAAACGCTGCGCATCGAGCGCCTGGTGCGTACCGGCGACATCGACCTGGTCTACGTCGCGCCCGAGCGGCTGATGACGCAGCGCTGCCTGGATTTGTTCCACGATTCGCGCATCTCCCTGTTCGCCATCGACGAGGCGCACTGCGTGTCGCAATGGGGTCACGATTTCCGCCCCGAATACATTCGCCTGTCGATCCTGCACGAGCAGTTTCCCGACGTGCCGCGCATCGCCCTCACCGCCACCGCCGACCAGCAAACCCGCGACGAAATCGCCCACCGTCTGCAACTGGACGACGCGCGCAAGTTCGTATCTTCCTTCGACCGCCCGAACATCCGCTACCAGATCGTCGAAAAGACCACCGGGCGCAAGCAACTGATCGATTTCATTTCGACCGAACACCCGGGCGATTCGGGCATCGTGTATTGCCTGTCGCGGAAAAAGGTCGAGGAAACGGCCGATTTCCTGAACGAAAACGGCCTCCGCGCGATGGCGTACCACGCCGGCATGGAGTACGCCAAGCGCGCCGACAACCAGGCCCGCTTCCTGCGTGAAGAAAGCATCGTGATGGTGGCGACCATTGCTTTCGGCATGGGCATCGACAAGCCGGACGTGCGCTTCGTCTGCCACCTCGACCTGCCGAAGAGTATCGAAGGTTATTACCAGGAGACCGGCCGCGCCGGGCGCGACGGAATGCCGGCCAGCGCCTGGATGGCCTACGGCTTGCAGGACGTGGTGCTGCAGCGGCGCATGATCGCCGAATCCGAAGCCGACGAAACATTCAAACGCGTGCTGGGTGTAAAACTCGACGCCATGCTCGGCCTGTGCGAGACCCTGTCCTGCCGCCGCATGCGCCTGCTCGACTATTTCGGCGAGCGTTCCGGCCCCTGCGGCAATTGCGACACCTGCCTGATCCCGCCGATCAGCATGGATGCCACGGTGCCCGTGCAAAAGCTGCTCTCGACCATCTACCGGGTCGACCAGCGCTTCGCCGCCGGCCACGTGATCGACGTGCTGCGCGGCGTGCAAACCGACCGCATCAGCCAGTGGCACCACGATGCCTTGTCGGTCTACGGCATCGGCAAGGACCTCGGCGAGCAGGAATGGCGCGCCATCGTGCGCCAGGTCATCGCAGCCGGGCTGATCACGGTCGACCACGAGTCGTATAGCTCCTTAAAACTGACCGACGCGGCGCGCCCGGTGCTCAAGGGCGGCCAGAAGGTGCAGCTGCGCCAGTACCAGAAGCCGGTCAAGCCGAAACGCGCCTTTGCCGCCTCCAAGGGCAGCTACGAAGAAATGGAATTGTCGAAGTCGGAACAGGGCATCTTCGAGCGACTGCGCTCCTGGCGCATGGGCTGCGCGCGCGAACACGGCGTGCCGGCCTATGTCGTGTTCCAGGATGCGACCCTGCGCGAAATCGCCAAGGTCAAGCCGACTTCGCTCGACCAGCTGCGCGGCGTGACCGGGGTCGGCGAGAAGAAGCTGGTGTCATACGGGGACGAGATTGTCGGGATCATCAGCGAGATGATGTAGGGCTGCATTGCCGACATACCCGTAGGGTGGGCGGGTCTCCCGCTCACGCGTTCAAGCAGCGGGAAAACAGACGCGCAGGCTCTTCAAACGTGATTTGAACGCGTGAGCGGCGGAGCCGCCCACCCTACGCCCTGCTGCACAATTTTCGCACTACCTACTTTTTCGTAAACACGAGGTCCCACACCCCGTGCCCCAGCTTGATGCCACGGTTCTCGAACTTGGTCAGCGGCCGGTAGGCCGGCTGCGGCGCATAGCCCTCGGCGGTATTGGCCAGCAGCGGTTCCGCGCCCAGGACGTCCAGCATCTGCACCGCGTAGTCTTCCCAATCCGTCGCCAGGTGGATGTAGCCACCGGCCATCAGCTTCTGGCACAGCAGTTTGACGAAGGGCGCCTGGATCAGGCGGCGCTTGTTGTGGCGCGCCTTGTGCCAGGGGTCCGGGAAGAAGATGTGGACGCCGGCAAGCGAGGCGTCCGGGATCATGTTGTTCAGCACTTCAAAAGCGTCGTGCTGGATCAGGCGCAAATTCGTGATGTCCTGCTCGCCAATCTGCTTGAGCAGGCTGCCCACGCCCGGCGTGTGCACTTCGACGCCAATAAAATCCTTGTCCGGCATCTGGCGCGCGATATGCGCCGTGGTATCACCCATGCCGAAGCCGATTTCGAGGATGGTCGGCGCCTGGCGCCCGAAGGCGGCTGCATAGTCCAGCATATCCTTTTGATAGGCGACCAGGAACTTCGGACCGAATTCGTCGAGCGCGCGTGCCTGCCCTGTCGACAGGCGGCCGGCGCGGGTGACGAAACTGCGGATGCGGTGGTCAAGTGGGTCGTACAGCATCGTACGGGCCGGGCCGTTGTCAGGGATATCGTCGGACATGGAAATGAGGGGAAATGAAGTGAAGATGAGTATGAGGAAAGAACGGCGCACATTATAGCCTACCGTTTTTGCGCGATAATTGCCGATTGCCGCCCATCCTGCCGAGACCCCCGATGCATTTCACCAAGCACCCGATCGCGATCGAAGACAACGTCGCCACCTTCCAGCTCACCTCTTTCCATTACGGCAAGCCGGGCGTCGGCAAGAAAGTCTATATTCAGGCGGCCCTGCACGCCGACGAAGTGCCGGCCATGCTGGTTGCTCATTTCTTGCGCGAGGAACTCGACCGCCTCGACGCGGAAGGACGCATCCAAGGTGAAATCATTTTGGTGCCGGCGGCCAATCCGATCGGGCTGTCGCAGACAATCCACGGCACGCCCTTCGGCCGCTACGACCTGTCGACCGGCGTCAACTTCAATCGCGCCTACAAACATGTAGCCGAAGATCTGAAGAATTCGCTCGAGGGCAAGCTTGGTCCGGACGCCGAGGCCAACGTGGCGCTGATCCGCGAACACGCGCGCCAGTCGCTGGCTGCCTGGGCGCCGACCACCAGTGGGGGCCTGCTTAAAAAAATCCTGCTGTCGA
This sequence comes from Telluria sp. LT2P34, assembly GCF_059685915.1. Lineage (NCBI taxonomy): Bacteria > Pseudomonadati > Pseudomonadota > Betaproteobacteria > Burkholderiales > Oxalobacteraceae > Telluria > Telluria sp. LT2P34. The sequence continues at coordinate 994,704 of NZ_JCASIN010000002.1, forward strand.
TGGCGATCGACGCCGACATCATGCTCGACCTGCATTGCGACAACGAGGCGGTGCTGCACCTGTACGCCGGCGAGCCGCTGGCCGCGGCCGCACAGCCGCTGGCGACCCTGATGGGGGCGCATGCCGTTCTGCTTGCGCGCGAATCGGGCGGCGAGCCTTTTGACGAAGCCTGCAGCCGGCTGTGGTGGGAGCTGCTCGAACATTTCGGACCGGATGTCGCGATTCCCCCGGCCTGCGCCGCGATCACGGTCGAGCTGCGCGGGGAAAGCGACGTACGCTATGACCTGGCCCGACAAGACGCCGCCGCCATCCTGCAATACCTGGCGCGCGCAGGCATCCTCGACCTGCAGCTCACTCCGCTGCCGCAGGCGCTGTGCGCGCCGACGCCGCTGGAAGGGGTCGAACCGTTGACGGCTCCGCATTCGGGTGTGCTGGTCTTCGTGAAAAAGCTGGGAGAGCGGGTCGCCGCCGGGGAAACGGTCGCCGAGATCGTCAACCCGGTCACCGGTACCGTTACGCCAATCCGGCCGGAACGTCCCGGCGTCTTCTTCGCCAGCACGGCGCACCGGCATTTGCTGCGCGGCATGCACGTCTGCAAGATCGCCGGTGAAACGGCTTTTCGGGCCGGGAATTTGCTGAGCTCTTAAGGCGGGGACGGGCGCGCGCGGACACTGGCCACCGTCCGCAGCGCCAGCGCCACCAGGCCCGTTGCCGGCAACACCCAGGCCTGGCTTGAGCCCAGCTCCATCAGCGTCGCGCCGGTGAACGCGCACCACAGCAGCGGCACGATCCACAGCATCCAGCGTGCGCGCCACAGCAGCAAGGCGCCGAAAGTAAAGGCGACGCTTGGATCCGGCGCCAGGCCGAACAGTTCGGCCTGCATCCACGGCCGTCCGGCCAGCGGCGCCAGCAGTGGAAACGCCAGCAGCGCCAGCAAGCTGATGCCCAGCGCCAGCCTGGCCAGGCTGCCGTCCGGCGCGATCAAGCGTGCCGCGGCGCGCCGGCTCGCCAGCCACAGCAGCAACACGGCCTGCAGCGCGAATGCGATCGCATAATATGGCGCGGCGGTATTGATGGTGGCGTAGCGCTCGGCAAAATAGCCCCAGGCGACGCCTAGCCAGGCCAGCGCGAGCAACACCGCAGCCGTCCGCCCTGCCCGCTCGCCGCCGCGCAGCAGGCAGGCCACCAGGACGATGCCGGCCGCTATTGCCAGCAGCTGGGCCGGCCAGAGCGCCAGGCTATGCAGTTCGAATAGCCGAAAATACGTCGCTTTGGAAAACATCAGCAGGTCCGACAGCGCGTAGCTCGACCACTCGCTCATGCCAGCCGTTCCACATCGGCGATCATGCGCCGGCGCAGCGCCGCGTCCGGCAAGGGGCCGCGCGCGGCCAGCATGTTTTCGCGCGCATGCGCCGGGTTCGACGTGGCCGGAATGGCGCAGGTGATATCCGGATGCGAGGCGATGAATTTCAGCAGCGCCTGGGCCCAGGTGCTGCAGCCGATCTCAGCGGCCCAGCCCGGCAGTGGCTTGCCGGCGAGCGCCTGGGTCAAGTCTCCCTGGCGAAACGGCCGGTTGGCGATCACGGCAATGCGGCGCTCGCGCGCCAGCGGCAGGATCCGTTGTTCCACCTCGCGATCGAGGATGTTGTAGCTGACCTGCACGAAGTCGATCGGCTGGCTGCCCATGATCTTGAGAATCTCGCCATGGCGGCGCCCCTCGGAGGTCGTGATGCCGACATAGCGCAGGCGCCCAGCCGCCTTCATCGCGAACAGGGTACGTAAATGGTCTTCCCAGGCCAGCAGGTTGTGCACCTGGAGCAAATCGAAGCGCGGCACACGCCACAGCTTGCGCGAGGATTCAATCTGCGCCGGGCCACGCTCGCCCGCGCCGATCCAGACCTTGTCGGCCGAGAACAGCGCGGGCGGGTGGCCCAGGCGCACCAGCGCGTCGCCGATCACGTCCTGGGCAGAGCCGTACATCGGCGACGAGTCGATCATGCGGCCGCCGCCCGCAAAAAAGGCGCGCACGACCTCGGCACTGACGGCGCGCGCGGCAGGATCCCTGCCGACATTGAAGGTGATCCAGCTGCCGAGGCCGACGACGGGCAAGGCTTCGCCCGAGGACGGGATCTTGCGCAGAACGAGTGGTAATGCGGTGGCGGCGGTGGCGGCGGCGCCCGGTGCTGCGATGGCCATGCCGGCGGCGGCGAGCGAGGCTTGTAATAAAAGCCGGCGCTGGCGGGAATGTATTTTCATATTGAACCCCGTCTGGATCTGGTCTGGAACCAGGTGAATGTCAGGATAGCTGATTACTTCAGTTTCAGCCCCTCCAGCCGGGCCAGCGTTTCACGCTCGGCCAGCTCGGCCTGGCGCTGCTCGCGCGCATCCTTGCGGCGCATGTAGGCCAGGTTCGAGGCGCAGGTCACGAGCGCGGTCACGATCCCGGCCAGGACACTCCACTCTCCCAGGGTAAAAGACGCCAGGAGCGCAGCGAGCGCTCCAAGATAGCTCGTCATGTCGGGAAATGTCAGCTTGTTCATGGGTGTCCTTTCACTGGGCTTGGGTCAGCATCGCTGCGTTAGATATTGACAACGATTAAACAAAGTATAGGTATTCTATACTTGCTGGTCAAGATTTTCTATACAAACGCGCGCCGCTTCCTATACACTTGCGCCATGGAACTCAAGACAATGATTGCCAACTGGCTCAAAGAGGCGCGCAAGGATGCCGGCCTGTCCGGGGAAGCGCTCGGGACCAAACTGGCGTTCGCGCTGGGGACGGCGCGCGGCCATACCAAGGCGAATATCTCGCACTGGGAGACCGAGAAGCACAGTCCGAACCTCCAGCAATTGCTGGCCATCGCCAAGGTCACCGGTAAAAGCCTGCCGCCGGCCATCATCGCCGGCCTGCAGGGATCAAATCCCGAGGCCCTGATCCCGGGCGCGATGCGCGTCGAGCTGCTCGACCCCAACGACGAGGCGTTCGTCCAGGTGCCGATGGTCAAGCTGCGCCTGTCGGCCGGCGTCACCGGCTTCCAGACCGAGCCCGAGCAGCACGACGGCGGCACCGTCGGCATGCGCCGCGACTGGATCGAACGCAAGGGTCTGCGTCCGGCCAGCCTGATCGCCATCCTGATCAAGGGCCAGAGCATGGAGCCGACCTTGTACGAGGACGATATCGTCGTGATCAATACCGCCGACAGGAAGCCGGTGGTCGGCGAAGTGTTCGCCGTGAATTTCAATGGCGAACCGGTCGTCAAGCGCATGCAGAAAGACGGCGGCCGCTGGTGGCTGGCCTCGGACAACCCGGACCAGCGCACCTATTACCGCCGCGCCTGCGAGGGCGAGGCTTGCCTCATCATCGGCCGTGTCGTGCGCAAGGAAAGCGACCGGATCTGATGCGGGTGCAGATCACCGAATTCGCGCCGCACGGTTCGCCTGTCGTCGTGGCCATCGTCGAGCCGCGCTATACGGTGACAGGCGCGGCCGAGCCGGTATGGAAAACCGTCTCGGCGCACTTTCCGACGCGCCCGGTGATGCTGGTATCGATCGAGCCGAACGGTTTCCGGGCCTGGGCCCCGTTCCAGACCGCGCAGCTGCTGGCCTTGCTGCAGCTCGAGACGCTGGAACTGCGCGATCTCGATGTGTCGCTGCCGCCAAGGCAGAACGAAGCCCTGCCGTTTTAGGGGCGCTTTATCGGTATTGGTGGAGTGGCACTGCCAGGGCGGAAGGCTTTGATTTGTCGCTGGAGCGGGTGAAGGGAATCGAACCCTCGTCGTAAGCTTGGGAAGCTTCTGCTCTACCATTGAGCTACACCCGCGTTGCCAACATTCTACGCGCCTTGCGCATCCTTGCCAACATGGCAGTTAATTGCAATATTTATCATATTTGTGTCTATAGCACAACTACGCCCTTGAATCATTGAGCAAAAGCCAAGGTGGGTGATCAATTCCGGTAATTTTGTTGTACTATGTTAATGAATATATCTTAACGGAAACAATAATTTACAGGCTTATGATGAAATTGAATCAATTTAGCGCGCTCGCTTTCTCGCTTACCGTTGCAGCACATGGCGTGGCACAAGCTGGGCCGATTACTTTCAATGAATCGACTTGCGGCTACGCCAGTGCCACAGCCACTTCGGTGACGTGCGCGACGAGGGTGTCGGGTGTCAACCATACGGCAACGGCGACGGCATGGTCCGCTCCGACCAACGGTAAATTTGCAACTGCATCGATCGACTATTTTGCAGGCTACGGCCTGGGTATCGACGCCGCCGGCGAACCAGGTGACGGCTCCCAGCACTCCGCCGACAACGTCAACGGCACCGATGCCTTCCTGATCAATTTCGGCGCGGCCAACTTCGCCCTGAACCAGATTTCGATTGGCTGGCTCAATGGCGATGCCGACGTCAGCATCTTGCGCTATACCGGCGCCGGTGCGCCGGCTTCGCTTGCCAGCAATACGGTGGCGACCCTGGACGCGGCGGCGGATTGGGATTGGGTGGGTAACTACTCGACGCTGCGCACGAATCCTGTCCTGAACTTCAATACCGGCGCGAATGCCAAAACCGGCGCCTGGTGGCTGGTGAGTGCTTACAATTCGGCCTATACGGCGGGACCTATCCCAAACGATTTTGGTAACAGCAACGATTACTTCAAGCTCAACGGCTTTGGTGGCGAGCTCGTCGCCGTTGCTCCACCGGTGCCTCCAAACAAAGTTCCTGAACCAGGCAGCTTCGCGCTGTTCGGCATTGCGCTGGTCGGCTTTGTTGCCGCACGTCGCAAATGGCAAGCCAGGTAACTGCAGTGCAAGTCATGGCAGTCTGAAAGCGCCGGCACAAGCCGGCGCTTTTGCGTGCGCCCGGCGCATCTTATTTCGGCGGCTCCACCGTATAACCCCAGCTTTGCAGCGTGGCAATCACGCCCTTCGGGTTCAGGATTTCCTTGATGGGCACGACGGTAAAGGTGCTGGCATTGGTCTTCAGCGCCTTGTCGGCGGCCAGGAGCCAGCGGGCCATCGCTGTTTCCTGCGCGCTTTTCAGTTCTGGCTGATTCTTTCCGAGCGAGCTCGTGCCGACTGCGTGGATGCAGGCATTGGCCCGGTCACTGAAGTTCAGCTTGCGGATTTCGTCGAGCTCGCCGTTTGCCCAGGCATTCGCGTAGGTACGCATGGCGTCGACATCGGTGTCGAGGCTTTCGATCGTTTTCATCAGGCAGGGTGCATCGTCCATGGCCGACTTCTTGAAATCGCGCGCGGCCCTGCCGGGGTCCTTGATGGCCACCCGATAGGTCGCATCCGTGAATTTCAGCTTGTGCTTTTCCGCCAGCTTGCCGATTTTGGTGCGTACCTCGTCGTCTCCGGAAAGTCCGGCCTGCTTCAAGGCACGGCTGTAGAGTTCCCCGGCGACAAAGGTCGGGCGCTGGCGCTCGACGCCGCTGTCGTTGGCAAAATATTTTGCCTTCAATGGCTGCCAGCGTGCGTACACCTCAGGCGGCAATACATCCTTCAGTTCAGCGCCATCAGGATTGTTTTTGATGCCGATTGCGTAGGGCAAGGCGGTGACCGCATTCCAGCCGACCTCGAAGGAAAGACCTGGCGCCTTCAGGTATTCCTGGGATGCGGCGATGACTTTCTCGACCTTGGTCGAGCGCCATTCCATCCTGGATGGCAGCGGCGAATAGGTGCCGAACACCCACATCACATTGTTACCCTTCGATACTTTCCACATGCCTGGCCCCGGGCGGACGCCCGAAACGAGCACGGTTTGGGGAACGGCTTCGCCATTGTCGAGCGTCGACGCGGCGGCGGCCGGGGGAGCGACCGGAGTCACGGTCTGCGCCCCTGCCGGCAGGCTCAGGAAACACAAGCTCAGGACCGGCAATATGCGATTGGACATCATGGCATTTCTTTCTCTAGTTAATTACTGAACGGCATTGTCTTTACGTTAAGCGAACTAAGCAACCACCATCAAGCAACAAGATGTTACAAGAAGCATATGCATGCTTGGTTATTCCGCCTGCTTGCGCGCCGCCCAGGGCCGCAGCACCAGGTAGCCCGGCACGGCAGTGCGCGAGGGTCGCGTGACTTTGATCAGTTGCCGCCGTTCGAGCAAGGCGATGGCGCGCTGGGCAGTGACGCGCGACAGGCCGGTTTCCAGCGCCATCGTCGCATAGCTCAGCTGCACTGTACGGCCCTCGATCGCCTCGATCCGGTGCCAAAGATAAAGGTAAATGACGAAGGCGGCCGGCGAATGCTCGTGGCCGACGAGATCGGGCATCAGTACGTCAAGCACATACGGGTCCAGGATCGTCACTGTAGTCTTCAAGAGTATAGTCACGATGATTATAGCGCGACCCTGTCCCGTGCGAAAATGTCCGATGTCAACAGAGGAGACCCGCGTGATCACCCACATCAAATTCGTCAGCATCCCGACCCGCGACCAGGACGTCGCGCTTGCCTTCTATACCGAAAAGCTCGGCTTTCGCGTGATCACCGACCAGCCCTTCGGCAAACAGCGCTGGATCGAACTGCGCGTCGGTGCTTCCGACACGCGTTTCGTGCTGTTCACGCCGGATGGCCAGGAAGACCGCATCGGCAGCGCCTTCAACGGCTCGCTCGCCTGCGACGATGTCGAGGCGACTTACCGCCAGTTGTCGAGCCGCGGCGTCGAGTTCATTTCGCCGCCGCAGAAGCAGCCCTGGGGCGAATTCGCCATCATGAAAGATCCGGACGGTAACCAGTTCGTGCTGTCTTCCTCATGATCGATCTGGTCGTTACGGTAAATATTTCCGTACGTCCATAAAGATCCGGCCGCAGCGGCCGTTATTCTGACTGATACCGCGCCTTTCGCGCCCCGCATTTTTACCGGATCCGTCATGAAACTCGTCGCTGCCCTCGCCCTTGCTTGCGCCTCCCTGCTCTCCGCCTGCGGCACCCTGCATCTGCCTGCCCGACAGAGTGCCGCCCAGCCCGTCGTCACCCTGAACGCCACCGGCTATGCAGCCGTCAACAATACCGTCTGCGTCGGCCAGTGCGAGCGCGTGGCGCCGGCCCAGCGCAAGCTGCTGGCGATGCGCGCCTCGCGCCTGGATGCCTACCGCACCATGGCCGAGCAGGTCTATGGCCTGCGCATCGAAGGCGGCAGCACGGTGGCTTCGCTGGCGCTGAAGGACGACAGTTTCAAGGTGTATATTGACGCCTTCATCCGTGGCGCGCGCGTGACCAACGTCGCCCAGCGCGAAGACGGCACCTACGAGACGACGGTAGAGATGGATTTCGACGCCAATGCAGCCCGTTCCCAGGCGCAGGCACGCTACAGCGCCGCGCCCGGCGCAAGGAGCGCGCGCGCCATGGTCGGCAGCGCCGGTCCCGGCGCGAGCTATGGCGCCTCGTTCTACCATGCGCAGTAAATTCAGCGCCACCCTGCTGGCGCTGCTGCTGGCGCTGTCCCAGCCGGCCCTGGCCGCGCCCATCGAAGCCGAGGGTATCGCCGCGATCGCCGACGGCGGCGTGGCGCGTGCGCGCCAGCTCGCGATCAAGGATGCGCTCGAGCAGCTCGGCTTGCGCACCGGCGCGCGGATCGATGTCGCGGCCGGCTCGGGCCAGCGCGGCGCCTACGAAAGCAGCCGGGTCCAGCCGACCGCCGAATTCGACCGCTACAGCGTCGTGCGCGAATGGCAATCCGGCCCGATGCTGCATGTGCGCATCGCGGTGCAGGAAGAGGAAGCGCGGCCCAAGGGCAGCGTCAACCTCGGCTACAAGAAAAAAGTCGTCGTCACGCCCTTCCACGTGCGCCGCTCGCCCCAGCTCGACGATATCGACGACATCGCCACCCGCCTGCCGCAGGAACTCCTGAGCCGCCTCACCGGCACCGGCAAATTCCTCGGCAAAACCAGCCCCTGGGTGATTTCTCCCGGCAGCAGCGGGCCGAGTGCGGACACGGCCGCCGTGCGCCGCCTGGCCTCGCTGCACGAGAGCCAGTTCGTCATTTCAGGCGAAATCGTCGACGCCAGCAAGTTCGGCAAACCGGCCTTGTACGGCCTGATCGCCAGGGATGCGCGCCGCATCGAGATCGAATTCTTCGTGCACGATGGCCTGACCGGGGCCCTGCTGGCACGGCGCCGCGCCAGCGTGGAACAGGTGGGAGAGCAGCGCGTCGGCCGCGACAAGCCTTTTGGCAGCGCCAGCTTCGCGCAAACGCCGTTTGGTGGCGCGATCCTGCGCGCCCTCGACGAAGGCATCGCCGGCATCATGCTCGACCTCGCTCCCCTGCCCTTCATGGCGCGGGTGGTGCAGGTGCAGGGCGACCGCATTTTTATCGACGCCGGCGGCACCTCCTCGGTGACGCCGGGCGACCAGCTCGTGATTTATCGGCGCGACGCGCGCCAGCAGGTGTACGGGACCGATCCCCTGGTGCCGCTCGGCACGGTCGAGACGCCGGTGGGGACGCTTGCCATCGTGCAGGTGCAGCCCGGGTTTGCAATCGGCACCGTGACGCCGCCCGCGGCCGCGCGCCAAGTCAGCGCCGGGGATATGGTGCGTTTCGATGTGGCGGTGGCGCCGGGACCTTAAGTTGTTGCGGGCGGCCCGTTCAATAGCGCCTTGGCCAGCTTCAGCCCCTCGACCATCACAGTAAAGGCTTCCTTCTTGGTCTTCTCGTCCGGCACCCGCAAGATGTAGGACGGGTGGTAGACGGTCACGACCCAGCGCCCCTCATGCGCGATGGCCTTGCCCAGCGATTCGCCCAGCTTGGCATTCTTATCGCCGAGCACGGCTTTCAGCGCGGTGGCCCCGAGCGCCACGATCACCGATGGCTGGACGCTGGCCAGCTCCTTGTCGAGCCAGTAGCCGCAGGCTTCGACTTCGCGCTGCGCCGGCGTCTTGTGCAGGCGGCGCTTGCCGCGCGGCTCCCACTTGAAATGTTTCACGGCATTCGTCAGGTAGATCGCCTGGCGCTCCAGATCGGCCGCCGCGAACACCTGGTCGAGCAGCTTGCCGGCGGGACCAATAAAGGCCTTGCCGGCCAGGTCTTCCTGGTCGCCCGGCTGCTCGCCGACCAGCATGATCTGCGCCTGCGTCGGTCCTTCCCCGGGCACGGCCTGGGTCGCGTGCTGCCACAGCTCGCAGCGCCGGCACTCGTCGAGCTTGGACGGCTGCTGGCGCTCGGGCTGGGCGTCGGCCGGGGTGATCGGAATCGTAAAACCGCTTTTATTTCCCACGGCCTGGGCCTGGCCGGTGCTGCGCGCCCCCAGCTCGGCATTGCTGACCATGCCCGGGACGATCGCGCCTTCGGGCAGGTTTTTCCAGAAGCGCGAGGGTATGTGGCTTTGCAGGAGCTGGGCATTCACGCGCGCCGGATTGAAGATGCTGCGGTAATAGGTCAGCCAGAGAGCTTCACCGGCGTCATCCAGGTCGGCGGCGCTCGACATCAGGGGGCCCGTGTGGTGCAAGGTCGCACCGTCCCACATCACGCTGGCCTCGGGCGTGCCGATCATCCAGGTCACGCCGCCCATGCGGTTTTTGAAATGTTCGGCCACCTGCGGCAGCACGTCGTGGCGCGGCTCGAACCAGGCGGCGAAGCGCGGCGGGCCAGCCTCCAGGGGACGCTCGCGGAAACGGATATAGGCATGCATGTCGTGCTCCTCGCGCCGCACCGCTTTCACCATGGCCGCCAACTTGACGCCGTCGACGTCGGCCGGCGACTGCACGTCGTGCTCGCCGCGTTGCCAGCGCCAGATCACGCGGTACAGGAAGGCCCAGCGGTCGGGCACGCGGCAGCAGGCGGCCGACTGCAGCATGTCCATGAAGGCACGCGGAATGTGGGGCGGCGGTTTTAGTATGGTAGTGCCGGCAGGAGCATTATCACCAGGCGGCGAGGCAGCCGGCGCACCCGAGAACAGGTCGGCATCGAGCGAGGCGCTCTCGTTCCAGGTCACCAGTTCCGGCGCCACGCAGTGCATCAAGAGGTCGCGCGCGGCCGTGCGCCATTCGGTAAAGCTGGCAACCACCAGCGGCTGGCCGGCGGCAACCCTGGCAGAGGCAGCCGCCGCGTTCATGCCGCCTGCAACTCGGGCCACAGGTTCATCTGCTCGGCCGGGGCGCCGAGGTGGCGCCGCAGCAGGTCGGAACTGGCCAGGCCTTGCGCCGGCTTGTAGTCGGCCGTGACGACGAAGGGCGCGATCTTCTTCATGCTGCAGCGCAGGCGCGACAGATCTTCCCAGCGCACCCGGCGCAGGCGGCGCAGCTCGACGATGCGCTTGGCATTGCGCAGGCCGATGCCGGGCACGCGCGCGATCATGGTTTCCTCGGCGCGGTTCAGGTCCATCGGGAAGTGGTCGCGGTTCGCCAGCGCCCAGGCCAGTTTCGGGTCGATGTCGAGCGCCAGGTTGCCGGCGTCGGGCATCAGTTCGCCGGAGGTGAAACCGTAGCTGCGCAGCAGAAAATCGGCCTGGTACAGGCGATGCTCGCGCAGCAGCGGCGGGGGCGCCAGCGGTACGCTGTCCGGGCTTTGCGGGATCGGGCTGAAGGCCGAGTAGTACACGCGTTTGAGTTTATAGCTGCCGTACAGGGTCTCGGCGGTATTGAGGATGGTCTGGTCGTCGCTGGCGTCGGCGCCGACGATCATTTGCGTACTCTGCCCGGCTGGGGCAAAGGCCGGCAATTTCGGCTCGTCGGCCTTTTCGTCGAGCTTGCGGCGGATCGAACCCATGGCCAGCTTGATCGTGTGCACGTTCTTTTCCGGCGCCAGGCGGGTGACGCTGTCGTGCGTGGGCAGCTCGATATTGACCGACAGGCGGTCGGCATAGCGGCCGGCCTCGGCGATGAGCAGCGGGTCGGCGTCGGGAATGGTTTTTAAATGGATATAGCCGCGAAAATTGTGGACTTCGCGCAGCGTGCGCGCCACGGCGACCAGCTGCTCCATCGTGTAGTCACTCGACTGGATGATGCCCGAGCTGAGGAACAGGCCGTCGATGTAGTTGCGCAGGTAGAAATCGTGCGTCAACTTCACCACTTCCTCGACCGAAAAGCGCGCGCGCGGCACATTCGAGGTACGGCGGTTGACGCAGTACTGGCAATCGTAGACGCAGAAATTGGTGAGCAGGATTTTCAGCAGCGAGACGCAGCGGCCGTCGGGCGTATAGCTGTGGCAAATGCCCATGCCGGTAGTTGCGCCGATGCCGCCGTCGCTCCCGTCGGAAGCGCGTTTCGGGGCGCCGCTGCTGGCGCAGGAGGCGTCGTACTTGGCGGCATCCGCCAGGATTTCGAGCTTCTCGGAAAGTTTCATCGTGGCTGCGAAACTGTATGGGTGTACAGTATATACCAGCCACGATATGTACAGCCCGTGTCGGCAATCGAAACCGTGACAATGGCGGTTCAGTGCAGCACGACAGCGTGGGCTCGAGAGCCCACGCCAGGAACTACACCATCCTCACCTCACCTGCTTGCCGTCCTGATCCAGCACCACCACTTCGCCCCAGCCCAGCGAACGGATCCCGGCTTCCACCTTGCGCAGGTCGCCGATCACCATCCAGGTCACTTCATCGGGCTTGACGAAGCGGGCGGCGGCCTGGCCCAGCTGGGCCGGCGTGAGGGCCTTCAGGTTGCGCGAATAGTTGCTCCAGTAGTCTTCCGGCAGGTTCAGGTTGACGCTGGCCAGCGCCGCGCCTTCGAGTGCGCCGAGCGTCTCGAAGCGGCCGGCCAGGCGCGAGGTCATGTTGCGCATGATGCTCTCGTATTCGGTGCCCACCAGCGGCCGCGCGCCGGCCACGCCCTTGACCTCCATCGCCACTTCGCGCATCGCCTCGACCGTCTTGTCGGTCTGTACCGGCGCCACCGTGATGAAGCTGCGCTGGCCGCGCACGTCAAGCAGGCGTGCGTTGGTGCCGTAGCTCCAGTGCTTGTCCAGGCGCAGGTTGCGGTTCAGGCGCGAGGTCGCGATGCCGCCGAAGTTGTTCATCACCGGCTCGATCGCCAGGTCTTCCGGCTGGCCGTAAGGCAGCGACAGGTGCGCGGCGACGATCGTCGATTGCGGCGCATCCGGCTTGTCGACCAGGTAGAGCTTCCTGCCTGCGCTACCGTTCGATGCGCCGTTCGACGCCGTCACCTGCTTCGCCGGGGCTGTGCCCGCGGCCCACTTGCCAAACGAGGCTTCCAGGGCCGGCAGCAGCTTGTCCATCGTGGTGTCGCCGGCGACGATCAGGGTTGCGCTGCCCGGCTTGAACCAGGTCGCGTGCCAGGCCGCCAGGTCGTCGCGGGTGATGCCTTCGACGCTTTGGGTGCTGCCGCTGGCCGGCTTGCCGTAGGCGTGCTCCGGGCCGTACAGCAGGCCCGGCACCAGGCGGTTCGCCAGGCTGGCAGGCTGCGCCTTTTCCTGGCCGATCTGGGCCACGCGGCGTCCCTTTTGCAGCGTGAACTGCTCTTGCGGGAAGCTCGGCGCCAGCGCGGCGTCGGCCATGATGGCGAGCGACGGCGCCAGGTTGGCGGAGGTGGCCTGCAGCCGCACCAGCGACTGGTCGGCGCCGGTCCCGGTCGACAGGCGTGCGCCCAGGTTTTCCAGCGCGTCCGACAGCGCGAAGGCGTCGCGCGTTTTGGTGCCCTTGTCGAGCAGGTCGAGCGCCAGTGAAGCGGCGCCCGACTTGGCCAGCGTGTCCGACGCGGCGCCGGCGTCCACCGCCAGCGTCGCGTTCACGATCGGCGCCGTGTGGCGCTCGAGCAGGATCACTTTCAGGCCGTTCTTCAGCTGGGCGCGCTGCACGGCCGGGAATTTCACGTCCGGCGCCTCGCCCAGGGCCGGCAATACCTTGCGGTCCAGCGTCGATTTGACGGCAGCCAGTTTTGCGAACGGGCGCACCGTCATCGTGTAGTGGTTGGCGCGCAGCCAGCGCTTGCCGGCGGCCTGCACCTCGGCCGGCTTCGCCTGCGACAGCTGCTCCAGGCGATTCAGGTAGGCGTCGGGCGCGCCGCCGTAGGTCATGCTCTCGGCCAGCACGTCCGAGCGTCCGCCCAGGCCGCCGAGGCGCTCCAGGCTGCGCGAAAAATCGGACAGGGTGCGGGTCTTGACGCGCGCCAGTTCGGCCGCGGTGGGGCCCTTTTCGAGCAGCTCGGCGACGATGGCGTCGACCTCGCGTTCGACCAGCAGCGGATCGGTCCCCGGCTTGACCGTGACCACGACATTGAAGGTGCCGGCCAGCTCCGCATCATTCACGTAGGCGCTGACATTCGTGGCGAGGTTCTTCTCGTACACCAGCCGCTTGTCGAGCCGTGCGCTCTTCGAGCCGGCCAGCACTTCGGCGAGCAGGGTCAAACGCGGGGTATCGGCGTCGCGCCAGGAAGCGACGTGCCAGCTGCGGTAGATGCGCACCTGCGGCACATGGTCTTCCATCTCGTCGCGGATGTTGCGTTCCAGCGTGGGGATCCACTGCTCGGTACGCGGCAGCGGCGGGCCCGGCGGGATCGCGCCGAAGTATTTGGTGACCAGCTCGAGCGCCTTTTCCGGCGTGATGTCGCCGGCCAGCGAAATGACCGCGTTGTTCGGGCCGTAATAGGTGCGGTACCACTCGCGGATGTCTTCCAGCGAGGCGGCGGATAAATCTTCCATGCTGCCGATGGTCGACCACGAATACGGGTGCGAATACGGGTACATCTTGGCGCCGATTTCATTGCGCACGCGGCCATAGGGCTGGTTTTCGCCCTGGCGCTTTTCGTTCTGCACCACGCCGCGCTCGCGCTCGAGCATCTCCTTCGAGATGTAGTTGCCGAGGAAGCCCATGCGGTCCGATTCGAGGAACAGGGTGCGCTCCAGCGCCGACACCGGCACGTCTTCGAAGAAGTTGGTGCGGTCGGTATTCGTGGTGCCGTTGCGGTTGTTCGCGCCGAGGTCGTCCATCGCCTCGCGGAAGCCGCGCGGATAGTTTTCGGAGCCGTTGAAGAAGAAGTGCTCGAACAGGTGGGCGAAACCGGTCTTGCCGCGCTTTTCGTTGCGCGAACCGACGTGGTACCACATGTTCACGCCGACCACCGGCACGCTGTGGTCCTCGTGGACGACCAGGGTCAGGCCGTTCGGCAGCACGAATTTCTTGTGGTTGATGGTGTAGGCTTTGCGGTCGAATTTCACTACCGGGGCGGCGGCTGGGGCGGCGTGCGCGGGCAGGACGGCGGTCGAAGCGAAGGCGAGCGCCAGCGCCAGCGCCAGCACGGCAGGAAGCGGTTTGTTCATGGATCTCCGGGGGAACGTTGTGGTTGTTGTGTCCGTATTTTAACCGTGGGGGCCGGCGATCGGGATGGGTTTTGGGCCCTTACGCCGCTTCGCGCTCGACTCCGCGCACCTGCGCCAGCTGCTCCGCCGTCATGCGGCCAAGCACCCGCTTCATGTACGGTCCCGCCGCTGCGATGCCGCTGCTTGCTGCCCGCGCCAGCCAGCCATGCGCCTCGACCAGGTCGCGCATCGTGCCCTGCCCCATCGCCAACATCACGCCGATATTGAACTGCGCCCGCGCATGGCCCTGGCGCGCAGCGCACAGGTACCAGAAATGGGCGGCTTCGTCGTCGCGCTCGGCGCCATGGGCGGTGTCATGGCGCAGTCCGAGCGCGAACTGGGCCAGCGCGTGGCCGGCGTCGGCCGCCTTGCGGTACCAACCGGTCGCCTCCGCGGGATCGACCGACTCGCTGCGGTCGAGCAGGGTGGCGACCATGTGCTGGGCCGGCGCATAGTCCTGCTCGGCCGCGCGCAAATACCAGCGCAGCGCGCGCGCCGGATCGGGCGCCACGCCAGCGCCGTTCTCGTAGCGCAGGCCGAGGTCGAACTGGGCGCGCAGGTGGCCCTGCTCGGCCGCGCGCACATACCACTCGACGGCCTGGGCCGGATCGTGCTCGATGCCGATGCCGCCATCGAGCAGCTGGGCCAGGTGGTACTGCGCCGCCGGCAGCCCCTGGACGGCGGCTTGCCGGTACCAGTTTGCGGCCTGCGCGTGGTCGCGTTCGACGCCCTGGCCGTGCTCGTAGCGCAGGCCGAGGTTGTCCTGCGCGCCCGCATGGCCGCGCTCGGCGGCGCGGCGGTACCAGGTCAGGGCCGCCGCTTCGTCGCGCGCCACGCCATGGCCGCTGTCGAGGATCAGCGCGAGGTTGAACTGGGAACTGGCGTGCCCCTGGGCGCCGGCGCGCTCGTACCAGGCAATCGCCTGGCGGCTGTCCTGCTCGACGCCCTCGCCATGATCGTCACCCTTATCGTAGCGCAGCGCCAGGTTGAACTGGGCCGGTGCATAGCCCTGTTCCGCGGCCAGCCGCAGCAGGGCCAGGGCCTCCACCGGATTGCGCTCCACGCCCTGGCCGCTGTCGTAGCGCAGGGCGAGGGCGAACTGCGCGCGCGCATAGCCCTGGGCCGCGGCGCGCCGGTACCAGGCCAGCGCCGCGTCCAGGTCCTGGGCCATGCCCTTGCCGCCTTCGAACATCATGCCGAGGTTGTGCTGGGCGCCGGGGTCGCCCTGTTCGGCCGCCTGGCGGAACCAGTGCAGCGCCAGGCCGATGTCGGCCTGGACGCCCTGCCCCTTCGCATACAGCCAGCCCAGGTTGTACTGGGCCGGCGCATACGCCTGCTCGGCCGCCCGGGTGTACCAGTAGATCGCCTCGGCCTGGTCCTGCGCCACGCCCTGCCCCTTCTGGAACATGACGCCGAGGTTGTACTGGGCGTGGCTCAAGCCGGCTTCGGCCGCCTTGCGGTACCAGGCCACGGCCATGGTTTCGCTGCGCGCCACGCCTTCGCCATTGGCGTACATGTAGCCCAGGCTGTGCTGGGCGCTGGCGATGCCGCGCTCGGCCAGTCCCTTGACGCGCAGGTACTCGGCCGTGTGGCGTTCGCTCGGGACGGGCGCGCTGGCGCTATGCATGGGCAGGGGTCAGGCGCGCAGCACGCGCACGGCCGGCCGCGGGGGCCGCGGCGCGGACGCCATCGGCACCTGGGCGCGCAGCACGCCGATGAAGGACGAGAGCGAAATCGGACGGTGGAACAGGTAGCCCTGCATCGTTTCGCAGCCGTTGGCGCGCAGGTAATCGGCCTGCGTCTCGGTCTCGACGCCCTCGGCGACCAGGTTCAGTTTCAGCCCGCGTGCGATCGAGATGATCGCAAGGATCACCGGGTAGTGGCCGTTGGCGTCGTGGATCTCCTGCACGAAGGACTGGTCGATCTTCATCGTGTGGATCGGGAAGCGGTGCAGGTAGGAGAGCGACGAGTAGCCGGTGCCGAAGTCGTCGATCGCTACCGATACGCCCAGCTGGCACAGTTTATTGAGCTGCTCGATCGCATACTGCGGATTGCGGATGCAGATGTTTTCGGTGATTTCGACCTCGATCTGGCCGGGGGAAATTCCGTAGCGCACCAGGGCGCCGCGCATCTTCTCGAAGAAGTCGCCGCGGTCGAGGTATTGCGGCGACAGGTTCAGCGACAGTTTGACTTCCTGGCCGCTGGCCAGGTTCCACTGCAGCATGTCGCGGCACAGGGCGCCGATCATCCAGTCCGAAATCGGCAGCATCAGGCCGTTCTCTTCGGCGAAAGGCAGGAACTCGCCGGCGGCCAGCAGGCCGCGCGTCGGATGGTTCCAGCGCATCAGCGCTTCGGCGCCGACGATGCGCCCGCTGGTCGAGTCGATCTGCGGCTGGTAATACATCTCCAGCTCGTTGTGCTCGAGCGCGCGGCGCAGCGCCTGCTCGAGCGCGATCTTCTGGTGCGACACGTCGAGCATCGAGTTGTGATAAAAACTGTGGCCGTTCTTGCCCAGCGCCTTGACCTGGTACATCGCGATGTCGGCATGGCGCAGCAGTTCGTCGATCGATTCGCCGTCGCCGGGGTAGATCGCAATGCCGATCGAGGCCGAGATGTGCACTTCGTGGCCGTCCAGGTCAAACGGGCGCTGCAGGCTCTCGAGGAACTTGTCGGCGATGATGCGCGCGTCGTCGCGGTCGCGCAGCTCGGGCAGGACGATGGTGAACTCGTCGCCGCCCTGGCGCGCGATGGTGTCGCCGCGGCGCAGGCAATCCTTCAGGCGCACCGCCGCCTGCTGCAGCAGCTCGTCGCCCTTGACGTGGCCGAGCGTGTCGTTGACCAGTTTGAAACGGTCGAGGTCGATGAACATCACCGCCAGTTCGGTCTGCTTGCGCTTGGCCTGGATCACGGCCAGGCCGAGGCGGTCCTTGAACAGGATCCGGTTCGGCAGGTCGGTCAGGATGTCGTGGTAGGCCTGGTAGGAGATGACTTCCTCGGCGCGCTTGCGGTCGGTGATGTCGCGCGCCACGCCATAGGTGCCGAAGAATTCGAGCTTGCGCACTTCGCCGTCGGGCACGTGCATGCCGATCGAGTTCAGCGAGATCGTCATCAGGGTGTTGTTGAAGGTGCGGTCGCCGGTATTGCTGCGCGCGCCCCGGCACTTCAGGCGCAGTTCGACGTTGCGCGAGGCGCGTTCGTCGACGCGGCGCTCGTTGAAGACATAACGCGCCCGCTCGAGGTCTTCGTCGTGCACCAGGATCGAGTAATGCTTGCCGATCAGCTCATCGCGCGAAAAGCCCAGCAACTGGTAGGCGCGGTCGTTGACGAAGGTGAAGCGGCCTTCGTGGTTCAGCGTGTAGATGATGTCCGGCGAGCTGTCGACCAGGTAGCGGTACATCTTTTCCGAGTTTTCCAGCTGGTTCGCGATGCGCAGGTTGGCGCCGGCCAGGCGGCGCTGCTCGAGCGCGTTGCCGACCGTTTTCAGCAGCTCTTCGCGGCTGTAGGGCTTGCGCAGGTAGTCGTAGGCGCCGCGCTTCAAGGCGCCGATGGCCGCGTCGATGCCGACTTCGCCGCTCATCACGATGACGTCGGCGTCGACGCCGCGCTCGTTCATGAAGTCCATGATCTCGTGGCCGCCGATGTCGGGCATGCGCAAATCGAGCAGGACCAGGTCGAAACGGAAGCGCGACAGGTGGGCGATCGCCTCGGTGCCGGAGCTGGCCGTGGTCAGGTGGAAGCCGCGGTCGCGCAGCAGTTCGTAGAGCGAAGCGAGCAGGCGCGGCTCGTCGTCGACGAGGAGCAGGCGTGGCTGGTCTTCATAATCGGCAGGTGCGCCTGGTTCGCCGCTAGCGCTGTACTCGTTCATCATGACCTTAAACAGAACCGATTGCGCGCGCCGGAAGTGCCGGCGCCGGGTTGGAGCTGGTGCCGGACCAGGCCGGCAGCAGGATTTCGAATGCCGTGCCGCCACGGCCGCTGCGGCAGGCGATCTGGCCGCCCAGCTTCTTGACCAGGCCATGGACGATCGACAGGCCCAGGCCACGGTGCGCGCCGTCCTTGGTGCTGCGCACAACCGAGAACAGGTTGGCCATCACGTCCGGCGACAGGCCCGGACCGGTATCGGTCACGGCCAGTTCCAGGTACAGCTTGCGCTCGCGGTGGACATGGCCGCGGTTGACGATCTCGATGCGCCCGCCACCGGCCAGCGCCTCGACCGCGTTCTTGACGAGGTTCACCAGGATCTGCTTGAGCAGGTCGGCGTCGCCCTCGACCAGGCGCGCCTCGTCGTTCATGCTGGTGGCGATCTGGACGCCGGCCGGGACGAACTGGCCGGCGCGGAACAGGCGCACCACCTCGTCGACCACCTTGGCCACGTCGAGCGGACGCGGACCGGTGGCGGCCGGCTGGATTTCGGCCAGGCTGCCGATCAGCTGGCCGACGCGGTCGATCTCTTCGTTCAGGACCGACATTTCGGTGGTAACCGGCTCCTGGCGCGCCAGTTTGCTGTCGAGGACACTCAGGTAGTTCTTAATGATCGACAGCGGGTTGTTCACCTCGTGCACCACGCGGCGCGAGGCCTCGCGGTATTCCTCGGCGACGCTGGCCAGCTGGCGCCGCGCATTGCCGCGCTCGGAAAACGCGGTTTCGAGCGCGCTCGCGGCCTGGGCGCCGAAGGCCTGCATGAAGCGCTCGCGCTTCTGGCAATCGGCCAGCTGCCAGCCCTGGATGCCGCCGACCATCACGCCGAGGCAGCGCCCGCCCGCCACCAGCGGCAGGCAGACCATGCTTTCGGTGCCGAGCATGCGCAGCAGCTGTTCTTCGGGCAGGGCGAGCGCCTCGGCGTCGCGCCGGATATACGCGGTGCGCCGCTGCTGCACGGCCTCGGCCACCTGGCCGCCCCTGCCCAGCGGGATGGTGAACTCGGCGATCCGACCGCTGCTGCCACTCGGCGCGCCGACCAGGGTCTGGCCGGTGGGGTTTTCGAGCAGGATCACGGTGTTGTCGAAATCGAAGAGGATGCGCGCCGAGCGCGTCATCGATTCGAGCAGGCCGCTTTCGCCCTGCTGGCGCGCGAAGGTCTGGCCGACTTCCGACACCAGCACCAGGTTGCGCACTTCTTCCGAGAGGCGCTGCTGGACCGGGTCGAGCGTCGGCGGCGCATAGGCCGGCGGGGTCGGGATGTCGTCGGCGCCGGCGAGGTCGATGCCGAGGTGGGCGGCGGCCTTGTCGACCTGGCGCGCGCCCGATGTCAGCATCGCGTCGAGTTCAGTCTCTTCGATGCCGCACAGCGCCGCGCCCTCGCCCATTGCCTCGCGGTCTTCGGAGTGGCAGGCCATCAGGTGCGCCAGGCGCACGATGCGGATCAGGGGATGGGCCGACTGCAGGCGCTCGCTCGACTCGTGGTGGTACAGCACGGCGTCGGCCATGAAGGAGTCGAGCTGCCAGCGCTCGATCAGCCAGGCGCCGGCTTCGGCGTGGGTGATCTGCAGCGTGCGCTGCTCGACCGCGCACAGGTTTTCGTCGTCGCGCGCGGTAAAGTTGAACGCGTATTCCTTGGGCGCGGTGGCCAGCAGCGCCAGGCGTCCGACGTTGTGCAGCAGGCCGGCCAGATAGGCTTCCTCGAGCTGCGGATAGTCGATGCGGCGCGCGATGTCGCGTGCGATCACGGCCGCTGCCAGCGAGGTTTTCCAGAAGGCGCGCAGGTCGGTGCTGCCGGAATGCGGGAAGCTGCTGAAGGTCTGGAACACCGAATCGCTGATCACCAGCGTCTTGATCATGTCGGTGCCGAGCGCAACGAGCGACTGTTCGAGGCTGGTGCCGCGGCCACTGCGGTGATAGGCCGAACTGCTGGCCGTGGCCAGCAGCTTGCCGGTAATGCCGGCGTCGTTCGCGATCAGGGCCGCCAGCTCCGGCATGCCGAGGTCGTCGGCCTGCAGGTGCCCGAGCAGCTTGATGAGTATCTGCGGCATCGCCGGCAAGCGGGCGATCAACAGGCGATTGCGGATATCCTGGTCTGGTTGATGCATTGTCTCAAGCGAGGACGCCACTAAACGATGGTTGCGGGGTGGCGCTCCCGACGGGGCTACCACGACATGACAATCAAGCAATCTTTGAAACAGAGAAAATAAATTGCCTCTGTTCCATTGTTAAAAAGCCGTCTTAGCATATATACATTTCTGATCAGGAACAATACTTTCTGTAAAAAGTCTGGTCAGTCCTGGGACAATTATGCATATTAGGTACACTTTATTGCAATAAAAGCATTTTTACACCTGAAACGGCGGTGTCATGCTCAGTGCTACGCGCCGCGCTGCTCCCTGACCCGGCGGTAGCGGCGGGCCGTCAGCCACAGCAGCAGCGAGAGCACGGCGAAACCGGCCTGGCCCAGCGCCAGCGCCAGCACCGAATGCGACAGCGCCGGCGAAATCACGCCGGCCACGATTGCGCCGAGCAGGGTCGTGATGAAGGACTGGCAGGACGCGGCGGTACCGCGGATGTGCGGGAACAGGTCGAGCGCGAGCAGGGTCGCGCCGGGCGAAATGAGCGAGCTGCCGAAGGTGAACACGAACATCGGCAGCACCGTCCACGGCAGCGCCGGCGGCAGGAACAGGTGGTAGCCGACATTGAAGGCGACGGCGCTGAGCATGAAGCCGAAACCCATCCAGATCTGGCGCGCGAAGCTCTGCTTGCCGGCCATGCGGTTGGCCGCCATCGAGCCCAGGAAAATGCCGCTCACGGTCGGCACGAACAGCCAGGCAAATTCCGAGGGGCCGAGCCCGAGGTGCACCGGCAGCAGCACCGGCGAGGCGGTAATGTAGAGGAACAGCCCGGCAAAGTTCAGGGCCGTGATGCCGGCCTTCAGGTGGAACAGCACGGAGCTGAAAATGGCGCTGTAGCTCTGCGCCAGGAAGCGCGGATTGAAGGGCTGGCGCTGGCCGGGCGGCACCGTTTCCGGCAGGTGCTGCCAGCATACCCAGCCCAGCACCACCGTATAGCCGCACAGCGCCAGGAAGATCGCGCGCCAGTCGAACCAGGTGACGATCCAGCCACCCAGCACCGGAGCCAGGGCCGGCGCGATCGAGAAAATCATCGTCACCATCGACAGCAGGCGCGCCGCCGGCGCATCCGAATACAGGTCGCGGATGATGGCGCGCCCGACCACCACCCCGGCGCCGGCCGACACCCCCTGCATGATGCGGAACACCCACAGGTAATGCACGGTGGAGGCGGCCGCGCAGCCCAGGGTGCCGATCGCGAACACAACCAGCGCCACCAGGATCACGTTGCGCCGTCCAAACGCGTCCGACAGCGCGCCGTGCCACAGCACCATGCCGGAAAACGCCAGCATGTAGGCGGTCAGGGTCTGCTGCACTTCGAGTGGCGTGGCCCGCAAGTCGGCCTGGATCTGCGGGAAAGCCGGCAGGTAGGCGTCGATCGAGAACGGCCCCAGCATCGCCAGCGCCGCCAGCACCATCGCCAGGCCGCCTGCCGACAGCATGACGATCTTGTGCGGCGCCGGCAGCGGCACCGGGACCACGGGGTCTTTCGGCAGCAGGTCGGGTTCGGTCGGCGGCAGCATGGCTTATTCCTGCGGCAGGCCCGGTTTTGGCTTGGCTTCCTCGCGGCGGTTGTAGCCGGCCACCATGTCGAAGCGGAACAGGCGGCATTCGAGGGCGCCGTTGAAGAACGGCGTCTTGCGCGCTTCTTTCAGGCGCAGCAGCTTCGGCAGCGACAGGTCGGCGGTGAACAGGAACACGGTCCAGCCGGCGAAACGCTGCTTGAGCGTGGTGCCCAGCGCCGAATAGAAAGACACCGCCATGTCGTCCGGCGCCATGGTCGAATCCCCGCGCACGCCGATGCGTTCGCCGTAGGGCGGGTTGGTCAGCAGGATGCCCGGGCCCTCGACCGGCGGGCTCACGTGCTGCGCCTCGATCTGTTTCAGGGGCACTTCAAACATGATGCCCGCGATTTTCAGGTTATGCCGCGTCATCTCGACCATGTCGCCGGAAATGTCGGAACCGAAGATGCTGGGCTCTGCAGGCAGCGGATTGGCCTTGATCGCGGCCTTCATGTCTTGCCAGGCCTTGCTGTCGAAATCGGCGAATTTTTCGAACGCGAAGCGGCGCCGCGCGCCCGCGGGAATACCCTGCAGGATCTGGGCCGCCTCGATCAGGATCGTGCCCGAGCCGCACATCGGGTCGAACAGCGGCGTGCCCGGCTTCCAGCCCGCCACGCGCAGCATGCCGGCCGCCAGGTTCTCGCGCAGCGGCGCGTCGCCCGTTTCTTCGCGCCAGCCGCGCTTGAACAGCGCTTCGCCCGACGTGTCGAGGTAGATGATGAAGTTGCGCGCATCGAGGAAACCGACGATGCGCATGTCCGGCTCGCGCGTGTCGACCGACGGGCGCTCGCCGAACTGGTCGCGGAAGCGGTCGCAGATCGCGTCCTTGATTTTCAGGGTCGTGAATTCGAGGCTGCGCAGCGGCGATTTCACCGCCGTGACGTCGACCCGGATCGTGTGGCCGACGCCGAACCAGTCTTCCCAGGGCTGCTCGAGCACGAGGTCGTAGATGTCGTTTTCGGTGGTGTAGCTGCGCTGGGCCATGCGCATCAGCACGCGCGAGGCAATCCGCGAATGCAGGTTGACGAGGTAGGAATCGACCAGGCTGCCCGAGCAGTGCACGCCGCCCGGCACCTGTTGGTGCACCTTCAGCGTACTGCTGTGCTGCTCTGCGATTTCAGCGATTTCTTCGGCAAGCGCCGCTTCCATGCCGCGCGGGCATGGGCAAAAATATGAGGTCATGGGAGTACCCTTTGTCCGTTGGTAAAAAAAGATTGTTGCCGCAAGCGCCTCCGCTTGCGGCCATGGGAATTCAGAACGGCTTGACCACCACCAGGATCACGATCAGGACCAGCAAGACCACCGGCACTTCGTTGAACCAGCGATACCAGGTATGGCTGCGCACATTCGCGCCGCGCTCGAATTTCCTGAGCAGCGAGCCGCAGGCATGATGGTAGCCGATCGCCAGTACCACCAGCGCCAGTTTCGCATGCATCCAGCCGCCCTTGATGCCGAAGCCCAGCATCAGCCAGAGGCCCAGCAACAGCGCCGGCAGCGCCAGGATGGTCGTGAAACGGAACAGCCGGCGCGCCATGCCGAGCAGGCGCGCAGTGGCAGCGGCGTCGCTTTCCTGGGCCAGGTTGACGTAGATGCGCGGCAGGTAGAACAGGCCGGCGAACCAGGAGGCGATGAAGATGATGTGGAAGGCTTTGATCCAGAGGTACATAAATTCCTTATTATTAAAACATCAGAGCGCCTGACAGCGCCCTCAGGGCAAGGCGCACCGTCGATGACAGTACGCTAGTACGGCGAGACGGTGCAACGCCGCCATGAGGGTGTTGTCAGGTGCGAATTTCGCCGTGACCGAAGACGACGTATTTGAGTGAAGTGAGCCCTTCCAGCCCGACCGGGCCGCGTGCGTGCAGCTTGTCGTTCGAGATGCCGATTTCGGCGCCCAGCCCATACTCGAAACCGTCGGCGAACCGGGTCGAGGCGTTCACCATCACCGAAGCCGAATCCACCTCGCGCAGGAAGCGCAGGGCCGCGCTGTAGTCTTCGGTGACGATCGCGTCCGTGTGCTTGGACGAATAGCGGTCGATGTGGTCCATCGCTTCGTCGATGCCGGCCACCACCTTGATCGCCAGGATCGGCGCCAGGTATTCGGTATTCCAGTCTTCTTCGCTGGCCGCGGCCAGCCGCGGGTAGCCGGCCAGGATCGCGTGGGCCTCGGCGTCGGCGCGCAGCTCGACCTGTTCAGTTTCATACAGTTGCGCCAGTTGCGGCAGCACGCTTGCAGCGACCGAGCGCGCCACCAGCAGCGTTTCCATCGTGTTGCAGGTGCCGTAGCGGTGGCATTTGGCATTGAACGCAATCGGCAGCGCTTTCGCGACGTCGGCCTTGTCGTCGATGTAGACGTGGCAGATGCCGTCGAGGTGCTTGATCATCGGGACCGTCGCTTCCGCCATCAGGCGCGCGATCAGGCTTTTGCCGCCGCGCGGCACGATCACGTCCACGTAGTGCGGCATCGTGATCAGGACGCCGACGGCGGCGCGGTCGACCGTGTCGACCACCTGCACGGCATCGACCGGCAGCCCGGCTTTGCCGACACCTTCGGCGACCAATGCCGCCAGCGCCCGGTTGCAATGGATGGCTTCGGAGCCGCCGCGCAGGATCGCCGCGTTGCCGCTCTTGATGCACAGGCCCGCGGCGTCCACCGTGACGTTCGGGCGCGCCTCGTAGATGATGCCGATCACGCCCAGCGGCACGCGCATCTGGCCGACCTGGATGCCGCTCGGGCGGGTTGTCATGTTCGAGATGCCGCCGACGGGATCGGGCAGCGCGGCGATCTGGCGCAGGCCGTCGACCATGGTCGCGATCGCGCCTGGAGACAGGGCCAGGCGCTCGAGCAGCGCGGGTTCGAGGCCGGCATTGCGGGCGGCCTCGAGATCGCGCCCGTTGGCCGCGGACAGGAGCGAAGCATCGCGTTCGATGGCTTCGGCGATCAGGAGCAGCGCACGGTTGCGCGCGGCGCCATCGGCCCGCGCCATCGCGCGCGCGGCCGTGCGGGCCTGGCGGCCCAGGGTGTGCATGTAGTCGGTGATGTCCATGGTGTCGCTTCCTTCCCTACCCGGCCACCCGCAAGGCCAGCTGCAGCATCGCATCCCACGCATCGCCGGCAAACCCCTTGGCGCGCAGGCCCTTGACCATCTTGTCCACCTGCGCCGCCTGCTGCAGCGCGTTCGAGAGCGTGGCGAGCGAGACCCGCCGCAGCGCCGGCTCCATCATGCGCTCGCGCGGCCCCCAGATCCGGTATTCCTTCATCAAAGCCCCGAGCGGACGCCCCTGCGCCATCCCGGCCTTCAGTTTCAGCAGCGTGCGCAGCTCTTCGGAGACGGCCCACAGCACCAGCGGCAGCGCCTCGCCCTCTCCTTTGAGCCCCTCGAGCATGCGCGTCAGGCGCGCCGGGTCGCCGGCCAGCATCGCTTCCGACAGCTTGAAGACATCATAGCGCGCCACGTTCAGCACCGCGTCCTGCACCTGCTCGTAGCTCAGTTTTCCCGGCTCGTGCAGCAGGCCCAGCTTCTGGATTTCCTGGTGCGCCGCCAGCAGGTTGCCCTCGACCCGGTCGGCGATGAAGTCGAGCGCCGTGCGGTCCGCGCCCTGCCCTTGCGCCGCCAGGCGCTGGCCGATCCAGGCCGGCAGCTGCGCCCGTTCGATGCTTGGGATCTCGATGTACACGGCGGCCTGCTGCAGGGCGCCGACCCAAGCCGCCTTTGCCGTCTGCCAGTCGAGTTTCGGCAGCGTGATGATGGTGATGTTGTCGGGGCTGAGGTCCTTGGCATAGGCCTGCAGGGCGGCGCCGCCGTCCTTGCCCGGTTTGCCGCTGGGGATGCGCAGTTCGATCAGCTTCTTGTCGCCGAACAGGGACAAGGCCTGGTTCGCCGCCAGCAGCTCGCCCCATTTGAAGCTGCGCTCGACGCTCAGGACCTCGCGTTCGGTGTGGCCGGCGGCGTGCGCGGCGCGGCGGATCTTGTCGGCCGCCTCCAGCGCCAGCAGGTGCTCGTCGCTGGTGATGACGTACAACGGGGCGAGTCCTTTTGCCAGGTGGGGCTCGAGCGCCTCAGGCCGTAGTTGCATCGATCATCCCTGTTGCGCCTGCTGTGCTCACTGGAGTTTCACGGCCGCCAGGCGGCGCATGACCTGCTGCACCAGGTCGGACTGCATGTCGCGGTACAGCAGCGCTTCTTCGCCTTCCTTGGCCAGCACCGCTTCCTCGCTGAAGGCGAGGTTGCGGCGCAGCGTGATGTCGGTCGGCCCCAGCAGCAGCTTGCCGCTGGCGTCGCGCACCTGGAACACCAGCGTATAGCTCAGCAGGTACTCGCGCACGCGGCCCAGGTTATTCAGCGACAGGACGGCCTTGTTGCGGGTTTCGGACAGCACCTCGAAGCGCGCCTGTGCGCCGTCCTGGGTCGGCGTGACGACGACGCGCTCGCCGGCGCGCAGGTTGCGCCTGAGCTCATTGCCGAGCGGCGAGGTGTCCGGGAAGGCCAGGTAGATGCTGGAGAAGGGCATGTCGTAGGCGCCGGTCGAGCCGCGCAGCTGGAAGCCGCACGCGGCCACCGTCAGCGCCAGCAGCAAGGCCGCCGCCGCGCGCTTGAAGAGAGTCAAAGGGGCGCGCATGGTTCAGACCACGATGTTGACGAGTTTGCCGGGCACGACGATGACCTTCTTCGGCGCGCCTTCGAGGAACTTCTGAACGGCTTCGCAGGCCAGCGCGGCCGCCTCGACCGTCGCCTTGTCGGCATCCTTGGCCACCTTCACCGAGCCGCGCAGCTTGCCGTTCACCTGGATCATCATCTCGATCTCGGCCTGCTCCAGCGCCTGCGCATCCACTTCCGGCCACTGCACGTCGAGGATGTCGCCGTGGACCTGTGCGTAGCCGAGTTCCTGCCACAGCGCGTGGGTGATGTGCGGCGCCACCGGGTTCAGCATGCGCAGGAAGACCGACAGGCCCTCGGCGATGACGGCGTCGCCGGCCACGCCCTCGGCCAGCTTTGCCTGCTCCAGCGTGTTGAGCATCTTCATGCAGGCCGACACCACGGTGTTGTACTGGATGCGCTTGAGGTCGTAGTCGGCCTGCTGCAGGATCTTGTGCACTTCGCGGCGCAGCGTTTTATGGGCTTCTTCCACAGTTCCTTGCTGCTGGCCGGCCAAGGCCGCGGCAACGCGTTCGCGCTGGGCATAGGCGAAGGCCCAGACACGGCGCAGGAAGCGGCTGGCGCCTTCCACGCCGGTATCCGACCACTCCAGGGTCTGTTCCGGCGGCGAGGCGAACATCGTGAACAGGCGCGCGGTGTCGGCGCCGTACTGCGCGATCTGCGCTTGCGGATCGATGCCGTTGTTCTTCGACTTCGACATCTTTTCGGTGCCGCCGATCTGCACCGGCTGGCCATCGCTTTTCAGGGTCGCGCTCTGCGGGCGGCCCTTGTCGTCGAACACGAGTTCGACGTCGGCCGGGTTGAACCAGGTTTTCTTGCCGGAGGCGTCTTCGCGGTAATAGGTCTCGTTCAGGACCATGCCCTGGGTCAGCAGGTTCACGAACGGCTCGTCGAATTTCACCAGGCCGAAGTCGCGCATGACCTTGGTCCAGAAGCGCGCGTACAGCAGGTGCATGACGGCGTGCTCGATGCCGCCGATGTACTGGTCCATCGGCATCCAGTAATCGTTGCGCGCGTCGACCATGGCCTCGTTCGAGCCCGGCGAGGTATAGCGCATGTAGTACCAGGACGAATCGATGAAGGTGTCCATCGTGTCGGTCTCGCGGCGCGCGCTCTTGCCGCATTTCGGGCAGTCGCACTTCAGGAAGGCGTCGTCCTTGTTCAGCGGGTTGCCGGTGCCGTCAGGGACCAGGTGCTCGGGCAGCACGACCGGCAGGTCCGCTTCCGGCACCGGCACCACGCCGCACTCGGCGCAGTGGATCATCGGGATCGGCGTGCCCCAGTAGCGCTGGCGCGAAATGCCCCAGTCGCGCAGGCGGAAGGTGACCTTCTTGTCGCCCAGGCCCTGCGCCGCCAGGTCGCCCGACACCGCATTCACGGCCGCCGTGTAATCGAGGCCGTCGTACTTGCCCGAATTGATGACGCGGCCGCTTTCCTTGTCGCCGTACCAGGCCTGCCAGCCGTCCAGCGAATACTCCTGGCCTTCGACTTCGACGACCTGCTTGATCGGCAAATCGTATTTTTTGGCGAATTCGAAATCGCGCTCGTCGTGGCCCGGCACGCCCATCACGGCGCCGTCGCCATAGGTGATCAGGACGTAGTTGCCGACCCAGACCGGCACCTGCTCGCCGGTTACTGGGTGGGTGACGAACAGGCCGGTCGGCATGCCCTTCTTTTCCATCGTCGCCATGTCGGCTTCGATGACGGAACCGAGCTTGCACTCGGCGATGAAGGCGGCGAGATCCGGATTGGTGCTCGCGGCGTGCTGGGCCAGCGGGTGTTCGGCGGCCACGGCGCAGAAGGTCACGCCCATGATGGTGTCGGCGCGGGTGGTGAAGACGTAGAGCTTACCGTCGTTGATCAGCTCACCGGCGTCGTCCATGATCACGTGCGGGAAGGCGAAGCGCACGCCGACCGACTTGCCGATCCAGTTGGTCTGCATGGTGCGCACGCGCTCGGGCCAGCCCGGCAGCTTGTTGTCGACGTAATCGAGCAGTTCGTCGGCATAGTCGGTGATGCGCACGTAGTACATCGGGATTTCGCGCTTTTCGATCGGCGCGCCGGAACGCCAGCCGCGCCCGTCGACGACCTGCTCGTTGGCGAGCACGGTCTGGTCGACCGGGTCCCAGTTCACGGTGCCGGTCTTCTGGTAGATGATCCCTTTTTCCAGCATCTTGAGGAACATCCACTGGTTCCACTTGTAGTATTCCGGCTTGCAGGCGGTCATTTCGCGCGACCAGTCGATGGCGAGACCCATCGACTCCATCTGCCCGCGCATGTGGGCGATGTTCGAATAGGTCCATTCGGCCGGCGGCACGCTGTTCGCCATCGCCGCGTTCTCGGCCGGCATGCCGAAGGCGTCCCAGCCCATCGGCATGAGCACGTTGTAGCCGTTCATCCGCAGGTAGCGGTACATCACGTCGTTGATCGTATAGTTGCGCACATGCCCCATGTGCAGCTTGCCGGACGGGTAAGGCAGCATCGAACAGGCGTAATACTTGCCTTTAGGAAAACGTGGATCGTGCTCGATGGCTTTATACGCATCGATCGATTTCCAGTACGCCTGCGCGCCCTGTTCAACTTCGGCTGGACTATATTTATCTTGCATGATGTTCTGCGGACGGAATGTGGGAGTGGAGCAGAACATTATACTGGTTCATCTTCTACTACGGCGAAGGGCTGGAAGACCTCGCGGCAGATGCAGAAGGACGCCTAACCCGCGCACTGCGCGTAGGTCGTGTCGAACCAGCCCGCCGGCTTGCAGCGTCCCGCCAGCAGCGCCCTCACCCGCGCCAGGCGCAGCTGGTACGCCGCCCGCTCGCGCACCGGATGCAGGGCATTCGGGGCGCGGATCATGGCGACCAGTTGCGCCATCTCGTCGTCGCTGGCTGCGGCCAGCGGTTTGCCAAGGTAAGCGTCGGCCGCCGCCTCCAGGCCGCGTACCTGCCGGCCCTCATCGCGCCCCATGTAGACGCTGAACACGTAGATGGCCAGCTGGCGCTCTTTCGAGGTTCTGGCATCGAGCACCAGCGCCATCGTATCGCGGCCGAGGTCGACCTTCTTGCAGCAGTCGAACACGCTGCGGTAAAAGTCTTGCAGCAGTCCTTTGACGCCGTCCAGCTTTGGCCCGTACAGGAACAACTCGCGTGCAACGCCGGACGAGATCGTGGCGAGGCCCTGGCCGTCGGCCAGGCTGAGTCCATGATGGGAAAAGAAGGTCGGGTCTTCGATCCTGAGCAGGATATCGCGCTGGCGTGGCGACAGCGCTACCTGGCGTGTGTCCGGATGCCGTGCGAGCAGCTCGTCGCTCGACGCTGCCGCCCAGGCAGCGGCGATGGCGAGGTAGGCCAGCAATAACGCGAGCAGCAGCAGTGCGGCCTTGCCCAGCCGTTTCATGCTGCAAAACCCTTAGCGCAACACCAGTTCCAGCGCCGGCTTCTCGCCGTAATCCTCGTAGCGCTCGTTGATGCCGCCGACGCAGAAGATGATTTCGTCGACCAGGTCGGGCAGGCGGCCGCGCAGGGGGCCGCTGTCGGTGATGACGATTTCCAGCACTTCGTCGGGCTGCAGGCGGAACTTGGTCATGTTCTCGTCGTCGCGCAGGTAGCTCAGGCAGTCGACCCAGGTGTCGATGGTGTCGCCGGACGCGGTGTGGAAGCCGAAGGCGTTGCGGCTCTCGGCATAAAACGAGGCTTCGTCGACGATGGCCGCGCCATTCAGTTCTGCAATTGCCATATTCAGCCTTTCGATCCCGTTTGGAGTCCCAGTACGTCCTGCATATCGTACAGGCCATTCGCGCGGCCGGCGATGAAGCGTGCGGCGCGCAGGGCGCCATGCGCGTAGGTGACGCGGCTGCTCGATTTGTGGGTGATCTCGATGCGCTCGCCGGTGCCGGCGAACAGCACGGTATGGTCGCCCACGATATCGCCGCCGCGCACGGTGGCGAAACCGATGGTCGACGGATCGCGCTCGCCGGTGACGCCTTCGCGGCCATACACGGCGCAGTCTTTCAGGTCGCGCCCGAGCGCGTCGGCAATGACTTCGCCCATCTTGAGGGCGGTGCCCGAGGGCGCATCGACCTTGTGCCGGTGGTGCGCCTCGATGATTTCGATGTCATAGCCTTCGGCGAAGCTTTTGGCGGCCAGCTCCAGCAGTTTCAGGGTGACGTTCACGCCCACGCTCATGTTCGGTGCGAACACGACGGCGGTCTTGTCGGCGGCGGCGGTAATTGCCGCCTTGCCGGCGTCGTCGAAACCGGTGGTGCCGATGACGATCTTGACGCCATGCTCGGCGCAATAGCGCAGGTGCTCGAGCGTGCCTTCGGGGCGGGTGAAGTCGATCAGGCAGTCGGCCCCAAGCAGCGCGCGCGCCAGGTCGGACTCGATGATGACGCCGGTGAGCTGGCCCGAAAAGGCGCCGGCGTCCTGGCCGATGGCGGGAGAGCCCGCCACGTCGAGCGCGCCGGCCAGCACTGCGTCGGGCGCGGCCGCGATCGCCTCGACCAGCATGCGGCCCATGCGCCCGCTGGCGCCGGCCACCGCGATTTTCATCTGCTTCATGACGTTATGGGGTGGTGGTCGAGGTGGCCGGTTGCGCGGCATTCGTGGGCTCGATCGGGCGGGTCGATGGCGCGGCGGCCTTCTTCGCGTCCTTGTTGAATTGCTTGATCGGGCCGGCGATGCGCGCGATGTACTCGCGCTCGGTCGGCAGGTTGCCGCCGTCGAAACGCTCGACCACGTCATCCTTGAAATACACGGTGACGCGGCTGGTGGTCAGCTCGCCATTGCCACGCGCCAGATAGAACGGATAGTCCCAGCGGTTGGCGTGGAACATGTCGGTCAGCAGCGGTGTCCCCAGCAGGAAGCGCACCTGGTCGCGGGTCTGGCCCACTTTCAGTTGCGACAGCATTTCCTGGGAGACGAAGTTACCTTGCTGGATGTCCGGACGGTAAGGCGAGAACACCCACAGGAATTTCTGCAGCTTGGTGACCTGCGTCGTTTGCGCACCGGAATTGGCCAGCGCAGCCGCTTTGTCCGCATCGGCTTGCATTGCTTGCGGGGACGTGTTGGCCGGCGCGGCCGGCTGCGTCGCGTTACGCCAGGATGCGCAACCGGACAGGAGCAGCGTGCATGCGAGGCCCGCAGCGAGCGCGGCGCGGGCATGGGAACGACGGACAAGAGCATCGATGACGCGCATAAGTAACCTCAAAACGATTAAGCGGGAGCTTCCAAAACGCTATATCATAAAGCACTCCGCCCATCTACGAGTAACAAACATGAGTAACAATCCGACCGACCTGAAGGCGAGCGGCCTGAAGGCGACGTTGCCGCGCCTGAAGATCCTGGAAATTTTTCAGAACAGCGAAGTGCGGCACCTGACGGCGGAAGACGTCTACAAAATCCTGCTTGCCGAGAACATGGATGTCGGCCTGGCGACCGTGTATCGGGTCCTGACCCAGTTCGAGCAGGCCGGCCTGCTGAACCGCAATCACTTCGAAACCGGCAAGGCGATTTATGAACTGAATGCCGGTTCGCACCACGACCACCTGGTCTGCCTCGACTGCGGCCATGTCGAAGAATTCTACGACGAAGAAATCGAATCGCGGCAGCACAAGATCGCCGTCGAACGCGGCTTCAAGATCGCCGAGCACGCGCTGGCCATCTACGGCAATTGCATCAAGCCGGCCTGCCCGCATCGGAATTGAGGGCTGCAGGCTGCAACGAACAATGGCGCCGATGGCGCCATTTTTTATGTTCCACGCGGCCATGGCCGATCAGGAATGGCTCAAGGCATTCGACAGCAATTTGGCCGTGATGTCCACGATCGGAATCACGCGCTCGTAGGCCATGCGCGTCGGTCCGATGACGCCCAGGGTGCCGACGATCTTGCCGTTGACCTCGTAGGGCGCGGTCACCACGCTCATTTCGTCCATCGGCACCAGCTTCGATTCGCCGCCGATAAAAATCTGCACGCCGCCGGCCTTGCTCGACATGTCGAGCAATTGCATCAGCCCGGTTTTCTGCTCGAACATTTCGAACATCTGGCGTAGCGAACTCATGTTGGAGGACAGGTCCGACACCGACAGCAGGTTGCGCTCGCCGGAGATGACCATGCCGTCGCCCTGCTCCGCCATGGCCTCGGTGCCGGCCTCCACCGCCGTTTGCATCAGGCCGCCGATGTCGTCGCGCAACTGGCGCAGTTCGGAACCCAGGCGCCGGCGCACTTCGTCGAAGGTCAGGCCGGCGAAGTTCTGGTTCAGGTAATTGGCCGACTGCACCAGCTGGTTCGGCGTGTAGTCGACCTCGGTCAGCAGCAGGCGGTTCTGCACGTCGCCGCGCGGGTCGACGATGACGAGCAGGATGCGGCGCTCGGACAGGCGCAGGAATTCGATCTGCTGGAACACCGACTCGCGGCGCGGGCTCTGCACCACGCCGGCGAACTGGGTCAAGGAGGACAGCATCTGCGCCGCGTTGGCGATCAGCTTTTGCGGGTGCTGGGTCGAGAAGCGCATGTGCTCGGGGCTGACTCCGTGCTGGCCGTCGATGTGCTGCACCGTCAGCAGGGTGTCGACGAACAGCCGGTAGCCGCGCGGCGTTGGCACCCGGCCGGCCGAGGTGTGGGGGCTGGCGACATAGCCCATTTCCTCGAGGTCGGCCATGATGTTGCGGATCGTGGCCGGCGACAGGTCCAGGCCCGAGATCTTCGAGAGCGCGCGCGACCCGACCGGCTGGCCGTCGGCGATATAACGCTCGACCAGGGCTTTCAGGAGGGTTTGGGCACGGGGTTCAAGAGACATGGGAGGGCAAGCGGCAGAATGTTCTGGACCTATTATGCACGTTCGATCGCTCCGATGGTTCCCGAGGGCGCCGCTTAAAGGTGTTCGCGCTTGAGCCAGGCGAGCAAACCGTCGAAATCGGCGACGGTCGCGTCCGGCTGTATGCCCTCGTCGAGGTGGCGCCGGCTGCCGGTGCGGTTCATCCACACGGCGCGCAGCCCGGCGCGCTGGGCGCCCTGCACATCGAGCACGAGGTCGTCGCCGACGTAGACCGCATCGTGCGGCGCCACGCCAAGCGCCGCGAGCGCGGCGTGGAAAATCGCCGGGTCCGGCTTGGCGCGCCCGAACGCCGGCGCCGATACCGAGGCATGAAAATAGTGGGCCAGGCCGATGGTCTGCAAGTCGGCATTGCCGTTGGTGACCGAGCCAATCAGCACGCGCCCCTTCAGGCGCAGCAGGCCGGGCAGCACATCGTCATACGGCACCACGGCATTGCGGGCGGCGAAGAATTCCGTCATCGCCTGCTCGACCTTGGCTGCGTCTTCGCCGGCCTGCTCGAACGCGGCGGTCAAGCCGGCACGGCGCAGGGCGCCCAGGTCGAGCTGGAACTCGGGTTTGCGCGCCAGCAGTTCAAGGCGCGCCTGGCGCAGGCTGTCGATGGTGAAGCGTTCCGCTACCCGCGGCGCGTTGTTGGCAAGCCACGCGAACAGGGTCTGCTCGGCCTGCAGGATCACGGGCGCGATCGGCCACAGGGTATCGTCGAGATCGAACAGGACGGCTTTGGGCCAGGGGCGGCGGTAGGTGGGCGTCATGTTCCGTGCATAAATGGGGGCTGACCAAGCATAGCGAGGCCAGCGGCTAAAAGCAAATGCGAGCAAATGCGTGCAAGCGCGCGATCGTTACAGCGTGAGTTACAGCTTGATACACAGCGCAATGAGCCCGGGGCTTGTCAAATGCTCTAAAATGATGGGCAAACTTCTACCGTGCGGCCCGGCGCATCCCGCGCGCGCCAGCCCTTCCCTTTTTATTTGGAGAAATGATGATTCGTTCCCCCCTGCGTGCCGGCCTCGCGCTGGCATGCGCGCTGAGCCTGTCCGCCTGTGGCGGCGGTGACGGCGACCTGTACATTGGCGGCCAGGCGACCGGTGTCACCAAGCCGGGCCTGGTGCTGACGAACAACGGCGGCAACGACCTTGCCGTCACTCAGTCCGGCAGCTTCCTGTTCACGGAGCTGGTCGAAACCGACGAACGCTATTTCGTCGAGGTCAAGAGTGTGCCGAGCAACGTCGAACCGGGCGGTTGCGTCGTCACCAACCAGACCGGCCGCGCCGTCTTCAACGTCACGAATGTCTTCGTCGCCTGCACGATCCGCAAGTGGACCCTGGGCGGCACCATCACCGGCCTCGGCAACAGGAGCGGCCTCGTGCTCGTCAACGGCACCGACCGCGTCGAAGTCGCACCGAACGCCACGACCTTCCAGATGGCCCCGGTATCGGAAGAGTCGCCGTATGGCGTGACCGTACTGCCCGTGGCTGGCGGCCCGAACTGCACCGTGGAAAACGGCACCAACGAGAAAATGCCAGCTAGCAATGTTTCGAACATCGTCGTGCGTTGCACCCCATGATTCTGGAGGCTAATTTGAAGAAATCCACCCTGGCGCTGTCCGCGCTGACCCTGGCGCTGGCCGCCGGCCTTTCCGCCTGCGGCGGCGGCAGTTCGTCGTTTACCATCGGCGGCGTCGTCACCGGCCTGGAATTTCCGGGACTGGTGCTGACGAACAATGGTGAAGACCTGACGGTGGGACCAAGCGGGTATGACGATGTCAAGGATGCAGCCGGCAAGGTAATCGGCCGCACGCCGAAGAACGTCGAGTATGCGTTCAAAAACCAGGTCGACTATGGCGACCTGTACGACGTGACCATCAAGACCCCGCCGCAGCACCAGGTCTGCGCCCAGAACGGCGGCACTGCCGACACCGCAGGTCGCCTGTCCGTCATCAATGCCGTCATCAGCTGCGTCCTGGTCAGCAACCAGGTCGGCGGCACGGTAACGGGGCTGACCAGCGGCGAACTGCAACTGATCAACGGCAGCTCGGGCGGCGCGATCGTCGTCATCCCCGCCGCCGCCACCAGCTTTACCCTGGCCAACCCGGTGACCTATGGCCAGACCTACGGCATCACGGTGCTGAAGCAGCCGGTCGGCTTCACCTGCACCGTCAGTAATGGCGCCGGAGTCATGGGCGACAACCCAGTGACGAATGTGACGGTGGCCTGCAGCCAGAACGCCTGAGAAAGATCATGGAGAGAGATATTCACAATACGCATGTCGCCTATTCGTAAAGAAAATTAGACGAATATGCCGTAGTGCAGCATAATGAACCTGTCTCCTCCAACTCTCCTCAGAAAAGAATTGGATTTAAGCCCACCCGCAACGGTGGGCTTTTTTTTCGCCTGCCTGCATCAGCCAAGCTTGGTGGCCGGGGCCAGGCGCTTGCCGACGACCTTCACGACTGCCATTTTTTCGGTGCCGACCGACACCATCGACTCGGCGCGGACCTGGTCCTTGTAGCTCTCGGCGCTGGCATAGGTGCTCACGCCAACGACCAGCGCTGCGACGACGAACATGGCTTCCATGTGTTTGAGGACGTTCATTTTAGTACTCCCTGTGAGTGGTAACTTGCCCTTGGCTGACTGCGTTCGGGCTTTCGATGGGAGTACTTTAGCAATCGCCCCCCAAGCTTTCCATCGGCTTGCGATGAAATGCAAAAAGCGCGCGATGAAGCGCGCCTTGGGGCGATATACCGTGTTTACAGAGGCATTGTGCAGTGCGTCAAGCCACCTGTACGGGTTTGAGGATATTCGCCAGCGCCACGTACTGCTCCAGGCTGACCGTTTCCGGGCGATTGCCCGGGTCGATGCCGGCTTCGACCAGCTGCGCTTCGGTGAACATGCCGGCCACGCAGTTGCGGATGACCTTGCGGCGCTGGGAAAACGCCTTCTGCACTACCGTCGACAGAGCTGCGGCATCGACGGCGAGCTGATTGCGGATCGGCAGCATGCGCACGATGGCCGATTCGACCTGCGGCGGCGGATCGAAAGCGGTCGGCGGCACGATGAACATCAGCGACATGTCGTAGCGCCATTGGAGCATCACCGACAGGCGGCCATAGGCCTTGGTGCCCGGTTCGGCCACCATGCGCTCGACCACTTCCTTTTGCAGCATGAAGTGCTGGTCCTCGACCAGGTGCGCGAAATCGGCCAGGTGGAATAGCAGCGGGCTCGAAATGTTGTACGGCAGGTTGCCGACCACGCGCAACTTGCGCCCTTCGGCCACGGGGATCGAGCCGTAATCGAATTTCAGGGCGTCGCCCGAGTGGATGGTCAGCTTTTCGCGCGGATAGGCTTTTTCCAGGCGCGCCACCAGGTCGCGGTCGAGCTCGACGACGTGCATGTGGTCGAGTTGCTTGAGCAGCAGCGCCGTCATCGCCGCCAGGCCGGGACCGATCTCGACCATCGTCTCGCCGCGCTGTGGAGCGATGACGTCAATGATGCTTGAGAGGACGAGTTTGTCGGTCAGGAAGTTCTGGCCGAAGCGCTTGCGTGCAACGTGTTTCATTGGTGCTTTCGTTAATGTGTGGGGCTGGCCGCATGCGTGGCAGCGACCATGTCCACGGCGGCGCGGATCGCCTCTTCCATGCTGCCGGAGTCGGCCAGGCCGAGACCGCGCGCGGCCAGGTCGAGCGCGGTGCCGTGGTCGACCGAGGTGCGGATCAGCGGCAGGCCGAGCGTGACGTTGATGCCGCGCCCGAAGGTCGCGTGTTTCAGCACCGGCAAGCCCTGGTCGTGGTACATCGCCAGCACACAGTCGGCGTCCTGCAGGTATTTCGGCTGGAACAGGGTGTCGGCCGGATACGGTCCGCGCGCGTCGATGCCGCGTTCGCGCGCCGCCGCCAGCGCGGGCGCGATGACGTCGATTTCTTCGCGCCCGAGGTAGCCGTTTTCCCCGGCATGCGGGTTCAGGCCGGTGACCAAGATTCGCGGCGCGGCGATGCCGAATTTGCCGCGCAAGTCGGCGTCGACAATGTCGAGCACCCGGGCCAGCAGCGCGGGGGTGATCGCGCCCGGCACGTCTTTCAAGGGCAAATGGGTGGTGGCCAGCGCCACCCGAAGAGTGGGCTGGCCGTGCGCCGGCTGACCGGCCAGCATCATCACCACCTGCGCCGTGCCGGTTTTTTCGGCCAGGTATTCGGTGTGGCCGGAGAATGCGACGCCGGCCTGGTTGATGGTGCTTTTTTGCAGGGGTGCGGTGACGATGGCGTCGAACCAGCCCGCCGCCACGCCTTCGAGCGCGAGGTCGAGCGTGGCCAGCACGGCGCGGCCGTTTTGCGCGTCCAGCTTGCCCGGCACCACGTGCGCGGCGAGCGGCACGTCGACGCAGGCGATGCGGTCCGGGCCGAAGTGGGGCAGGCCGCTGTTCCTGAGCGCCTGGATCGACAGCGCCGCCAGGCGGATCGCGGGGTCGACCAGGCTGGCCGTGAGCGCAAGGAAGGCGGCGTCGCCCACCAGCACGCAGTTGGCAAACTCGCGCAGCGCCCAGGCCGCGCGGATCGCGATCTCGGGGCCGATACCGGCGGGTTCGCCGACGGTCAGCGCCAAGGTGGGACGAACTGCGGGACGCACGGCGGAATGGACAGCGAGACCCACGCCTGCCGGCGCCACCACGGCCTTAGGCCTCCTCGCGGAACTCGACGTAGGCGCGGTCGCGCACCTGGCGCGCCCAGTCCTCGAAGGCTTCGCCGACCTTGCGCTCGCGGATCACCTGGCGTGCCTGCAGGCGTTCCTTTTGCTGCGTCATGTCCTGGCTCTTGCGCTCGAGCACTTCCACGATGTGGAAGCCGAATGGCGTCTCGATCACGTCCGACAGCTGGCCCGGCTTGAGCGCAGCCATCGCGCTCTCGAATTCGGGCACCAGGTCGCCGGGCTCCAGCCAGCCGAGGTCACCGCCCTTGGCGGCCGAACCGTCCTGGCTGTTCTGGCGCGCCAGCTCTTCGAAGGTCGCGGACTTGCTCTCGATCTTCGCTTTCAGCTCGGCCAGCTTGCGCTTGACTTCGGCGGCCGGCATGGCCGGAGTGGCTTTGAGCAGGATGTGGCGGGCGCGGGTCTGTTGTACGACGGCCTCCTCGGGCGCCTTGGCCAGGTTGCGCTTGTCGGCCATGCGAAGGATGTAGAAGCCGGTATTCGTCTTGATGACGGGCGTGACCTGACCGGGGTTGAGTTTGCGCAGTTCGGTGGCGAACAGCGGCGGCAGGCGGTCCACTTCGCGCCAGCCGATCGCGCCGCCCTTGAGGGCATCGGGCGCGTCGGAATAGGTGGTGGCGATCTTGGCGAAGTCGGCGCCGGTGCGCAGCTGGCGCAGCACTTCGTCGGCGCGGGCGCGGCGGGCGGCGACCTGCTCGGGCGTGGCATTGGCCGGGATGCCCACGAAAATCTGCGCCAGGTCCATCTCGACCTTGTCGGCGGCGGCGGCCTTTTCGGCGGCAAGATAGGTATCGATTTCGGCGTCGGAGACCTGGATCTTGCTGTCGACCTCGTGCTCGCGCAGGCGCTGCATCATGATCTCGTTGCGGATCTCTTCGCGGAACTGGGCGAAGGTCATGCCTTCCTTTTCCATCTGGTTGCGCATGTCCTGGACCGTCATCTTCTGGCCCTCGGCGATGCGGCTGATCGCGGCGTCGAGGTCGCGGTCGGCAATGCGCACGCCCATCTCGCGCGCCAGTTGCAGCTGGGCGCGCTCGACGATCATGGCCTCGGTCACCTGGCGCTCGAGGTCGGCCTGGGCCGGCATCTGGGCGTTCTGGGCGCGCAGGCGGGCGGTGATCTGGGCCACGCGGCTGCGCACCTCGTTGACGGTGATGACTTCGTCGTTGACCACCACCTTGATGGAGTCGATGACGTTGGCGCTGCTCGAGGCCGGCGGCAGAAAACCGCTGCCCGGCGCAGGCGTCGCGGCCGGGGTGGAAGGCTTTGCCTGGCCGATGGCGGCATTGGCTGTGAGCGCGCACAGCAGCGCAGCTGCGAGCTTAAGGTGATGCAAACGGGTAGTACGCATAATCTGGGAGGCACTCATTCAGGTCAAAAATCATCCAGGGTCCGGTTATGGACGGCCGACGTTGCTGTTCAACCGCGTATAGCCGGGAATACTCTTGTAAAACGATTCCAGCGGGTTGCCGAAGCCCAGGCGCGACAGGCCGTTGAGCTCGAGCTGGAAGAACATCGGCGTCGAGGTCGTTTGCGCTGCCGTGACGAAACGCTGCGCGCCCATCCGGAACACCCAGCAATCGGCCTTGTACTCGAGCCCGATCAAGCTCTCGAGCAGGCGGCGGTCGCGCAGCGAATAGCTGACGCGGCCGACGCCATACCAGCGCATCGACAGCGGCCACTGCGCCGAAACGTCGACGTTGCGGAAGCTGTCGCGCACGTAGCGGTATTCCGCGTTGAGCACTTTCATCGGTCCCGGCGTCCAGCGCACGCCATGGCTCTGGCTGTACAAACTGGTGCTGGTCGCATCATATTGTACGCTGCTGTCGAAGTTCCAGTTATTGATGATGCGGCCCGATGCCGCCAGCAGCAGGTCCGAACGTCCCTGGCGTTCCTGGGTGCGGCCCGGCATCTGCACCCGCGGCTCGGTGAAATACAGGCGCTGGCCGAAAGCCAGGCGCAAGCGTTCGGCGCCATCGGCCTCGATAAAGCGCGACACCAGGGCAGCGGTC
Source organism: Telluria sp. LT2P34 (assembly GCF_059685915.1). NCBI lineage: Bacteria > Pseudomonadati > Pseudomonadota > Betaproteobacteria > Burkholderiales > Oxalobacteraceae > Telluria > Telluria sp. LT2P34. The sequence goes on from NZ_JCASIN010000002.1 coordinate 1,034,780, forward strand.
AGCTGGTTGGCGTCGGACACGCGGTCGGGGCCGACGAAGCGGTTCTCGCTGAACAGCTGGGCGTAGCTGAACCCGGCCTCGCCGGTGTCGAACACCGGGAACTGGTCCTGGTCCTTGTAGGGCGTGCGCACATAGAACAGGCGCGGCTCGAGGGTCTGCGTCAGGGCGCTGCCGAACAGCTTGGTCTCGCGCTCGAACACCATGCCGCTGTCGACCGAAAAGATCGGCAGCGTGCGCGACAGGCTGGTGGGACCGCGCGCATTCGTGTCCATCGAATACTTGGTTGCATGCACCATCAGCTTCGGGGTGATGTAGTAACCCGGGCGGATGAACGGATAACTGATCTGCGGCACGGCGACCAGGCGGTTGCCGCTGTCGAAGCTCGGGTGGTCGAAGCGCGTCGCGTCGGCGTCGATCGCCCAATCGACACCTTTCACGTCGTAACGGCCGGCATGGAACAGCACCTGCGGCAAGCGTGCATACGGCCGCGGGATCGCCAGCGCCGGATTGGTCGACGCCGCCGGTTCCTGCAGGATCTGGTAATTCTGGGCGCGTGCCGTCAGGTTCCAGTACGGCCGGGAATAACTCGTGTACAACTCGCGCACCAGCTGGCGCTCGGCGCTGGTCGACACCGTGCGCGAAAAATCGCTCGGGTATTCGTCGTCCGAGGCGCCGTTGACATTCCAGCCATAGGTCCAGCCCGGCGCCAGCGTCTGGTTGTGGAAGGAATTGACGAGCCAGCGGTCGGTTTTCGTGACGCGGTCGTTGCGCAAAAACTCGGCGTGGGTCTCGCCGCCATACGGCCCGCGCGCGGTTTCGCCGATATAACGGGCAGTGGCGCCCAGCTGCAGGCCACGGTCGAACATCAGGCGCGGGAACACCGTCAGGTCGCGGTTCGGGGCGATGTTGAAATAATAGGGCACCATGACTTCGGAGTCGCCCTTCGAGCCGAAGCCGATCGTCGGCGGCAGCCAGCCCGAGCGGCGCTGGCCCGAGAGCGAGAACGACATCCCGGGCGTGGCCAGGATCGGCACGTCCTTGAAATAGATGACGGTCTTGCCGGCGGTGCCGACGTCGCGCCCCGAATCGAGGCGCAGCGTGCTCGACTTCAGGTACCAGTCGGGATTCGGCCCTTCGCAAGTGCTGTAGGTGCCGTCAAGCACCAGCGCCTGGTCCTGGCCGAGGAAGTCGATGCGGTCGGCGCGGCCTTGCGCGTTGTTCATCTGCAGCTTGTACTGCGGATTGAGCACCCAGCCGCGCTGGGTCGACAGGTTCAATTGCAGCGAATCGCCCTGGTAGCGGTCGCCAAAACGCCACATCTTCACATTGCCGTTGGCGGTGACTTCGTCTTCGACGAGGCGGTAGCAGGCGGTGTCGGACGTGAGCCTGGACTGGCCGCGCGTGATTTCCACGTTGCGCGTGAGATTGATCTCGCGGTCGGGACGGCCGTCGATCTCCTCGGCGCTGACGGTGATCGGGAGGTCTTGTTCGTCGGCGGGAGACGTGGCCGGCGCGAGCTGCGCATGCAACGGCCCCGAGGCCATGGTGACGAGGGCGGACAAGGCAACTGCCCGCCGCCGCGGGAATGGTAGGGCCGTAAACCAGCTCATGGAATCTGTGGCTGCACCATAAAGGGCGATTTTTTGGATGTAGGGTAAGGAGGCCCCATTACTGGAACCCCCTCCCCGTGGAACCGTGCATGCGACTTTCGAAGCACACGGCTCGAGCAAAATAAAAGTTCCTATTCAGGAACCGGCTTAACTACTTGCAACTTTTGGCTATGCACTTGAGCATGACAATCAGGGTGCAATAATACTCGATTTGCCAAGCTGTCTGAGCCGCCACACATACGGTACTCTATATGGTGATCGTGCCAGCCAGTATCGACGTCCATCTCATATCCGCATACCGCACACTTCCCACTTTGGTCGACGTACAGTCGGGCCCACTCCTTTCGGTAACGCATCTTGCTCTTCATGCGTTCCTGCCGTAGTGACTCTCCGTACTTCTCCCAAACCGGGTCGTAGGGGTTGTACTCCCCTTTGATTTTCGTATGCCGCTCGATGGGTGTGCTCGCAAGCGAGTACAGGGCCACCGTGCTCTTTTTGCCATCTTCCTTTGTTACGTCACATGCGAACACCCAATTTCGATTGCCCGCCGTGCGCCAGTACTTCTCGCTGACGAACGACGAATTTTTCATCGGGTGCCTACGCTTGGCCCATCGCCACAGCCGCCAATACAACAGCGAATCCAGGCGCGAGAACGTTTGCTTCGCCACGGCTGAAGTGTGATACCGCGCCCATCCCCCTAGAACCGGGTTCAGCATGCGGATCAGTTCCTCGTGAGTCACCGTGAGGTTGTCGCCAATGATGTTCCTCAGCTTTTCGTAGAACGCTTTCACGTTCTTCTTACTCGGCTTGATTAGCAGTTTCTTCGAGCCCTTGTGGACATACTTCCGAAAATTCCACCCAAGGAAGTCAAACCCTTCGTCGATGTTTACGATCTTGGTCTTGGCCTCGGCTAACCTCAGCCCCCTCTGTGCGAGGAATGCCTCAACCCACGGCCGTATTTCATCCTGCAAGACCTCTCGTGAGGCGCCTGTAATGACAAAATCATCCGCGTATCGTATGACCCCGACCTTCAGCTTCTTGGCCTTGGCAATCCCCCATTTTGCTTCTAAATGCGTGATGAGTTCAGCTTCCAGCCCATTAAGCGTCCAGTTTGCTAATGCCGGGCTGATAATGCCGCCCTGCGGTGTTCCTTCCTTGGTCGCCATCAGCTGCTTACCCTCAACAACACCAGACTTCAGCCACTTCCTTAGAATCGATTTGTCCATTAAGACGTTGTCGGTCATCCAGTCGTGGTTGATGTTGTCGAAGAACCCCTCAATATCAGCATCAAGTACCCATGTGGCCGAACCCTTGCGAGAGAGCCGAATGAATAGCTGCTGCATTGCGTCGGCAGTAGAGCGACTGTTGCGAAACCCGTAGGAGTTTCGATCGCTGACTGTCTCCAAAACCGGGTCAAGCGCCAGCAGGTGGAGTGCTTGCATGGCCCTGTCCTTCATGGTTGGGATGCCTAGAGGGCGCATCTTTCCATTCGGCTTAGAAATATTGACTCTCCTTAGTGGCAGAGGTCGATACCTTCGCTTCTCGAGGCTGGCAATTGCTGCATGTTTCAGTGGTGGGGTGTCCCATAGTTGCCGATCCACCCCAGGTGTGCGTTTGCCTTTGTTTTCAGTCACCCGTCTTACGGCCAATGCTTTGGCGCAGGTCGAGCGGGTCAGCCACCTTTGCAGGGATTTCACCCTGCGCCAGTCGCGTTCCATTGTTGCCTTCGCTATACGATGCTGCATGAGCCTCACGTTCTTCTGAACTTGACGCCAGTTGATGGCGCTCCATTCGTTAGGAAAGTGCGAGGACGCAGAACCGCGATGCTTGGTCTCTATCATTGCTGAACCTCGTTAGTTGACCCTTCGAGGGCGCAGCTTGCCCCAAGGGGCGAGTCACGTCCCCTTGAGGTAGTTGTTGTCTATGCAGTCGCATGGCGACTATTTCACCAGATGGAAGTCTGCCCGCTTTCACGGTAGGACAAAGTCTGAATCCCTATTCCCACCATTACAGTGAGACGTTCGCTTTTTCCATCCTCCTATACCTGCTCCCTCATCAGCTTCTCTCCCGAGTCGCCTGCCACGCTTCCGATCTTGCATGGGCGCGGGCGAGGAATCAGGCTTACCACGTTCCCTCAGATGCCAAAGTGATCAACAGCATCACAGTTAGCTGGTTAGGGCCCGCCTATCCCCCGATGGTCTTTGATGACGACGTATCCCTTGATTCAACAGAGATATCCGACCACGTTACCTTTTGGTTGAGGCCTGTCAGCAGCTTTGGCCTTTTAATAGTTACGGGGGTTCAACCGACGGTTCACTTACGTTACCCTTGCAGCACTCACCTAGCCCCTAAATCCCCTCTGCTGAGATTTTCCACTGCGCCACTCGCGTAGGCGCAGTGCTGCGGATGCAGGAGACATTGTCCCTGGAGCGTCTACCCACCACCGTTGCCAGTGGTAAGAGTCCAAGTAGGTGACGGGCGGTCGTACGTCCGGTCGTAGCACCTGTAGTTGCGGGTACGACAAGACATCCGAGAGTTTGCGCTCGGACGAAACAGTTCATTTCAAGATCCTTGCGGATCTACTTATTTAAAACGTGCGATGAAATTTCTTTCACGCTCGTTGTTTGTAAGCAACAACCAACCTTATTTACCCAATTTTCGACGCAATAAAGCTCACGACGCAGAAGAATTCTGGGCGCGATTTTGCGATTCTAAGATTGTATGGTTGGGTGATTGAAGGCTAAAAAGTACTAGATTCGCTGGACGAACCTATAGAGCCCACGCTAACATCCTCTGAAAATCAAGGACTTAGCGAATGTTTGCGGTATGAACTGCTTCGAAAGCATTGCCGCAGAGCGGCAAATTAGCGACTACGTGTCGCACTGAATCCCTTATTATATGGGAATTGTCCTCCTCAACCGGCTTCTCCTGGGCGCTTCATGTCTTCTTTGTATCAAAACTCCCCTACTTCCCTCGAACAGGACGCACGCCTGGCCTCCCTGACCGAATGGCTCGCTACCCTCGACCTGGTGGAAGCCGGTTCGCGCCGTCCCGCATCCTCGGACGCGAGCTTCCGCCGCTATTTCCGGCTCGATGTCGTGCCGGCACTGCGCGCGAAACTCGGCGACACTCTGATCGCGATGGACGCACCACCCGAGCGCGAAAACGTGCCGGCCTTCATCCACGTGGCCGGCCTGCTGCAGGAAGCCGGCGTTACCGTGCCGGCGATCGTCGCGCGCGACGTCGAGCGCGGCTTCCTGCTGCTGTCGGACCTTGGCACTACCACTTACCTGTCGCGTCTCGACGTCGACAACGCCGCCTTCATGTACTCGGATGCGGTCGATGCCCTGATCAAGTTCCAGTTGAACAGCCGCCCCGGCGTGCTGGCCGACTTCGACCGCGCCTTCGTGTTGCGTGAAATGAATTTGTTCCCGGAATGGTTCATCAGCCGCCACCTGGGCGTGACCATGACCGAGGCCCAGCAAGCGCAGCTCGACAAGGTGTTCGAGACCATCACCGCCAACGTGCTGGCGCAGCAGCAGGTGTTCATGCACCGCGATTTCCATTCGCGCAACCTGATGTTCCTCGACCAGGGCAACCCGGGCGTGCTCGACTTCCAGGATGCCGTCTACGGCCCCGTCACCTACGACCTCGGCTCGCTGCTGCGCGACGCCTACATCCAGTGGGATGAAGAAATCGTGCTGGACTGGGTGGTGCGCTACTGGCAGAGCGCGAAGCAGGTCGGCCTGCCGGTCAATCCGGACATCGACGCCTTTTACCGCGATTTCGAATTCATGGCGCTGCAGCGCCACCTCAAAATCCTCGGCATCTTCTGCCGCCTGAACTACCGCGACGGCAAGGCGATCTACATGGGCGACCTGCCGACCGTGATGGACTACGTGCGCAAGACCGCCAACCGCTATACCGAACTCAAGCCCCTGATCCGCCTGCTCGACGCGTTCGAGGACAAGGCGCCGCAGGTCGGCTACACCTTCTGAGTCTATTTACCGAGACGCCCATGAAAGCCATGATTTTCGCCGCCGGCCGCGGCGAGCGCATGCGTCCCTTGACGGACACCTGCCCCAAGCCCCTATTGAAAGTGCGCGGCCGCCCGCTCATCACCTGGCATATCGTCAACCTGGTGCGCGCGGGCATCCATGACATCGTCATCAACCATTCGCACCTCGGCCACATGATCGAGGAAGCGCTGGGCGACGGCAGCCAGTTCGGCGCGCGCATCGTGTATTCGCACGAGCCGACCCCGCTGGAAACTGCGGGCGGCATCGCCAATGCGCTGCACCTGCTCGGCGACGAACCTTTCCTGGCGGTGTCGGGCGATATCTATGCGCCCTATTTCGATTTCGCCCAGGCCTTCGACGTCCTGCCCGAGCGCGACGCGCGCGGCCAGCCGCTGGCGCCGGAACTGCGCGACATCGCCTGGCTGTACCTGACGCCGAATCCCTGGCACAACCCGCAGGGCGACTTCGGCCTGGACATGTACACCCTGGCCAACGAGGGCGATCCGAAGTGGAACTTTGCCGGCATCGGCGTGTATCGGCCGGAGATGTTCGAAGGCGTCAAAGCCGGCGACTTCCTCAAGTTCGGCCCGCTGATGCGCAAGTTCATCGAACAAAAGCGCGTCGGCGGCGAGGTCTATCACGGCCCCTGGGTGAATGTCGGCACGGTCGAGCAGCTGGAAGAACTGAATGCGCCGCTGAATGTAGCGCCGGCCAAGGCCAGGCAGGCCGGCGCGTGAACCAGGCTGCTGCTTACTGCGCCCGCCGCGCGCGCCTGGCAGCCGGCATGGAGCCGGGCGCGGTGGCGGTGCTGCTCACGGCGCCCGAAGTCGCGCGCAACAGCGACACCGACTACCCCTACCGCCACGACAGCTATTTTTATTACCTGACCGGTTTCAGCGAGCCGGAAAGCGCGCTCGTGATCGTCGCGGCAAGCGGCGCGACGCCGGCGCGCTCGATCCTGTTCTGCCGCGAGAAGGATGTCGAGCGCGAGATCTGGGACGGTTTTCGCCACGGCCCGGCCGCCGCCCGCAGCAGTTTCGGCGTCGACGAGGCCCATCCGGTCTCCGAACTCGATGCGCAGATGGCCTGCCTGCTGGCCGACGCGCCCAGCCTCTACTACGCGATCGCCCACGACAGCGCGCTCGACGCCCGCATCAAAGGCTGGCTGAAAGCGGTGCGGGCCAAGTCGCGCAGCGGCGTGACGGCCCCGGCCCGCACCCAGCACTTGCTGGCGCTGCTCGACGAAATGCGCTTGCTGAAGGACAACACCGAACAGGCGCTGATGGCGCGCGCCGCAAGCATCTCGGCAGCGGCCCACACGCGCGCCATGCGCGCCGCCAAACCCGGCATGTTCGAATACGAACTCGAAGCCGAGCTGCTCTACGAATTTCGCCGCAACGGCGCCCAGTTCCCCGCTTACACGCCGATCGTGGCCGCGGGCGCCAACGCCTGCATCCTGCACTACAGCGCCAACAACGCCAAAAGCCGCGACGGCGACCTGGTGCTGATCGACGCCGGCTGCGAGTTCGACAGCTACGCCGCCGACATCACGCGCACCTTCCCCGTCAACGGCCGGTTTACGGAGCCGCAGAAGCTCCTGTACGAAGTCGTGCTGGCCGCACAGGCGGCGGCGCTGGCGGCCATCCTGCCGGGCCGGCCCTACAGCGACGTGCACGAGGCGGCGCTGCGGGTGCTGTGCGCAGGCATGCTCGATCACAGCCTGCTTGATGCGGCCAAGTTCGGGAGCGTCGACGACGTGCTGGCCGAAAAAGCGTACACGCAGTTTTATATGCACGGCACCGGCCACTGGCTGGGCATGGACGTGCACGACACCGGCAGCTACCGCGACCTGGCGCTTGAAGGCAAGCCCTCGCGCCCCTTGCTGGCGGGGATGGCGCTGACGGTCGAACCGGGCATCTATGTGCGGCCGGCGCCCGGTGTGCCGGAACGCTTCTGGAACATCGGCATCCGGATCGAGGACGACGTCATCGTCGGGGCATCCGGCGCGCGCGTGCTCACCGATGGCGCGCCGAAGACCGTGGCGGACATCGAAGCGCTGATGAGAGGCTAAGCATGGAAGAGCACAAAGATACGTTCGACGTCGCGATCTGCGGCGCCGGCCCGGTCGGCCTGGCGCTGGCCGCCCTGCTCGCGCGGCGCGGCGTGGACGGCAAACGCATTGCCCTGATCGATGCGCGTCCGCTGGGCCAGGCGCTGGCCGATCCGCGCTCGATCGCACTGGCCTGGGGCAGCCGCCAGCTGCTCGAGGAAGTCCAGGCCTGGACATTTCCGGCCACCCCGATCCACACCATCCACGTCTCGCGCCGCGGCCAGTTCGGGCGCAGCCTGATGGACCGCGCCGAGCACAAGCTCGATGCGCTGGGCTATGTGGCGCGCTATGGCGACGTTGTCGATGCGCTCTCGCGCACCGTGGAGCGCGCCGGCGTCGACGTGATCCGGCCGGCGCGCGTGACCACGCTGGTCGAGACCGAAGAACACGTGACGCTGGCGCTCGACGACGGCCGCAGCATGACCGCGCAGGTGGTGGTCGGCGCCGAGGGCGGCGTGTTCGGCGCCCAGGAAGACAAGGCGCAAACACGGGATTACGGCCAGAGCGCCGTGATCGCGCGCGTCAGCGCCAGCCACCCGGTCCCGCAGCGCGCCTTTGAACGTTTTACGGATACGGGGCCGCTGGCGCTGCTGCCGCAGGATGGCGCCGACGGCCATGGTTATGCCCTGGTCTGGTGCGTCGAGCCCGCGCGCGCCGAGGCGCTGCTGGCGATGGGCGAGGAAGGCTTCCTGCGCGAACTGGGCGACGCCTTCGGCACGCGCCTCGGGCGCTTCACCCGGGTATCGGCGCGCCTGGCCTACCCGCTCGGCCTGAACGCCGAAGCACGCGCCACCAGCCGCACGGTCGCCATCGGCAACGCTGCCCAGACCCTGCATCCGGTCGCCGGACAAGGCTTGAACCTGGGCCTGCGCGACGCCGCCGTGCTGGCGCGCCTGCTGGCGCGCTGCCCCGGTGCGGAAGCGATCGGGCGCTTTATCGACGAACGCGCCCAGGACCGGCAAGCGACGATCGGCTTGACCGATGCGATGGCGCGCGCCTTTGTCGGCAGCGGGCCGCTGCAATCCGTGCTGGGGCTGGGACTGGCGGCGCTGGATGTGGTGCAGCCGGCGCGCAGCTTGCTGGCCGAGCTGATGATGTACGGCCGCCGCGGCGGGTCGGCATTGCTGCCTCACCAGCAGGCCTCGAAACCTTTCTGAACGCCTGTCAGCGGCCGGCGATTCTTGCCATCATGGGAAGCTCAGGTCCAGACTGAGCGTGCTGACAAGGAAAAAGGTGAGCAGCCCCAGGCCCAGCAGCGCCAGCAAGAAGATTGCGGCCACCTTCCCGGCCGCGCGCAGCACCGCGCGCTTCTCCAGCGCCTTGTTCTGCTCCTTCTTGCCTTGATCGTAATGCCATTTGACGGCGAAGAACATGGCCGTGCCCAAGGCGAGAACCTTGAACACACCGGCGACGATAGGGAACCATTCCATGATGTTGAGTACTTCCCGGCAGGTACTTGCGAGAGGAGCATTCTACTGAAAGGCGCGCCCCCTGCGTCGGGACAAAATGTCTCAGTTGAAGACCAGGCAAGGGTCGAACTGTTGCGTAGCGGTCCTGGCTTTGACTCAAGCCGCCTTGGCGGCTGGCCATTCTGTCGCGTGAACGCGGTTACGGCCACCGCGTTTAGCCGCGTACATCAGTTCATCGGCAAGCGCCACCAGGGTCTGGCTGGCAATGTTTGGCAGGTAAGACGAAAGGCGCGCGCTGACCACGCCAAAGCTTGCCGTGGCGCTAATCCGGACCTCGCCGTGCAGGCTGGTGGCTGCGGCCAGGCGTGCGCGCATGCGCTCGGCCAGGGCATGGCCATCGGCAAGCGTGGTGTCGGGCAGAATCAGCAGGAATTCTTCGCCGCCGTAACGCACGACGGTATCGATGCCGTCGCGTGTCATCGACAGCAACAAGCCTGCGAAATCCTGCAGGAGCGTGTCGCCGGCGTGGTGGCCGTAGGTATCGTTGATGGCTTTGAAACTGTCCAGGTCGCACATGATGATCGTCAGCGAGGAATCCTTGAGGCGGGCGCGGTCGATTTCGCGTTCGAGCAGGCCGTCGTTCAGGTGGCGCCGATTGAAAGCGCCCGTCAGGGGATCGCGTACCGACTGGTTGATCAGGATTTGTTGGGTCCAGTATTGGCGGCGCGACGAGTGGGCGTCGCGCCGCGCGGCGGCGGCGCCGAACAGGTTCGCCAGCAGCAGGAGCATCGTCATGGTCGCCAGGTGGCGCGGGCTGACCGTGCCGGAGGCATGCACGAGCGCCAGGAAACCGACGCTGGCGCCCACTGCAATGATGCTTGCGTTGACCAGGCGGTTCGGAATGAACAGGTACACAATGGTCAGCATGATCGCCATCGACATGCCATGCAGTAACAGCTCGCCCCGCACATACGCGACCAGCAGGAAGGTCAGCATCACGAGGCTGCTGAACACGGTGGCGACGCGATGGGCGGTGGGCCCGGGATTGGCGCTGCGCCGGGTCAGGACGATGCCTGCCAGGGCCACCAGGGCGGTCGTCACGCGCGCCACCAGCAAGGCCAGTGCCTGGCCGCTGTAGCCCAGGTGGGCCATGTCGGCAATCGCGAATACCAGGTAAAACAGACCGCAAAACGCGAGCGAACGGGTCAGTTCATGCTGGATGAGGCCGCCCTGGTCGCGCAGGAAGGCCGATTCGAGGCTGGCGGATGTGAATTCACCGCGCCAGTGAGCAATAGTGCCGGGGGACTGCAACTTGGACATTGAAGAGGGGGTTAAATGCGACGACCCCGACTGTAGCGGGTTAACTGATTGCTGTAAATAAACTCGGCGGCTGGGTGTTTTGAAGCAAGCCGCGGGGCCGCCGAGTCCGGGACTGCTTCAATCGACGGCCTTCACCATCGACTCGATCACCTTTTTCGCGTCGCCGAACACCATCATCGTGTTCGGCATGTAGAACAGGTCATTGTCCAGGCCCGCATAACCGGAGGCCATCGAGCGCTTGTTGACGATGATGCTTTTCGCGCGGTAGGCCTCGAGGATCGGCATGCCGGCGATCGCCGATTTCGGGTCTTTCGCGGCCGGATTCACGACGTCGTTCGCGCCCAGCACCAGCACCACGTCGGTCTGGCCGAATTCGCCGTTGATGTCTTCCATCTCGGCGACCTGGTCGTAGGGCACTTCGGCCTCGGCCAGCAGCACGTTCATGTGGCCCGGCATGCGCCCCGCCACCGGGTGGATCGCGTAGCGCACGTGGACGCCATGCGCGGTCAGCTTGTCGACCAGTTCCTTGACCGAGTGCTGGGCGCGCGCCACCGCCAGGCCGTAGCCCGGCACGATGATGACCGACTCCGCATTTTGCAGGATGAAGGCGGCGTCTTCGGCCGAGCCGGATTTCACCGGACGCTGTTCCTGTCCGCCGGCCACGGCGGCCACGGCTTCGCCGCCGAAGCCGCCCAGGATCACGTTGAAGAAGGAGCGGTTCATCGCCTTGCACATGATGTACGAGAGGATGGCGCCGCTCGAGCCCACCAGCGAACCGGCGATGATCAGCATCGAGTTATTCAGCGAAAAACCGATGCCGGCCGCCGCCCAGCCCGAGTAGGAGTTGAGCATCGACACCACCACCGGCATGTCGGCGCCGCCGATCGGGATGATGATCAGGACGCCCAGCACGAAGGACAGCGCGGTCATGATGACGAACGGCGTCCAGGCCGGCTCGACCGCGTCCGAGAAGCAGAACACGAGGCCCAGGGCGATGATGGCGATGGCGATGACCAGGTTCAGGATGTGCTGGCCGGGGAAGCGCACCGGCGCCCCCTGGAACAGGCGGAACTTGTATTTGCCCGACAGTTTACCGAAGGCGATCACCGAACCGGAGAAGGTGACGGCGCCGACAAAGGTGCCGATGAAGAGCTCGAGCCGGTTACCGAAGGGCAGCGCGCCGCCGCGCTCGGCGATGTTGAAGGCCCAGGGCTCGGACACGGCGGCCACGGCGATGCAGACGGCCGCCAGGCCGATCAGCGAGTGCATTGCCGCCACCAGTTCCGGCATCTTGGTCATCTCGACTTTTTTTGCTGCGTAGGCGCCGATCGCGCCGCCGACGATCACGCCCAGCAGCACCAGCGGAAAACCCATGCCGCCTTCACGGCCGGCGTCGGCGGAGGCAGCCAGCTCGGCCTGCATCTTGAAAATCAGGGCGATGGTGGTGGCCACCGCGATCGCCATGCCGGCCATGCCGAAGGTGTTGCCCAGCCGGGCCGTCGATGGCGAGGACAGCCCTTTTAAAGCCTGGATGAAGCAGACCGAGGCCACCAGGTAGAGCAGCGTGACCACATTCATGCTGATGTAGCTCATGCGGCCTCCTTCTGCGTGACCGCCTTCGCGCGCGGTTCCTTCTTCTTGAACATTTCCAGCATGCGCTGGGTGACCAGGAAGCCGCCGAACACGTTGACAGCCGCCAGGGCCACGGCGAGCGTACCCATGGTCTGGCCGAGCACGCCTTCGGTCAGGCCGGCGGCCAGCATGGCGCCGACGATGATGATGGCGGAGATGGCGTTGGTGACCGCCATCAGCGGCGTGTGCAGGGCCGGCGTGACGGTCCAGACCACGTGGTAGCCGACGTAAATGGCCAGTACGAAGATGATCAGGTTGATGATGGTGTCGCTGATTTCCATGTCAGTCTCCTTGTTATTTTCTTAAGGTTTCGCCGTCATGGCAAAGCAGGGTCGCGCGCACGATCTCGTCTTCGCGGTCGATGAAGAAGCCGTCGTCCTTGTCGAAGACGAGTTTCAGGAAGTCGAGCACGTTGCGCGCGTACAGGGCCGAGGCATCGGCCGCCACCAGCGAGGCCAGGTTCGGTTCGCCGATCAGGGTCACGCCATGCTTGATCACGGTGCGGCCCAGTTCGGTGAGCGGGCAGTTGCCGCCCTGCTCGATCGCCATGTCGACGATTACCGAGCCCGGCTTCATGGCGCGCACGGTGTCCTCGGAAATCAGGATCGGGGCGGCGCGACCGGGAATCAGGGCGGTGGTGATGATGATGTCGGCCAGTTTCGCCCGTTCGTGCACGAGTTCGCCCTGGCGGCGCATCCAGTCGGCCGGCATCTGGCGTGCATAGCCTCCGGCGCCCTGCGCGATGTCGCGTTCTTCGTCGGTCAGGAAAGGCACGTCGATGAACTTAGCGCCGAGCGACTCGACCTGTTCCTTGACCGGCGGACGCACGTCCGAGGCTTCGATCACGGCGCCCAGGCGCTTGGCGGTGGCGATTGCCTGCAGGCCTGCCACGCCGACGCCCATGATCAGCACGCGCGCCGCTTTGACCGTGCCGGCGGCGGTCATCAGCATCGGCATGAAACGTTGATACGTGTTTGCGGCGAGCATCACGGCCTTGTAGCCGGCGATGTTCGCTTGACTCGACAGCACGTCCATCGACTGCGCCCGCGTGATGCGCGGCGCCGCTTCCAGCGCGAAGGCGGTCAGGCGGCTGCCCGCCATGGCGGCGATGTTGTCGCTGTCAAAAGGATTGAGCATGCCGACCACGACCGTGCCGGCGCGCATGCGGCTGCGTTCGGATTCGTTCGGCGCGCGTACCTTCAGCACCATGTCGCAGGCGAACGCGTCGTCCGCGCTGCCGACCGTGGCGCCGGCCGCGGCATAGGCCTCGTCGGTCACCGCGGCATGCAGGCCGGCGCCGGCCTGCACCACGATTTGATGCTTGACTGCCAGTTTCTTGACTGTCTCCGGAGTTGCCGCTACGCGGGTCTCGCCCGGCCGTGTTTCGGCCGGAATGCCAATTCTCATGCACCCCTCCTGCTTGTATTAATGTTGTGTTCACAATCTACCACGTAAACACATGGGTTTTACTAGTTAACATGACAGGCTAGGCCCGCCGCGCTTGGCTAGACGAATACGATACAGAATCGACGAGAAGGCCAGGTTTGTTGTATCAAATGTCGCCAACTGGTGCATTTTTGCTGCATTGCACACGTACCGTCGAGCAACCCTTTGCGCGTCGCTGTAGAATACCGGCTCATTTGTCGAGGACGCGCATGACCCATACCTTCAGACCGTCAGTCACTGTTGCCGCAGTCATCGAGCACGATGGCCGTTTCCTGCTGATCGAGGAAGAGACGAGCGAAGGCATCAAGCTGAACCAGCCGGCCGGCCACCTCGACCCGGGCGAGTCGCTCGAGCAGGCGGTGATGCGCGAGTCGATCGAAGAGACGGCGCATGAATTCATTCCGACAGGACTGGTCGGCATGTACATGTCGCGCTATTACTCGAAGTCGCGCAATGCCGACATCACCTACCTGCGCTTTACCTTTTGCGGCACGGTCGGCAAGCAATACGACCAGCCGCTCGACGATGGCATCCTGCGCACCCTGTGGATGACGCGCGAGGAAATCGCCGCCAGCACTGAGCGCCACCGCAGCCCGATCGTGCTGCAGTGCGTGGACGATTATCTCGCCGGCAAGCGTACCGAACTGGGGCTGCTGTACACCCACCCGTCGGTGTTCGCGGCGGACGAGCTGACAACCAACCGGACGTGACATGAGCAAGAAAAAAGTCGTGATCGGGATGTCGGGCGGGGTCGACTCCTCGGTCGCGGCCTGGATGCTGAAGGAACAGGGCTATGAGGTGGTCGGCCTGTTCATGAAGAACTGGGAAGACGACGACGATTCCGAATTCTGTTCGTCGCGCCAGGACTGGATCGACGCGGCCAGCGTGGCCGACGTGGTCGGGGTCGACATCGAGGCGGTGAATTTCGCCGCCGAATACAAGGACCGCGTGTTCGCCGATTTCCTGCGCGAATACCAGGCCGGCCGCACGCCGAATCCGGACGTGCTGTGCAATGCCGAAATCAAGTTCAAGGCCTTCCTCGACCATGCAATGAAGCTGGGCGCCGACCTGATCGCCACCGGCCACTACGCGCGCGTACGTGAAAATCCCGCCGGGAAATTCGAGCTGCTGAAAGCCTTCGATCACACCAAGGATCAAAGCTATTTCCTGCACCGCCTGAACCAGGCGCAGCTGTCGAAGTCGCTGTTCCCGCTCGGTGAAATCCCGAAGACCGAGGTGCGCCAGATCGCCGAAAAGCTCAAGCTGCCGAACGCGGCGAAGAAGGATTCGACCGGCATCTGCTTTATCGGCGAGCGGCCGTTCCGGGATTTCCTGAACCGCTACCTGTCGCATCAACCCGGCCCGATCAAGCTCGACAACGGCCAGACGGTTGGCGAACACATCGGCCTGTCCTTCTACACGCTGGGCCAGCGCAAGGGCATCGGCATCGGCGGCCTGAAGTCGCACAGGAATGCCGACGGCACCAGCGAGCCCTGGTTCGTGGCCCGGAAAGACATTGCCAACAACACCCTGTACATCGTGCAGGGCCATGACCATCCGTGGCTGTTATCAAACCGCCTCGAGGCCGGCCAGGCCAGCTGGGTGCTGGGCGAGCCGCCGGCCCCCGGCGTCCTGTCGGCCAAGACGCGCTATCGCCAGGCCGACGTCGGCTGCACCATCGCCGCCGATGGGCTGGAGCGCTTCGCGCTCGATTTCCTCGAGCCGCAATGGGCGGTCACGCCAGGCCAGTCGGCCGTGCTGTACGACGGCGACATTTGCCTGGGCGGCGGCATCATCGACGGCGCCCAGGCCGCATAAGCTCCCGCAAAGCACGACCGTTCGCACTATTTGGATGCAAAAAGCAACACGCATCCAAAAAAGTTCGCCGCTTTTGCTCTTTCACCATCGCGTACCCGGATTTACGGACGTTATCCTAAGTTGCCACACAGAAAAATGACGACGTGCCGCCGCATCGGGCCGTTGTCGGACTCACGCAACCTTTAGAACAACGTCCATTATGAAACTTGCAAACCTGCGCGTCCGGACCCGGCTTTTCGCCGGCTTCGGCATCCTCTGCGCCTTCCTTATCGTCATCGTCGTGTTCAGCAGCAGCGTGCTCAGCCGGATCAACGGTGGTACCGGCGTCATCGTCAACAACTACATGCCGAAGATCGAGGCGTCGAACGACGTGCTCCACAAGGTCAATATCATTTCGCTGGCCCTGCGCAACATGATGCTCAACGCCGACGCGGACGACCGCAAGACCCAGGCCGCCGACATCGGCAAGGCAAGGACGGAGATCGGCGACGTCCTGGCCACCCTCCAGAAAACCATCGTCAGCGAAGAAGGCAAGGCGCTGCTGCGCCAGACCCAGGAGCACAATGCCAAATTCATCGCCGGCCAGGATGAGCTGATGCGGCGCATCGCCGCCGGCGACCTGCCCGGCGCCGCAGCCTACCTGCAGTCCGATTACCGTCCGCAGCTGGCCCTGTACCGCAAGGCGCTGAACGCCCAGATCGCGCTGCAGAAGGAGCTTGCCGGCAAGGCGGTGCTCGAGGCCCAGCGCGCCTACGACAACACGGTCACCGCCCTGTATGCGCTCAGCGCCGTGATCCTGGCGCTGGCCGCCCTCATTGCCTGGCGCATCACGGTGTCGATCACGGCACCGGTCGCGCGGGCGCTGGCGATTGCCGAAACGGTCGCCGCCGGTGACCTGAGCAGCAGCATCGAAGTCAACTCGACCGACGAACTCGGCCAGCTGCTGGCGGCCCTGAAAAAGATGAACGCGAGCCTGGTCGACACGGTCTCGACGGTACGCAAGGGCACCGACATGATCGCGTCGAGCTCGGCCCAGGTGGCTGCCGGCAGCCTCGACCTTTCGGCGCGTACCGAACAGCAGGCCAGTTCGCTCGAAGAGACGGCCTCGTCGATGGAAGAACTGACCTCCACCGTCAAGCAGAATGCGGAAAACGCGCGCCAGGCGAGCACCCTGGCCGAAGCGGCCTCGCAAGTGGCCGAGCGCGGCGGCCAGGTGATCGGCCAGGTGGTCGGCACCATGGACGCGATCAATGCCTCGTCCAGCCGGATCGCCGACATCATCGGCGTGATCGACGGCATCGCCTTCCAGACGAATATCCTGGCGCTGAATGCCGCCGTGGAAGCGGCGCGCGCCGGCGAGCAGGGCCGCGGCTTCGCGGTCGTCGCCTCCGAAGTGCGCAACCTGGCCCAGCGCTCCGCGGCCGCGGCCAAGGACATCAAGGGCCTGATCGTCGACTCGAATGCGAAGGTCGGCGACGGCAGCCGCCTGGTGGGCGAAGCCGGCGGCACGATGGAGGAAATCGTCGACAGCATCCGCCGCGTCACCGACATCATGACCGAGATCAGCGCCGCCAGCCGCGAGCAGAGCGCCGGCATCGAGCAGATCAACCAGGCCATCAACCAGATGGACCAGGCGACCCAGCAGAACGCCGCCCTGGTCGAGGAAACCTCGGCCGCCGCCGACGTCATGCGCAGCCAGGCGGCGACGCTGGCGACGACGGTGGCGGTGTTCAGGATCGGTGCGCAGGAGCAGACCGCTTCGTTGGCGCCAGTCCTTGCCAAGCCTGCCGGCGCGCGCCTGGCGCCGCCTGCTGCAAAAGCAGCGCGTCCGGCAGTCAAACCGCAGCCGACAGCACGCAAGGCCGAAATGGCAACGGCCGGTGGCGACGGCTGGGAAGAGTTTTAAGCGTAGGGTGGGCGGCTACGCCGCTCACGCGTCCACCCTTGTATCTTGATCGTATTGATGGTTAGCTACTATCAATAGAGGTGAAGGTCATCTTGGGTCCACCCTTAAGGCTCGACCTTGCAATGTAGATCAAGCCCTTCACCTCGTTC